>NZ_JCBAPH010000003.1:10195-314849 GCF_059818345.1 Mechercharimyces mesophilus | reverse complement strand
TCAATGCCACATGAAGCAGTATTGCTAGTTGATAGAGCTTGGAATCACTCTCGGGAACACCACTGTTTGTCATGTATTCCACAGCGGATTCAATTAAAAGACCGAGGATTTGATCATCCTCGGCCCCATCAATACGCAAATAGGTTTTTACTTGTTCGATTGTCGGCCTCATGAAACGTCACCTCGCTTATGCTTCCGGAGTAACTGTCGCAATTCTGAATGCGCTTTTCAGCTTGATTCGGTGATCGAACCAAGCGGTGAGAACGAAGTTTTCGATCCCTGTTTTGACATCCTTTTGCCGATCATAAATAATTTCCGGACTGTAGTTAAAGTGCGAGTACCTAAAATCCCCGATGATCGGTTTTTCTGCGGCATCACAGAACACTACTGGTTTCCCAAGAATCTGCTCCGGTTGAGCGTTATACAAGGTTGCACTCCCATTCGCGAGTTTTTCGATGATCGTCATGTAATCGGCATAACGCATTACCACCGTGGCATTGTCGCGGAAATCTTCGTGCAGATCCGCAATAGCCGAACGGATAGATAGGTACAACTCAGTCGAGTCTACCGCACTAATGCCTACACCATAGAAGGAAAGAGAACCTTCTCCCGACATAGGAGATGTTGCAAACGCCACTTTCTTCTCTTTCGCTGCCACCCCGCTTTGAAGTGCCATGTCCACGGTTTGAACCAAGTTGGTATCTGTAGCAAGTAGGACGGTTTCAGAAATAGGAACAAAGATTTTAAACTTGTTCCGCCCAAAGGTCACCACATCCCCTTCCGCAGCTAACTCTTTAGCGGTCTCGGTATCAGCAATGAAACCATCATCGCCCAAAGTAAAGGTTACTTTAGGTATCTCCAAGTTGGTCACGCTGGTGAAAGTAGAAATATCACGCAACGGGTTTTTAACAAAGGGCTCATGGAGAAGTTCATTCGTCATGGTAGACGGCAAGATGTTTTCACCACCGGATGTACTGTTATCTCCCAGTGCCGCTTTGACATCATCCGGTATAGCGCGTTGACGAATGGTTGCCCGGATGAATTCTGCTTTTGCTGTGGCGATTTTCCCCTTAGAATCAGCAACTCCCTCAAGTTTCGGTTTATTCTTTTCAAATAACGCCTTTTGATTTGCTTCCAGGCGTGCGTGCGTTTCTTTCAGGATGTCAAACCGCTCTTGCAACTCGGCTTTATGTGCCTTTAGTTCCATCACTTCCTCAATCGGGGTACTAGCATCCCCCGCTTTTAGTGCAATCTTCTCTTCTGTTTGTGCCAGTTGATCTCCTACCGTTTGTAGGCTCATCTTCGCTTCATATAGATTCATCTTAGTCCCTCCAGATAATTAATAATGCGCTTCTTGTTCGACTCCGCTTCACTGATTAGTTCCTGACGTAACTTTCCATCCTGATCATTGTTCTTTGGTAGATCTCTCGCTTTCAACAGCTCTTCCGGCGTATTCTTGTACTTCTGCATGAACTCACTATCCACACAAGCGGCTATGTTCTTTGCTTCAACGACGGTGTCACACAATCCATACGCCAGACATTCTTGTGCTGTGAGCCAAGTTTCATCGGCGAGCATCTGAACAAGCTGATCCTCGTTCAACTTGCCACCTGATCTTGCGAGGTACACTTCGCGCATACTAGTTGCAAGCAAGTCCAGATCATCTGCATTTTTTCTCAAAACCTTCGCATTCCCAACCGTCAGGGTAAAGGGATTATGAATCATCATCATCGCGTTTGCAGGCATAAAAATAGCATCGCCTGCCATTGCAATGACACTTGAGATGCTTGCTGCTAACCCATCAACATGAACGTTGACCTTGGCCTTGTGCCTCTGAATGATGTTATATATCGCCATCCCTTGGAACACCGATCCCCCAGGTGAATTGATGTAGATATTCAAGGTATCAATGTCGCCCAATGCGTCAAGGTCTTCTTTGAACGACTGGGCCGTTGTATCCGTATCGTCCCACTTCCATGAAACGATCTCCCCGTAGATCAACAGGTCGCCCGACTTCGCATCAGATGCCGCTTTGACTTCCCAGAACTTCTTCAGTTGGATCACCTCCTTCGATTGCCTTGCGGTTCAACGATTCGATCACCTCCTTTGATAGCATGTCGATCGGCACTAAGTCACGACTGATATACAACTTATCTCCCCCCTCTTTCGGTGGAAGACCTTCGTATGATCGTAATTCATTGGGAGTTAACCCAGCACTTCTAAGTAGTTTAAAGTAGAACTCTCCCCGTGTCTTCGCATCTCCTCGTAACAGCCCAGCTACATTGAATTCATAACTCAATCCATCTCTACGCTCTTTTTCGCTCAACAATTTCCTATTCAGCTCATGTTCGTACATGCGAACAATCGGAAGCAGGGTCCCTTGTACGTACTCAAGAGCCATCTGTTCCATGCTCTTGTAACTCTCTCCTTCGGTTTCTCCGAGCATATGAAGCGGAATGTTAAACACGCTTGCAACCCTAGACCGTGTGATCCGTTCCACCTCAAACACTTTGGTGTCAATGAAATGTCGTTCAATAGGCTCAATTTCGAGCCCAGAGTCTTGAATAAGCAGCCCACCATTTTCTTTATAAAACTTCTTAAAATGCTCCAAAGCCTCTGCCTTTTTCGTCTCCGACAGATGAGTAGTAAATTTCAACTTAAATGATGCTCGAATAGAACCGTCCATCTGATCCAAGCTAAACTGGCGCACACTCTTATCAAAGTCCACCGTATTCTTAAGCACATCTACCGGGCTAATTCCTTTGTATCCATTCCCGTGGATATGTTTGACGTGGATCATATCCATGTTGTGAACGAAATACGGTCCCTTTTCTCCTTGTACTCGGTACCAAAGCTCCAATGTTCCTGTCTCTACAACAGGTTCCACCCGTTCGGGGTCAAGGATATGAAGCGACCTTATCTGATACCGAGAGTCATACATCTTCATGGCATATCCATTCCCATGATTGTTTCGATGAACCTCTAAGGTCCGGATGAAATCGAAGCCTGTCATGCTACCGTTTGGCGAATAGGCAACTAAATCTGATACTGACGTGTTCACCTGCTCAAAAGAAGAATTGTATAGCTTCAAAGGTAGTGATGCCATTGAATTAGACAGGCGTGAGACCGCTGAAAAGATGGTTTCATTTGTAGCTAGTGTACTCCTTGACCTTTCTTCGAAAATATTCCGTGGATTAAACCAACTTTGGAATCGTTCATATACACTGTTTTTTGCTTCACCCAATCGGGTTCGCATCCAGTTTTTCATCCTATTCCACAAATACATCACCTCCTTTACCCCTTGAGTAATTCATTGATGGATACAAACTGAACGTTCCCACTATCTGCTGGTTGGACCATCTTGGTCATAACCTCCGTGTGAGCATTCAACCATGCAGCAAATCCATCAATCTTTCGGTACCTTCCTTGCTTTGTTGGCATCCAGTTGTTATTTCGATCAGTAACTAACCGAATGTTGTTTAAGTACCAGCGGAACAAGCGATTATTGTTGTATACCACTTTGCCATCAAGAAGGAGGTTTTTTATATCTTTCATTGCCGCATTTAATGTCTTATGCCCCTGAACCACCATAAGAGTTTCAAAACCATAGCTCTCGATTTCCTTCACTAGTCGAAAAGCATTTTTGGGGTCATACGTAACCAGCTCAATGAGGTATTTTCTCGACTGCTCAATGAGCCAATCGTATAAGTACTTGTAATCCACATATTCCCCCGGGCAGACTGACAAAAGCCCCTCTTTGACATACTCCTGATAGGGAATCTTCTCATTATCTATCATGACTTTTTTCTCAGGAATAAACGAATGAGAAAGAACAAACACACGTCCGTCATCAAGTGGGAATTCCAAGCAGACAGAGGTAAAGTCTTCTGAATCCGACAAGTCAAACCCCGCCACA
This sequence comes from Mechercharimyces mesophilus, assembly GCF_059818345.1. Lineage (NCBI taxonomy): Bacteria > Bacillati > Bacillota > Bacilli > Caryophanales > Thermoactinomycetaceae > Mechercharimyces > Mechercharimyces mesophilus. The sequence goes on along the minus strand of NZ_JCBAPH010000003.1, from coordinate 310,933 downwards.
CAAGGTCTACCTTCCAGCTCAGACAGATCCACCACATCTTTGTTTCTCTTGATGATCTCAAAGTCCACAAACGATTGCTCATCTGAACGAGTGAAGATATTAAGCCTTTTGTTAATAAAGTCATTTCGCTCGCCAGGGATGTGCTTTCGCTCGTTCCATTCCTCCATCATTTCCTGGAGATCGATCGTCACTCCGAGGTTCGGGTTCGCTTTGATCCACGTAGTTGCATCCTCGATATCGTCATCCTCATCCAATTCCGCCATAAAGTAAAAAGTCCGCTCTGCATCAATGACCCCTTTAAGCACATCATCTGCCTTCTCATAGTAGTCCATCAGCGGACCGTCCAACTCACTGCCAGCGGTAGAGATGTATACTATTAAAGGTTGTTTCCTCGCTGCTGTGGAGTTCTTGATAACATTGATTAGTTTGTAGTCCTTATATCCATGAATTTCGTCGAACGCACCAAAACTACAGTTCTTCCCGTCGAGTTTCTTGCTATCACTTGCAAGTGGTTGAATTTTGGAGATCGTCTTTTTGTATCGGATCTCATGCAATCGAGAGTCAAAGTGCTTATCCAGAATCGGCGACTTCTCCACCATCGCTTTGCACTCTTCGAACATCTCTCTTGCCTGCTCTTTGGAGTTCGCTAGTTGGTACACCCTAGCTCCATTTTCGCCATCTTTCGAGCAACCATAGAGCGATAAACCTGAGACCAACGTGGTTTTCCCGTTCTTCCGACCAATAAAAATAAGCCCTTCACGGAAGCGTCGATACCCTGTCTCTTTATGCACCCATCCATAGAGCGACCCCACAACAAAGTGCTGCCACGGTTGGAGCTTAATTCGTTTGTACTCCCCTTGTGAGGGGCGGCAATACTTTTCGATGAAACCGATGGGTCGAAGTGCCCTTTCTTCATCAAATCGATACGGGTAATCATCGTTTTCTTGCTTTTTTAAGTCATTTAAGTGCCTTTTACACGCTAATTTCACTTTTTCTGAGGCGATTATTTTGCCTTCAAGTACCTCTTTTGCATAAGAGGTTGTCCAACATTTAGTAGTCTTCAAAGTCATCACCATCGTCTATTTCCGCGTCGATTTTCTTGGCAGATGACGGAGTCAAGCAGAGCTCGCTTAATAATTTTCGTTGTCCTTCAACAACCTTTAATACCTTATCCACAGACTTATTATCACGCCACATTTCCTGCGTTCCATTGACGAAAAACTCCACAACACCACGGCTTTTAATGTCCTTCAAGAGAAGTTCTTTGACCTGCTCAAGGAGTGCCATGTTCTCCACGATGAGAATCGTTCGTTCGTCCAACATTTTATCTTTTTCTAGTTCTTCCGCTACTGTTTGGAAGAGGTTCTTCGCTGCTTTTAATGTGATATTTTTACTCGGCTTGAATCCTGTCACATCCTATACCCCCCCTCACGTTATAAAAAAGTGTGTGCGATGAAAACGATGGGCCCCTGCCGGTCCCTAGCCCCCTTGTTATCAACTTTTTAGGGAGGGGGGATCACACCATCTCCTCATTCGCCACCGACTGAATCACTCTCGCCTTGTATTCCTTGCTCTCCTGCTCCTTCCTTCCCTTCTCTGGATGGAGCTTGTTATGACACGTGGCACATACACTCACTAAGTTGTTCTCATCCAACGCCCGCTCTGGTCTCTCCGTTAGGTGTTCAACGTGGTGCACCATCACTGCTGGTGTGAGCTTGTCCTTCTCTATGCATGGCTGGCACAGGTAATTATCACGTATCAATACCGACTCACGTGCCTTCTTCCACGCCTTGCTTTTGTAGAAAGGTAGTGGCTTCTTCATCACGGAACCACCCCTTGCATTGATGGCATTGTATCCCTTTAAACACGGCATCTAAGTCATACGTGTCAGCTAACATCCCCTTCAGCTTCTCCTCAATATACTGCGCGATCTCGTTACCCTCCGACCTGCTGTGCACCTCACGCAGTAAGCCTAATACTTCATCGAAAAGATCAATATCTTTCACACTAATCTCAACCTCCACCGAATTACCCAAATTGTAGATACTCATGATCTCACCTCGCTTACCACACGATAATGGTATCGATCGCGACCCAGCTCGATTTCTAACCAGTCTTCATCTTGTACAACTTTCCAATCTTCTGCCAAAAGATCTTGTTCTACAACCCCTGTTTCCCATCGCAGTATAACGAACTCATCCGGCTTAACTGGACCATGTATATTCCCTTGCTCGTCCAGCCTGTAAAATCCGCCTTCTCCCCAGACCAGCCCGCTGTCTTCGTAATAGCACGGAAAGCAAATCTGGAAGACCGGATCACTTTCGTCTCTCTTGTCGAGTTTCATCATCAAAAATCGGTACCTACAATTCCATGCGGGTCGAAAGACACGCTTCCCTTCTTGTAATGCACGATAAGCATCAATAAAATCCATTACTCAACCTCTTCTCAAAATGGGGTATCGTCAAACGTACCTGCCTTACCCTGACGGATTCTCCAATCTGCCCATCTCACCATTCCACTTAGTTGCCCTGCTAGCCACTCCCTTAAATCCTCATCTGATCGTTCGTATATAAGTTGAAGTGCCTCGATTAAGTTCATGCACAGATCAACATCAATCTCTCTATCCATACTGAACGTTGCATCCAATGGTTGAACTGCCTCTTCACTCGTCTGTTCATGATTTATAATCCTAATCACTCCCTTGTTTCCGCAAAGCGTACTGGAATTTCCCACTCCTATCCGGCGTCGGATTTACTGCTTGTACATTCCACCCACTTTCCAAGTGTTCCTTTAGCTCGTCCGCTTCGGCAATGGTAATCGTTTTTTCATCCACCTTTTCTTTCGCTCTTAAAATGTAGTAGCACCTTCTAAGAGGCACCGTCTTCACATCATGAAGAATCCACCCACATTTCTGATACTGGATGACCTCCGTTGTGTCAGTAAGTATTACTTCCTCTCCGCCCTTCCTTATTTTCACTAATGACTTTATTTCATTCAGAACTTCCCGATGGTACGATAGCCTGGTGTAGAGACTCTCTATTTCATCTTTGATCCAAAGTAACAAATACGCGATTACCCCGCCAATTACCACAAACGCCAGTATCAATAGAAAAATAGCCATTGTTTATTCCTCCTTTCGTTTTTGTTCCATCGCAAAAGAAAAACACCCTCGTCATGAGAGTGTTCTATTATTGTTACAATAATTAAACCCCGCTCCCCCTGCCCAAGCGACACTTGAGCGTCAACGGAGAAACAGGGTTGTGTCCATCATCAATATATAGCGTCCCAGCCACCCTTAGTGGCATTCGATCACACTACTATAATAGCACGGTTTTCACGGTAATAGCGATCAGAAAGCGATCAAAAAGCGATCATATCATCCACATTGGTCACTTAATTAGTTGCAACTCATTTAGAAGGAATTATTTTTTATATATCGAAAATATAAAGAGAAGGAGGGATGCCATATTTTTACGTTTGACATCAACGAATTAATGAAATCATACCCTTACTCTACTTATACCCTGCTTGCTCTAGTCTGTTTGTTTCTTGTCGCTTTGATATTAAAAACATTCTCCAAACGTCAACACCATGCACATGAAATCTCACTTTTTAAGATATTTTCCTGGAAGATTGAGCCTCACAAAGAACTGAATAAGCTCCAAGAAGATTTAGATCACTTAGCTAAGGAATATAAAGTTGTACAGACAGATTCAGCGTTCAAAACAGAAGTCCTTGATAAAATTTATAAAGTAGGACAGCATTCTCAGGAGAACTTGAGCATATTAATTAAAAACAAGAATGAAGGAGAACATCAAGATCATTTTCAAAAAGCCCTTGATTTTATTTCACACGAACTAATGGCAATACTCACCTTCCGCAATAACAGAGATCGAAAAAATATCAGAATAGCTATTTTTGTGCCCAATGATGAATCTGAGCTATTTATTTTAAAAGGCTCTGGCTACTATCCAGCGAGATATTCAGAAGTAAAATTAAACATAGATGGCTCCTTCGCAGGTGAAGCATTCCGCAGAAAGGTAGTATTACATTGTGATGACATTAAAAACACTCAGCTTCCATTTCAGAAACTCATAAGTTATTCTAATTATAATTGTCTAGTATGTGCTCCTATATTACATAATGGTAACGAAAAATCATTGGGTGTTTTAAATGTAGACTGTGAAGGGAATCCATTTAGTGATGACGAAATATTAATCATCAAGTATTTGGCTAACCAGTTGGTTCCGATACTTATGGCTTATAAGGTGAAAAAGAAGATTCATTTTGCAGTTGCATACGAATCTCCCGTATCATCTACTGATAAAAAGGGGGGATATACATGAAAAAGTCATTGACTCAAAAGTATTATGATGGCGAAATCACTCTCGAAGAGTATGTCAAAAAACTATCAAAGTCCGATAAAGCAAACCACACTTTAAAGGAGTCTGAACGAAGGGCAGAAAAAATACTCAAAAAAGTGCGTAGTTTTGCTTAAAAATACCGGACATGGGCCAAAATGTGCCCCTCTGTCCGGTATTTTTGATTCTTGGTCTCGATATCTATAATATATTTTAATCAGGGGAAAACAGCTGATTACGCCACTTCATTCTCGTAATAGCTAACTATCACCTCATCACTAATAATCCGATGCGACACTTCATACTCCCTCAACCCTTCCCTCGCCTCCATCCACGGTCTTTCACTCCTACTCAAATACTCAAGTTCATCACCGGTCAGATGACCATATGAATTCCATAACTCGTGGAGAAAACCCTCTACTCCTTCTGGGACTTCTGGTTTCTCCGTTACTTGCGGAATGAGAGTCCACCCAGTTCCTCGATACACCGCATATAGAGCTGGGCTTACAGGGCCATGAATCCACGCTTCAAACTGCTCAGGAAATAGTTTTTCCCCATACAAAGTCAAATACCACGCATATGAGTAATAGCAGAGTTTCTGTAGCTTCTTGTGCCTCATCGACTCATATGTTAGAAGATACTCAGATACCTTGTATATATTGCTCACAGCCATGGACACCTCCTCCTTACACCACACTCAACATTTCCGCCACCTTCTCCAACGCTCGTTTCTTAATTCTCCGATATGTCGCCTCCGCCCACTTCAAATCGTCCTGCACCTCTTTATCCAGATTTTCATCGATATACCTCTTCTCCAATACCACCCGTTCATCGATACCCAACACACTAAGGGCCCGCTCGATCCTCTTCACCTCTATCTCCATCCACTCAAGCCGTTGTCTCTGCTCTGCTCTCCTAATCCCATACCGCTCTGTGTCCGATACATACCCACTATACGCTTGGCTTGTCCGTTCTTCATAAACAGGGGTGCAAGACGGTAAATCCTCTTCGATGTTCTGGATTTTCTCTTCAATGTTCTCGATGGCTGCTTTCCAGATCGGGTACATCTTCAATAGCTCCTCTACCTTCCGCCGATGCACAGGTTTCTTATTCGCCGATTTCGTCTCTGTTGCTACCGATTCCATACCTGCACCCCCATTGGTTTTGTTATTCTACATTGCCGTCTATATTATGGACAACAGCTTTGCTCGCCTTGGTCTCCACTTCATCCCCATTAGGAAGCGTAATCTTGATCGTTTCCTTCCAATCTACTCCCTGCGTCACCACCACAGTTGCCTCAAACTCATCCGCATGACCACAATCCCTGAACTCTGGAACCAAACCTTCTGCCTGCAACATTGTTAAAATGAACCGATTCCGATGCGCTTCCACCTCTCTATGTGGTCGCTCCCTGATCATTGCATCTTCCCAAAAGTTTAAGAACAATTTACTCGCCATGATCACCCTCCTTATTTATACACTGGATAGTCAATTTCCACTTCCAACTCATCAAGCCCATTGTCTCTACATATAGTGTAGATCATATTGGATTGCTTCTCCGCCCAGCCAATGTCGGTAGCATACTGATGTACCCCTGGATTCTCTGGATTGTACAGCATCTTATAGAGCGTATCCTGATCGTGACTGGAATACGTGTACCAGTCCGAGATGCACTTCGCCCCACCCATGATGGCCTTCTTCACATTGTTCCAGTTCTTCTGCTTCGCGTATGCCGCGCCTAGATTTGATGCGTTGCCATCGTAAGCGGCTACACCGAAAACGTTGTAGTACCCCTCATAGCCGTCGACTTCTCCATTCGCCAATCTACTGGTCCCATGGCTCGTCTCCAGCAAGGAGTGAGCTATCAAATAGACCGGATCAACCCCATAGACGTCTCCTGCCGACTTGAACGTGAATCCCATCCCTTCGAGCGACCCCTTCCCTTCCAATGCCTGATCCAAAAGCTCTATACTTACATCCATCTGGTTGGACAATAGAATGTGCTGAAATATCTTTGACGGTGACATGGTGTTTGATGGCGATACCTTCTCTATCACCTCTTCCAATGTCGCACTACGGAAACCACCTAGCTCGTCATCCCATACAATCGCTCCGCTCGTACCATAGTCCTTGTGGATTTCAGATGCTTCTTCCACGCTCATATCACAAGATGTAAACGAAAACGACCGCAGTTCTCCACTCAACAGCTCTCCTACTTTAAAACCCATAATCATCTCCCCTTGGATTTATGTTTGATCAAAAATTCTGCTTGCCAGGGTAACAGATACTTTCCAACCCTCATCCTTGAAAATCGCCTTGGTGGTTGTCTCTTCTTGAATAACAAAAACTTGAGAAACAACATCATCTGCTCCGTTCTTCGTCTCCTGCTCATCCCCATCACCCACTCAATCAAAAATAGAATACTGTTCCTTCATCAACTCCTCATACATATCCCGATCATGATCCACCTCCTTCAATTGATACCGATACCCGCACACCTGACATTCCACCAAGTTCCCCGTCACCCTCAAGTTGCTCTGCCGATCCTCCCCACAAATCTCACATCTATTTTCAAACGCCACCGGATTGTAGTAGATGACGACCATTCATTCTCTCTCCTTTCTCAGCTCCGGCATAAAGAAATCAAAGACCGCCGCTATACTCAACCCAATACTAACTTCACACTCTTTCGCTCCTTTCGCTCCATCAGTCGCCAGCTTGTCTACCATCCGCTTAAGGTTCGCTCGATACTCTGGATCGCTAATCTCCCTGTCTACTCTCTCTTTCATCCGTCCGACCCATTCAAGTGCTGCGTCCATCCCATCACCCTCTCATCCGTTCATGTCTCTGTACAGTTGTAGCAATTGCTCGACCCATCTCTTGAACCGATACACCGATGTGCATCGTAGCTAGAGCGAGTTCCAGCTCTGCTACTCGCTTCTGTAACTGTCTATTCTCATCTTGGAACTTCAGCATTTTATCCAACAAATCCGCCGTCTGGAGCTTCAACACCTCATCCCGCAACTCCATCCTCACTCACCTCCCATACAGTGATTTCCGCTCGCTCTTCTGCCTTGGAAGTAACAGATATTTTCTCAATCTCCAGCCTTCGAACTTGTCTGTCATCCTTGTACGCAATCTTGTTTAGTCCATCCATGAAGGACTTCGCAAGATTATCCACGTCCATATCCTGACCACCACATAGGTACGCCACTGCCTCAACCTTTACGGGTCCCATGATCATTTTAGGAACTGCTATCCGTGCATTCCATCCAACTATATTCTTATAAGCAAGGTACCTCTGCGCCTGTTCGCTTACGTGCTTCGACCTTTGAGTCATCCGTACAGCTGCGACAGGTCTACCTTCCACCGTGAAGCGGATCATGCTTCCTCCACAATCCATGCCCCTGTGATACAACCCTCTAATTCTTCAGGAGGATAATAATACTCTCCACCTTCAGTTCCTATCAGAATGTAGCCTTTAACGAACCCTCTATCATCTTTTTCAACATAGATGCTATCTTGGACATTAACTTCACCCTCGTAGACCATCCGCATTGCAAACTCCAGAACGTCCGCTCCCTTTGTGTTCCCTCCTGCTATTACAACAATCGTTGCAGATACCTCTTCCTGCTCGTCTGGCTCCATGTACGCCACATCTTCAACACGAACGTGCACGGTCTTGTGTGTAATCACTTGATCTCCCCCTGAAACACTTGGAACCCGTACCGTTCAGCCATTGATAATCTCCTCCTCGGTGGCTAATCTCAGATACTTCGTTGCATAATAACCCCTGTAACCTTCGAGTAAAACAACCATGATATCTTCAGTCCATCTCTGCTCATCCGATCTACAAGTCCACACCTTGCCACGGAATTTTTTCAAATCCGCCTCCCCACACCCGTACATGACCACCCGATCACCTGTCTTCAGCATTGTTCTGCTCCCCCTCTTTCCTTATAGCTGACCCATCGCTCCAGAAATTCGTCAGATTCGTCGCCTAACAAAACAATGATGTTTGCCCATTCATCGTATTCAAAATCCCACCGTGAACACTTCAAAATGACCAAAACCTCATTCTCCTCCATGTTCCCCCGGTCCACCCAAGCCACATCTACTAGGGAGAAAATCTCATTCACGCCTCGGAAGACCATTGAAACCCGTTCCTCTTCACCTTTCGGCACTCTACCTCATCCTTTCGGCTTTCCACCAGATACCATGGCTCCTCATAAAATTCGTGTGAAAATCTGTAATAGTCCCCGTCATAGGCGAAGATAAAATCCATCTCATAGTAGGCGGGGCCACCACCACCAGGGACTGCCTCGACATAACGCATCCCTTTCTCCTCGTTGTGTACCCCATCCAAGATCGGCTCAAGGTCCTCCATGTTGAACTTCACTCTTCAACCTCCTCTCCGCCATAACTCAATAGCTCAGAGAGCATATCGAGTATCAGGTGCATCGACTGATAAAGTTCCTCTAAATCCGTTACCACCTGACCATAAATTTCTCGTTCACTTTCAGTCAGCTCTCCTACCTCTCCATCTAGTGCGGCATAGTATTTTTCGCTAATCTCCTCAATGCTCTTTATCTTCGATCGCATCATGAGGTGCCCCATACTCCACCCTCCCTATTTCTGATCCGCCCATTCCGTGCTAAATCCATCAACAGGACGAGCACCTCATCAGGATCACGCTTGAAATGAGCCGACATCTCCTCTATGCTAACCCCTTTCTTCCACATCTCAGCCACAACAGGGACCTCTTTCACTCCGCACCAATCGAAATTAAACGGCTCCCCTTCTCCGAGAGCAGTATAAATCGTTTGACGTCGAAACGGCGTTGCCACTGGAATTTGTCCGATCTGCATCAAAAACCGCCTCCTAGTCTGTAATCAGGACCTTCCACCCGATAGATTCGCCCGCGCGACATCCCAAAGAGTCTAGATGTCGCACCTGCTCCTATTCGATACTCCAAGGTGTCTCTGTCTTCATTCGAGCTATAAATGATAGGCCAGTCGCTTCTTATACCGCAAGTACATACTCTGCTTAGCTTCACTTGGATTGCTCTTCCCGATGTCGCATGATCTTTTCAGTCAGCTCGTCGTACAGCTTCCTACCCTTGTCATAGTCTTCTTTTTTAATCAAGGGATTGTCCAGATACTCCGCCCCTCGTACCAGTCGTTCCAATAGCTCTTCCAACTGTCGCTCGGTCATCATCAGCCCTCCTCGTACTTTTGAAGCCAACCTTTGAAGATGTATCGGAAGTCGTTCGTCCCAATGTCCCGCCCCTTTGCAATTGTTGACTTCACGACACGTCCACCAGCATGTTGCAAGCCTGGAATCTCATCGTTCGGATCGTCCCACAGGAATTCCACCACATCGGCATCCTGTTCAATATCGCCACTCTCTTTCAAGAATTCCAACGATGGCTTGGCGTTCTTCTTCCCTTCACGGTTCATCATCGCCACCAGGATGAACGGGCAGTCCATCTCCATGGCAATGCGCTTGGCTGAACGGGTCACCTCACCGATCGCTTGCGCGCGGGTCATCGATGCAACGTAGGGAATTTTCATGATGGATAAGTAGTCCACGAAGATGGCGCCGATCCTCCCATGCTTGCGCTTCATCTGCCGAGTGGTAGCCTTCACTTCCTCGATGGTCACATTCTTTGCATCCGCCACATGGAATGGGTAGTACTCAAAGTCATCATAGGCACGGTTGATCTTCTCCCACTCCGCATCAGAGAAGTGCTTCTTCGAAAAGGCACTATACGGAATCCCTGTCACCGCTGGAAACATGCGATCATACAACTGCTCCAACGACATCTCCTGGCTCCAGATGAGCACTTCACCCACGTTCTGCTCGGCGATTCCCTTCGCCATCTGAAGCATCTTTGCTGTTTTCCCCACACTCGGTCTACCAGCCAAAATGTACAGCCACCCACGTCCCACTCCACCATTTGTCCATGCATCAAACCGTGTGAATCCTGTGGGTATCCGTGTATCTTTGCGCTTTAGATGCGCCATGTACCGTTCCCGTGCATCCTTGACGTGAATCATGTCATTCGCAGTTTCTGGCCGAATGGAAGTAGCTAGCTGTTCAATCTTCGAGTAAAAATCTTCGTCGTCTTGTTCACCGCCTTCAGTCGCCAGCTTGGAGATCTTTTCACCTGCTTGTGCAGCTCGCCTTCGAATGGATCGAGAGCGCACAATTTTGGCATAGTGAACCACATTTGCTGTTGTTGGCACCGTGTTGGACAAATCCGTCAAGTAGGAGACTCCGCCCACTTCATCCAAGCGGTTGTATGTTCGAAGCATCGTCGTGATCGTGATCACATCAATAGGCTCATCCTTTTTGAACTGATAGAGCATCGCCTTCCAAATCAACTGATGGTTAGCCACAGTAAAATCCCTGGATTCCAGCAAAGGGGCAACCTCGTCTATCGCGTCTGGATCAAGGAGGACAGAACCTAACACCGCCGTCTCTGCTTCCAGTCCCTTCTTCTCCTCACGACTCTGCTGCAAGGATAGGATCATCTTGTTGCGCTCCTCTGTCTAACCATTTGTGGAATAACTCTGGGTGAGAGTCTGGCGTTTTCCCCGTTGAACAGAATCGGCTCACATTAACTTGCATCTGTTTCATTTCCTCTCGCCTGCGCTCTAGTCGATCCTCCTCCGTCTCGTGTTGTTCCGGCTCATCCAAGTAGTCCTCAAAGTCCAAATTCGCACTCAAGAAGGTGCTCGGGTGTTTCATGAACTTTTGTGCAGTACCGTCACGATCACATGTCCTGGAGTAATGTTCAGCGGCTCCGATCATCTCTTCAGGAGTTGCCTCTTTCTGCTTGAGTCGGGCTTTCCAAGTCTTGAATGCCCGTTTCTTGCCTACTTTTCGTGGATAGGCTGACCAGAATTTTAGAAAGTCTTCGGTGTATCCATTTTGAACATCGGGTTGCACACGTGATCGACCCTTGGGTTGATCTTTATCTTTATTACTTTTAATTAAATTACTTTCTATTAGGCGGGAATCATCCTCGAGTACATCTGTGTGCACTCTGTGTTCATCAACGTGTTCACTTCCGAATGATTCCGTGTTCATTCCGTGTTCATCCGAATGTTCATTCGCGAATGGTTCTTGTTCACTTTCAAAATGGACATGGGATTGATTTTCAGATGTTTCAGCTTCAAATTCGCTCGTCGGTACTGGTTCCTCCTCTTGCTCATAGTCAGTGGGGTCAGGAAACAAACTCGGCTTGTCATGATCGACCCGTTGGAACTTGTTCCAGTTGACCAGCAGAATGTAGTGACTCCCGTCTACTTCGTAGCGATGAATGGTTCCAATCCCTTCGATAGCTTGGAGGTCGGACTCAATCTCCTTGACGGATATGTCCTCGTACGGGAACACCGTGGAACGCACAAACTCGGGTTTCCCCCGTAATTTCCCGTGGTCATCTGCGTTCGAGAACAGCCCAATGAGTAGCAAACGTTGCCTAAAAGTCAGCTTGGACACGTCTTCGCTCTGCCAGAAATTCGGATCGATCATTCGTTTTCTCGCCATGATGTTTCCCCTCCCCTTGATGTGGAGGGCGACCGTAGCCGCCCTATGTTAGCAGACCCTCTTCTACCTACTAAGACCAACTCCAAATCCAAATAACACATAACACTCAAGCAGGGATGGCAGCCCCCACTTTGTTCAATAAACCCTCGTCAACTCTCGTGCGTAGACAAATCCCAAATGGTCGGTTCGATAGACAATCCCACTCATGCACATTTGCGCCCATATGACTTTACAAGGCTCGGCACCCTCGACATGGAGAGTGTCACCCACAACAAGGTAGTCCATGTCGCCGTCATCCCCATCACGTGTCCACTTTGCTTTGTATGTGTTCAAGCTCATCTTCTCACCCACTTAACTCCTCCTCTAGTCCATCTATCGCCAGTAGCTCCTCTAATGCCCACTCAGAATCGCGTAATATGCTCCGAATGGCTTCTATCTCTCCCGTCTCGCAGGCGCGTTGGATTCCCTCGAAGTCTTGCTTTAAACTCCGATAGTAGTGCTCTCTCCGTTCATCCCGTGGTGTAGGCTCCAATACGGTTGTCTTCGCATTCAAGTTGTCCCACCTCCCATAACGTCTCTCTCGCTGCCTTCATGGCTTCTTTCCGTTTCATGCCTTTGTACAAGAGCCGATACTTGCCTTGATAGTGGTTGTGCACCTCCCACCGATCCTTCCCTTCGCGGATCATGGTCATGTTCTCAACCTGTTCGCCCTCAATCAGTTGATAGAAAAGCATCAGTCCATCCATCGTGCTGTGCACCTCATGGGTTCGAATCCGCTTCACCTGATCCCCAGCTCCTTTTCTAACTTGTCATCTTCAGGATCACTCACGTTCACTACCTCGGCTTCCTTCGCTTCTGTTTCATCCTCTTCTTCGGGCGGTGGCTCAATTAGCTCCGTCAGCTCTTCTTTTGTGTTGTCTCTGATATATTTGATTAGCTCGTCCATCTCTGCTACAGTCGGCTCTCTATCTCCAGGATCTATGATCACTTTCAGAAGCTGAACGATCTGTTCATCTGTGAGCCCCTTTTTGCGACCAGCTTGGAGCACTTCTTTTTTCTTCAGGATGTATGGATCTTGTTTCGGCTGTTGTTGTGGTCTCTGCTGTTGGTGCTGATACTCTTGATGGTTGATCTCCTCGGCGGATACTTCACCGAATCCCACTAGATCGAGAATGGCGCGGTTCTTTGCCCTTGTGATAGCGTGGGCTCTTATGTTGTGAATGGTTTGTTGCTTCTTCCCTTTCTCATCAAATCCACACGACCCGTCAGCTTCCTGGTACGCCCCTGTCGCTTGATGAATCGCTCTCACTTTCGCCAGCCACGCCACCGTTTTGCCGTCCTCTTTCAAAGGTTCGTCTTGAACAATCTCGCATGACAGGTTGAAAAACCTCTGAACTTTACGGACGAATGACTTCATGGGATGGTATTTTTCTCCGATCTTTTGAAAGTCCTCAGGTTGCCCAATACGTTTCTTCAGATCTTGGTAGAGCTTGAACTGGAGCATCGTCTCTTCAACTGAGCCCGCCGGAGTAATCATTCCAGCGGATTGTTGCTGTTGCTCAACGACTTGGAGATTGTTCCTCTCGCTCATTTGACCTCGCCTCCAGTGGCTTTGCACAATAGTTCGTCCAAACAATCGTCACAAATGAAAAGCACCTCACCGACTTGCAACAGATTCCGGTCATCTTCGCAGAAATGACATCCGTTCATACTTGCCACCCCTCCCATGATTAATCGCACGTCTCCCATGACCGCCACGTGACGATGTATTGGTCATCCTTCACCCTCTCAACAACCACACACCACTGTCCGTAGCCACACGGATCATGGATGGTTACGCACGCTACGTCATACGCGAAATCATCTATGGACTGCTTGTCCTCTCCAATGTCTTCATGCGTCTTCGCATGTGCTACGTGTTGTAGGAACCCACCGTGTCTAGCAGGTTTCTTCTCATGATGGGTGACTTCGAATGTGACTGTTTTCATGAGAGAATCCCCTCCGCTGTGTAACAGCCTTCAATCATCCATGCGACCACTTCATCAAAGGAATTGAACTCCTCTGTATAAATCGGGTCTGACCCAATGTATCGATGGATGCAATACCATCCGTCATGAATGACCTCGATATCAGTGCTCTCGTCAAATCGTTCAAATGGACGAAGAATCGTGATCTCCTGTTCCCCCTGAGCGATAAGCCGTTTCAACTTGTCGTGGATCTCTTTGCTCTCTCTGTTCATTTGTGATTCCTCCCATTCTCTTACTTCCGACCCACAGAATATGATTGATATACTAGATACTAGAAAAGGAGTTGATATAATTGCTGGACAGACAGTCGGAAAAGATATTGAAAAAGTTGTGCAAGTTGAACAAACAAGGAGAAGGATACTTCCAAAACACCGAAGAGTTATACAAGAAGCACTTCCCCAAAATGGAGTTTGATGACGTCGAAGGTTCTCTCTCTAAGCTGAATGAACAGGGTTACATCAGTGGTCAGTGGGCTGATGATACTCTCGTAGACATCTCCCTCACTTATGAAGGGAAGACATACAAGGAGAAGAATCAGAAAAGATCCAAAAGGTTCATCTATGAAAAATTGTTTATCCCCATTGTTCTTGTTATACTAAGTGCGATTATCACATCGTATGTGAAAGACTGGATCAACGGCTGTCTCTAAGCCACTGGACCAGCACTAACAGCGCAAACGCAATAACCATGTTGAGTCCGATGAAATCCCATCCACATCCCATGAGTTGAGCCTCCTCTTGTCCTACCACTTCCTATGTGGTAGGCTATTGGTAGCTGATATATGAAAGCCCAAGTTTCCGCTACCGCTGACTCGGTGGCGGTTTTTCATTTGTTCGAAGCTCTTTCGACGGAGCAGTTGCATTTGTTGACTCCAATTGAGCTTGCGCCACTCGCCCACTTTGATGTTCATGCTTGTCACCTCCCTTCACGGTTGATATAGAATCGAATGTTCGTTCCACTGCTGCTTCGACTGCTCCAGTTCCGCAATTTCCTTTCGATTCTTTTCAATCTTCCGCTTCGCACAGTCATCGCTACACAAATGGTAAGCCTCCTGATACGTTCCATAGTCGTCCCAACACACAGCCTCCATAGAGACCTCTAACCAAGGCTTTGGTTTCCTTTCACTCTGACCATAAAATTTGTATAATTCTCCACACATGTCGCATTCGTAATACGTCCCCATTGCCATGTGATAACCTCCTATTTGATTTTTTCGATTGCATTCATTGATAGATCCAACCGCTTGCAAATGTAGTTCTCTCCCTTAGCTGTCACCAGTGTGGTTCCTTTGTTGACCACCTTGTCGCCCATCGTCACTGGTGTTTCCTTCACTTTGAAGTAGCCTTGCTCGATGTAATTCTGATATGGGAGGTTGCGACGATCGCCACTAGACATAAGTATTTTCTCTTCCCTCAATCTTCGGAATAGAATATTCGGTCCGATCCCCAATGCCTTCGCTACAGAGCTGACCGACTTTGCGTTTGATCCACTTAGGAAGGTGTCATACGACTGTGCTTTCGGAAGCATTATTTTGTTTTCTGCTGACAGTTGGTCGTTTTTCTCGGCCAGGTCTGCTGCCAAGCGAAGTGCATCGGGTAGAGATTGAGGTATGTTGAATTGCGTTTGCTGTGCTTTGTGTCGCTTCTCAATGTCAATGAAGTATAACCTTGCTTCTCGTCCTCGTTCGTTGTTCTCAACCATTGCTATTTCCTTTGCTGTGTCGAGCTTCAAGTAAAATTCCGTGGATGGTCTGCCACCTGTACTTTTTGATAAAGTTGTCATAAAGTCCGTTCCCTCTACAAAGCGGTACTTTTTAATCCGATTTTTGATCCAGTGAGCGAATTCTTGCCCACTCTCCAGAAATTCGTGTAGCTCCCTCGCATTCACCAACCGATCCTCACTGTCACTTTCGTATACCGGAACTAATTGATTCTCGATCACTTTGAGCTTGTCCATTTCATTCATCCTTCCTTAGCCGAAGATGTAATCTTGAAATTCGTATCCGATCTGTTCAAGAATCGCTAGTGCAACTGATAGAGATATAGGCAAGCTGTGGATAAGAGAATAAATGCTTTTTATATCGATAACACTGGGTGGCAACTCGTCTATGGGCTTATGACGACTTAGATAGTAACTTACACGATCAATTACATAGATCAGATCTTCAAAGTTGTCCGCCTTGGAGATAACTGCCTCACGCACCTTCCAGTACTCCTCCTGATACAACCACTCCCCTTGGATCGTCTTCAAAGTCTTTGATTGGTCGGTGTAGGTTCTCATTTACATAACGCCCCCTTGTAAGGTAAAGCTCGTCCACTCTGCCGGGACTAAGCCCGGTCATACTGCTCTGCTGCATGACACTTTCTCATACAACTCCATCACCTCTGAAGAGATGCGCTCGTTCTTCTCAGGAAACATCACCGAGATGCGAAACGTCTGCTCCATGTCGGTCATGAGGTTTGCGAGGGCAATGTCACGGTGGCTAGTGTCGAAGTAGGCTCTGTTCATGATCGTGTGATACTGTTGCTCGAACGTTGTTGTGGTGTTCATTTTGGGTCGGCTCCTTTATGGTTGGTCGCTTTCCAAGGCAGTGCTGTTTAGCCAGTTCTCAAAGGCTTTTCGTGGAATACACCAGACATGACCAACACGAATCTTCGGAAAATCTTTTCTATGCAGAATGTGAGCCCTAAAACTCGACTCGCTGATCTTCAACATCTCCACCACCTCATGTATTCGGTATGTAACCGGTTGGTTACGGACTTCCTTCGCTTCGTCGACCAATTCAGCGACATCAGTCAGTAGACGCATCAGTTGTGTAAACTGCTCATCATTTTCTGACACTGAATGGATGTTTCTGACCTTATCATTCATTTGATCACCCCTATTGATCATGCTATGCAAGTGGGACTGTAGTACAGGCTAGTAAATAAATGATTCATTTTGATTCTTTTTTATCATTATATGAATCATTAGGAATCTTGTCAACGTTAATTTTCATATTGTTCAATATTAGATTCAAATCGAATCTTTCTTGAGTAAAAAAAAGAACCCAATCAAATCCTAAAACTGCTGCAATACGCTTGGCAACTTTGACACTGGGATTGCGGTTTCCGTTTTCGATACTTCTTAAAGATTCAGGTCGGATACCTACCCGCTCTGCTACATCTCGATACTTAAGACCCTTCCCTTTTCTCATTTGCCTCAACCACATGCGCTCCATAGTACCAACTCCTTTATGAAGTGAAAAGTTTTCATATTTTAATAATATGATTCATTACGATTCTTGTCAACACAATTATCACTCAAGAACATAATTTCCCTTTACCTGAATCAATTTGAATCATATAATTGATTACAGTGCAATGATAAGTGCCAAATACAAAATATTGTAAAGCAAATAACACTGGAGGTAGTATTAGATGGAGTTGCACAAAAGACTAAAAGAACTGAGGACTCAAAAAGGTTGGTCACAAGAGGAGGTCGCTGGTAAGATAGGTGTTCATCGAGTTACCTATGGTCAATACGAAAGAGGAGTACGGAAGCCTGATTATAAGCAGTTAGTTAAAATTACTGACCTATACGATATTTCTCTAGACTCCCTACATGGGAGGAACAGTGAGGAAAGAAATGTACGAGAAATGATAAATCAAAATGACCTTCATTGGGATGGGGTCCCTCTTACAGGTGAGGATCTACGAAAACTAGAAGACTTTTTATCATGGGTCATACGGGAGAGGCTTCCCCAATGGGAAGAAATACAAAAAGAAAAAAAACCATCCAATGATAAAAAGGACCTATAGCAGTTTATTGAGGTCTGAAGCTGAAATCAAACCAACATTCACCATATGCTCGCATAATGTATGTACGTTCTTATTTTGTTTTTTAACGCCAATGGAAGTCGCTATCTCTTCAAAATGCTTTATGGCTTCTTCCTTGTGGAATTTTTCATCGTCACTATTCTTCGGACTCAATCCTTTACTCAATTGTGAACTCCCCTTACCATATATTTTTATATTATATTAAATCATCATTGAATAAACCTCAGACTTTGTTATACATTCAGAAAAAATGAGAGACAGCGTATTGATGTTTCACTATTGATACTATTAGTTTATGTCTCATATAACAGCGAATCAATACCCAATTATTCACGATAGGAAATGAACATCCACTAATAGGAAATAAGCGGATCATTTAAATTTATACTATTTGATAATTCTAAGTTGTTGATTGTTCATATTTTTTTTAATAAACACTTGAACAAACCTAGTATGGAATGTATTATTGATAATGAAGTGAACTATTTAACAAATTTGTTAGGATGGTGAAATCAAGATGGTCAAATCTATTTTGGATAACCTCTCCCCTCGCGAAGCCGGCGAAATTGTGAAAGTTCATCGAAAAAGGAATGGTCTATCAATGGATAACCTCAAAAGGCCGAACCTTTCAAAAGGGACAATACATAACATTGAAGCTGGACTCCCAAGCCATCGGACTCATGAATACTATGACGCATTAGAGAAAGAAACCAACCTAACAGCTAACGATATAGCCTTATTACAAGCAGAAAGAGCGTGTGTAAGAAGCAAAATCATGGTCATTGAATCTATGATCGATTCATCCCTGTTACCGGATGCATTTGGAATGCTTTCATCCATTGAGGGCGAATTTTACGAAGACAAAGTAATATTCTTAAAAGGGAAGTGCTTTCATGGGATGAAGAAGTATAATGATGCTGAAAAAGCCTTTAGGAAAGTAGAAGCCGCGAATAGTTCCAGTCAAGATTTAAAAGCCCTCTGCCTAAATTACCTGTGTCTTGGAAGTTATGCAAAGAACGATTTAAGACAAGCTTTAGTTTTTTTGGATTCAGCAATCGAGTACTTTAATGGACAAGAATACCCAGATTACGATCTTAAATTATTTCGTAACAAAGCCGTTCTATTAAACAGATTGAATAGACAACATGAAGCCATGAGAATTATACTGAGTGTGTGGGATAGAGCCTCTAAATGCAAATTCATCGACACACTCCTCAATTTGTATGAGCTTCGAGTGGACATATTGATAAGCAGAGGCGATTTTAGTGAAGCAATAAGAATTGCGGAGGAAGGCATTGAAATTTCTAAGGAGAACAGAAATATAGATCGGTTAATCGGTCTACTTTCCGATATCGGTCTCATTTCTCTAAAATCAAATGATCATGCTCAAGCAGAACTTTTCCTCTCCACTGCTCTGAACCTGGAGGAACAATCAATAGAACGTCGCGTGCTCGTTCAAACGTACATCTATTTGTCACTTCTTTCCTCTAAACAAAACAAGCGCAAGGAGGAAATTTCCTATCTTGATCGAGCAGTTGAAATAGGAGAGAATGAAGGGGACTTATTCAGACTCTGTGATGCATTGGTTGCAAAAGGTGACCAGACAATAAAAGATGATCCCAACCAAGCAATAAACTTATACAAGAGAGCCCAACAAATCGCATTTGAGAATCGGTACACCGACAAAGAGCGCAATGCAATAATTCGTTTGTCTGCCACTGCTAAAAAGTCGGGAAAAACAAATGATTACCATTCGTTCACTTCTCGACTGTTTGAACTTTCCAGAGAAACTGATAATGAAATGGAGGAAATTCTATGCGAAAATGGATTATAGTCATAATCTGTATTTTTGCTGTATTGATCTCTGATACCGCTACTATCGATTTTAGTTCACCCGATTCTTACAGCGCAGTCAAGACTCCTCCTATCCAAAAAGATCCCCAACCCGGAGGATAAAATGGACTATCTCTCCCACCTAATGGGTGGGGTTTCTTATTGCCCCCATCCTATTTATAGTATATGGTTATACTAATTAGGAGGTGATTTCATGAAAGGGCACGTTCGCAAAAGAGGAAAAAAATGGTGTTTTGTCCTTGATGTTGGACAAGATCCTGAAACAGGAAAGAGAAAACAAAAGTGGTTCAGTGGTTTCGCAACAAAAAAAGAAGCTGAACGTGGTATGATAGACAAGATTGCAGAGATCAACAAAGGCGATTATGTTGAGCCCTCAAAAATGAGTTGTAAAGAGCTTTTCGAAGCATGGTTAGATGGTTATGCAAAGCACCAAGTAACACCGAAGGCTTTTATCAACTATAAACAAGCTCTTCATTCTTATATCATTCCACGAATTGGTAACGTTGAGATTGAAAAGATTACTTCTATACAATTACAAACATTATTTTCTGACCTACTTGAAAACGGGAGACTTAATGGAAATGGAGGATTGTCCCCTAGCTATGTCCAGACAATATTCCACCCTTGTCGGGCCGCCTTCACTTGGGCTATTAAAATGAAAATCCTGAGCAAAAATCCCTTCGATTCCGTTGTTCCACCTAAGAAGCGAAAAAAAGAAATAACAACATGGTCAAAAGAAGAGGTCGATCAGTTCCTTGCAGGAATTAAAGACCATCGGCTATATGCTTTCTTTTATCTCGCAATAAGTACAGGTATGAGAAAAGGGGAGCTATTAGGTATAAAATGGGGAGATATAGACTTCAGTCAAAGAAATCTAAGCATCAGACGCACTGTCCAACGAAGGACAGGACATTCGATTGAAGTAAAAGAAGGAGGAAAAACAGCCTCCAGCATCAGATCCATTCGATTATCAGAAGGAACTATTCAAGTGTTGAAAACTCATCGTACAAAACTGGTACAAGACATGTTCATGCTGGGAATTCGAGATATTGAATGGGTTTTCCCAAACTCTCTAGGGAAGCTCCTTGAACCGGTAAGTGTAAACAGTCAATTTGAAAGAATGATTAAGAGGACAGGAGTTCCGAAAATTAGATTCCATGATCTACGCCATACACACGCAACACTTCTCCTCCAGCAAGGTGTCCATCCAAAAATAGTTAGTGACCGGCTTGGTCACTCTAAAATAAGCATGACACTGGACACTTACTCTCATGTCATCCCCAACATGCAACAAGAAGCCGCAGATATGTTTGATGCCATGTTCAAAACGACTTGATTATATTCGTTTGCATTTCGTTTGCAAAAGTGTCAGGGAAATATATAAAAACCTTTTATTATCAACGATCGTAGCTTTCTATTGAACAAATGAGTTATATGATCTATCAGATGCCCGATCTGGATCACCGACGCACACAAGCCCGTTTCGTACGAGATTGCGCGGATATATGTTCACTTATGGTCCAGTTCGTCGCACGCTGCAGTTACTTCTCTCGTCAGTTAGCCGAGTGCTGTGCCTATATATGCGACCAGTGTGCTCAAGAATGTATGAAATTCCCTGACTCTGCCTCTCAACATTGTGCAGCGATCTGTTGCCAATGTGCGCAGGAATGCCGTCAATTCGCCCATTACTACCGATAAAAATAAAAAGAGGATAGACGGAAATCCTTGAGGAAGGACAAAAACCCCACCCCCTACTCCGTTGTGGAGTTGTGGAGCCGTCAAGATCCCTTCCTCATCCCATCTTCTTCAAAGAACAGGTCAGAAAAGATTCCTAACGAAAACAACGAGGTACTTGTTAGAAAGAAAACTTCTCTTAAAACCACCCTTGCTTCATCGCATAAATGGCCGCTTGGGTCCGATCATGTACGTTTAGTTTGCTAAGAATGTTGCTTACATGCGTTTTTACCGTCTTCTCCGTAATATGTAACTCCGCCGCAATCTCCTTGTTGCTCTGCCCTTCCGTAATCTTCTTTAGCACCTCTTGCTCACGCGGGGTGAGGGCTTCGTGGCCTTCTGTCTTGTCCTCCGTAGCCTTGCTATCCGTCACATGGGTGAGAAGATGACTCATCGCCTGCGGGTGAATGGATGACTCACCACGATGTGCTGCATGAATGGCCCGTACCAGCTCTTCCGATTCCACATCTTTAATCTGATACCCCACAGCGCCTGCCCGAATGGCAGGCAATACCTTCTCCTGATCAGCAAAACTGGTCAAGATAATGACCGCAATTTGTGGATGAAGTTCTTTTAACCGTTTCGTCGTTTCGATTCCATCCATTTCTGGCATCATAATATCCATGAGAACCACATCAGGCTGAAGAGCCGTTACTTGCTCCAATGCTTCCTTGCCATTCCCCGCTTCTCCTACTACCTGTATGTCTGATTGTGTCTTCAAAACAAAGGACAAGCCCTTTAGAACCATGGGGTGATCATCCACCAGGAGTACCTTTATCATCTAAGCCTCTCCCTTTCTATATCTATTACCAGCTTGCACGCTACCTTGAGGATCTCTATGCGAAAAGAGAGAAACCTCGTCCCACTTCCTTCCCTAACCTTCCTTCCATGGAACCTGCACGTAAATTGTGGTTCCTTCTCCTTTTCGACTAGAGATCTCACACGTTCCTCCCATCAAACCCGCTCGCTCTCTCATATTGGAGAGCCCATACGATCCTTTTTCAGAAAAAGAAACGTGGTAATCAAAGCCAGTCCCGCCATCACAAATTTTAAGTTGAACATACTCCGGGAGGGAATAGTCCAATTCGATATCAACATTTTTCGTGTTCGCATGTTTGGCAACATTATTAAGAGCCTCTTGTCCCACTTTCCATAACCCTTCTTCGACCGAGCGGGGCAAACAGCGTCTCCCTTTCACTTGAAATGATAGGTGCAAACCTAGGTATTTTCCGTATTTATCTAATGAGGAGACGATGTCCTCTTCTATCTTATGCGGGTGCAGCTCCCATATCAACTCACGCATCTCATTCAGCGCTTCCCGTGCCATGGCTTGCATATCCATCAGGGCTTCTGTCAGATCTGATTCTTCTGTGGTCACGATCGATTTTGCCCCTTGCGCAGTAAGTAATAAGGAAAACAGTTTTTGATTTACAGAGTCGTGTAAATCACGAGCCAAGCGATTACGTTCTGCCGTCACGACCAAGTCTTTTTGTTTCTGTGCCAGCCGAGCGTTTTGGATAGCGAGACGCACATGATCCGCTAGCGCCTGTAATACCTTTTTTTCCGCTTCATCAAAGTGGTGCTGTTCTTCGGAGGCTATAAAAAGAACACCAATCTGCTCGACTCCTGGGATCGCAAGTGGAAGAGAAATGGAGGAGGAGTAGTCAGGAAGGAGCGCAGATAGCCTCCCAGATGAAGGAGTCCGCTTTTCTACCAATCGTTGTTCGATAAAAGCCTCACTCACCTCTTGCAACTGGTCGACTTTCACTCCCGCCTCAATGGTTTGCACTTCACCTCTCGCATATAACGTTTCAAAAAATAGCTTTTGCTCCCGATAGAGAAAAAGTGCCACCAATGGCCATGAGAACGTTTCCCCCACACTTTTCACCACTTGTTGTGGCAAACGATGCAGATCTGGCTCATTCCAGATAACCCGGCTCATCTGGTCCAACTGAGCATAGCTATCTGCTCGTTTCTGCTCTGCTAAATACAATTGCACCCTCTTGATTGCCGTACCAATTTGAAAAGCGACCGACTGCAACAACGTCAGCTCATCTTCTTGGAAGCGCTTTTTTCCCGGAGCAGCCACATTGAGAATACCAAACTTTTCATCCCCTGCCCAAATAGGAACGGAAGCATGGTGGGTAATCCCTTGGGTATCCCCCCAATGGTTTTTGGTTGCGTCTTCTAGTCGCTTACAAGACATGATATTGACTGCATGATGCAGGCGCCCATCCCAGTATTTGTCCAGGCACCAACACGATCCCGTACACATTGGGAAGCATTTGTCCCAAGTGAGGGCAGGCGGAAGGTTGTAACTCGTCACAAACTGATACTGATCTGCTTCATTGATTAAGAATATCCATCCCGTCGTCAATCCTGTCACTTGTAGCAACTCTTTCAAGACAGAAGAAAGCATCTGATCCAGGTCGTTGGATGCATTCAACGTTTCTGCAATCGCTTTTAGCGTCATAAGTTCCGTTTCCCGTATATGCTGACTCATCCACCTGATTCTCCTTTAAATGATGAAGAAGAGGGGCTCCTTTTCCCTCTTCTTGACCATCGACCCTGGTGATTTTATACTACCTTGTCAGAACAGATGATGCAACGAAACGAAAAGGAATTAGAGTGACTCAGTCCCCAATTATTGTGCCTACTCCTCCTCTTTAGAAAAGGACTCTCTATTCTTTCTTCGCTTCCGCCACCACCAGACAAACGGCAAACCAATTACGCTCAAGAATAGCAGTACCGGTACCGCTCCTACAAGAAAGACGGCCAACCCATGCAACACACGGCCGATTCCATTGATCGATTGAATGAAGGACCCTTCCAAATCGTCACCCAAATCCGTGCGGGGATCTTCTGGCTGTGGCGGGATCACTTCCGTCAATTGCAGCGTGATCGTAGACAAATCCACTTGATTATCTAGATAGCGAAGCCGTCCTGCTATTTGTTCGATCTCTACCTGTACTTTCCCTAGTTGTTCTGCTACTTTTAACGTGGCTTCCGTATCTTCTGCTTGCTCCATCAACTCAAGTAGACGCTTTTCTACCGCTTCTTTTGCCTTGAGCCGCGATGTTAAATCGACATACTCTTCAGAAACATCTTCTCCACGAACCGTCTGTCTCTCTACTTGGCCAATCTCCTCTAACTGTTTGAAAACATCCTCAAACTTGGCTTGTGGGATCCGCAACACCAGCGTGGCTTCAATGTTCTCTTCATTATGTGAAACGACACTATTCACCATGTACCCTTCGCTTGCCGCCGTTATCTGTTCAATCCGCTGTCGACTTTCCACAAAATCCTTTACGATGACGGACATATCCGCATGATAAATCACTTTATCTGGAGTCGCAGTAGCATTGGCTTCTTCGTTCGTCGTAGCGGTTCTCTCCCCTTCTACGCTCTTTTCTTCGCCGGAAACCTCTTCCTCGACTACGGCATCATCCAATTCTTCTACTTGGGCTATTTTCACCTGTTCTTCCATCTGCATCGACTGACTTTCTTCACCGTTGCTACAACCGGTAACCATTAGTGCTAGCAACAAACCGAAAATCCACCAGCGTTTCATCTCTCTTTCGCCTCCTGTGCATTCTTTACTCTTTAGACCCCTCTCTCTCCGTAAAAGTTGCAGTAAGGGTTGGTTTCTCCATTTTTCAGGAAAGGACTGCGGTTTTTTTGGATCTTGCCAAGGTCGGAGATGGGTGTTATGATAGTCGAAACTTAATAGTCTTTCTGAGTGTGAAGAGGCGCGAACGAGCATCAGTACCTTTTTCTGAGATGGCATCGAAGACGAAAAAGGGAAAGGGCCGTTTGCCGAAGTGAGTAGAGTGGTGCCCCCCTCTCTTGCTGGGTCGCTTTCTGAATAAGAAGCGGACTGCCACAGATCAATTACGTGGAGCGCTCGCATCAGGAAGAATACGTGAAAGAGCAAAGGACTCGAATAATCGTATTCATCCTTTGCTCTTTTTGTATTTATTTGGTGTGGGAAGCCCATGAATCATGGGAGGAAAAAAGATGTATTTGCACGGTAGCAGTCGTATTAATGAACAAGGACATTTAGAAATCGGAGGATGTGATGCCCTCGATCTCGCCAATCAGTATGGAACCCCGCTCTATGTTATGGATGAAGCGTTCATTCGCCAACGCATGCGCACATTCACGGAGGCCGCTCATCAAACAGGCCTTCCCTTTCAAGTTGCCTACGCAAGCAAAGCGTTTTCGACCATGGCGATTTATCAAATTGCGGAGGAGGAAGGACTTTGTTTGGATGTAGTCTCACAAGGAGAGCTCTACACGGCCCTGCAATCTGGATTCCCCGCTGAGCGCATCTATTTTCATGGTAACAATAAATCGCTTCGTGAACTGCAGATGGGGATCGACGCAAATATTGGTCGCTTTGTCGTCGATAATGAGGTCGAGTTGCGTACCCTTCAGCTCTTGGCTCAAAATAGCAGAAAGCAAGTAAAGGTGTGGTTGCGCGTTACTCCCGGAGTTACTGCCCACACCCATGAATACATTCAGACCGGACAAGAGGATTCTAAGTTTGGTTTTGACTTGGCTAGTGGACAAGCATACCAAGCTGCTCGCGAAGTAGACCGTGCCAGTCACTTGCTACTGGAAGGATTCCATTGCCATATTGGCTCACAAATGTTTGAAACGGAGGGCATGACGCTAGCTATATCACGGATGGCGGAATTAATGACCACTTGCCGCGAACGAGATGGCATCCAAACAAGCGTGTTAAATGTGGGTGGAGGATTTGGCGTTCGTTATACCGATCAGGACCAACCTCAGTCCATCCATTCTTATGTAGAAGCTATCGCCACTGCCGTCTATCATCATTTCCCCGCTGATCACAGACCACAGATATGGATCGAGCCAGGACGTAGCATCGTCGCAGAAGCTGGTACCACTCTATATACAGTAGGCACCATGAAAGAGGTTCCACAAGTCTGCAAATATGTAACAGTCGATGGTGGCATGACTGATAACCTCCGCCCCGCCCTCTATGGAGCCAGCTACGAGGCAATCGTGGCCAATCGCGCACTCGCAGAAAAGGAAGAAATCGTCACGATCGCTGGTAATTGTTGTGAAAGTGGAGATATCCTCATTAAAGACATTCAACTTCCCCCCATTCAACCAGGCGACATTATTGCGATTGGATGCACAGGGGCTTACCATTATTCCATGGCTAATAACTATAATCGTCAGTTACGTCCCGCCGTTGTTTTTGTCAGTGAAGGCAGATCGCGCTTAGCTGTGAAGCGAGAGTCGTTGGAAGATCTTTTGCGATTGGAGTGCCCACCTCAGAGGAAGGACAGCCCTACGAAGGAAGCGATCCGAGCAGGTTAGTAACCGCGCCTCCCTGTCTAGAGAATGATTTTACTGCAGTGGTCATTTCGATAAAAATCTCCAATTGATGAAACTTAATTTCATTAGATGTAAAATACACCGTTGAAGATAAGGGTGAAAGGTCACACTAAGAGTGTTTGGAAGATGGACGAGCGGTTTCTCCTTGAGAGACTCTGAGCCGTGGATCAGGCAGCGATAGGGAGAGATCGCCACCCATCAACCACGCTTCGATAGAACCTGAAGCTCCTATGCTGGTTGCTTTCATCCGGGGCGTGTGGCATCAACCATGTGGGTTTTCTATAAAGAATGTGTTTCAAATGAATATAAACGTATCTATTTGTCGCTAAAACAGCTATAATGGAGAAATCAACACTACTTTGTTACGCTCTCGTACGAAGAAGAGGTGGAATTTCGTCTTTTCTTCTGTTTTAGAAGCTCACTTATGACGAGGATATCCTCTGTTAACAAGTGAATAACTTTAGTACTCAAAACCGAGCACCTGGAACATTCCAGTTACCGCTCGACTAGGATAAAGGAACTTGATATGAACACGCCTTCAATCGTTCTTCCTTTTGGTTATTCACAAACAGTAGCTTCTACAACCTGCACAGGAGTTAATGCACTCCTGCTTTTTTATGAGATAGAGGAAAATAGGAAATGAATAAATAAGCAGGTGTTGGTAAGAAGTAATGGTTGATGAATATATTTGAAGGAGAACGATAACTTTGTCTACATCTACTTTATTTACTGAATTTGGCTTACAAGAAAATACGGTTCGTGCCCTGAGTAAAATGGGTTTTGAAGAGGCGACTCCCATTCAACAAGAGACGGTTCCGGTTGCATTGGAAGGAAAAGATCTGATCGGGCAAGCCCAAACCGGAACAGGAAAAACGGCAGCTTTTGGCATTCCGCTCATTGAAAAGATGGACACCATGAGTGGAGATGTGCAAGCACTCATCTTAACGCCAACCCGTGAATTGGCAATGCAAGTGGCAGAAGAGCTGAATCGCATTGGACAGTTTAGCAATGTACGCTCGCTTCCGATTTATGGAGGACAAGAGATCGGAAGACAGATTAAGTCTCTGAAAAAACGTCCACAAATCATTGTAGGAACTCCCGGCCGTCTAATGGATCATATGAGAAGACGGACGATTCGCCTGCATGCCATTGAGCAGGTCGTCCTCGATGAAGCGGATGAAATGCTCAACATGGGCTTCTTGGAGGATATCGAAACCATCCTAAAAGAAGTTCCAGAAGAGAGACAAACGCTCCTTTTCTCCGCTACCATGCCTAAGAGCATTCAGGAGCTCGCCACGAAGTTTATGCACGAACCGCAAAAAATCCGTGTCAAAGCAAAAGAAGTAACCATGCCCAAGATTGAACAGCATTACATGGAGGTTCGTCCCAAAGAAAAATTTGATGTCCTCTGTCGCCTGCTGGATATTCACTCCCCTGAACTGGCTATTATCTTTGCCCGTACCAAAAAGCGGGTGGATGAAGTAACAGAAGGCTTGATCAGCCGTGGCTATTCAGCAGAAGGAACCCATGGGGACCTTACTCAATCGAAGCGGGATCGCGTCTTGCGCCAATTCCGTGAAGGCAACATTGATTTCCTCGTTGCAACGGATGTGGCTGCGCGTGGACTCGACATCAGTGGCGTTACCCATGTCTACAACTTCGATCTTCCACAAGATCCAGAGAGCTATGTGCACCGGATCGGGCGCACCGGACGTGCGGGTAACATCGGGCTAGCTACTTCTTTTGTCACCCCACGCGAAATCGATCACTTGCATCTAATCGAACGCACGACCAAGCGTAAAATTGATCGCAAGTCCGTTCCTACGTTTGCAGCTGCAGTCGAAGGACAACAACAAGTAACTGTGGAAAAGCTGATGTCTACCATCGAGAAAAACGACTTCCACACATACAGTGCACTCGCCAAGGATCTCTTGGAAGAAACAGACGCAGCCAGCTTGTTGGCAGCAGCCTTGAAATTATTAACAAAAGAACCTGACGCGACACCGATACAATTGACCGAAGAACCGCTCCGTAGCAAACGTTCTTCCTTCTCCAAAGGAAAAGGCCGGGGTGGCGGTGGACGAGGCAAATCAGGCCATCATCGTTCGCGTCCCCCTCAAAAACGGGGACAAGGCCGCGGACAAAATCGCAATCGGAAACGGCAAGCTTAATCACTCCATCGTGACACTCTTTACTTGCGCGAAAGCGAGGACCCTAGGGTCCTCGCTTTTTAATATGGAACACATAAATCAGAGAAGAGTAGCCACCCGGGCTACTCTTCTTCACTTTCCATAATCGGTAGACGAACATGACTCGGATACTGATCACTGTGATAGATCGTTTGCTCGACCGACACCGCTTCCTCATCTTCGTATGGGTTTTCTCCTGTATTCAGGTTGGGAAAAGCAACAAATTTGCTTGAAGAAGTAAGCATACAGCGTATGCGGTGCCCCTTCGCAAAGGTATGAGCCACATTCTGCATATACATCTCGTATTTCTCTACTTTTCCTGGTGTTAATAACTGTGGCTGATCAAACCCTTGCCGATACTTTGCACGCAGAATATAGTCCGAAAGACGAATGGAATGACCCTCTTCGTCCACATCACACAACGTTACCACCCAGTCGGTATCCCGTCCTGTACTGGCTGCATAAAAGACTGCCTCCAACTCTCCCGTCACGACCATTTTTTTTGCTAAGGGCTCACTTGTATAGACGAGCGTATCATGACGCAACTCGTGCCTTGCCATATTCTCCGGTTCCCGTTCACCACTAAAGGTCATGGGTTGTTTCGGGTCATACGGAAAAGTATCCTTATCCGATGTGCCTTTCCTATTGACACCTAATATCCCATCACCAAAGCTGGAGTTGGCCCCACCATTACTTCCTAAATAAAACGGTGTCACCGTCGCTTCATGTGGCGTCCAATCGGATGACGTACGCCATTTATTTTCCCCAACCACGTAGTAGGTCGCACGTGGTTCTTCATCGATTCCATTTTCTTTTCCTTTTAAATACCGATCAAACCAGCGAAGAATCTGCCGATCATAATCATAAACAACTGCATCGTTACTAAATTTCATTCCCGCGTAATCCCTTGCTCGATTGGGGCGATGCTCCCACGGGCCTAACCAAATTTTCCTGCCTGGAACATCGTGTTCAGTCAGCATCCGCCATGTTTCCGAAACACCTGGGGTATCGCCATCATACCAACCCGAAATGACAAACACAGGGGCCGTCACCTGATCCCCTCTCTCAGTC
The DNA here is from genome assembly GCF_059818345.1 of Mechercharimyces mesophilus. NCBI lineage: Bacteria > Bacillati > Bacillota > Bacilli > Caryophanales > Thermoactinomycetaceae > Mechercharimyces > Mechercharimyces mesophilus. The sequence goes on along the minus strand of NZ_JCBAPH010000003.1, from coordinate 280,952 downwards.
AAGGTGCAATTTCTCCAGAAATCATCATACTCGGGGTGTTGACTCCATATGTCCCACGGACCTGAGTCTTTCCCAATCACTTGCTTCGGGATTTCCTTAATGGGACGTGTATCGACCACTTCCTCTACATCCACTGCCTCGCCAGCAAAGATGCTAAAATCCGTCCGCGGTCCCACCGACTGGGCTAAGGTCCAACTAAGTAAGGGCCAGGAGCATACCGTTCCGCCACGACGAACGGTATCAATAAAGGGAGAACCTACGTTTACTTCATCCACGACCGCTTTCAAATTGGGGTGACCACTCGTCGCCGCCGCCACAGCCGTATAACCTAGATAGGAAGCCCCCCAGATCCCTACATTTCCATCCGACCATACCTGAGAAACAATCCAATCAATCGTCTCCCGACCATCTTCTCTTTCATAATAGAAGGGGACCAATTCTCCCTCAGAGTCGGCTCTTCCTCTCACGTCTTGATTAACAACAGCGTAACCTTTATTTACCCAGTGAAGGTAGAAATCCTTCTTGTCATTGCGATCATAGCATGTCCGAATTAAAATAGTGGGAACCTGTTCCTCGATTCCTTCCGGAAGATAAACATCTGTAGCTAAACGAGTTCCATCACTCATCGGCACCATAAAGGTACCCAAGTCATTGATACCGTAGCTCGGTTGTGACAATTCCAGGTCATCGTATTCAGACAGAGGGGTTAGACTTTCCATTCCCTCCTGCACCAAGACTTCCATTCCCGAGCGACTCGGACAAACAAAGGCGATGATGCGTCCATCCAACGTCACCACATCGAGTGCGGTTTCCATACGATGCGCCCACACCTGTGACTGAAGTGGCTTCCCTTGTACTTCTGCTCGATAGTGGAGATGCTTCTCATAATGATCTCCACTCTCCAAAGTGACTTGCTCCCCGTACCAAGACGCCGTCGTATAGTCGTTTAAGTCCCGCTGAATCTTCTCAAAGGGGATGGTTGAGTTCAGTGTTGACGGCAATGCATCTTCCTTCATTTGTGTCCGTTGCCGTGGTTCCATACGTGCATAAAAAATGTTCTCCTTCGTAAAACGCACCTTTCCTCGATAAACACCTGCAAAGTAATAACAAAACGAAAGAGATGGTTTCTCTGTCTTCATTCCCCTTTCCCTCCTACTCACCTTTTTGTTTAGCTTTTCCTCACCCACACACTTGTTCAAACACACGCAGCCAATTTCCACCTACTATTTTCTGAACCTGCTCATCCGTATATCCTCGATGGATAAGACCACGAGTCAGATTAATAAAACGGCTATAGGTTTCCAATCCTTTCACGGTCTCTGTTGAGGGCCCGTCCCCCTTGGCAAAACCCAATGTATGAGCTACATGTTCTTTAAAGTATATCAGGGACCACGTCACATCACTCATCGGCCAATCCGTGCCAATACCAACATGGTCCACACCCACAAGTTGGACCAAGTAATCGATATGGTCCAGTACATGATTTACCGTCGTCTCTTGCGGATCGTGATGAACAAACCAGGGCATAGCAAACACCCCGATAACACCGCCGGTATCCGCTATCGCACGGAATTCCTGATCACTTTTACAGCGCATATGGGGATAAATGTTCTCTACTCCCGTATGGGAAGCGATTACTGGCTCCGTCGAGTAGTGGCAGGCATCCAGCGTCGTCTGTTTGCCACAATGACCTGTATCTACTAATATTCCCAGTTGATTTAGGCGTTGGACAAACTGAATACCAAAATTCGTCAAACCCGCATGGGAGTGCTCCGCACAGCCAGCCCCGACAAAATCTTGTTGATTATAAGTTAGTTGCAAGATGCGAAGTCCGAAATCATAGAGAGAGTTGAGCAAAGAGAGATCTTCTCCTAGGCCAACCGTCTCTTGGGCTGTTATAATCCCCACATGCATTTGCTTCCCTTTAGCCAGACGTATATCTTCCGCTCTCCTTGCTTTCATTAACCAAGGGAAGGCGTCAAACTGAGCTTGGACCTCCGCCATGCTTTTGATGATAGCCTGGGGGTTCTTCATATCCAACTCGCGGTTCCCCGCAGTAATCCCTGACTTTGCCCATTCTTCATGGAATTGTGGTAGCTCCCCGGTACGAGCCATTTGCAGAAGCATTTTTTGTGGCATGCTGCTATAAGTAAGTGGATCATGAAGATAAGGCTCACAAGCCTTCTTTATTTGTTCCGAAACGGCTTCGGGAATTGCCGCTGGAGAGAGCGGGCCTTGGAATAAAAGATCAATGATCGTACTTTCTTCATGAAGCGCTTGCGCTCGTTTTTCTTCTTGTTCACTTAAACCAAAAGGAAAGAGACATTTACCTCGATCATTCATATTTACCCTCCAACATATCTCATGCTCATCCATTCGCCTGTTCTAACTGCTTATAAATATAATGTGCGACACTCAAGTCTTGGACAGCCAAGCCCAATGACTTAAATAGTGTCGTCTCTTCTGAAGAGGCTCTTCCTTTCATTTTTCCTATGATCAGATCCCCCAACTCACCCAATAGATGATCTTGCGTAATGACGCCTTCCGTTAGTGGATAAAGGTAATCTCCTGATTCGTTAACGGCGGATTCCACGCGGTCAACAATCAACTGCGCCCGCTTCACCAAGGAAGATTCTAGCTCTCGATCCTGTGCTTGGCACGCTCCCACCGCATTGATGTGTGCTCCTCGCTTCACCCACGCCTCCTTTAAGATCGGCTCTCTGGAAGCTGTCACTGTACAGATAATATCTGCGGGCTCAACGGTTTCTTGGATGGAAGCAAAGAGGTGAATGGGTACATTGACCCGGCTTTGCATCTCCTCTTGCAAGCTTTGTGCGTTGGTCCGGTTTCGTCCCCACACTCGAATTTCTTTAATCGGCCTCACTTGTAAAATCGCCTCGATATGGCTTCGTGCTTGTGTTCCTGTGCCTAAGATACTAAGTACGCTAGCCTGCTCACTCGCTAGGTAGCGGGTCGCCACAGCACTGACAGCCGCCGTTCGTATCGTTGTGATCTCTTCGGCATCTACCATGGCTTTGCGCTCCCCCGTCTCGGCATCAAATAATAGAATCATGCCTTGATGAGATGGCCTTCCTTTCGCATGATTTTCTGGGAAAACGGTGATGATCTTCGTTCCCACCACTTGCTCTTCCTGCAGAAAGGCAGGCATCAATCCCATCACATTGCGTTCATGAATGGGAAAGACCGAACGCAACGACTGCCTCGCTTTTCCTGTTGCTAAATCTGCCAGCACCTTCTCCATTAAAGGAATGCATGCCTCCATTGACAAGAGACGTTTCACTTCCGATTGCTCAACCATTCTCATACGTTTGTCACCAGCTTCTATCAATATTTCGATTTACGAATTATTTTAAACCATTTCTGTAGCACAAGTCTAGACTCGTATACCCCAAAAGATAAAGAGAGGCCTCTCGGCCTCTCCACAAATCAAGTCTACCTTATCCTATCATCTACTTTTTATTCTCTTCAATAAAACCCCACTTATGCCGATATCGTTTCTTGCTGATCTTTATTTAGTCGCTGCTTCTTGGCCTTACGGAAATGGAATAGCTCATACACTACAGGGATAACGATCAATGTAAGGAGTGTCGCAACCGACAACCCACTAATTACAACCATCGCTAATCCTTTGGAAACCAAGCTACCTACCGCTTCATCCATAAAGAGGAGAGGGAGCAAAGCACAGATGGTCGCCAAGGCCGTCATCAAAATCGGGCGAAGACGAATCGCTCCTGCTTCCAACAAAGCTTCACGAATGTTCATCGTTTCTTCGTTCTGCTTCACTTTATCGATAAAGACAATCGCATTGGTCACAACAATTCCAATGAGCATCAATGCCCCAATCATCGCGCCAATGTCCACGGAGATTTGCGCAATAACCAGACCAGCGACAGCACCCACCAACGCCAGTGGTAAGGTAAACAAGATAACCAACGGTGCACGGAAGGTACGGAAGGTCATCACCATCAAGAGGTAGACAATCGCAATGGAGACGAGCATCACTTGAAACAACTCGGTGAACTGTTCACTCTGTTCATCTGTCGCCCCACCGGTGCTCAGTTCCACACCCTCTGGCAGATCAAACTCCTTTTTCTTCTGCTCTAGTGCTAATGCCACCTCTGACAGCCGTTCGCCATCCGCCTTCACGCTAACACGAACATACTCTTCTCCATCTTTTCGCAGGATAGAACTCGGTTCGTCGGCTTGCGTGATATCGGCTATCTCAGACAATTTGCTGATGCCTGTAGCGGTAGCAATGGGTAGTTCCGCCAAGTCAGACTCTTTCTTCAGATCGGAAGTAAGGTCAAGCATCACACTTGTCTCTTTCCCCTCTATTTGCATGGTCCCAATCGGGAAAGGTTGAAGCAACGCTTGAACTTGTGCTGCAATCTCTTGTGGGTTCGCCTGATTCACATCTACTTCCACGGAATATGTCGGCTTGCGTTCACCTACATTGCTACTCACCTTCTCCACACCATCTATTTCTGCTACTTCTTTTTCAATTGTTTGGGCTGCCTCTACTAACTCATCTGCATCGCCACCAGACAAATCCAGGTCAATGGTACTATTTCCTCCCCCGGTCATGGAAATCAAGAAAATCTGAAACTCACCCTCGGGGAATTGTTCCGTTTCTTTTTCTAACGCTTGCTGGATTTTCTCCGTGTCCGCTCCATCTTCCATCGTAATAAAGTATTCCACAGCATTTTTTTCTTTGACCATGCCCCATTGCGCATCTTCCGGATTGGAACCGATCAAAAGGTTGACATGCTCAACCCCTTCTTGGTCTTGCAAAAATTCCTCCAACTGAAACGATTCCTCTTTTACTTCTTCAAAAGGCTTGATGTTGGGGTACTCCACCATTACCGACAAGTCATTATCCGACGCTTCTTGTACCCCTTGCGGAATTTGCGTATACATGAACAGCGAACCGATAAAGAGAGCGATCGCAATCGTTAGCGGAAGCCATTTGTGATTGAGGCTCCAGGTAAGTATCTTTTTGTAGCGAACAGGTTGCATCTTCTTCTGCTTTTTTCCTTTACGTAAAAGCCCCTTGCTCATCAGAGGGACCACGATAATGGCTACCAACAGTGAGGAGATGAGGGAGTAAGTAATCGTCAAGGAAAAGGGAAGTAAGAACTCTTGCATCGACTTCACCAAGCCAATTGGCAAGAATACCACAACGGTCGCTAATGTAGACGATGTGATGGCGGAAGCCACTTCTTTGGTGGCATCAATCACCATTTCTTTCGTAATGTCTTCTGTTTGCGCTCGCCGATAGATATTCTCGATGACCACAATCGAATCATCCACCAATCGACCCACGGCAACAGCCACTGCTCCCAGCGTCAAAATATTAAGCGTAATCCCTGATAAGCTGAGCAGGAACAGCGTCATACCGATCGAAAGTGGAATACTGAGAATAGAGATTAACGTCATCCGTATATTTCTTAAGAATAAAAAGATGATGATAGTAGCGAAGAGTGCTCCTAGTAACACTTCTTTCATCATGCTATTCACCGAGTTCACAATAAAATCGGAGAAGTTAATCAGGGTGGTCATCGTCAGCTCTGAACCAAACTCATCATTGATGGTGTCCATCGCCTTTACCACTTCATCACCCGTAGCCACTGCATTGGCACTGGCCTCTTTCTGCATGATGAGCGTGATGGCATCTTTTCCATCGATGCGAGTAATAAATTCTTGCTCCTCGCCTTGTGAAATGACCTTTATTTCAGCGATATCTTTCAGCTTCGCTTGTTCCGTCACATTCAGGTTTTTTAAATCTTCTACTCCATCTAATTCGCCTACTACCTTGATATTGGCGGTTTGGTTATCAATCGTATCACTACCCACTGCAACCGCTAGATTCTTTCCTGCCAACAAAGCCTGCAGTGCTTCCACTGGTACTTGATACTGTGCTAATTTCTCTTTATCAACATTGATTTGTACCTGTGTAGTTTGTTTACCATACACCCCGACATTGGCCACGCCATTGATCTCCTCAAAGCGAGGAATCACTTCTTTTTCAACCGTTTCCATCCCCTCACGCGTAATCTCACCAGGGAAAGAAACACCCAACTGCCACAGGGGAATCATGTCGGTATTCAGCTGCGAAACAGCTGGCTTTGAATATCCTTCTGGTAAAGATAGCGCCCCCACCGCTTTCTCCACCTCACGGGTAACTTCGGATATATCGGCATCACTTTCCACGTAAATATCGATTTTCGAATAGCCGTCCGCTGAGGTTGACAAGACATTGGTCTTTCCCTTCACGGTATTAACGGCCTCTTCTAACGGATCAGTCACTTGACTGGCCATGGAATCGGAATCCGCCCCTGCTCCAAACACAACCACATTAATCAGCGGTTGATTCGCCGAAGGAAGAAATTCACGTGGTAAAGTAGCATAACTCATCGCCCCCAATACAAGAGCAATCACAACCATGACAATGACAGCCGCACGATTTCTAAAAGCCCATTTCGTCAACCAAGTAATCATGTAAACGTTCTCCTTTTCATTGAGTAGTACCATTCGCTTGGTTTACCGACAACACACTTCACTGCCCACCACTCCATCGTATCAGTAGGCAACCCATCTTACCATCACTTTTTTCTTAAATATTCCTTAACAAAAAATATTTACAATCTAGATGAAATAACATAATCTCATCTTTGAATAAGCTTCCCTTGAAGGGCATCAATATAGCGCTCAGCAGAAAGGCGTACCCGTTCTTTTGCTCCTTCTGGAACAACCTTATCGAACCATGCCGCATACAGGCGATGGAAAGTAAGGGGGGCGACGATTCCAGCAATGCGCTCCACTTCCTGCTGTGGCAAGGGAACCATAATCGGGTAGCTATACATGAAGGAAACCCACTGTGGATCTGCGGTTACATAAATCGTATCCCCTGTGAGGAGAGCTCCCTCTCCTTCTGCTCCATCTCGCCAATGCAAAATCGTGCTCCCAGCAAAATGGCCTCCTACACGATAGACCGTAACACCCTCCAGCAAAGAAAGTTCTTCACCAGACCAAAAATGAATGCGCTCGCTCTGTTGCATCACCCACTCTCGGTCTGCAACATGTAAGTAAATGGGACAATCAAATACTTCGGCCCACTCCACCATCGCACTGTAGTAATGCGGATGAGAAATCGTGATCGCTTCTAATCCGCCAAGGGCTTTCACCTTCTCGATGGTGTCTCGATCTAGATAGGAAACACAGTCCCATAAAATATTGCCGTGATCCGTCTGAATGAGGAGAGCACGCTGTCCGATGGCGAATCTGGGCTCGATCCCAATACCATAAAGGTTGGGCTCATGTTGACGCCAGACATTGCGATACCCCTCTCTCTTAAGCTCGTCTTGACTGGTCCACGCTTGCCCCTCTATCCGTACATATTGCCTTTCATCTTCGCAGATGGGGCAGTTCTTCCGCTTACGCTCGTAATGTGTTCCACAGGTGACACAGATGGTGCTGTAATTCATCTTCCTTCTCTCCTTCCTTTTCAGCTCGAATCATTCTTCTTTCATCATTGTATCGCGGACGAGAGCAAAGATCATGATCTCTCAGTAGGAAAGAACCTTACAACCAGAGAAGGGAAGAACCTACGACTTCCGGCGGAGAGTCGTGGATCAGGTAGCGAAAAGTGATGCCGCCACCCATCCACCAAGAGAGCCTAACACTCTCAAGCTGTCTAGTGGCTCATGCCTTCCTCATGAATCATCTGTAACGTTTTCATTCGCCAACCTCAGGGAATGAAAGTAAGATAAACACGAAAAAGAAGATTAAGCATACACTAACTGCGACCTATCAAAGGGGGCTTACAATTGAATCGAACAAAAATATGGATGAACATGCGGGATAGCTTCTGGTTTCTCCCCGCCTTATACGGTGTTTGCTCCATCATAGCGGTACTTCTTGCCAGTTCGATTGACTTCTGGATCGTGCCAAAGCTAGAAGACTTTCTACCGTCCTTCTTTTTAACAGAAAAAAGCGTTGCGCAAACCTTATATGGCTCACTCATTACATCCATTCTCACGATGACCACCATCAGCTTTTCCACCATTATGGTCGTACTAACAACCTACACCACTCAGTTTTCCCCTCGTACTTTGCAAGATTTCATGAGAAGTCGGGTGACGCAACATGTGTTAGGTGTTTACTCTTTTGGCTTTATTTTTGCCTTAATCAATCTTTTCTTGTTGGGAGGAGATCAGAATGGACTCCTTAGCCCAACCATCACCGTTATCGTCTCCATCGTCTGTCTGGCTTTCTTCATCATCTTTATCCACCACTCTGCACGATTTGTTCAGGTAAATAATTTGATCAGTCAGATCCGACAAAGTACATCTGCCGTTATCGAAAAGACATTTGATGAGAAGGAGTACCATCAAGCTACCCAATGGAATCAACAAGAAATTCGGATGTACCAAAAAAGGAAAAAGAACCGGATACTAGCTGATGAATCTGGTTATCTCCAGGGAGTGCGTATTGATTCACTAATAGACTGGGCGAGTCGAAATGATTTATTACTTCAAGCTAATTTTCATATTGGCGATTACATTCAAAAAGATATGCCTATCTTCTTCTATTGGTCAAAGAACAAGCGTGAAGTCAAACCAGAGGAGTGTACCTCGTTCATTATGGTAGGAAATGAGCGAAGTGACATTCAAGATATCGAATTTTCCATTCAGAAGTTAGTAGAAGTCGCAGTAAAAGCGATCTCGCCAAGCATCAATGATCCTCATACGGCCGTCAATTGCATCAATCGTATCGGCTCTCTACTGGCTGAGCTGGCTTCCGTCTACCAACCCATCCGTTACTATTCCGACAATGACCAACAATTACGTTTCATCATGGAGCCGAAAAAATTTGAAGACTACCTATACAAAAGTTTTTATCAAATTCGCATCTATGCAAGTCACGATATCTCCGTAATGAATGGTGTCCTGGATGCCTTATATCGTGTTGCGGTTACCCATGATAGAGCGATCAAGAAGGATGTTTGGCAATTCGGTCGATACATTATGAAGTCTGTCGATAGCGAACACCTCGATGCACTGGACTTCAGACGCTACAATGCACACGTTCAAAAACTGGCTTCCGCCTGTAACCAATCCGTCCAATTAACGCACAAGCCCTCATGACTACAGACATGAGGGCTTGTTCCCTATTAGCTATTATGAGTAACGATGATCTCTACCTCTTTCCATACTCTCGTTCCACTCGACAAACCTGCACATGATAATCCTCGTACCAAGTAGATTTTCCTTTTTCTTGTGCGACCAGATGAGCCGCATGTTCCTTCCACTTCTGTATCGCCTCTTCACTTTCCCAATAGGAGATCGTGATTCCTTTCCCAGTAGCATCACGCACACTCTCAACGTCAATAAAACCAGGCTGGGAGGAAGCCAGTTCCACCATTTTCGTTGCCATGGTATCGTAGCCTTGACCCTCTGCGGTGCGGGTAGAGGAAAAGATAACGGCATAATAGGAAGGTGAGGTAGAGTGAGACATGGTTTGGTACTCCTCTCATGTAGTTCGATTTTAGATTAGGCATCAGTGGGTGTTACCGCTCGAGATAAGGTTCTGTTTTGATGAGGATGCTCTCGAGATCGGTGTTGTGCTTTTTTAGGATACGCTGCAGGGCGGTGTCTTTTTGATCGATGACGTTTTCAAATTTATGATTCTCTGGATATTCTTCACCCTGTACCTCCTCCAAAATTGGAGCCCAAAACTCCATCCGAGATTTTACTTCTTTCTTTAATTCATCTTCACATCGAACAATGAGCCATAAGCCGATGTCTCGAATAATTTCACAGTTAACTACCATAAAAGATCGATGTTCGTCAGAGCATAATCCATAAATACTTTTATCAGACCCATTTCCAGCAGACCAAGCTGCCTTCAACTCTTCTACATTAATTTTTAAATTTAGTAGGTGTGAAAAGTCAGCTACAACAATTGCTATCTCTTCATATGGAACAATCATCTCATACTGATTAAACATCCCCCTCACTCTCCTCTTATTTCTTTTAAATTAATCAGATCTGCTTTCGTTAGTTCCTCATTATTATTTTTTGAATAAATCTCCACGTTTACAGAATCCGAACCATATAGTTCACTAGAGCAAATCAATCCCTCACGAAGGTAACTTTCTATACAGTCTCTTCCTGAACCTAGTTCATTAGCCGGTATATAATGTTGATCCACCTTGCACTGTACGGAATGAAGCCCTCTATTCATGGATTCAATTAAACTGCGCACTTCCATATGAACCTCTTTATGACAACGTACAGAGATAGCTGTATAAAGATCATAACAAGCAACGACAATAAAAACATTTTTATCTTGAGAGCTTTTACAGATATAAAATGTTGGATTCATTCCTGATGAAGAAAATTGAATTTCCTTTAGTTTTTTTATATCAAACTTTAAACCTAATAATCTACATAATGCCGCAACACTTAGTTCAGTCTCTGCGTCTTCAAGCTGAATACTATATTGAAAATAATCCATTTTACCACTCCAGATTAGATCATATACTATTTTTATCCATTATATTAGACTAAGCACCGATAGAAGATGTAATAACATCGACTATCGGTGCCAATCATTTTAGTCACTTCTTTTTTTTATACTTATTATCCCAGAGTTTCTGAACTTCTTTAAGTCGAGTCCACTCTCTCCAGTCTTTACTGCCATTCTTTTCTCTCCGATGAATTTGATTTGAATATATTTCAAAATTAACATTGGGATAGTGCCACTTGAACTGCTTCATTACAAGGTCACAGCTATCACAAGGTTCTCTTTCTGTAAAAATACGAATTTTCCCTTGTACGCTTGTATCCTTTTTTCCTTTCTTCATTCCTAGTTCACGAGCTACACGCTCTAGAAGTCTAACTTCCGAATCTTTATGTCTTTCTATCCCATTTCCTGAACAATGTCCTGTACTTCTCTCACACTTTTTAGTTGCAAAAAGAGCATCATCATTCTCGTAAAATCTTTCCCAATCCTTCATATTACTAGAAGCTTCATCGTTATTAATTTTCGAATGTGCTTTTAGTTTATTAGGAATTTGACGATTCAATTCTGCTTCGAGGAAAGCAATATTGCCTTGCTCCCTTTTTTTCTTACCCTCCATACTCGCCCTTGTATGCAACACATCCTCCGTCAGTGTGTTGAATTTCTCATAATCTTTTCCTTCAGAGTAAGCGCGAGAAAGATTCCGAATCCGTACCCCATCTGTTTCTTCATCTAAGGAAACAAGATCTTCTAGATCCCACTCTTTCCAATCGTCTTCTTTCTTTTGGTCACTTCCTTCTAGTGGTTCATCACAATCATCACGTTTTCCTGTCCTATTTGGGGCAAGGTCTGCTTTGAGGACAGAGTTCATCTGCAATTGGCACTCAAGAATTCTCTGAATTCGTTTCTTCCGTGCTTCTTCCTGCTTCTTATAATTCACTCGTGGCGCTTTCCGATGCATCGTCTGCTTATTATAAGAGCTCTTATACCCCTTCTTCACCTTGCGGCTTCCACGTGAGGAGGAATATTTACTAGAGTACTTCGTACGCTTGCCGGAGTACTTACTTCGCTTGTACGAGTACTTTCTTTTTACACTGGATCGTGTCTTCGATTTGTACTTCTTCCCTGAGCTGTAGCGTCGTTGGCTACTCTTCTTCACCTTCTTGGTAGAGCTGTACTTCTTCGTCTTTTTCTTCGATGGCTTTTTCTTTACTCGCTTCTTATACTTCTTTGCGTACTTGTAACCCTTTTTGCCCGCTTTATATAGGTACTTACCCGCTTTAAACACTCGACCGATCGGAATTGCATCCATGACGGCTTGCTTTGTACCTGCCCAGGCGGCTTTCTTCAAGCTACCTGTCTTTTTATAGGTCTTATACCCTTTGTAGGCACCGGAAGCGACACCAATGACAACGTTGAGCCAATGCCCATCTGGGTCCGTATATTTAATCGGGTTGTTGTGCGCATAGAGATAAACATTTTGCGATTGCGGATCGTCCTCATCACCTGGATCAGGATCTACTGAGAGAAAGACACCTTCTTCTGGCTGGTAATAACGTGCCATCAAATAGTAGAGATTCGTTTCTTCATCGTAACGATAGCCCGCATAGCGATACGGGTTTTCGCTCGCCATCGTACCCCACTGTGTCAAGATATTGCCCCATGCATCGTAGGTGTAGGAGGCGACAACCTGCTCCTCCTGATTGGTCACGGCGATGACATCTCCATGTGCATTAACATGGTAATAGAACGTTTCGCCGTCACGTTTGGTCATACTAAGGATTTGTCCTGCTTCATTATAGGTGTAGGAACGGGTTACTTTATCATTCCCATCCGTCTCATACAGCACTTCAATCCCGGCACCGTCATAATGGTAATGGGTTACTTCTCCGTTAACGGTGGAGCGAATCCGACGACCGTCTTCATCGTAATCATAAGTGGCAACCACTTTGTCGGTCTCTTTCTCTTTCACCTCAATCAGGCGATTTCCTGCATCCCATTGATAGAGATATTGACCATCTTCCGTCCGATTGCCATTTTCATCGTATTTATAGTCGACACCATTTACTTGAGTCAGTTGGTTCCCTCGATTGTGGCTGTAAGTGATGCGATCAACCACTTGTCCGTCCTTGTCAGAAACAACTTTCTCCGTTCGATTGCCCACGGGATCATACGTATAGCTCATTGTGTGTCCCGTAACAGGGTCCACTTCAGAAGTTAGTTGATCCAAGGCATCATACGTGTAGCTTAGATCTAGACCCGCAGTAAACTCCTGAATGCGAGTGGTGTTGCCATTGGCATCGTACCCATACTCATACTGGGCAATGGAAGTTCCATCACTTTTTCCAATTGCCACTTCAGTGACGTTGTTATTGTCATCATAATCGGCGGAAAGACCCACGCCATTTGCATAGATAGCTGTGCGAACACTGCCTGTCTCATCGTAGTCAAAACGATACACATTGCCATTCTGATCTTTTACTTCCGTGTTCTGCTCCGATTCATTGTAAACATAGTCAATCGTCGCTTCTTTGTCTCCATGCGCCCATTTGACTTGTGTCAATTCATCATTGTCGTTATAAACCCAGTTCGTGCTTCCTTGGCCTTGTGTCATCTGGGTTAATCGATCACTATCGTCAAAGGTATGAGCTTTTGAGGACTCCACTAACAAATCTTCAATTTTAACCTCATTGCCGTTCTCATCATAGTGAATCCGGTAGCGGGCTTGTCCATCATAAGCGACATCGATGCTGGTACCCTCGTCTCCCGCCTCATGGGTAACCGTTTTTCCATTGGGGTGGGTAATCGAGGTGACATCGCCTTCTCCATCATATTGATAGTTGGTTGTATTCCCTAGTTCGTCCGTCGATGACACCATGAGATCATTCTCATAAGTATACGTTACGTTATTAATAACCGTCTGCCCATCGCCACTCATCACTTTCTTCTCGACTACATTGCCATGCTCATCATGGATATATTCCACTTTTAGCTTGTCATCGGGAAGGGTGATGGTTTTTAACTGGTTGGACTCGTCGTAAGTATACTCGGTCTTCAAACCTCTTGCATCGGTAATCGCCGTTTCATTTCCGTAGGCATCATATTGGATGGATTCGGTCTCACCTGTCGGATCGGTTACTTGGGTAATGTAGTTACCCGTCTCATCATACGTATACTTCTCAATGGCGCTTCCTTCTTTAACACGGATGTTATCAAACCAGACCGTACCCGTGTTATTTCCACGGAAAATTACGTAGACACGCAATCCCATTAAGGGCTTGTCCGGATCAATGGTAACAGCCGCCCTCTGCCATTCATGCGTCCCTAGCTGAAACTCGGCTTCATAAGTATCGTATCCCTCATTATGAATCGCCTTCACATAAATAGCGTAGTCTTTGTTAGCTTTGTTTTCTACTTTGTTTTCTACTCCAATTGCACGACTCAACCCTGTCACCGTAATCGGAGACGCTTTTTCCTGATTGAGAGAAATAGCCTGCACGTAATGGATGCTATCATCCGAAGTCGATTGACGTTCCATTTTCATCGATTGACTACCATCGAAGGAGACCTTCTGATCAATCATTCCCTCTCCCGCAGACGATCGTTGCCAATAACTCAATCCTTCTTCGAAACTGCTGTTTTCAATTGGATTGTAATCGGTGGAGAAATCGCCTTCCTCCAGTTGAATCTCGTCAAACCAAGCCGTCCCAAAACCAGCTTGATCTGTGTGATCCACCTCTAAATAAAGTAAGACCTTTGCGGTATCGGACCCTGTTTCAAAAGTAAATTGCCTCCGCGTCCACTCTTGCGTGCCACTCAGTTCGCTATAGCGGTTATCACTCCAACCTCCGTTTGCCGTTTTCCCGGAAGAGGTAAGTTGCTTTACATTTAAAAAGGCATTGGCAGCTTGTAGATTACTTGTTTTCACCATAGCACTAAGCGTATAAGTAGTATTGGGGGCCACGTATAACTCCTGTGTGCCAGCTGCATATCCAAGCTTCTCGGAAGTGGATTTCGATACTACCTTTAGCGAATGGTCTCCACTATACGTAATCGTTGAGTCTACTTGCGCGAATCCATCATCATGATAGGTCTTCGGTGTCCAACTAGAAGGAATGATCCCGTCTTCAAACCCACTGTTTTTTAGAAGGGTCGGTTCATGGATCAATTGAACATCACTAAACCATGCTGTTCCAGCACCCTTGGCGCTTCGGTGATCCACTTCGAGAAAAACTTTCACCTTCTTCGCGTCGGATCGTGTAGGAATGGTTATTTGCTTTTTCGTCCAGTCGGTGGTTCCTTGAGCCGGGTCCAGACGTGTATCCAGCCAACTGCCCGATATCTCTTTTCCTTTTGCATCTAGTTGAACAACATTGAGGAAGGCATTCGCTTCTTTCAGCTCTTTCGTTTTTACCATCGCTGAAAGCGTGTAGATGCTATCTGGCTGTACATCCAGTTCTTGCTCTCCTGCAATTAGTCCAAACTCATCCGTGCGGGCGGCGGATTCAACTCGGACAGAAGAATTTTCTTTATACTTCACTTCATTATCTAGATCAATCGAGCCACCGTCTTGGTAGACTGTAGGCGTCCAATTTAAGGGAACACTCGCACCGATCCCTTTCTGTTGGAACTTAACCTCGTCAAACCAAGCCGCCCCGGAGGTATGTTCACTTCGATGGTCCACTTCCAAGTAGATCCGAACTTTTTGTGCGTTATCATGCGCGGTAATCGTCAGCTGGTGTTTTGTCCAATCCGTTGTTCCGCTGATTTCGCTCCCGCGAGTATCTTGCCACGCTCCCGCAATGTCTTCCCCTTTTTCATCCAATTGAACAACATTCAAGAAAGCATTTGCTCCTTTTAAGTCCTCTGTTTTCAAAAGGGCAGAAAGGGTATATGTTTTTTTAGGAACAATGGCGACTTCTTGCGCCGATGAAACATAGCCAAAGCTAGCCGATGTCGAACGTGGAGACAATTTGAGGGCGTATTCGCCTTTCTTTTGCTCCTTGCTATCGACAACAACCGTACCTTCATCGCGGCTAGTCATGGTTACCCAATTATCCGGTTCGGATAAATCCACACGTTCTAGCCCAGGATTGAGAATAAGATTCTCTGATATCCCCATTTCATCTGTCGCTTCTGTAATATTTCCGTTTTCATCGAGTACTTGTGCTTCGGTGACACGGTCTGGGTCAATCTCAGCAACTTCGTTCCCTTTTTCGTCAAAAATATATTGGAAGGCATCTCCGTCTGCATCTTTATATTCAACGAGGTTGTTGTCTTCATCGTATTTAAACGATTCACTTCCTGTTGCATCTTCTGCTCGAATCATGTTTCCATTTTCGTCATAGCGATACGATTCGGTCGGCTCCACACACCCATTCAGATTAGCCTCAGGGTCACATACTGTGGTCAGGTTATTTCGATCATAAGTGTAAGTCGTGGTGAGATTAAGTCCCTCGGGGTCTTCTACCTCTTTGATCAAGTTTCCTGCCTCATTATAGTGGTACTCTGTTGTGTTGGTGTTGGCGTCATACACCGTGGTTGTGCTATTTTCCGCATCGTAGACAATATCCGTATAAGCTTCTTCCGGATCAATTACTTCAATTAATTTTTTAAAGATATCATACGTATACCAGGTTTCTCCTCCATCCGGATCGACAATGATCCCCATGGTTCCATTAGAGAAATACCCATATTTGGTCGTTGAACCTGTTTCATCAGTAACAGCGATCAGGTTGTGATCGTCATTATACTTATAAGTCCAGGCTCGCTCCTCTGGCCCAGTCACTTTTGTTATTTGATCACCCGTGTAGGTAAGGGCAAAGGATCGATCACTCGGATCCATTAACTTTACGAGTTGACCTTTATCATTGTAGGTGAGTGTCAGTTGATTTTTATTCGCATCCTCGATCAAGGTCAACTTCCCATTTGTATTAAAGGTATAGACGGTCTGGTCTTTATCTGTCAGTGTCCATCCTTTTTCTTTCGAACCCTTCAGCGCGAGATGAACACCGAGTGGACGCGCATAAGAACCATCTTGTTTCTTTTGGAAATAGTGGCGTCCCCCGTCCATATCATAAAGAAGAACGTTCTGCTTTGTGTCTTCCTCTACGGACATCTCATAATTAAAGCTCCAACCTTGTCCAAATGAGCCTACCTTATCAGATTGGCTATTAAAGGTACGGATGATTTCCATATCTGGCTCACGGCCGGGAAGTTCTAGATCCATTTCCGTAATGATCATATTTCCCGTCACGGCGTTGATATCTCCACCAGGAACCTCGCCAAATGCCCAAAACTCTTCCGTTCCAAAGTCAGCCACTCGATCGGGAACCTTCAGTTTTAGGTAGTCTGAACGCTCCGACTCGCCTGCAGGTGTCTTAGCACTAACACGGAAATAATAGTACTCGCTGTATTTGGAACCTGAATTCTGGTAGGTTGGGGTAGGGTCCTTCGGTAGCTCCGCACCCTTCCCATCCAATTTACCGGAAGAATCGACATGAAGTTGATAGCGTCCTGCCTCAATCTCTTCTTCCGTCGGCCAAATCTTTTTCTTATTGGTAGAAAAGTGAGTCGCTTTTCCTACATCAATCTTTTGATATTCCTTCCCATTAAAAATCCAAAGGTAGTATCCAGAAGCATATTCTACTGGTTGCCATTTTATATCAATAAATCCACTTCCGCTTCCCTGCCAATTGGAATAAGCTAAACCAGTCGGTTTTCCCGGTTGTGGAGAACTATAAGTGATGGATAGGTATGGTTTATTTTTCGATCCTTCAGAAGAAGTTATTTTCTTCCAATACTCTTGATCGTTTCCATTGGTATGAAACTTAAAACCATGGTTATCTTTTTTACCGCTTACCCATGATTGCACGGTTTGCGTTACATTAAACGAAACATGATCCCCACGTGCAACGTTTTTCATCCCGATATTTTTCGATTTTATCTTTTGGTCCTGTTGCTTTTTCCATGTGAGGCTGGATTCGCTCCAATTACCTGTCACTTCATCCAACCATAAGCCCGTTTTCGTAGGAGCATTAAAATAACTGTGATACACATGGACATTCAGTGTAGCAGATTGAATCACCATTCCTTTAAGGCCACTTACATCTTGCTTTAGATAGGAGTAATTTCGTCCCGTCGTACCATCGTAATAGCCAACTTTCAATTGATCGCTCGATCCATAATTAGCTGTTGTATACTTGCTCGATACATAAGTATCACCAGCTGTTGATTTGCTTGTTGATGGATCGATGTAGACTGGATAAATCCGTTCCGGATCACGTAGCCATTCCTTGTCTGCTTTAACCGAAATGGTCGTTTTCCCGTCCTTCTCAGTTACGATATACTCCACTTGATCCGATTGAGCCGGTTCATCCGATTTCGGATCAATGTTGGAGTCCACCATATAAGGCTTATTGAGCGTAAAGAAAACTTTCCCTTCTTCATCTTCAAAAGTTACCCTGCCATCTTCATTCTTCTTCACTTGAAGATCTGTATCTACTGCAAAGTGAAAGGTATCGTAGCCGGTATACTTATCTAGGATGATGTCTTCTTTTACTTTGGTGTTAAATACTTTGTTACGCAGTTGAACATGAGGAAGTACATCTTTGTATGTAATCTCATTCTCGTCGTAGCTAGCTTTAACATCCTCTCCTGCATCTTCTTTTTTCTCGGCGACACTCTGTTCAGATTCTGAAGCGATGCTTTCTGTATTATTATCCCCTTCTTGTTCGGAAGCAGGTTTTTGTGGCGCCGCCGCTTGTGGTTGATCTTTACTGTCTACAGGCTTCTCAGAAGATGATTCCTCTTCTAAGACGGTCTCTTTCTCAGAGGCAGTTTCCTCTTCAGGAATGGCTTCTTCTTCTACAGGTTGCGGCTTCTCACCTTCAGCTCCGATAAACGAGTAGGTAAGGTCATGAACCCCGGAAGTTACCGTTGCATACTCCCCATTGTGCGTTTCTGACTGAAAGACCACATCAATGGAAGTATTCTGCGGTTTCACCATTCCATCTTTTTTTACCAACTCAGTAGATATTTCTTCCCATTCCGACCCTTCTTTCGTATGAATCGGTTCGAAATAAACTTCTTTGGTAAAAGTACCATCTCCGTTATCAATAACCTTCGAATCTTCTGTCCTCTCTTTAATCAATTCTTTCTTTTGTGAAACCTCTTGTACGATCGGTTCATCACTTGTCGCAAGAACTTGATTCTCTTGCATAGGCCATAGAGTAATCAACAGTGCAAACATAAGTAAGATAGATACTCCCTGGCGCAACGGTTTATACTTACGTTGATACAAAATTCGCAAAGCCCATCCCCCACTAACTTTTATTTTTCTCTCTTTTCAAAAAAATGCTCAAACTGATGGCATCGACCGATTCTCCCCCTATTCAGTTGATCGACTATGGGCATCCTTAATCTCTCTTTAAACGAAAAGTTTCTCAGAGTAAATAGCCCCTATATATAATACTTAATTTTATCCACTTTGCAATAGTGTTTTTCCTA
The DNA here is from genome assembly GCF_059818345.1 of Mechercharimyces mesophilus. NCBI lineage: Bacteria > Bacillati > Bacillota > Bacilli > Caryophanales > Thermoactinomycetaceae > Mechercharimyces > Mechercharimyces mesophilus. Next base: position 261,899 of record NZ_JCBAPH010000003.1, on the reverse strand, counting down.
TTTTCATGGTAATATTTTTTCATATTCAAAGGATAAACTTTGTTAAATCAATAGTTATTTGGAGATGAGAATTTTTATGAAGAAGGTCCTTATTCTAGTCGGGTTATCTCTACTGCTTCTTATTGCTGGATGTGGAGCACCTGAAACGCTTCATGAATCAGAAAACAAAGCACTGGAGTATACCATTGAAATGTTTACAGAAAACAAGCGAAATCTCGATAAACTATCACAATTAACTGGACGAAATAAAACAGCGGAGGGAATTCAATCTATTACTCCTTTTTTACAGGAAACCGGTGAAGTCTGGGTAGGCTCTAAAAAAGCAGAACAAAAAAACCGCAAAGAGGTATATATTTATTTCTCTCCAGATATGACCTCAGGCCCTATTCTTTATGGAGTCAAGATGGAAAAACGCGGAGATCAGTGGATCTTCCAAGGAGAAATCCCCCTCAAAGAAAACTTCCCTGAGGTTTCATTTTCTGACGCGAAAAATGGAGGACATTTACAAAAACTTGGTATCAGTCAATGGACGAAAATAGACATCGAGTAATTAAGAAGAGGAGAGATCTCTTATGGATTCTCTCCCCCTTCACTATCCTTTTATTATTGATTCCTTCAGCACATCATGCTCCCACCTGATGTTTACGAAATACCTGCTTTAAGAGAGGATTCTCCTCCGTCCGTTTGTTCGATAACTGATATCCCTTTGGCCTTGGCTGTTGATACTCCTTGCGACATAAGAGATCCCACTCCGTTAGCTGTTTATATACAGGTGGATGGAGCCTTTCATCATACAGAATACAAAGGGTATATAGCCAATCCGTATTACAGCAGTCTAGAAGCACCATCGCCCGTTTTTGCTCATCTTCCTCAATATATAAGCTCTCGACGCCCAATTCGCCTTCATTATTCAGCTTCTGTAGCAATCGCTCCTTATCGTAAGTGATCCCTAATGCATCACTGATCTCTTGCACAATGGCTTCCGTATACTCACTTGGGAAGCAAATCTCATAAAGCCCTAGTCGTTCATCCTTTAAATTAATCCAACCCATTCACCATACTCCTTTCTTAATCTACTTAGATGGGGTCGGGTCCCCTGTAAGAGAGAGGATCATTTTCTCTCCTTCTACATCCATCACTTGTAAAGATAGATGGGGATACTTCTGATGAAATTGACAGATCACCCATTGACAACTGATGGACGGCGGAAATTTGACGCGAATTTTCAACGTCCCGTTCACCGTGTCATCTTCCCCCACTTGATCAGCCACCTGCTCTAGTAATTTGGGGATGGGCTCAACGGCTCGATCATATCCTTCCTCGGTATTCACATTTCCTTGCCCATCTACTTTAAGTGTTTGAAAATGGCGTAAGTGCGCTGGTTTTAATGGGACTTGTCCTTCCGACACGAGTCTTCACTCCTTCTATTCATATCATTTCTATCATAAGATAGCATACTGAATGGGTACAATCCATCTCCTCCTAGTATACTGGTGATAAAAATTCATAGTTAAGTTGTTCGTACCCACATTGGTACGATATTCAATGGATGAGTATACCCCCACACCAAAATCCCTAGATAGAACCCCACTTCCGTCCGGTATACCTTTCATCGTCCTAAGAGCAGAGAAGGAATCAATGAGACTGCTCCGACCACTCCAATGATGACTCCATGTACAGAAATCCCTTATGGAAAATTCTTCTTTATCAGATGTAGGAGTGCCACTCGCCAGTATTAACAACAATAGCCACCACTGAACTTATCATCATGAGCAATAGGGTTTTTTTCTAATAGAGAACGGAAAGACCGGAACGTACCTCTTGCCATCCTGAGCGCCGCCTTTTCCCTTTGTTCGAAGTCTTTTTTTCTGGTCTAAGCGATCCATCAACGTGGTACGCGCACCCAATGATAATGCGCAACAACAGCCTGCCACTGTAAATAAGTGAACATCGGCAAACCACTGCGGAATCCGACTTTAGTCCCAGAAAAGAGACTCAATTCCCTTCCATCCACCCCATGTGATATACTCACTTGAGAAACGTAATTTATACATAGAAGGGACGGGCTAACATGGACATGATGGATGCGAATCAAATCATCTCGTTCATCCAAAACAGCGAGAAAAAGACCCCGGTAAAAGTACACCTTAAAGGAGACTTGGATGGGGTAGATTTCGGAAGTAATATACAATCCTTTATCAGCGGTAATGTGGGTGTACTATTTGGAGACTGGAAAGAAATCCAGCCCATGCTCTCTCAATACAAGGATCGGATCGAGGACTACGTGCTGGAGCAGGATCGGAGAAACTCCGCCATCCCCCTCTTAGATATGAAAGATATTGAGGCCCGTATTGAGCCAGGTGCGATCATCCGTGAACAGGTAACGATCGGTAAAGGAGCCGTTATCATGATGGGCGCCTCCATCAACATCGGTGCAGTCATCGGCGCAGGCACCATGGTCGATATGAATGTCGTCATCGGAGGACGTGGTACCATCGGGGACAATTGCCATATCGGTGCGGGCAGTGTGATTGCGGGAGTCATTGAACCGCCATCGGCAACGCCTGTCATCATCGAAGATGATGTCGTCATTGGAGCCAATGCGGTCATCCTGGAAGGTGTCCGCGTTGGAAAAGGCGCCGTCGTAGCTGCTGGTGCGATTGTGACGAATGATGTCCCTTCTAACACCGTGGTAGCGGGCACTCCTGCTCGGGTTATTAAGGAGATCGATGAACAAACTCGCTCCAAGACAGAGATCAAACAAGAACTACGTCAGCTTTAATTGTCGTGACCCAAAAAATCAGGACCTGTCCAACGATACAGGTCCTGATTTTCTCTATAAAATAACGAGAAGAGGAGGTAGAATCCAATGTCCAGCTCTTATGAACGCTTCATTCCCATTCGGCGCGACTTGCATCAAATTCCTGAAGGTGGGTTTAAAGAGTTCAAAACGCAAGCCTACTTATTAGATTATATTAATTCTCTTCCACAAGAACGACTCCAAGTAAAAACATGGCGCACGGGCATCCTCGCTTACGTCCAAGGAACTCAACCCACTAAATGCATCGGCTATCGTGCTGATATGGACGGACTCCCAATAGAAGAAGAAACCGACTATCACTTTCCTTCTCAACACACTGGTTACATGCATGCCTGCGGTCACGATCTACATATGACCATCGGACTCGGTGTATTAACGCATTTCGTCCATACACCCATGAAGGAAAACCTCCTGCTCATCTTTCAGCCGGCAGAAGAAGGACCTGGTGGCGCGCTCCCCATGCTCGAAAGCGAAGAATTCCAAGAATGGAGACCTGATGAGATTTATGCGCTCCATGTTGCACCTGAATATCCAGTGGGCACCATCGCTACCTGCCCGGGGACTTTCTTCGCCAACACCTCTGAACTTTTCATTGGTCTCAAAGGGACAAGTGGACACGCTGCTCGTCCTCACGAAGCCAACGACATGGTTATTGCTTGTTCACAACTAGCGATTCAACTACAAACCATCCTCTCCCGAAACCTTAATCCCCAAGAGGCCGCTGTTCTTACTATTGGGAAAATGGAAGCTGGTACCAAGCAAAACATCATCGCGGGAACTGCACGCTTAGAAGGAACCATTCGTTCCCTAACGATGGACTCCATGCAGATGATCAAAGAAAGGGTACAGGAAATGGTCCACGGTATTGAAGTTACCTATCAATGTGAAGCTACGATCGACTGGGGTTCCAACTACTGTCAAGTGTACAATAATGAACGTCTCACTCATTCGTTTATGGATTGGGCACGCTCAACTCAACCGGTAGAAGTGGTTCAATGTGCACCTGCGATGACAGGAGAAGACTTTGGCTATTTCCTACGCTCCATTCCAGGAATGATGTTCTGGCTAGGAGTAGATACTCCCTTCGGTCTCCATCATCCCAAGATTGAGCCTAACGAGGAAGCGATCAGCGTGGCTATCCAGTTGATGACCAATTATATAGAGTGGGTATCAGATTAATAGGGGCATCCCTTCATTATGATCTTTAAGCATAGTAGTTCTAATGAAGGGATGCCTCTCTCAAGTGGAAATCGATCCTAAATGGGGATATACAGATCGACGGTTTGGCTGTCTTTTTCCTCATCCATCTCCGGCGTATACATGGTGTGATAAACTTCGAAACCAAGCACCGCCGGGTCTTTCTGTAATCCATTGCTCTCCAACCATTCCCATGCCGCACGATAAGAAGATGCCATCTCCTTTAGCGCTCCTCTATGAGTAAAAGCTGCATATTTCTGCGGAGGAACTTGTAGGGAAACCATCCCCTCTGGCACCCTCACCACATCCTCAACTTCTACTCCCACATAGTAGGTGAAATCGGTTTTGCGATCTTGAAAGGGGCAAATGAATTCTTCTCGATTCAAACGAAAATCGATTTCCCCTTCACGTTTGGCCAATTCTACCCACATTCCTTTTATGTCATCTGTTCTCGAGTAGGGACCTGTCCAAGCAAACCCTATGATCATAAATCCATCACGTGCAATCACGTTTCCTTCCATAATAATGCCCCCTTTAGATCACGCTATCTCTGAAAGCGAAACAAACATACATTCCCCTTTTGCCTTAACTTATTCTACTAGTAATCTATTGTTTCCTTCTTCAAGCTTCTCATTTTTACAGGGCGCTTCATCTAACATTTAATCCCATCTATCTAATTAACAATATTATCTTATAATTGAATCTATCATCTTTATTGGTATAATAATTGCTCTTTTCGCTGAATTAATACATATTTATTGGATATTAATCTATTAAATTCATGGAAACTTTTTTATATTAAATCTCATATTTATAGAGGAATATCATTTATTCATGTAGAATTAGTATAGTGGGATTTTAAATCGGGATGAAATCTCGTTCCTCCCTGAAATTATATCCCTCTATTTTTCTTAATAGAAAGGATGAAGGTAGTTTGAAGAAGACCCTAACAGCTTTACTTTCTTCTGCTCTCGTGCTGACAACAGCCGTGGGCGCTCCGTCAGTTTCTGCTGAATCGAAACTGAACGAAGGAAAAAACAAGTCTCACGTTGACTGGTCAATTGTCAATGAAGAGCGATTGGCTAGTGCGCTTGAAGAGAAAGGCCTCCTCAAGGAAGGCGCTACTCCAGCTGAGGTAGAGAAAGCCATTGAGAAGTATGTGGGTGACCGCGAAATTCCACATGGTATTGACACCTCCAGCAAAGAAGGACAGCAAGCGGCCGACGGACTTAAGAAAGTCCAAGAACGTGCGGAAGAACTGATCAACAGCGGTCTCTTCGATTGGGGTAAGAAAGAGCAAAAAGATGTCTACACAGACAATATCGTCTTGGGATTAATTGAATTCCCAGACTATGCTCACAACCAGTTGAAGGAAGAAGAAGGTTCGATGTACATCAAAGATGCTACACCTGAACACTTCGAAAAGATGATGTTCAAAAAGGATGGTTACACCACTCCTGGTGGCATCGAACTAACTTCGGTTAACCAATTCTACCAAAAGCAATCCGGTGGAACTTGGGCCATCGATGGAGAAGCCACCGATTGGATCCAAGCTGAGAACGAAGCAGCTTACTACGGTGGTAACAACGCACAAGATAATGATAGTGCGCCTCGTGAACTCGTCATCGAAACCCTTGAAACAGTAGGAAAACAAATTCAAGGTAACGAAGAGAAATTTGATCAGCGCGATCCGTACGACATTGACGGAGACGGAGAAATCATGGAAGCTGATGGTCTCTTGGATAACTTGATGATCGTTCACTCCGGTATGGGTGAAGAAGCCGGTGGTGGAGATCTCGGAGATGACGCTATCTGGTCTCATCGTTGGTCGCTTAGCCAACCAACCGAAATCCCAGGTACTTCTCTCAGAGCATTTGATTACATGATTCAACCAGAAGACGGAGCCTCTGGGGTATTCGCACATGAATACGCACATAACCTTGGTCTTCCAGATTTGTATGATACCTCTTATGCAGGTCTTGGTTCTCCTGTTGGTTACTGGTCCCTGATGTCTGGTGGTAGCTGGACAGGTGACGTTGCAGGTGCACGTCCGACCGGTATGGATGCATGGTCCCGCCTCTATATGCAAGTAACCTTTGGCGGTAACTGGGTCGATCCTATCGAGATCGATGCAGAAGATCTAGGCAGTGGTATCTTCAACAGCAAATACTACTGGCTACGCGAAGCTTCTTCTACCAAGTCTAGCAATAAGATGGTGAAGATTAATCTACCCGATCTCTTGCAAGATCCGCCAGCCCAACCAAAGGAAGGCGAATCTTACTTCTCTACCAAAGGAGACAACCTCAACACCAAGTTGACTTCTCCTGTTATCGACCTAACGGGTAAAACCGAAGTGAAACTCAGCTTTGACAGCTGGCGTGACATCGAAGCTGGTTACGACTACCTCTACATCAATGTGATTGACCAAGCAACAGGTGAGGCAACACAAGTAAAAGCTTACGATGATACCACTGAAGGTAAATGGACCACTGAAGAACTCGATCTGTCCGCCTTTGCTGGCAAAGAAGTTCAAGTTCAATTCAACTATGTTACCGATGGTGGATTGGCTCTCGATGCATTCTATGTCGATAACATTGTCATTTCTGCTGACGGAGAAACCCTCATCGAAGACAATGCGGATGACAAGACCGCTTTCGAACTAGAAGGTTTTGAGAAGTTCGACGGTAGTGGCATTCCTTATCCAAACTACTATCTCGTTGAGTACCGTACCCATAATGGCATGGACCAAGGGTTAGGAGAAATCCGTCGTGGTGATGAACTCATCAGCTATGACCCAGGTCTATTGGTTTGGTACTATGATGGACGTTACGGTGAAGATAACCGTACCGCTGAACATCCAGGTGAAGGCTTCCTCGGTGTAGTCGATGCCCATCAGCGTGTCCATTACTGGAACGACGATACCAGTACCCCTGCTGATTCCCGTTACCAAATGGTTGATGCTGCATTCGGCAAAGAAAAAACCAATGGTATCGAGATCAATGATTTCGCCACCTTAGGTAGTATGAAATACGACGGTCTAAAAGGTGTTTCTTCTTTCTATGACTATCGTGATTACACCCTTCCAGGTGCCGAAGATGCAGGTAAAATCTTACCTCGTCTAGGATTAAAGATTGAAGTTCTTGCAGACTTCAATAAATCCGCTATGATCAAGGTATCCAAACAAAAATAATGATCTCCATTTTAGAAGCCCTGCTCATACGAGCAGGGCTTCTTTTTATTTAACTCGATTTATATTTAAATATTTTTTACTACTCATGAAGGAAATGGCTTACTTATACCGAAGTGTTATCTACAGTAATTTTTGAGTATTAAAAAACAAATATCAAAGAAAGGATGACTCTGATGAAGAAAACCATGATCTCTTTACTTTCATCAGCACTTGTTTTAACCTCTACTATCGCTATCCCCACTGTATCCGCAGAACCCAAAGACAGCAAAAACTCTCACACAACCATTGACTGGGGCACGGTTAATCAAGAACGGTTAACACGCGTCCTCGAAGAATCAGGACAGATTGATGCCAATGCTTCGCAAGAAGAAGTGCAAAAGGCCATCGAAGAATACGTTGGAGAACGTGAGATTCCCCATGGAATTGATACTTCTTCTGAATCCGGACAAAAAGCGGCAGCGGGTCTGAAGAAAGTGCAAGAAAATGCAGAAAAAAAAGTTAATCAGGATGTCCTCCAATCAGATAAAAAGAAAAAAAAGAAAGAGGACAAGCCTCATACAGACAATATCATTCTAGCCTTGATCGAGTTTCCTGACTATCCACACAACACGCTAAAAGAAGAGCCATGGAGTATGTATACCAACGATTTTACTCCGGAGCACTATGAAGAAATGATGTTCTCTAACAGCGACTACTCCACTTCTGAAGGCCTGGCCATGACAAGTGTCAATCAATTCTATCAAGAGCAGTCTGGCGGAAGCTGGTCCATCACAGGAGAAGCGACAAAATGGATTCAGGCCGAAAGCAATGCGTCAAACTATGGGATGAACTTACATCGTCAAGATGTAGATCCGCGAAGACTAGTAAAAGAAACTCTCTCAGAAGTAGGTAGCACCATCGGAGAAAATGAAGAGAAATATGATCAACGTGACCCCTATGATTTTGACGGTGACGGCAACGTCATGGAGCCAGATGGTCTCTTAGATAACTTAATGGTTATTCACTCTGGCGTAGGCGAGGAAGCAGGTGGTGGCGAACTGGGAGACGATGCGATCTGGTCCCATCGCTGGACATTAAGTGAACCGACACAAATTCCCGGATCCTCTCTCCTTGCCTATGATTATATGATTCAACCAGAGGACGGAGCTCCTGGTGTCTTTGCTCATGAATACGGACACAACCTTGGTCTACCTGACTTATATAATACCAGTGGACTAGGGCTCGGTTCTCCTGTCGCTTATTGGTCTTTGATGTCATCCGGTAGCTGGGCTGGTGATACCTTGGGTGCAAGGCCAACCGGCTTTGATGCCTGGTCTCGCCTCTTTTTGCAAACCACCTTTGGGGGAAATTGGGTAGAATCTCTTGAAGTTGATCTCGAGGATCTTGGTAGTCAAATGTCTGATAGCCGATACTATTGGTTACGCCAAGCCTCTGATAAAGAAGCAAACAGCAAGTTGGTAAAAATCAATCTGCCTGATTACAAAGAAGAACTCGCCACCGAACCAAAGGAAGGAAGCTCTTACGTTGCCACCCAAGAGGATAACTTCTATTCTCTCTTCTCATCCCCTAGTATTGACCTCAGAGGGAAAAAGAGTGCTCAATTAACCTTTGACAACTTCCGTGGGATTGACACAAAACTAGATTACCTCACGATCCACGTGCTAGATGAGGAGACTTTTGAGTCATTTGATGTCAAAGGCTATCGGGACTCGACAAACGGGAAGTGGGTAACCGAAGAAATCGACTTGTCTCGCTTTACGGGTAAATCGATCAGAATAGATATCAATTCTTACGAGGAGTTCTATATCGATAATATAAAGATATCCGCCGATGGGGAAGTTCTTGTCGAAGACAATGCGGATGACAAAGTGGCATTTGGTATTTACGGAGCAAAAGCGTTTGATAGCAAAGTTATAACGTACCCGAGCTATTATCTCACGGAATACCGCACACATAGCGGGATGGACCAAGGTCTTGGTGAAATCCGCTTCGGTGAGAACCTCCTGACTTATGATCCTGGGCTATTGGTCTGGTACTATGACGGCCGTTATGCAAACTCCTATTACCCAGACAATCGTACAAACGAACACCCCGGGGAAGGTTTTATCGGCGTTGTCGATGCCCATCAACGTGTTCATTACTGGAATGGGGATACGCAAAGCCCTGGTGGAGATCGAACTCAGTTGATAGATGCTGCTTTTGGAAAAGAGAAAACATCCGGATTGAAAATTGACGACTATCTTATCTTCGGGGATATGCACTATGAAGGTTTAGAAGGTGTCTCTTCTTTCTATGACTATCGAGACTATACTCTACCTGGAGCAGAAGAAGTGGGCAAGATCCTTCCACGTCATGGATTAAAAATTCAGGTACTAGATGACTTCGCGGAATCCGCAATGATCAAAGTCTCTAGAGAACAATAACAACAACATTGGTAAATAAATGCCCTGCTATTGATAGCAGGGCATTCTTTCAATTAAACCTATTAATCTAATATATCGGATAATTTTAGAGGAAATTTTATTTTCTTGTTGAATTGATAGAGTGGAGAAAATATGATTACCACCTTCTAACTAGAGAAAGGATGAGAAATGTTTTGAAGAAAACTTTAACAGCACTACTCTCTTCTGCACTCGTTCTGACGACCGCCGTCGGTGCTCCATCGGTATCCGCTGAGTCAAAAGCTGATGGAAAAGCCCATGCACAAGTTGACTGGTCCATTGTTAACGAAGAACGGCTAAGTGACGCACTTGAAAAACAAGGACTCATAAACCAAGATTCCTCACAAAAAGAGATTGAAAAGGCTATAGAAGATTATGTGGGCGAGCGAAAAATCCCACATGGAATCGATACTTCGACAGAAGAAGGACAGAAAGCAGCCGACGGATTAAAGAGAGTACAAGATCAAGCAAAGGAACGCATCGAGAACAACCTCATCGATTGGGGAAAAGATGAGCAAGCGAGTCATACCGATAATATCCTGCTCGCATTGATTGAGTTCCCAGACTATACACACAATACCCTCAAAGAAGAAGAAGGGTATATGTATACGGAAGACTTTACACCGGAACACTTTGAAAGCATGCTATTTTCTAAAGAGGGTTACACCACTCCCGAAGGGATTAATATGACCTCCGTCAATCAGTTCTATCAAGAACAGTCTGGCGGAACATGGGATATCGATGGGGAAGCAACGGCATGGACCCAAGCGGCTAACGATGCGGCTTATTATGGTGGAAACAATCAATTCGGGGACCAAAACCCACGTGCGCTCGTAGAGGAAACCCTTCAATCCGTTGGACAAAAGATTGAAGGAAACGAAGAGAAATACGACCAACGTGACCCTTACGATATTGATGGAGACGGGGAAGTAATGGAAGCAGACGGCCTTTTAGATAACCTGATGATCGTTCACTCTGGTGTGGGCGAAGAAGCAGGCGGTGGTGAATTAGGGGAAGATGCTATTTGGTCACACCGGTGGACGCTCAGCCAACCAACTGAAATCCCGGGTACTTCCCTGCTTGCATTCGATTACATGATTCAACCGGAAGACGGTGCCCCTGGTGTATTTGCTCACGAATATGGGCATAACCTGGGCTTGCCTGACCTATACAATACCAGCGGACAAGGTCTAGGTTCTCCTGTCGCCTACTGGTCACTCATGGCCTCTGGTGGTTGGGCAGGAGAAACAGCCGGTGCACGTCCAACTGGATTTGACGCATGGTCTCGTCTCTTTATGCAAGTCACTTTTGGTGGCAATTGGGTTGATCCAATGGAGGTCGATTTAGAAGACCTCGGAAGCGGGATCTTTAACAGCAAGTATTACTGGCTACGTCAATCCTCTTCCACCAAGTCTGACAACAAAATGGTGAAAATCAACTTACCCGATGTATTACAAGATCCACCCACACAACCGAAGGAAGGAGAATCCTACTTCTCCACCAAAGGAAATAGCCTGAGTACCAGCATGACCTCACCCGTAATGAATCTAACGAATAAGACGGAGGCAACACTCACTTTCGACAGTTGGCGTGAAATCGAGCAAGGATACGACTACCTCTATATCAACGTGATTGATCAAGAAACTGGCGAAAATACCCAGTTGAAAGCCTACGATGATACCACCAATGGCGAATGGACCACGGAAGAAATCGATCTATCCGCTTTTGCTGGAAAACAGATTCAAGTTCAATTCAACTACGTGACCGACGTGGGATTGGCACTTGAAGCATTCTATGTGGACAACATCATTCTTTCTGCCGATGGCGAAACGCTACTAGAAGACAACGCAGATGATAAAACAGCATTTGAATTGGACGGATTTGAAAAGTTTGATGGTAGTGGCATTCCTTATCCAAACTACTACCTTGTCGAGTACCGCACACACAATGGAATGGATCAGGGTCTTGGCGAAATTCGCCGTGGCGACAACCTCATCGCCTATGATCCAGGCCTACTTGTCTGGTACTATGACGGACGATACGGCGAAGACAATCGTACCAATGAGCATCCTGGTGAAGGCTTTATCGGAGCCGTTGACGCACATCAACGCGTTCATTACTGGAACGAAGATACCAGTACACCAGGTAGCGAACGTTATCAAATGATCGATGCTGCCTTTGGAAAAGAAAAGACAGGCGGAATCCATATTGATGACTTCCGCACACTTGGAGATATGCACTATGATGGGCTAAAAGGTGTCTCTACTTTCTACGACTACCGTGATTACACCCTTCCAGGTGCTGAAGATGTAGGGAAAATCCTACCACGCTTCGGCCTGAAGATCGAAGTATTGGGAGACTATAATCAGTCAGCTATGATTAAGGTTTCGCGCAATCAATAAACGAGCGACTCCATGTGTTCTAAAAGCCCCGCTCCTTGAGCGGGGCTTTTACTATTTACATCTGATGATCTTGGAAAGTGCTTAGATAACGAAAAAGGACAGCCCTATAAGAGCCATCCTTTCTCTAACAATATAACCTAACCGATTGAGCCTTCCATCTCCAATTTAATCAGACGGTTCATCTCAACCGCATATTCCATCGGCAACTCTTTCGTAAATGGTTCGATAAAGCCCATTACGATCATCTGTGTTGCTTCTTCTTCGTTTAAGCCACGGCTCATCAGGTAGAAGAGCTGTTCTTCACTCACCTTACTCACCGTTGCTTCGTGTTCCAAGGTAATATCTTCGTTCTTGATTTCGTTATACGGAATCGTATCGGAAGTAGATTGATCGTCAAGGATCAAGGTATCGCACTCTACTTTGGACTTGGAGCCCTGCGACTTGGGACCAAAGCTAGAAAGTCCGCGATACGTTACTTTCCCGCCATGTTTACTGATCGACTTGGAAACAATGGTGGAAGTACAGTTAGGGGCAAGAGCGGTTACTTTCGCACCTGCGTCTTGATGCTGACCTTTACCAGCAACAGCGATCGAGAGCACATCCGCCTTCGCTCCCTCACCTTTCATGACGACGGCTGGATATTTCATCGTCAGCTTACTGCCGATGTTTCCATCCACCCACTCCATGTGCGCCCCTTTTTCTGCTACTGCCCGCTTCGTCACGAGGTTGTAGATATTGGGTGCCCAGTTTTGGATCGTTGTATAACGTGTGCGAGCATGATCTTTTACAATAATCTCGACAACCGCGCTGTGCAAGGAATCAGTGCTGTAGATCGGAGCCGTACAGCCCTCTACGTAGTGCACAAAGCTCTCTTCATCTGCAATGATCAAAGTCCGCTCAAATTGTCCCATGTTTTCAGAGTTAATGCGGAAGTAGGCTTGCAGTGGAACTTCACACTTCACGCCTTTCGGTACATAGATAAAGCTACCGCCACTCCATACTGCCGTATTCAGTGCGGCAAACTTATTGTCTGTTGCAGGAATCACTTTACCAAAGTACTCTTTGACGAGTTCAGGATACTCTTTCACAGCAGTATCGGTATCGCAGAAGATCACACCTTGATCTTCCAACTCTTTTTGCATATTGTGGTAAACCACTTCCGACTCATACTGCGCGGATACACCTGCCAAGAATTTTTGCTCAGCTTCTGGAATTCCCAGGCGATCAAAGGTGTACTTAATCTCTTCTGGTACTTCATCCCATGTCTTCCCTTGTCTCTCTGATGGTTTCACGTAGTAAGTGATGTTATCAAAGTCAAGTTCACTTAGGTCCCCTGGCAAGAGAGAGAACCACTTACTGTTTTCAGAGCTTGGCATCGGCATCTTATAAAACTGCTCCAATGCTTTGAGCCGAATGTCCAACATCCATTGTGGCTCATCTTTCATACGTGAGATCTCTTCGACGATTTGACGATTTAAGCCACGCTTCGAACGATAGACGGAAACGTCTTTGTCACGAAATCCATATTGATAATCGGAAATATCGGGCATTTGCTTGGCCATCTCTAATCCCCTCCTTCAGGGTGGTTTAAGAATCGTTGTTTGCTTGTGAAGACGCTTGCTCCAACGCCTTCCAAGCTAAAGTGGCGCATTTGATGCGAGCGGGAAAACGAGATACCCCGCTTAGTGCTTCAATATCCTCTAATGGAAATTGGTCTACATCCACTTCTTCTCCTTGCATCATACGTGAAAATATATCAACCAACGCCACAGCGTCGTCCAGTTTCATTCCCTTAACAGCTTGCGTCATCATGGAAGCGGAGGCAAGGCTGATGGAACAGCCTTCTCCTATAAACTTCGCTTCTTCAATTGTACCATCTACCAGCCGCATTTGCACAGAGATGCGATCCCCACAAGTCGGATTGTTAAGATCAACGGTCACTGCATCCTCTTCGATTTGTCCACGGTTACGTGGATTCTGGTAGTGATCCATGATGACGCGGCGATATAGATCATCCAAGGACATTGGTAAAAAACTCCTTCGCTTTGCGAATCCCTTGTACCAACTGGTCTACATCTTTTTCCGAATTATAGAGGTAGAAGCTAGCGCGAGCAGTAGCCGATACCTTTAACCAGCGCATTAAGGGTTGGGCACAGTGATGGCCTGCGCGAATAGCAATCCCATGTGTGTCCAAAATAGTCGCCAGATCATGAGGGTGTAGTCCGTCCACGTTAAACGTTACGACTCCCATCCGATCTGAATCCGGACCATAAACCGTCAATCCAGGAACTTCTTTCATTGCCTTCAGCGCATAGTCAGTTAGGTTTCGATCATGCTCTTCCACCCAATCCATCCCTACCTCTTCGAGATAGTCGATGGCTGCTCCCAACCCGATAGCACCAGCAATAATGGGTGTTCCGCCTTCAAACTTCCAGGGAAGCTCCTTCCATGTGGATTCGGTCAAATCCACATGATCAATCATCTCTCCCCCGAACTCGATAGGCTCCATCTCATTCAAAAATGTTTCTTTCCCATATAATACTCCGATCCCTGTTGGCCCGAGCATCTTATGGCTAGAAAAGGCAAAAAAGTCACAATCCAACTCTTGAACATCTACTTTCATGTGAGGAACACTTTGCGCTCCATCCACCACGATCACACCGCCCTGCGCATGCACCAACTGTGCTAGCTCCTTAATGGGGTGCACCGTTCCCAGCACATTGGATACATGAGCGATTGCAATCAGTTTCGTCCTTTCATTGATCTGCTTTCTGGCATGTTCCATATCCAGCCTGCCATCATCCGTCAGTTCAAAGAAGGTTAGTTTGGCTCCGGTCGTTTTTGCTACCTGTTGCCAAGGAATCAAATTACTATGGTGTTCTGCAAGTGGGAGAAGGATTTCGTCTCCTTCTTTTAAGTTTGCCCGTGCATAACTGGAAGCAACCAAATTCAGCGCTGTCGTCGTTCCTCGTGTAAAGATGATTTCTTTGGTCGAACCCGCATGGATGAAGCGACGCACTTTTTCACGCGCCCCTTCATATCCATCCGTCGCTCTCGTACCAAGGGTATGCACACCACGGTGCACATTGGAGTTGATCGTATGATAGTAGGATTCCAGGGCCTCAATGACCGACTGCGGCTTTTGTGACGTAGCCGCACTGTCCAAGTAAACGATCGCATGATCATTTACTTCTTGCTTAAGAATAGGGAAATCCTGCTTATACGATCGCATTAGCTCAGCTTCCTTTCGATAACGCTCACCATTTGCTTACGCAGAGATTCAAAAGGAATGGCATCCAATACCGGCCCAAGGAAGCCGAAGATAACCAGCTTCTCTGCTTCGCGCTTGGTAACACCACGTGACATCAAGTAGTACATCTGCATCGGATCAATCTGACCCACACTGGCAGCATGACCTGCCTTTACGTCGTTTTCATCGATGAGCAGGATCGGGTTGGCATCTCCTCGCGCCCCGCGATCCAACATCAATACTTTCTCTGCTTGCACCCCGTTCGCACGTTTTGCTCCTCTTTCAATCTTGGTGATTCCGTTGAGAATCGATTGTGCTTTATCTTTCATCACGCCACGCACATTCATATCACTCTCGGTATCCGTTCCCCAGTGATAAACAGCGGAAGTCAGATTGGAACGCTGTTCACCAGAACCGAGCGCAATGGAGTGTACGTCTGTCTTTCCACCTGCTCCTTTGAGCTCAGTGGTGTTATCAGAAAGCGTGCGTCCTTGGTTTAATTCGCCGACGATCCACTCCATATAGCCGTCGCGTGCAACCACTGCACGGCGATACGCCACATCAACCGTCTCTTCACCTAAATTATGAAGGGTAGCCACACTTACCTTACTACCATCGCCAACAAACGTTTCCACGACACTGTTTTGCACCGCTTTGGTTTGTTCGGACTCACTTACATAGTTACATACCAGGTTCACTTGGCTATTGGCTTCCGTTACCACCAGAACGTGAGGGAAAAGACCTACATCATCGCCTGCTGCATAGAATATGCTCTGCAGGGGTTCCTTTACTTCTACGTTTTTCGGTACATAAAGGAATAGACCGCCATTCCACATCGCTGCATGTAAAGCAGTAAGTTGGTGTTCATCGTGTGCCACTGCATCTGTCATAAAGTACTTTTTCACGAGTTCAGGATGTTCACGTACCGCTGTCGCAAGATCGGTAAAGATAACGCCTTGCTTCTCCAGATCCTTGCTTCCCGTTTGATAAATAACACTAGCATTTTTCTGTACGAGCAAGCTGGCATCCTCTTCTTCACTCAATAAAGATTGAACGACTTTCGGAAGCTCTTGCCGGCTTGCCACCTTCTCTTCCATGCGAACAGCAAACTGGGTAAAGTTCCAGTTATCAATACGTGTCTTTTCCACACGAGGAAGAGAAAGAGCTTTAGCAGCTTCCAAGGCTTTTAGACGAAATTGGAGCATCCACTCCGGTTCTTGCTGGCTTTGTGAGAGGTTCGTTACGGCTTCAGGGTTGATTTGTTTTTCTAATTCTGTTGTCATCTTTTTCACCGCCCTTACGCCTGTTGTCCAACGGTTTCATCATCGATACCCAGTTCCTCTTTGATCCAATCGTACCCCTCAGCCTCGAGTCGTTCAGCCAATTCGGGTCCTCCGGAACGAACAATCCGACCCTGCATCATAACATGAACATAGTCCGGTTTAATATAGTTAAGCAGACGCTGATAGTGTGTAATGATCAAGACACCCAGTTCTGGTTTACGCATCTCGTTAACCCCATCGGCAACCACTTTTAAGGCATCGATATCTAAACCAGAATCAATCTCGTCCAAGATCGCTATACGCGGATCCAGCATCATCATCTGCATGATTTCGTTTCTCTTCTTCTCTCCCCCCGAAAATCCTTCATTTAGATAACGGGAAGCAAAAGATTCATCCATATGAAGTTTCTCCATCGTTTTATCCAATTGCTTGATAAATTTCATGATGGAGATTTCATCGCCTTCTTCACGCTTCGCGTTCATCGCACTGCGCAGGAAGTCGGAGTTGGTCACACCGCTTACTTCACTTGGATATTGCATCGCGAGGAACAAACCTTTGCGTGCCCGTTCGTCCACTTCCATCTCCAACAGGTCCTCGCCATCTAAGAACGCTTTTCCGTCCGTTACTTCGTACGTTGGATGCCCCATAAGAGCGGAAGCAAGTGTACTTTTCCCTGTTCCGTTGGGACCCATAATCGCATGAACTTCGCCACCTTTGATCTCAAGGTTGACCCCTTTGAGAATTTCTTTCTCTTCGATGGTAGCATGCAAGTTCTCTATTTTTAAACTTGGTGTATTCGACATTTGACATTCCTCCATTTGCTATCGGCTTACCTTATCTCTTGCTAGTTCTTTACCCCTCGCTATCCATCGCTTTGATCCACTAAGAAACTTTTGATACGATGAAAGCGTGAAAGGCACATTCCTTTTTTTAGAGTGATTATCATCTGATTCTCATTTCATTCTATCTCATGTGTCTCAGCATATCAAGGTGAATCCATGTACTTTTCGGATTGGAAACGCTTTTGATGTTCCACTTACTGCTCAAGGAGGTAAAGATGAGGTTAAAAGGAAAACGAGTCGCTTGTTTTGTCGAGCACGAATTTGAAGATCTTGAGCTCTGGTATCCCATCCTCCGTTTGCGTGAGGAAGGGGCGGAAGTGGATCTAGTCGGCCCCGAAGAAAACGTCGTATATAAAGGAAAATATGGAGTACCCGCAACGGCCGATCTTTCTTTCTCACAGATAAAGACCCGCACTTATGACGGCTTTCTCATTCCCGGTGGGTGGGCACCCGATAAGCTTCGTCGCTATCCGCCACTTCTCTCTGCTCTGCAAGAAGCCGACCGTAATCAAAAGCCGATCGGCCAGATCTGTCATGCCGGATGGGTCCTCATATCTGCCCGTTTACTCGAAGGAAGGCGTGTTACTTCTACTCCTGGCATTCGAGATGATATGGAGAATGCAGGAGCAACATGGGTGGATGAAGCGGTCGTCATCGATCAAAATCTCATCTCTAGTCGACGCCCTCCCGACCTGCCTGCATACGCTAAAGCTTTTGCGGATCTCCTGTCCGATTCATGAGTGAAAAACCGATCCGCTGTATTCAGTGTTTCAAGCAACGGCCCGGCGGTCGTTGTCAATTCTGTCCCCTACATGAACAAAACCAAGCGAAATATCAGCATATAGGAAATGGTTGGTATATAACTCGCTCCTCTAAATCAAAGTCAAAAAAAGATGAGCATACAAACCCAGAAAAGAACGAATAGATAGGAAAGCTCTACGTACTAAATCTTTCCCAATTCTCTAGTGGAAAAAACCAGGATCATCGTAGTGGATCCTGGTTCTTTCGTCAATGAGTATATGATCACGACTTGCTGCTTTTCTTCTTATCCAACTCACTGCTAAAAGATTTAACTAAGGAGACTGCCATACCAAGTAGGATAAAGGCGAAGGGGAAAGCTGCGATGATGGCCGCCATCTGCAACGCTTCTAGCCCGCCAGACGATAACAATACCGCTGCCGCTGCCGCCTGAATCACACCCCACGTAAACTTCACGCGATTGGGTGGGTTTAATTGTCCATTGGTCGTCTGCATGCCTAGCACAAAAGTAGCAGAGTCAGCCGATGTGATGAAGAAGGTACTAATCAAGAGAATGGCAATCACCGAAGTGACCCCACCCAGTGGTAATTGATCCAACATCGTAAAGAGGGCCATCTCTGCTCCCTCATCCAGCGCGCTCGCAATCCCTCCTTTTCCGAATAATTCGGAGTAAAGTCCGGAACCACCTAAGGTAGCAAACCAAAGCCCACTCAGAATCGTAGGAACAGCCAGTACACCAATAACAAATTCACGAATCGTTCTCCCACGAGAGACACGTGCGATGAACATCCCGACGAAAGGTGCCCAAGAAATCCACCATGCCCAATAAAAGACGGTCCAATTCTGTATCCAGCCCGCCAAATCGGACTCTGCAAATGGCGTCACACGCAAGCTCATTTTAGGTAGCTCTTGGATATAGGAGCCCAATGTCGTCGTGAAGAAATTAATAATAAAGTTGGTTGGACCAGCAAACATGACAAACATCATCAAGGCAAATGCCAGCACCATATTGGTATTACTTAAGTATTTGATCCCTTTGTCCAGTCCCGTTCCTGCTGAGATCATAAACAAGACCGTCACCACTGCAATAATCATCAACTGCGTGGTAAGATCGTTTGGAATCCCTGTCAGGAAGTGAAGTCCTCCAGAGATTTGCATTGCACCCAATCCTAATGAGGTAGCTACCCCGATCACGGTAGCGTAAACGGCAAGTACATCAATGGTCTTCCCTATGGGTCCATTCACGCGGTCACCTAAGAGCGGGGTAAAGGTGGCGCTGATTAAGCCCGGTGCTCCTTTGCGAAACTTAAAATATGCAAGCGCAAGCGCCGTAAGCGTATAGATCCCCCAAGGATGAAAGCCCCAATGAAAGAAAGAGTACTTCATCGCCATCTGTGCTGCTTCCGTTGTTCCACCCTCACCCGTCGGTGGTCCGATGAAATGATACATGGGCTCTGCTACACCCCAGAATACCAATCCAATGCCCATCCCAGCACTAAAGAGCATCGCAAACCAAGATAAATAGCTATATTCCGGTTCTTCATCATCGCTCCCTAATCGAATGTTTCCCGCACGGGTAAAGATCAGAATAATAACAAACACCAACATCGCTGTCACAGAAAGCAGGTAAAACCATCCGAATTTTACTTGTAAAAATGTCTGCACTTCTGTTGTTACACGATTAAGACTATCTGAACCAAAAACACCCCAGAGAATGAATGCCACCGTAATAAAGACGGAGACAAAAAAGACCGTCGTCCACTTTTTCTGTTGCATCGTTTCCCTCCTTTACATAAGTACAACACTCTTATCTTCCCGAAATCGTTTTAGCTAAAACACTTATTTATTGTAAACTTAGCGAAACAGCCTCTTCATTTGAGACATCACTCATCAAAATAAAGGAGACCAGAGTCGAGTAAAAGTGGTGAAAAAGTAAGATCCATCATTCACATCCACTACTTCTAGCCTCTCTGACCCCGATCTCCTTCATTCCTTTTCAAGATGAGCAGATATTTCCTGTTAAAGCTTCCACCTCAGGAATTACTTTGCACTCATCTGCAAAAACAGCTCCACATCCTCCGCATAGACATCAATCGCCCGTTGCCAGAAATCTGGTTTTGTTAGATCTACATTGAGATGCTTCTGTGCTAATTCTTCCACTTGTAGACGCCCTGTATCGCGGAGGAGATCCACATACTTCTGTGCAAAGTCTCCACCTTCTTGCATCGCTTGTGCATAGATGCCCATACTAAACAAATATCCGAAAGTATACGGGAAGTTATAGAAAGGCACATCCGTAATATAAAAGTGGAGTTTGGATACCCAGAAATATTCGTTGTGTTCCCCTAAGACTCCGCCATACCCTTCTTTTTGTGCTTCCACCATCATCTCTTTTAAGCGCTCCATGCTAACTGGACCTTGCTTCCGTTCTTCATAAAAACGAGTCTCAAACAGAAAACGGGCATGAATGTCCAAGAAGAAAGCAGCCCCGCGTTGCAATTTATCTTCCAATAACATCAGCTTTTCTTGTTCATCCGTTGCCTGCTTCACTGCGGCATCCGCAACAATCATTTCAGCAAAAGTGGAGGCGGTCTCTGCTACATTCATCGCATACGCCTGCGAAAAAGCAGGGAGGTCCTTCATAACATATTGATGATAAGCATGACCGAGCTCGTGTGCCAACGTCGATACATTGGAGGCAGTGCCTGAGTAAGTCATAAAGATGCGGGATTCCTTTGCCAGTGGAAAGTCGGTACAAAATCCACCTGGACGCTTATAGGAACGATCTTCTGCTTCAATCCAACGATTTTCAAACGCCATACGAGTAAAGGAAGCCATTTTCGGATCAAATCGAGCAAACTGATCCTCAATAAAACGGGCCCCTTCATCGTACGAAACGGATTTTTCGGTTCCACTCATCGGGGCAAAGACATCATAAAAGGCCAATTGATCTAATCCTAATAATTCCTTTTTTCGATTCAGGTATTTCACTACGATCCCTTTATTCTTCTCAATCACTTCCCACATGGTATCCAGTGTTTGTTGTTGCATGCGATTTTTAAACAAGGGCTCTTTTAATACAGATTCCCATCCTCGATGTTTGTACAGTTGCAAGCGGTATCCACCTAAGTGGTTTAAAGCTGCGGCAGACAAATCTGCATTGTGAGAAAAAGCTTCTTTCGATGCTTGAAAGGCGCTCTTCCGAACTTCGCGATCTCCATCTTCCAACTTGTTAGCCAGCTGACCGACGGAGTACTCTTTGATTTCACCATTTTCTTCGTAGGGGACAGTAATTCGGCCAATGATGTTGGTATAGAGGTCGCCCCAAGCATGATACCCATCGACCGCTAAATCGTTAGCCAGTTTTTCTTGAGCGGCTGGCATCTTGTCCCGCGCCTGTGTGCGAATCTCTTCAAGAGAAAAGGCAATCGATTGAAGGGAAGGATGGGACAACAATTCCTTCCACTCCGTCTCTGCTACCTCGACAATCTTCTGTTCCCACTCCACCATGAGAGATTGGAAAGAAGCATCCATCTGAATAAGCTGACTACGTATCAGCTGTGCCCGTTCATCGCGTGTATCCGCTGCAGAAAGACAATCGACGAAGGAAAAAGCATGCACCAAACGCGCCCCAATCTCTTGGGCTGCTTCGGCTACTTCACCCCAATCAGCGGCGTATTTCATCACTTCCACTGTAGCCAAGCCGCCTACCTTCTCTTCTACCACATGCAACATCGCTTTTGTCTCTTGCATGAAGTTCTTCAGTTCAGCAGAATCGCTTCCTCCAGAGAAAAAGGACTCCAAATCCCATGTTGGATTATATGTTTGTTTCACTGAACATCTCCCCCTTATCTATCGATAAAATATGTATCTACTACTTTATACTTTATGACAATTTTAGAAAGAATGCAAAAGGAGGCCCTGATCGAAAAACCAAGGACTCCTTTTGCATTCGACGCTACCAATATTACCAAACAATCATTTGCCTGAAGAAATCAAGCGATCTGCGCCTTGTGTTGCTTCATCAGTCATCTTTTTGACCACTTGGTATTCCCGTTCACGCTTCGCTTCTACTCTTAATCGAACATCCACACTTTCCTCATAACGAGCGTAAGGTACATCATGATGACGATACATAGCATCTGAAATCGTTTGCGTGATCTGGTCGGATAAAATAAATAGCATCTCCCTTCAGTATTCACCTTCTATGGTAACAAGAGAGACCAAACAAATCAAATTCCCAATAAAGTTTCAGCGAAATCAATGCATCGGTTGCTGTGAAAATTCCTGAAAAGCTTCACGAACCAAGGTAACTGCCTGTGCCATCGCTGCGCCTCCACCAAATGCACCCGCAACAGCAGATGCTTCCAAAGCCATCCTTTCTGTTGCTCCTTGATCCACCGCTCCCTTAGTATGATAGATAATGCAATACTCATCATTGGTTAAAACACCGAGAGCTAGTCCAATGAGATGCTTGGATTGTTGAGATAACTCTCCTTCGGCAAAGCATGCTTGCGTAAACTGATTGTACTCGTGCGCCACTTCCGGCAACTGACGTTCAAAGTGACCCAACCCTTCTTTGTATTCACGCAACGCTTGTTGGATGATGGATGGTTCCACGTGCTTTCCTCCTTTTATCTCCTTCTTTGAAGCAAGACCCTTCAAGGTTAGCTTGTGCGAACCACCCGGCTTTCATTCAGACAGATGTCCTAGAGCAGAACGGATGAAACACTTGCTATCTAGTTACCTAATCCAAAATAAATCATCTCTATAATCTAGTTATAAACCAAGCCTTTTTCACACAGCCCTAATACTTCAGCAGTCGAAGTGCGAATGCTTTGGAAAAGATCTGGATTTTCAGCAAGTGAGATGCCGTACGAAGGAATCATTTCTTTCACCTTCGCTTCCCACTCTATCATCTGTTCGGGGAAACAAGTTTCTAGTACCTCTAGCATAACGTGTACAGCAGTAGAAGCTCCCGGAGAAGCACCCAAGAGAGCTGCGATCGAGCCGTCAGAAGCGCTAACCACCTCTGTACCAAACTGAAGTGTTCCTTTCCCGCCAGCCTCTGTATCCTTGATCACCTGTACACGTTGACCAGCCACCACAACATCCCAATCCTCGCTTTTCGCATGAGGGATAAACTCGCGCAATTCTTCCATGCGCTTTTCATTGGATAACAGTACTTGCTGTATAAGGTACTTGGTTAATGACATCTCTTTCATTCCTGCTGCCAGCATGGTAGTAACATTATTCGGCTTAACAGAACCTATCAAATCAAAATAGGACCCTGATTTTAAGAATTTTGGAGAGAAGCCCGCAAATGGCCCAAATAAAAGTGCCTTTTTGTTGTCAATATATCTCGTATCAAGATGGGGAACAGACATAGGAGGAGCTCCAACCTTGGCTTTCCCATATATTTTGGCATGATGCTTTTCAACAACTTCAGGATTATTACACACCAAAAAGAGCCCGCTAACCGGAAACCCACCAATATTCTTTGACTCCGGAATACCGGTTTTTTGCAATAAGGGTAGACTCATTCCTCCACCGCCGATAAAGACGAATTTGGCAGTATGGTATTCTGTCTGACCGCTATCAAGATCTTGCACTTTTACTTCCCACAACCCGTCACTCGTGCGTTTAATATCCTCCACACGGTGCTGATAGTTTAGCTCTACCTTTCTACTCTCTAAGTGTTGAAACAGTAGACGCGTTAAAGCCCCAAAATTAACATCTGTCCCAGAGTCGATTTTGGTTACCGCCATCGATTCATTCTCTGCACGCCCCTCCATAACAAGTGGCATCCATTCCTTCAGTTTGTCAGGATCAGCGGAGAATTCCATGCCGGCAAACAGAGGATTGTTCGCTAAAGCTTCAAAACGCTTCTTTAAAAATGCTACATTGTCCTCCCCTTGTACCAAACTCATATGAGGAAGTGGCATAATAAAATCCTGCGGGCGACGAATCAGATTGTTCTTGACAAGATAAGACCAAAATTGTCTAGATAACTGAAACTGCTCATTTACTTTCACAGCTTTGCTAATATCTATTGAACCGTCAGATTTTTCGGCCGTATAGTTTAGCTCACATAGTGCTGCATGACCCGTACCCGCATTATTCCATTCATTGGAACTTTCTTCACCAGCATTTTTAAGTTTCTCAAAAACTTTTATCTCCCATTCAGGTGCTAGCTCCTGTAACAATGATCCCAGAGTCGCACTCATGATTCCAGCACCAATTAAGATAACGTCTGACGTCTGTCTCTTATTCATGATAACCTTCCTTATATTATAAATTTACCTATTTTCACTAAATCCCTCTAGTCAAAGGGTGCCCCCCTTTATAATCGTTAGGAAGAAAGGAATAGGATATTCTATTTAAGTGACCGGGTGGGCGCTCTCCCAAGGTGTTATGAAGAAGAATTCCCTTCCTCGCTCATGCCGTAAGAGAACGTCCACACTCCCGCTGGTTGCATTCATCTAGATGCGTGTCGTGCATAAATGACTCTTTTTCATTGGTTCATTTCTCTATCATTTGCAAGCAGTTTTCCGAAAATCGATACGGCAATCCACTCTTATTCATAGAGAAGAGCGTCTACATAATACTGAAAAGCTTCTTCCCATTTTTCTTGTTCGCCAAAGCTCTCTGCTTTTTCCCACTGATCCGGATAAAACTCACGAACATAGGAGCGCAACCCTTTTATAACCTCTACTGCTTGCTTCCAATTCCCTCTATCTGCATACAATAATGCCAGTTGGTGAAACGCATATCCTAAGCCAGGAGTAACCAGATTAATGCCATCCTCGTATTCTAGTTCATGGAATCTATCTTTTTCCCGGGAAATAATGTCTTCTAGTTCTTGCATCGCTTTTTCGTTTTCGCCTGCTTGAAAACGATAATAAGCAAGGTAAACTTGTAAATGAACACGGCTCATCATGTATTCCATGGAAGGTGGAAAGGCATCTAGTGCGGTTGCCATCCGCTGTTCAGCTTGCTGATAGGCTCGCTTCTCCGCATCCATTTCTGCTAATTCCACCAAACTACGAACATAAGCAAAATGCCGATTGGCATTTGTTTGTGGGCCTTCTTCTGCAAGTGTCGTAAAGATACGATAGGCTAAATCCCGTGCACCCACCTGCATACAGGTAACAGCCACCAACATACGATTGTTCATATCGGAAAAGTCAGCAAAGAATCCCTTAGGGAGTTGATGGGAGACAAGTGCTTCTGCTTCTCTTTGTAGTTCCATTTGCTTATCCATTTCGGTTCACTCCGTGCTTCAATGTGGTCTTTGCCTCTAGTTTATCATGAGTCAGGATTCCCTTTTTGTACATTTTGTGAAGAATAGAGATAAGTTGACTGCAAAATAATAGAAAATATCCATAGTCTACCTTCATATGTCCCAGATGAAAACACCTCCTGGGAGCATCAAGTTCTCTCGGTGCGTGGTTGATGGGCGGCGGCATCTCCCATCGTTGCTTGATCCGTGGCTCAGAGTCTCTCGACAGATTCGCCCAAAAGAGACTCATGATTGCGATGACTTCAACATAAGATTGTCCAAGAGCGTACTTTCCGTGTAGAGAAAGTCGATCTTGCAGAATTCACAAGGGTACATGTTATGATTTACAAAGAGCGAAGCCATCTAACTCTCTCATCGCTAGCATCGTTCGCACTTAGAATCGCAAAGGAGGAATCGTGCGATGTCTTTTGAGTTCGCTCCTGATTTTTGTTTACCCAATTTAACGACAGGTGAGAAGCATTGCCTGCATCAAGAGCGGGGAAACGTGGTTCTCCTCACCTTCTGGGTGACATGGTGTCCCGCTTGTCAATCCGATTTACCAAAAAAAGAAGTGTTCTACCGCTCTCTTCAGCATCCCCATTTCCGCTTCCTCTCAATAAATGTAAGTGGACGGGAAGCAAATCCTGAAGAGGTACCTACCTATATTGAAGAGCAAGGGCTTACCTTCCCTGTTTTGCTCGATGATGGAAAGAAAGTTTATGATGCCTACCAGATACCCGCAGTCCCAACGTCTGTATTAATAGATTCAGACGGCAAAGTAAGAGGAACCTATGACGAGTTCATACCCTTTACTACTATTATACAAGATATCGGCTCGCTTATTGATAGACTAGAACCTTAATTTGTGAGGTGCTTAGCGATGAGTTGGTTTGAAGCGATGATTTTAGGAGTGATTCAAGGATTAACAGAATTTTTACCCATCAGTAGTACAGGCCATCTTTATATTGGACGACACTTATTTGGATTAGATGAAGCTGGATTATTCCTGGATACCATGCTTCATTTCGGAACCTTACTCGCAGTAATCACCGTTTATAAAGACGAACTCCTCACCATTTTAAAGAACCCATTCGGACGGTTAACAAGATTGCTTGTCATCGGAACCATTCCGACAGCGATCATCGGACTCACCTTCAAAGATTTCTTCGAAGGGATCTCGCAGACGGGACAAACCATCGGATGGGAATTCCTCGCCACAGGTCTCATCTTATGGCTGGCCGATCATTGGAAAGAACGTGGCTTTAAAGACTGGGATCAAATTAAGGTTCGTGATGCCTTCATCATCGGTACCTTTCAAGGGGTAGCCATCCTCCCCGCTATCTCACGTTCCGGACTAACCATTGCTGCAGCTTTATTCCAACGGATCGATAAGGAAACCGCCGCAGCCTTCTCTTTTCTGCTATCGGTTCCTGCGATTACAGGAGCCGTCTTCCTTCAAGGAAGTGAATTATTCTCAGGTAGCGCACTCTCTCTTCCCTTGTCTTCCTTACTTATTGCCACACTTACTTCTGCTTGCTTTGGATACCTCGCTGTAAGGTGGATGATTAACATCCTACAACGAGGATCGCTCAAGGGTTTTGCCATCTATGTTTGGGGATTGGGGATTTTGGTATTGCTATATCAAGCTAATTTTTAATTTTTCTGGTAATAAGGGCTATATACTACTTCTAGCTTCAGCCGAAAGGGATCTTCAAAATAGACTGCATAATATTGGATCGTGTCGTGAAAATTCGCTGGACTGTTATACAATATGGGGATCTGACATGCCTCTAAGTACTTCACCACCGACTCTACATCGGTGAGCGATTCCACCTGAAAAGCCACATGATTTAGGCCAGGACGTTTGCGATGAAATCCTGCTCCCTTAAAGCGCTCTTCACACTGGACTAGGCACCATTTCATCTCTCCATTTCCATACAGAACGTAGCTTTCCTGCTCTGCACGTTGATAAAACCCGAGTACCCTCATCAATGGGTCATAAAAAGAGACCGCTTTCGCTAAATCTTCTACCTGATAATCAAGATGAGAGAAAGTCACCTTCATGCAGACTCTTCCTTTATAATCGAGTGAATCAAGTGTTTCGGTGACATGTCACCAAGTGATGCCCACTCTACCACACGCTTTCTACGGAAAAGATTAGAAGTAATCTCTTTTGTACTAAGACCTTCTTTCTTTAAACCCTTCGTTTCATCAACCAACCAATAAAGAAAATCCAATTTCTTTTGTAACGCTTCTGCTCCCTGCTTAATCATACCCGCATGACCACAAAACAAAGTCGTGACTGGCAAGGTGAGGACATATTCAATCGAGTCAATCATCTTATAAACAGACTCCCCACGAATTCCTGTAGCGAGACGTGTGCCTAAAAACAGATCACCAGCGAACAACCATCCTGTCTTCTCTTCGAATAGAGAATGATGATCCTCACAATGCCCTGGGGTTTCAAGGATGTGGAAGCGATACCGAGAAGTAAGAATCTCTTTTTCCACTACTTGCCCTGTTGTCCATACGGGTACCCCCCAAGATGTTCTTCGATAAAAAGGGATGCGACCCACCCTCTGAATCTGGTCAATGGTTTTTTGCATCATGTAAACAGGAATACCTTGCTCCTTTAACCAGGATACATTTCCTACATGATCTTCATGGTGATGTGTAATGATGATCTTCTCGACCGGGTATTGATCAACAAAGTTAGCCACTTCTGATTTCGCTTTTGGCGCGCCTGTATCAATCAACAACCCATCAACCCAGTAGGTATAAAACTTCATCCGCATACCTAGCGATCCCCAATGACAACGTAGCGCCACAACTTCATCCAATTTACTGATGGTGCTTCGTATGTTACTCATAAGAAAGTGTCCCCTTACTAGAATAAAATGAATAACCATTCATTATTGGTTGTATTGTATCATGATTGTTTCCTTTGCGGAAGATGCTGAGGAAAATTTTCCACCTTCCTCGAGAAGGAAAAATAGGGATTCAAACCCGTTCGGCATTTTCCTGAGAGAAAAACCCAACAACAAAAGAGCTCAAAAACAAGTTTCAACCTCACTCTTTGTTTTTGACCTCTGTATTAGGCTTTTTTATTTGCAGTTAGGTACTTCAGTCGCAATGATGACTCTACCCTCTTTTAGCTCTGACGCAAGCGCATGATTTCCAACTCTTTTTCCGCGACTAACTGTTTTAACAACCGATTTTCTTCCCTAAGCAGCGTAACTTCTTTCTTCCTACTCGGACCACTTTCCACAAAGCTCCCTTGCTGATGCTGGCGAATCCACTTGCTTAATACATCTGGTGAAATTTGATGTTTTTTTGCTACACTTGCTAGATCCCCACTCGCTATGGCCTGTTGTACGACTACCAATTTCTTTTTATCTGATGTCGCTCCCTTTATTCCATTCATCGTGTTGATCCTCCTTTTGGCATTCCTTATCCAGTCACCTTTTCTCTTTTTCCATTCCCTTTATTGTATCCACCAAGAAGAGGGTTTGTCTTAGACTAACCTCTAAATATGAAAAGTTAATCAACGTACCTATTAAGCCATATGTATGAAATTTAGAAGCCATAGTGCCACGGGAGTGAAAGATATCGCTTTTTTTCGATACGGATTGCTGATGAGTAGGGGGCATTTTCTTGAGAAGGGCAGTCTCTATCCACCACCCTTCAACTGAAATCCGCTCTCTATCCATCATTACAGACACAAAACACCAAGATAATAGCGATAATTAAAAGCAAGATAATTACTCTTCTACCGCTAAATAAATCACCGAAAACACCACCAATAAAAGGCATATACTCTTTCCTCCTTTCTCTTTTCTAGTATTCTATTCAGGTAAACTATCATTGGTATGAGCCGTTATCCTACCAACTACGAAATAATATAGTAGGAATAAGCTAATAGTGATTCAAAAATAGCAGCCAGTGCTAGCACCAACTGCTGCTGACCATCCTCTATATCTCAAAAAAGGATTAACTGTTGTTATTGCAACAAACGAGCACGACAACAATAACCAACAATAAAACCAACACCCAGCTTAGAGAATAAGGACGTCGTCTTCTGCATCCACAAGGATTGCAACACCAACTCATTCTTCCTCCCCCTTTCTACTCTAAAGTTACTAATATCCTATGCCTCAATCATCAAAGAGTGCTAGATTTTACACCAATTCTAGTAAAATAGGTTCCTATGTGGAAGAGATAGACTTTTCTCTATGTATTTTTATCTATCATTATATAAGTTACCTTTTCTCCTCTCATGCTTGTTTTTGAGAAGGAGAAGTTGCTTATGCACACAATAGAGGCTCTCTATTAAAGTAGAGAGCCTCTATTAGCGCTTGTTGATCTCCTATTTACTATCGCAAGATTCATGATATTTTATGAGCACACTTTCACCCATTCTATTCATTAGCGTGACTCTTGAAATCCTAATAGCACTCGCCGTAGGTCAGCCACTTGTTGAAGACGTTGAACCACGAGTCGATCTGCCGCCTGACAAGTTGGGATATCTTCCTTTTTAGATAGTTCATAAATTTTAAGCAACATATCATAGATGGATAATGTTTTTTCCTTTACGCGTTCTTCACGATACCCCTTCAGTTCATCTGCTACCTGAATCAGTCCTCCTGCATTAACCAAATAATCAGGACCATATAATATCCCCCGATCATGCAAAGCCTTCCCGTGTTCTTCTGCTTCCAATTGATTGTTCGCTGAGCCCACGACTGCCGAGCACTTCAATTCAGCAATCGAGCGGTCATTCATGACACCACCACGAGCACAAGGAGAGAAGATGTCACAAGAAACAGCATGAATTTGATCAACGTTTGTTTTTTCAACCTGATCTGGATAACGATCGGTTAATTTTTCTACGTTTTCTGTTCGTACGTCGGCGATAACCACATAGGAATCTTCTTCCATTAATAGTTCAACCAATTTGTAACCAACCTTCCCTACTCCTTGAATGGCAATCGTGCGACCAGCAAGAGTAGGTTCGCCCCACAAGTGTTTAGCAGTTGCCCGCAAACTTTGTAACACACCAATGGCTGTTGGAATGGAGGTATCCCCACTCCCACCATGGCTTTGTGGCAACCCCACAAAAGCGTCACATTCGCGAGACGCGTGTACAAAATCCTCTGGGTTCGTCCCCATATCTGTTCCGGTAAAGAAGCGACCATTTAATCCGCCCACAAATCGACCCAATGTGCGAAAGAGTTCGGGTGATTTGTCTTTCTCAGCATCCCCGATAATAACTGCCTTGCCCCCACCAAAATCGACATCAGCCAATCCATTTTTATAAGTCATTCCGCGAGAAAGTCGCAAAACATCGTCCAACGCTTCATCGGTCGTCGCGTAAGGAAGCATGCGGCAACCACCTAGCGCCGGTCCCATCGTGGTATTATGAATAGCAATGATCGCTTTTAAACTAGAAGACGGATGGTGGCAAAAAATCACTTGTTCATGACCCCACCGAACCATCTCAGCAAAAACATCTTTCATCACTTTCGAAGACTCAACGGAATGAGAAGTACTCTCCGAATAACCTTCGGGATGTTCCGCACCTTGGCTTTGCAACATCTTCATCAGTCATCCATCCGTTTCTTATTCAATGATGTTTTGCTTACAGAATCCACTTACGTTCGTTTCCCTTATTTTATTTCCCTTGAAAACGTGGAGCGCGCTTTTCGACAAAAGAAGAAACACCTTCAAGAAAATCTTGTTTCCTGCCTGCTTTCTCCTGTAGCTGGGCTTCTAACTCCAAGGACTCTTCCAATGTTTGCTCCATCCCTTTGTAAAGCGCTTGCTTTGTCATTCCCATACTTGCTGTCGCTCCGCAGGCCAATTCTCCTAACCATGCCTTCGCCTCTTTTTCCAATTGGTCATGTGAGACGATGCGATTTGCCAAGCCAATTTGAATGGCTTCTTCTGCCTCAATATCGCGTGCAGACATCGCCAATTCCATAGCACGGCCCATACCAACCAAACGAGGAAGGAAATAACTTGCCCCGGTGTCCGGCACCAATCCAATGCGAGTAAAAGCAATCACGAAACGAGTACGATCAGAAATAATGCGCATATCACAAGCAAGCGCAAGACTGGCACCTGCCCCTGCCGCTACACCATTGACAGCAGCAATGACTGGCTTCTCCATCCGGGCGATTTCCATAACAATAGGATTGTATTGCTCACGGACACTCTTTCCAAAAGCCAGTTCAGCAATATTGGGATCAGCATGGTCTGTTAAATCTTGTCCAGAACAGAATGCTTTTCCTGCACCCGTTAAAAGAACAGCTCGAATCTCCGAATCTTTATTTGCTGTCTGTAAGACTTGAAGGAGCTCTTTTTTCATTTCTAGGTTAAGGGCATTATATTTTTCTGGGCGATTGAGTGTGATAATCCCAACGCCATCTTCTTTTGTCAAAAGTACAGTCTTCTCCATCTATTTTCTCTCCCTTTATTCTCTATTTCCCTATGAATTGTGGTTTTCTCTTCTCTACAAACGCCTGCATACCCTCTTTTTGATCCTCTGTCGCAAACAAGAGGTAAAAACATTTCTGTTCGAAATCCAGACCCTCCATCAATGGTGTCTCCAATGACTTAAGAATCGATTGTTTCGCCAACCGAACAGCTACTGGTGCCTTCTTGCCTAGTTCCTCTGCCCACTTCATCGCTTCTTCCTCCAATGAAGCTTGCGGAAGCACTCGATTAATTAAACCTAAACGATAAGCTTCCTCGGCATCTATCGATTTCCCAAGGAGAACCATCTCCATCGCTTTCGTCTTCCCTATCGTCCGCGCTAACCGTTGTGTCCCACCAGCCCCTGGCATCACACCTAGGTTAATCTCTGGTTGACCAAACTTCGCATTCTCTGACGCGAGGATGATATCGCAAGCCATTGCCAATTCAAAGCCTCCCCCTAAGGCTAAGCCACTGACAGCTGCTACAATGGGTTTTTTCACCTGCCGAATACGATCCCAAGCAGAAAAAAAGTTTTGCAATAACATATCTACTGGAGTGGTCTCCATCATCTCACCAATATCTGCCCCCGCAGCAAAAGCGCGCTCATTTCCAATAAGAAGCATAGATCCAATTTGATCGTTCTGATCCATCTGTTCCAGCGCATCGGCCAATTCATTCATGAGTGGGAGGTTTAATGCATTCAAAACCTCCGGACGGTTCAATTGAATGCGGCCTACTCGTCCCTGTTCTTCCACTACTAGATACTGGTATATATAGACCCCTCCTCATCTATCTACTTCTCTTTCTCAGGAACATGTTAACGCTTTCAATACTGACTTTATATTCATTTTAGCAAATCATTGCCCATTATCCAAGGATTTGCTGTGAAAAGAAGAAGCAATATTAGAATAGAAGGCATAGACACTCGCTTACCGCTTGTGAATACGCCTTCTATCCGCCTTTGCCATCTTTCACCTTCGTTAATACACTTGTTGCTTCGCTTCTTGCACACACGATTTGCAGATGATCCGATCTTTATAGTAAATCACATCATCCATCCCATCACAAAAAACGCAACTTGGGCTGTATTTTTGCAATACAATCGCTTCATCATCCTTAATAAACACTTCAAACCCATCATGTGCGGAAATATTCATGCTCCGGCGTAACTCTTTTGGTAACACCACTCTACCTAAATGATCCACTTTACGAACAATTCCGATGCCTTTCATCTTCTACTTCCCCTCTCAAATTTTGAACTTGGAAGAGGTTCGTCAACCGGAAGGGGGAAGAAGATCCTGTTTTTATTACAGTTACTTGGAGTACTCTCCCCCAATGGGGGACTTTTGTTTTGCTGGCTTATCTTCTGCAGAATTTGTCGTTGAAGTTGAGTTCATTTCACTGGGTGAATTCTCTTCTTCATCGTTCTCTTCCGTTTCGCCATCCGCTTGGGATGCGTCTTGGTTTCCATCATTCACCGCGTCACTACCCTCTTCTGGTTCGTCAGAATCGGAAGCACCCGTACCATCTGTTCCTTTGTTTTCTGTTTCTTGAGCAGGAGCGTAATCGGAATCTGACTCATCGGCCTCATCCCTCTGATCATCTTGAACTTCTCCTGCTTCACTATCCTGATTATCCTCTTTCGACTCCTCTGAGGTTCCTTCCTCTTCTGAGCCATCGCCCTCTTCTACTACTTGTTCCTCTTCTTGCTCTTTTTGAGCCTTTATCGCCTTCGCTTCGTTAATCCATTCTTCCCATTTCTCTTCGGGTGGAGGATTACGAAGAACTTCTGGATTGGTTTTTTCCACGGTATCTGTCAATTGACTCACCGTTAATTTCTCCGCTTCTTCTGTAGACACTTCCATCCCTGAACGGTTGGCTAACAGCCACAAAGCGTACTTCCCAGGGGATAAGCCCATGGTGCTTGCCTCTTCCTTCACCACTTCGGGAAGCGGAACGGTGTAGATAAACACCCCTGATTTCACCAAATCGCTGTCTTTATTCACTTGTTGGCGAATCGAAGAAAGTGTTTCCTCGCTTTTCGAGGTCGATTTCTTTTTTGAGACGCCAGAGACAATCACTTTCTCGTTGGACTGCAAGCTGCCATCCTGATTTGCTTTGCGCAAAAACTGAACGACAACTTCACCTGCCTCTTCTTCCTCCCATTGAATCTCATCTACAATTTCTTCTGCTGAAGCTGTTAGAGGACGAACTTCCACTACCTTTTCCTCTTGATCTAATCCCAGCTCAATGCTATCTTTCATGTCGATGTATATGTAGCGTTCTGCATGAACGCCAGGGACATTCCAGATGATTGAGTAGAGCAGGAAGAGTACCGCTAAACCAGTCGCCCCACTTGCAACTAAAAGCGGACGAAACGAAGGCAATTGAAATCCTTTACTCGATCTTGGAATTTGAATCTCTTCCCCGATTTCGGGATCAGTGTCCCTCCGACGTACTTTCTCAAACGCTCCGCTGGGAGTCATGACAACGATCGACCTTTTACGAACTTCCATCACGATCCCTTTTTGCACTGTTGCCACCCCCTTCCGCATCTAACGATAGTCCCAAATACTCCCTCATCATAGGTAAATCTTCAACTAAAACGATGGTTAATGCCAACAAATATTTTCGATGTCTTGATATGGTCCGTCGATGACACCCAAGAAACAATGCCAGTTCCTTTGCTGGTCTTTTCTTTTTCTGCAATACGGTCAGATAGGAAACATTGGCCACAATCTGCTCTGCATAGCGTAATAACGATTCTCTTGTATCTTTGTGTTTTGGAGACAATTTCACCAGATCTTTTATGGAAATACCGTACTTTTCTAAGGAATAGTTATACTGCTCAATCTCCAATCGACGCATAAAAGCTTCTTCATCTGCTTGAAAACGATGCATCGACTCTTGGATCATTTCTACTTGTCGATCTTCTCTCACCGGATCTTCCGTATAAGAAACTTCTTGTCTGTATTTTTGTTCAGACCGAAAATAGTCGATCAGTCGCCTACGAATGACCATATAAGAAAATGTTTTAAATGAGCTATTCTGTTCTCTTGTATAATTGCGAATTGCTTCATCAAATCCCTGAAGCGCAATCGAGTATTCATCATCTCCTTGTGTGATGGCACGATTGCAAATCCGGGACGCAATGCGTAAAATATATTTTTGATTTAATCGAAGCAACTCTTCTCTTAAAAAGGGCGACTGACCATTCTGTGCTTCGATTACTGCTGTTTCTATCCCCTCAGTCTGAACAGTATTCCCCTCTCCCCCCGGAACGAGCAATGCATGACACCTCTTCCTACTTCATTATTCGTAAGCTTGCCGATTTTTTAGTCCTTTTTTCTATCATTTTAACACAATCTGCTCTTCCCTCCTATTGATTCTAGGCTTTAGGTCTGACTCTATAACCAGTTTGATTGTTAAATAGATGAGAGATCCTAAGAATATCCTAAAAAATGTCTATTCGATCTAAAATGCCAATAAATGAAGGTCCCCTTCGACGCCCTCAGTAATCAACTACAAGGCTACGCCAAAGGAGACCCTCCCCCATCTTTCTTCATGAAAAAGGAACGATAGTCACCATCTAACTCATTTTCGCTCATGCTTGGCACATCTAGAGATCCAAGTAGAACTTTATCTTCATTATGATGAGGAAAACTCACATTATAAGAGCGCAAGTCTAAGCTCATTCAGTAATATCACTCAGAAATACCCTCTTCCCTACTTTTTTTCTCGCACCTCTTCTACAGATTGCGGATTTTCCAATGAAGAGAGGTCACCCAGGTCTTCACCCAGATAAGCAGCTCGAATCACTCTTCTTAGTATTTTCCCATTTCTTGTTTTGGGAAGCTCGGAAACGATAGCCACACGCTGAGGCTTCAACGCTTTTCCCAAACGCTCCGCCACCGAGGTGATAAGAGCATGTTCAATCTCTCTCTCTGCTTCTCCTGTTTCTTTTAATACCACGAAACAAACCACCGCTTCTCCTTTAATCGGATCCGGGATACTAATCGTTGCCGCTTCTATGACAGCAGGGTGATCGACTAAGATGGATTCCACTTCTGCTGGACCTAATCTTTTGCCCGCGATTTTCAAGGTATCGTCAGAACGTCCGGTAATGTTCCATTCACCCGCCTCGCTGATCTCAACCCAATCGCCGTGAACCCACATACCAGACCACCTATCCCAATAGGTTCGTTTATAACGGTCAGGGTCCTGCCAAAACCCTTTGGTCATGCCTACCCATGGCTGTCGAATAATTAACTCACCTACTTCTCCACGTACCGATTCTCCATTGGCATTAACCACATCGGCATCCATGCCTGGAAGTGGACCTGCAAACATACAAGGAGTGAGCGGATATAAGAGATTGCCACCCAAGATGCCACCCGCAATTTCTGTGCCCCCTGAATAGTTGAAGATGGGTACTTTTTTCTTACCTACTTTTTCAAAAAGCCACAGCCATGGCTCTGGGTTCCATGGCTCGCCTGTTGAGCCAAACACACGTAAACGAGAGAGATCTCGCCCCTCTATCCATTGCTCCCCGTGTTTCATCAGTGCTCGAATCACTGTCGGAGAGATTCCCAAGTGGGTAACATCATGATTTTCCACCAGTTCCCACAGACGATCAGGTTTAGGATAATCGGGTGTTCCCTCATAAATCACCATCGCACTTCCTGCCAAGAGCGAAGAAAACACCATCCACGGCCCCATCATCCAACCCATATCCGTTACCCACATCAACACGTCGCCTTCTTTTAGATCCATACCATAGATCGCATCCGATGCTGCTTTCACTGGAAACCCCGTATGGGTATGTACCGTTCCCTTAGGCTTACCGGTGGTCCCCGAGGTATAAATAATCATAAATGGATCATCTGCTGCCATCTCTTCCGCAGAAAGCGTTTTCATTTCTTGCTTCACTTGCTCCCACTCTAAGTCACGCTTATCCTGCCAGGGGATCGTACGTTGCAGTCGACGAACGACGACCACATGCTCCACAGAAGAAGCCATCTCAACCGCTTTATCCGCCTCTTCCTTCATCGGAATCACCCGACCACGTCGCTTAAAACCATCTGCCGTAATCAAAACTTTTGCGCCGCAATCATTTAAACGGACTGCGACCGCATCCGCACCATAACCAGAAAAACATGGAGTGAAAATCGCTCCAATTCTCGCAACTGCCAACATCGCAATCACATTTTCCGCGATCATGGGAAGGTAAATCGCCACGCGATCACCTCGTTTCACACCCAGATCTTTTAAGCCTGCTGCTACGTTCTGAACTTCTTTCCATAATTCATGATAAGTCCATCTCAGTACATTCCCGTCATCTCCTTCCCAAATCAACGCCTCCTGATTTCCCTTCCCCTTCTTTTCTATTTGTCGTTCTAAACAGGACTCTGTCAGATTGAGACGTCCACCTACAAACCAGTGTGCCCACATGGAGCCTTGTGTCAGATCCAACACCTGCTTATATTCCTGGCGCCATTGTAACCCTATATCTCGTACAACAGCATCCCAATACCAAGCAATATCCGCTACGGATTGACGATAAAAATCTTCGTAGTTAGCAAAGCCATTCTTTTTCATCAAGCGGAATAATTCGGTCTTTTTTTGTTGTTCCTCAGTCGGAAACCAAACGGCTTCGGCTTGTTTCACTTCATCATCACTCCTGCTTGTAGATTTTAAGGAAGAAGTCCCCTGTAACCTACCTTTATCTTAGCATGATGAGATCCTGGAATGAAGAGTTGGCCTAAATAGGGATCCACCAATGAAACCCCTACCTTTTGATCATGAATCCTCTCCGTATTAAAATAGAAACGGTACAAGAAGACCATAAAAGGGTAATATGATGATAAACCCGATAACAAAGTGAGTGAAGACAATGGAGAGAGATTACCTAAAACGAACCATTTTAAAAAGGGAAGTGCATAGTCAATACCTAGCAGAAGAGCGAACCATTCAAATTTACCTTCCCCCAGGATACGATGATAACCATACTTATCCTGTCCTCTATCTGCACGATGGGGACGACTACTTCAATCTCGGTAGAATAGCTACCCAAGCCAATAAAATGATTCTCGAAGAGGAAATTACCCCCATCGTCATGGTAGCCATTCCAGTGGACAAGTCGGTGCGCATAGAAGAGTATGCACCGGGATATGACCGAAACCAGGCGTATCAGCAGTTTTTTACTTATGAGCTTCTCCCAGAGATAGAAGGGGAGTTCGCTGTCGACACCACCGTCTCTGGACGGGTCATCGGTGGCTCTTCCTTGGGAGCTACGGTTTCCCTTCACCTAGCATTGGAACATCCGCAACTTTTGCGTCAGGTCCTTTCCCAATCAGGTGCCTTCTTAGAACCCACCATCGACGCAATTCTACAGCAAGACACCCTAAACGATGTATCCATCTATCAAACCGTCGGTATGGAAGAAACTGCTGTTTCCACACATCTAGGCAAAATCGACTTCATTACCCGCAACCGTGAAGTGCATCGTCACTTACAGGAAAAAGAGTGCCGTGTACACTACGAAGAAAAAGAAGGAGACCACACCTGGGGGTTCTGGCAAAAA
Organism: Mechercharimyces mesophilus; assembly: GCF_059818345.1. Taxonomy (NCBI): domain Bacteria; kingdom Bacillati; phylum Bacillota; class Bacilli; order Caryophanales; family Thermoactinomycetaceae; genus Mechercharimyces; species Mechercharimyces mesophilus. The sequence goes on along the minus strand of NZ_JCBAPH010000003.1, from coordinate 223,372 downwards.
GATATTCCTACTGCGCTACGCTACTTCTTCCAAAAGTAATCCTCCCCTATGTAACCATTCTGCTACCTTATGCGGGATGGTTACATAACAAAAATGAGATAGAAAACGATTTTCTCCCTTCCCCACCCTCCCCTACCTTAATAATAAGTAACCCGGTAGGATGAGCATCGCATCACCACCCTAAAAGCAAAAAGAGGCATTTATCCTCTATCATTTGCATTTCACTTCTTACAATCCACTCACATAATCTATACTATCCCATTGAATGCATGAAACGATTTGCAAGAATTACTAGAAAGGAGTTTCCCATTTGAATGCCATTCGCTACGCCCCTTTGTTAAAGGAAACCATGCGACCGTTCGTCAAAAAGCGCATCAGTTTTGTGGAAAAAGATTATTACCCACGCAATCAACAATCCAGCGGAAGCGTAAAACCGTACGTTTTTCATCCCAGTCGTTTTAGTGGCATCATATTGATCAACTCCATCGGACCATCAGCGGGTCCTCCTCTCGTCCAAACCTACGGCATGCGCGATTACAAAAAATCTCTTCCTTTTTCGCAACAAACCGTCTTTCGGTTAGCCTCTACCACCAAGATGTTTACTGGATTGGCCATTGCCCTATTACATCAACAAGGAGCTCTTCGTGTTTCTGACCCGTTAGTGAAATACCTTCCTTCTGCCCTCCCTGTCTCCCCGTATAACAGTCAAGTAACGATTCACCACCTCCTTACCAATACTTCAGGTCTTGCCCGCAACCCAAACTATTTACCCCTTAAGGCGCTCCAATTCATTGCTAAACCTGGACAAAAATATGAATATAGTAATTCAAATTACTTGCTATTAGGAAGGTTAATCGAGAAAGTAACAGGCATTCGTTATGAATCATTTATCTCTCAATCCCTGATTCGGCCTCTCGGACTCACAAATACTGGATTTAGTGACTCTATGAAAGGAATTAAACGAAGCGCAACCGAATATGTTCAATTAGGAACCATGCTCGTCCCTATTTATGAAGATCGCTTTCGGCTGAAATCGGCCGCAGGTATGTATTCCACGGTGACCGATCTTCATCGCTTTAATCAGAAATGCCATACTCTCATTCGCCCGAATACCCTTCAACTGATTAATGCTCATCACCAGCCACCCTATCCCCAACTCACCGAGGGCTATTATGGGTATGGTCGTATCTTGGCTGCAGATCGATCTTACTGGAGGCATTCTGGTGAATTGGGCGGAACCTATGGAATGAATGCCACCTTTCCCAAACAACAAGTTTGTGTCACTTTTTTCTCCAATATTCGACCCATGAATTCACTCACTCTCCCTTTACAAATCCTGCTTCGTATCAAGAACCAAGTGATTGAAAAAATAGCGAAGTGAACCATTTTTTAGTATGAATGGTCGATCATCGTTATCGTACCACCCATTCTTTGTGTGGGAGGAACTATCCGTCCTCACCCCCTTCTCTTCTGAGGTCAGGGAACCTCTCGCACTTCGTCAGACAAGCCTATTTTCAACCACTACATAAGGGGGCAGTCACCTTGAAAAAATGGGTAGAGGAAATTGAAATCCATGCTCCTCTCGAATCTGTATGGAAACTTTTTGACGGCTCATTGGAAAACATGCAAAAGATCATGCCACAAGTTGTAGACCAAGAACCGATTCACGTTACGCCTGAACTAGTCGGCAGTACACATCGACAAAAGTATCGCGAAGGCAAAAGAGTCATGGAGTACGAAGTAAAAACACTAGCTTGGGAAGATACAGCCACATACAAAAACCTGAAGGTGGGTTTTACATTAGCAAACCATTTTGAGATTACTGCTCAGTATGAACTTTTCCCCATAAACGAAGCGAAGACACGCTTTGCCTATACCGCAACCAACAAGCCGTTAACGTGGGTAGGTCATCTATTCTTATTCTTTGCTAGCAAAAAAGTCGTCGTCCAATTTGTAGAAAGGGTAAAAAAAGTAGCGGAGGAAGAGCTGAAATCCCCAAAAAAATAACCGATCGAGTGGGGATATCCCCTTTCGATCGGTTGCCGTTCTTCACTCGATGAGCACCTTATTTCCCTTCTCCGAAAGAGACTAACTCAGCCGGTTGGACCAACACACGCCCCTGACCTTGAAAGTCCAATTGGAAGGTTTCTCCTGAAGATCGACCCATCAATGTTTTTAAATTAATATCGGTTTTCACCTTAGGAGAAACTCCTGCTGTCCAACCAATAACCGCATTGGGATCAATTACAACAGGAGCATCCAACGCAATCGGCTCACCGTGTGACGTAATGGCCACAAACCCTGTACCTGATAAACGACAAGTGAAAAGGCCACCAGAGGCGATTCCTGCTCCCTTAATCATGGAGATATCCCACTCAACCGATGATTCAAATGCAAGGAGGTGACGACCTTCTACAAATAATGTTTCCCCTGATAGCTTTAATATTGTTACCTCGGAAGCATTATCTGCTAAAAACAAATCGCCTTTCCCCTCGGCCTGCATCAAAGGAACCCCTTCACCCGTCATCTTCTTTTTCAACCATTTTCCCAGTCCACCCGAACTGCTGGAAAAACGAATGTCTCCTTGATAAGCGATCATGCTACCTGCTCGGCACATCACCGTTTCGCTCACTCGAATCTTTAGCGCTTTGGAATTCTGTAACACGAATGATTCTTGTGCTTCTACTTCTTCCGCTTGTTCCAATAAATGTTCCAACGACTTTGCCACATTCCATCTCTCCTTTGTGCTTATCCGTCCTTCTAATTCGCGATCGATGGAATGGTTTCCTTCCTTATCTTGTGATAACTTCTTCTTCTTCTCCCACCAACGAGCTTTTCGGTCCGAAAAACTCATAGTGAAGATGTTCATCCGCCACACCCATGTTTAATAAAGTGTGATACATGTTGCGCATAAAGGGGAGCGGACCACAGAAGTAGACATCTGCTTCTTCGGTCGGCCATATTTCTTTGAGTTGTTTTTCATTCATGTACCCGACAAAGTTAAACCGCTCTTGCACCCGATCTTCCTCTGATGGCTGTTCGTACCATATAAACGACTCTACTTGCGGATAATGGCTACTCACTTGCTTAATGTGTTCCCTCATCGCATGAACGTCTCCATTGCGAGTGGCATGAAGGAAGAGGACTTTTCGTTCCGGTGTTGTTCGAATCACGGTATTAAGCATGGAAATCATCGGTGTGATACCCACACCACCACTCATGAGAACAACAGGTTTTGTCGATTCCTGATTTAGCACAAACTCGCCTGCCGGTGCGCTTACTAGGAGGGTATCCCCTACTTTCAGCTGGTCATGCAGATAATTGGATACGATACCATCCGGCGTTTCTTCAAACCCTGCTTCCTTTTTGACACTAATTCGATAGACTTTTTTATTGGGAGCATCCGAGAGACTATATTGACGGATATGCGTATTCTTGAGCCCAGGGATTTGCATCTTCAAACTGATATACTGCCCTGGTTGGAAAAGAGGAAGCTCCCCTCCATCTGTCGCTTTCAAATAGATAGAGAGAATTTCATTACTCTCTCGTTCCGTCCGTTCGACCAAAAATGGACGGAAATCAGCCCATCCATCTGCTTGCTCCTCCGCTTGCTGGTACAAGCCTTTTTCAATGTTGATAAATACATCAGCAATCACCCCGTACGCCTCACCCCACGCGTCCATCACCTCATCTGTTGCCACCTCTTGCAATACATCTTTTATCGCAATCAATAGATACTTACCAACAATCGGATAATGCTCAGGCTTTACGCCTAAGCTACGATGTTTATGGGCGGCCGACATCGCTTGAGGTAAGATCTCTTCCAGGCGATCAATGTGAAGTGCCGCTAAATAAACCATATTGGCTAGTGCTTCTGGCTGTCTTCCCCGCTTTTGATTCGCATGGTTAAAAATATTTAATAATTCAGGATGATCCTGAAACATCATTTGGTAGAAGTGTTTGGTAATTTGTGTGCCTTGTGTTTTTAATAACGGAGCAGTCGCTTGAATCACTTCGATTGTCTTTGCTGGTAACATGATTATCGCCCCTTCATCTGTTTGTCGCAAGGTGTTTCCTTGCTTTGACTTCATTATAGAAGGAGCTACCAAATTTCTATGTGATGGTTATCACTTAAGCAGTGACGAAATCGTGACGATCACATCTCAACCGAAATTAATCAAAGAAGCGATGGGGAAAGCGGGAAGAAAGAGTAGTATTTTAAGTGGTATTTTATATTTGATCAAGGAATACTTACTCACCACCTCCGCCTCCACCTCCACCGTCTCCCCCATCTCCAAACATCACGCGCTTACGAACCTGATTCACATATGGAGAAGGCAAAGCTTGGTTTAATCTCCGCTGGCACTCCGTCATAATAGAAGCAATTTCAAGACTTCGTGTCCGAATGTCTAAACGAGGTAATACATATCGCTTCTTTTTCGAAATTCCACTGAAAATCCCCTTAATAGCTTCCATCTTGCCACCTTCCTTTCGCATTTCATGGCGCATCTCTACGAAATCACTCCGGTCTCCTCCAAAATCATAAGCAATTCGTGCTGGAAGTTCCTTTCATCTTCGTTCAAGGAACCGTCAATACCCACTTTCCTTCCTGATGGTATACTTGTCTTGAGGAGGTGCCCAGTATGAAAACTCCCTTTAGTCGTTTTCGTATAATCAGTTATTCAGAAGGAATCTCTTTCCTACTTTTGCTTATGATTGCCATGCCGTTAAAATATTTAGCCGACTGGTCGATCGGAGTAACCATCGTCGGTTGGATCCACGGCTTACTCTTTATCCTCTATTTCCTTAGCCTTGCTCATGTTTGGTGGGCTGATCGTTGGCCTTTCATCCGTGTAGTAGGAGCGGCTATCGCATCGGTGCTCCCTTTCGGTACATTTATCTTCGATGCACGCCTACAGAAGAAAAATTCTTCTTTTGAAAGCTAATCATCTACTCTGCAGAAGAGCCTCGTCGAATAAATAAACCGATGGCTCTTCTTTTGCTGTCCAGCACCCCCTGAGAGAAAGAAAGAGAAAACGTTCTGGCCAAAGACCACCTCAGCGTTGAGCGACAGGTTTGATGGATTCTATCACTTATTGAAACCTCTCTTCAAACGCTTGCAAACTCCCATGAAACACATTCTTATCTACATACATATCAATGCCACTTACTCTTCCGCGATTGCTATATTGCCAAATAAGCCATTCTTGATCACCAAAAGTAGGGAACTTCTGTACATCCCGCAACCAAAATTCCCACTCTTCCGCCTCGTCTTCTAAGTACGTCTCATATGTATCATAGGTCACATACATGATGGGCTTCTTTCCATAGTGGGCTTCTAATGTATCTGACATCGCACGTAATTCCTTGCGAACCAACTTCGGATCATGATCCAAATGAATCTCCAAATCGATAACGGGTGGCAATCGCTTCTCTTCTTTCGGTACAATTTTTATAAAATGCTCCGCTTGCTGAACACCCGAACTTCTCATGGAGAAAAAGTGATAAGCCCCAGTACGAAATCCTTCTTTATCAGCTTCTTCCCAATTGGTCGCAAATTGCGGATCGATGAAATCATGCCCTTCCGTCGCTTTCATATAGACAAAAGGAAAGTTATTCTCTTCCGCTACGACTTCCCAATCGATTTCTCCTTGATGATGGGAAACATCCAATCCCTCTACTTCATACGACCATGTAAACAATTCATTGTGCCAAATATATCCTTTATACTCCAGAAAACCGAGTAGGAGGAGCACAGCTCCGAATAGCCCTCCATAAATCAACCAATTTTTCCGCATTGAAATCTCCTTTCCCACCCCAAGATGCCATAACAAAGCGAAGCAACAGCCACTAGGAGCTTTTGCTTCGCTTTTCTTTTTAAATGGACTTCTCTCTTCAGCAATATTTGTCGTATGCAGCTGTAAGATCTCCAGCAATCGCTTCCAGATCGCGATTCTCAATCTCAGGACGATGAATCATATGGACCAGCTCTCCATCCTTCATTAAAACAAACGAAGGCGAGGAAGGAGGCATTCCCACAAAATATTCCCTTGCTTTCGCTGTCGCCTCTTTATCTTGGCCAGCAAAGACCGTAAACAAGTGATCGGGTGTCTTCTCCTGTTTAAGTGAATGAGCAACAGCTGGACGAGCAAGACCAGCAGCACATCCACAGACGGAATTGACCACGATCAGTGCAGTTCCTTTGGCTCCTGCACCTTCCAGAGCCGCCGTCACTTCTTCTGCTGTCGTTAATTCTTCAAAACCGATCTGGGTTAATTCATCCCGCATCGGTTGAACCATCATCTGCATTTGTTGAATGTAAAAGTTTTGGGCCATCTTTATCCCCTCCTTCCCCTCTATTGTATCCATTTGTCTGCCAATCGTCTACAATCTTCATCTTGAAGAAGTTATTCTGTTATCAGCGGTTGACACTTTATAAATCCGGATGCCCTCGTCAGAGACGACCCCACTTCTCTTATCGCTTTGCCATCTTCTCCATTCGATGAGCGGCTTCTCTCACTTCACCAGCAATCTCCTTCATCCGATCTATCGTTAGTCGGCTGATCGGCCCAGAAACAGCGAGCGCCACTACAATGGTTCCCGCCCGGTTCAAGATAGGGACGGCAATAGCAGAAGCTCCCGCCTCCCGTTCTGCCAAGCTGGTTGCATACCCGCTTTTTCGGATATCCTTTAACTGAAGAGTAAATTGCGCTCGCTCTTCTTCTGACCAATCCATTCGCTCCATGAGCATGCTTTGTGTTGCTTCGTCGGAATAAGCCAATAAGATCTTGCTGGAAGCCCCCACGGAAAGTGGCATTCGCTCTCCAACCGGAGCCACCCGCCGAATGGTTTGTCTACTTTCTACCGCTTGCACACGGATACGTTCAACCCCATCCCGTACATAAAGACTGACGGTTTCATCCAACGTATCCCGTAAACGTTCCATTTCGGGTAAGAATAAAACGGCTGGATCGTGCGCCTGTGTGAGATTGGAAGAGAGTTCCCATAGTCGAAACCCTAACCGGTATTTTTCACTATCAGGGTTACGAAGCAAAAACCCCTTCTTTTCCAAGGTCGTCAATAAGCGATAAACCGTGCTCTTATTTAATTGAGTCGCTTTTGCTATCGCAGTCAAACTTAATTCCGACTCATCAATAAAACAACACAAGATATCTAATGCACGCTCGGCCGCACGAACCGTTAACTTTTGATCGTCCGTCAAGGGATCCCCTCCTTGTGTGTTTCACTCTATGAAACCCATTTCCCACTATCATTATACTCCCCTTACCCCATTTATAAAAGGGGGTACACACAAAAATGATAATCATTCTCAATGATTTCAAGCCTCTTTATCATGAAAAAATCGAGTGAATCGGCAAAAAGGGCTATACAAAATGAAATCACAGCGATATAATATTACTGGAAAAGAAACTTCGTTTCATCAGATGAAACAATGTGGAACGATCGTACGAATTCATTATAAGGAGGACTCTCCCATGAAAGACGCTTATGGCATTCGCTCATCAATGGAAGTAGGCGGAAAGAAGTACGCATATTACAGCCTTCCAGAGCTTGAAAAACAAGGAGTAAGCAACGTCTCTGCTCTCCCGTACTCCATTCGGGTACTATTAGAGGCTGCTATCCGTCAGTATGATGGTAGTACAGTAACCAAAGAACATATCGCTCGGCTCCTCAACTGGGCAGATTCAGACGATAAAAAAGAAGTTGCTTTTAAACCAGCACGGATTGTCCTACAAGACTTTACTGGTGTTCCAGCGGTTGTTGATTTAGCCGCTCTCCGTTCCGCTATGGAACGCGTCGGCGGGAACCCTGAACGCATCAATCCACTCATCCCTGTCGATCTCGTCATCGACCACTCCGTCATGGTAGATCGCTTCGGTACGGAAGATGCTCTTGAGTACAACATGAACATCGAATTTGAACGGAATGCCGAGCGCTACCGTTTGCTAAGATGGGCAAAAGAAGCCTTCAACAACTTTCGTGCTGTTCCTCCAGCAACCGGAATTGTCCACCAAGTAAACTTGGAATACTTAGCCTCCGTGGCAGCCACGCGTGAAGTAGATGGCGAAGTAGAAGTCTTCCCAGATTCGCTTGTCGGGACCGACTCCCATACCACCATGATCAATGGTCTCGGTGTCGTCGGTTGGGGTGTTGGTGGAATTGAAGCAGAAGCAGGTATGCTAGGTCAACCACTCTACTTCCTCACTCCGGAAGTCATCGGCTTTAAGTTGACCGGAGAATTGGCAGAAGGTGCGACCGCTACCGACTTGGCTCTCACCGTCACCGAAAAACTACGGCAAAAAGGCGTTGTTGGGAAGTTTGTGGAATTCTACGGTCCAGGACTACAAAACTTAACCTTGGCCGACCGCGCTACCGTCTCCAACATGTCACCTGAGTACGGTGCCACCATCGGCTTCTTCCCTGTCGACGAAGAATCTCTCAACTACTTGCGCACCACTGGGCGCGATGAAGAGCAAATTCAACTGATCAAATCGTATTACGAAACACAAGGAATGTTCCATACACCCGACGCGAAGGAACCTACCTTCACCGATACGGTTGAGTTAGACTTAGGCGCTGTCACCCCAAGCTTGGCGGGACCACGTCGTCCGCAAGACCGGATTGAACTGACTCACATGAAAGAACAATGGAACGAAACCCTACGCAAACCGGTAAGTGAAGGTGGATTCGAACTATCTGAAGAGCAGATTTCCAAAACTTCCACCGAAACCAACCGTGATGGGGAAGAATACGAGCTAAAGAATGGCTCTGTTGTCATCGCCGCTATTACTAGCTGTACTAATACTTCCAACCCATCCGTCATGTTGGGAGCAGGACTCGTGGCGAAAAAAGCGATCGAAAAAGGCTTGAAGCGTGCTCCTTATGTAAAATCAAGCTTAACCCCTGGTTCCAAAGTCGTTACCGACTACCTTGAAAAATCAGGTTGCATGGATGCACTTGAAGAACTCGGTTTCAACCTTGCCGGTTATGGTTGTGCTACCTGTATCGGAAACAGTGGACCACTACCAGACGATGTTAGCCGCGCCATCAATGAAAATGACCTAACTGTTGCATCCGTGTTAAGTGGTAACCGGAACTTCGAAGGACGCATTCATCCCGAAGTGAAGGCAAACTACCTCGCGTCTCCACCATTGGTTGTCATTTACGCCCTGGCGGGAACCGTCGATATCGATCTTGAAAAAGATCCAGTCGGCTATGACCAAAATGATCAACCCGTCTACTTTAAGGACCTGTGGCCATCCAGCCAGGAAGTTAAAGAAACGATGGAAGCAGCGATTAGTGCGGAACAATTTAAAGAGCAATATGCACGCGTTTTTGATGAAAACGAACGATGGAATAAAATGGAGACTCCAACCGGTACCATGTACGATTGGGATGAAACCTCCACCTATATCCATGAACCACCATTCTTTGTAGATATGTCTCCAGAAGTAGAAAAGGTGAAAGAGATCAAAGGTGCTCGTCCACTAGCGATGCTGGCAGACTCGGTTACAACCGACCACATCTCACCCGCAGGTGCGATTGCCAAGCACAGCCCAGCTGGCCAATTCCTGCTGGAGCGCGGTGTGGAACAAAAAGACTTCAACTCCTACGGCTCACGGCGCGGAAATGACCTTGTCATGACTCGTGGAACCTTCGCTAACATTCGCATCCGTAACCAGATGGTTCCAGGAACCGAAGGTGGCGTAACCAAACACATCCCAAGTGGCGACACCATGTCTATCTTTGATGCAGCAGAAAAATACAAAGAAGAAAATACACCACTCGTTGTGCTTGCGGGTAAAGAGTACGGAACCGGAAGCTCCCGTGACTGGGCAGCCAAAGGAACCCTTTTACTCGGTGTACGCGCGGTCATCGCCGAAAGCTATGAGCGGATTCACCGTAGCAACTTGGTTGGGATGGGTGTTCTCCCACTACAGTTTGCCAACGGTGAAAGCTGGAAATCACTTGGCCTCAATGGCGAAGAGACCTATGATATCATTGGCTTAGATGATAACATCCAACCACAACAAACATTGAAAGTACGCGCAACTCGAGACGGGAAGGACACGGAATTTGATGTTATTCTTCGCTTGGATAGCCAAGTGGACATCGAATACTACCGTAACGGTGGTATCCTACAAACCGTCTTGCGCCAGATCCTTAATGAGTCGAAAGAAGCGTAAGCCATCATGAAGATTCACCGACTTCATCACGCTCAGATCACAATCCCGAAGGGAAGCGAATCGGAGGGAAAGCACTTCTATTGTGAAGTGCTTGGCCTTCCGGAGGTTCCCAAGCCCACCTCACTCACCGGACGAGGAGGCTTCTGGCTTCAATTAGGAGAAGACCAGCAACTTCATATCGGTACGGAGGAAGGCGTGGAGCGTCGCTCCACCAAAGCCCACGTTGCCTATGAGGTGGAGGACCTTGAAGCCTGGCGTCAGTACCTGACGCAACAGCAGATTAACATTCTAGAGAGTGTTCCCATCCCCGGTTACACCCGCTTTGAATTTCGCGATCCCTTCGGCAACCGCTTGGAAATGATCCAGCCGTTATAAGTCAAGCAGGTGAATAATATGAAAAAGCCAGTTCCACTTTATAAGAGTGGTACTGGCTTTTCTTTTAATGTAATTCTCTTTCACCAGGTGAGAAGGTCTGCATCGTCTTATACCACGATGCTACCGTACCATCAGGTACACTAGCACTTAAAAGCTTTCGTTTTCCAATGCGTCTACACGAACCCGATTCCATCAACAACAGATTCTCTGCACATTCGGCAAAGAAAAAGTCATTGGTTGCCATCAAAGTGATCCTTCCTTTTGCTTCACACTTGTTCAGCTCTTCCCACAAGAGCTGACGTCCAACCTCATCAAGATCTTGAGTAGGCTCGTCCAATACCCAAATCAGCGGGTCTATCAACAAACTTTGCATCAGTCGATACCGTGCCAACTCTCCCTTACTTAAGTCGACTAAGAGATGATGACGTTTGCCTCCCAATCCCCAACGCGCCATCATCTCCATCACTCTTGCTTTCGCACCCGGTACGCGACGACGTTGTGCCAGGTAGTGCATCGCTTCTTCCAGAGTAATGCCTCCTTCAAAGCGAACACCTTGAGAAACGTAACCAATTCGTCCACGTAGCACCTCGAGGTTGCTCGATCCATTAATAGCATGAGAGCGAGACCAAGCACACATCTCTCCCTCATTTGTTTGTATCATCATACGTCCATCATCTGGAGCCATGCGAGTGGCAGTCAGCCGTAGCAATGTGCTCTTGCCTGCTCCTTTCGGGCCCAAGACCACTGTTGTTCCTTCCCGAATAGAAGACGTAAAATCCAACAAACCGATCGCTTGGATTGTACGTTGCGAATGGCTTCCTTTTATTTTTCTGTTTTTTTCGTCCAGTTTATATATTTTATTAATATGTAACCAATCGATTCGCAAGCACCATCCCCCACTTTCCCCTTCTATCTCTCTATCTTTCTATCTATCTCCAATCCGTTGATTCTCAATCCCATTATTATACGAAAAAATTAATTGTCAGGTAAAGTGCTTCCAAAATAAAGATTCTCACTTTTCACTTTATCCTATAGCATCTCCCTTGTCAAACCTCTCTATTCCTTTCATAAATCATTCTTTCACTCTCTAAAATCAACCTCCTTCCTTTTACTTATTCATCTACCTATGGTCCCTATTACGACTGATAGGTAGCTTCTTCTCGTAATCGATCCACATCAAGGATACGAATCGTCCCCCGCCCCGTAGCAATCCATTGTTGTTCTTTATAATGCTTCAACAATCGCGTGACGCTTTCTCTCGATACGCCCGCCACATCTGCGATATCTTGATGGGTAATCGGGAGCGTCATGTGTTCATCCATTCCCTCTTGATTTTGATCAGGTACGAATTGAAGCAAACACATCAACAAACGGTACGCACTATTGTGGTGAGATTGATCACGCAATGCCCGTTGCAGATGACGAATTTTCTTCCCCATCACACGCATCACCTTTATGGCCATCATGGGAGAGCGCAGGAGAAGTTGTTCAAATTCCTTCATGGGAATAACAAATACTTGGCTTGTTTTCAGTGCCATCGCCGTTCCTGGATAGGGAGAAGAATCAAAGAAACCAATGTGGGGAAACATCTCTTTTTCTACAATAAAGGACATCACTTGTTCATGACCGTTAGGGTCTGTCTTATACGCCTTAATGAGTCCGTGTTGCAAAAAATAGATAAAAGATCTTTCTTCCCCTTCATGAAAAAGTACCTCCCGCTTGTGAACCCGTTGTACACTTGCTAATTCCGCTAACGAGGACGCTTCACTTTCCGTCAGAGTTTCAAAGAAAGGGAGGGAACGAAGAAGGGGGATCATTGGGTGGTTTGAGGACAAAATGGATCACCTTTTTACTTTTTACTTTTTACTTGCCAAGCCTACAAAAAGGCATTGGCTTATGTTTTCTTCATCTCTGTGCGCCGTCGATATCCTGATAAGAAAGAAAGGATCGTATGCATGGTTGTTTTTACCGACAATTGTCCCACGTCGCGAAACGGATCCACACAAACAAGATCCAAAGCTTGCACTCGCTCCTCTAATCCCAACGAATATACCGCTTCAAATAGATCCCAAGAGACCATTCCTCCTGGAGAAGGACCCGGAGAACCTGGCATAAAAGAAAGATCGAGAACATCCATATCAACGGTTACATAGATGAGATCTACCTTTTGTTTCAATTCTTCAATCACGTTAGATAAAACAGTCTGTAAGCCTCTTTTGCGTATTTGATTCATTGTATAAAAAGTAATTTCTTGTTCCGTTACATAATCCTTATAAGCGGCAGAGTTAGCAAAGCTATGAATTCCTAATTGATAAATATGCTTTCCTTCAATTGCACGATCTTCTATTAGTCCCCGAATTGGAGTACCATTGCTTGGACCTTGATCAAGTACTCGAACATCAAAGTGAGTGTCAAACTGAATCAACCCAATTTTTTTACCAGTATGGTGTCGCGAAAATGCCTTCAATGAAGGACGCGTGATCGAATGGTCTCCTCCCATCATGATAGGTAAAAAAGATGGAAAAGATTGTGTCCGTGTATATAACTCCACTAATCCCTCTTCAATATTTTCATGGCACTTCTCAATATCGGTTGTATGCATGCGGACATCGCCAATATCTCTCACCACGAGTGAGGATAAGTCCACATCATGATCCACATCGTAAGTAGCAAAGGATTTCCAGCTCGCCCGTAGCGCATTGGGTGTTTCGCTGGCGGCGGACGCACTAATGGACGAGCGAGATAAAGGTAAGCCGATCAAACCGACATCCATCATCTCTTGACCGTTCCAGGGTTCAATCCACTCACTCACTTTGTGGTCCAAGCGATCACCACTGGCTCGATTCATCAATGTGGGGGGCAAAATATACGTAAATGGTTCATTCATATTAGTAGTGGGCCTCCTTCCAATCACCTTTAAGTTAATTTTACAATTTTCGCTTGTTTCTCCGGGGTGGGTTTCTACGTGCCAACATCGTTTCAATCTCTCTCATCGCGGCGTCTACTTTACGCTTACGACTCTCAACACCTGGTCCAGAGTCAGCCTTGAGCATGGCATCCTCACAGGGATGCGGTTTTTCATCCTCGTATAAACGACGACGTAGCCCTTGAAGCTTCACTTTCTCTTCAATATATGCTTCCCATTCTCTATTTCGCAACTTCACTGGCTATCCCTCCTTTAGCCAACTCCCCCTATTTATCTATTCGTAATAGGTTCTTCTTTTCAGACCAAAGGATCTTACTTTATACATCAGAGGAGGCCTGTATCAGGCCTCCGTTTCTTTTATTATACACGTTGTCCACCTTGAATGAACACCTGTCCATTTTTTATTACGGTATCCACCAAATTTACACCAAAATTATATTGTAAATAGGGATAGTTAGGAGCATCCATGATCAACAGGTCTGCTTGTTTTCCCACTTCTAAACTCCCCAGTTGATTTCCCTTTCCAATCGCATGCGCTGCATTAATGGTAGCCGCCGAAATAACTTCCGCAGGCGTCATTTTCATGTTGAGACAAGCCAAATTCATAATGGTCCACAGAGATTCAGTCGGAGAGGAGCCCGGATTACGGTCTGTGGATAAAGCAACAGGGACACCTGCCTCAATCATATCCCGTGCCCGCGCGTATTCGGCCATGAGGAAAAAGGCTGTACCTGGTAGTAGAACGCCGATAACCCCTGCATCTGCCATGGCACGTATGCCCTCATCCGAACTGCGGAGCAAGTGATCTGCGGAGATGGCTCCTACACGGGCAGCTAACTCCGCTCCACCGAGAGGAACAATTTCATCCGCATGAATCTTCGGGATCAAGCCGTATTGTTTACCAGCCTCTAAAATTCGCTCCGACTGGTCGACGGTGAAAACCCCTTCTTCGCAGAACACATCGCAGAAGGTTGCCAGTTTTTCCTCTGCTACTTGAGGTAACATCTCTTGGATGACCCGCTCGACGTACTGTTCTGGTTGGGCTTTGTATTCAGGAGGAATGGCATGCGCACCCATAAAAGTGGATACGACATCCACAGGATGCTCCTCATTCAATTTCTTGGCTACCCGCAATTGTTTTTGTTCGTCTTGCAGGGTCAGACCGTACCCGCTTTTCGCCTCAACCGTAGTCACACCATGCTTGAGAAACTGATTCAAGCGTTTTGTCGCTTGTTCCACCAACTCCTCTTCTGAGGATTCTCGCGTCATACGAGTGGTTGCCAGAATCCCACCACCCGCTTCTAAAATGTCGAGGTACTTCGCTCCGTTGAGCCGCATTTCCAACTCATACTCCCTTGTCCCACCAAAAACGAGATGGGTATGGGGATCAACCAAGCCAGGCATCACCAGTCGTCCATTCGCATCCAAATGCTGAACATCCCCGGCCGTCTTCCAACCTGGACCCCACTTTTCCTTCAGTTGCGCCTCCACTTCTTCGCCTGTTCCGACCGCCATGATTTTTCCCTCTTCGATAGCGACACTACCATTTTCTATTAGACCAAGCTCATTCATCTCTTCCTTGGTTTTCGGTGCCTCGCTCGCACCAGCTATAGTAAGAAGCTGTCCCGCATTTGTTACAATTAATCGCTTCATTTAACTACACAATCTCCCTTCAATCTAGCTAGAAACTTCGCCAAAGCTACTTCTTAGCTAATGGAATATGAACTCCTTTTTCTTCTGCCACTCTCTCTGCTAATTCATACCCTGCATCTACATGGCGAACGATGCCCATTCCGGGATCCGAAGTAAGTACACGCTCCAAGCGCTCGCCTGCCTCTTTGGTTCCATCGGCCACAATCACCATGCCGGCATGTATCGAATAACCCATTCCAACTCCGCCACCGTGATGAACCGATACCCAGCTAGCTCCATTCACCGCGTTAATCATCGCATTAAGGATGGGCCAGTCTGCCACGGCATCGCTTCCATCTTTCATTCCCTCTGTTTCACGATTGGGAGAAGCAACCGAGCCACAGTCCAAATGATCGCGTCCAATCACGATGGGGGCAGAAAGCTCTCCCTTCGCCACCATTTCATTAATAATCCGTCCAAATTTCGCCCTTTCCCCGTAGCCCAACCAACAAATACGGGACGGTAGGCCCTGAAATTGCACTTGTTCACGCGCCATTTTGATCCAACGCGTGAGGTGCTTATTGTCAGCAAACTCCCGCAAAATCACTTCATCTGTCTTATAGATATCTTCTGGGTCACCAGAGAGGGCCACCCAGCGGAAGGGACCTTTACCCTCGCAAAACTGTGGACGAATAAAGGCAGGAACAAATCCTGGGAAAGCAAATGCCTCTTTAATCCCTTCTTCAAAAGCAACTTGACGAATATTATTCCCATAATCAAACGTCACTGCACCCTGCTCCTGCATAGCCAACATCGCTTCAACATGTTTTGCCATACTCGCCTTCGCCTGCTGCATATAAGTATCTGGATCATTTTCACGCAGGGCTTTCCCTTCCTCTAGCGAAAAGCCCAGCGGAAGATATCCATGGAGTGGATCATGCGCAGACGTCTGATCGGTTACCAAGTCGGGAATTTCGCCTTGCCGTACCATCTCCGGCAATACATCTGCCGCGTTGCCCAAAAGAGCAATGGAACGCGCTTCCCCTTTTTCTTTGGCTTCTTTAGCCATTTTTAGGGCTTCTGCTAGAGAGTCTGTTTGTACATCCACATAACGGGTATCGATGCGACGTTGAATTCGCGTCGGATCGCATTCCACTGCGATTACAACCCCATCGTTCATCGTTACCGCTAGTGGTTGTGCTCCCCCCATGCCACCTAAGCCTGCCGTTACGGTTATTGTCCCTTTTAGAGAACCTCCAAAATGTTGACGAGCTGCTTCCCCGAAGGTTTCGTACGTACCTTGTAAGATTCCTTGAGTCCCGATATAGATCCAGCTACCCGCTGTCATTTGCCCGTACATCATCAGCCCTTTCTGTTCCAGCTCACGGAACGTTTCCCAGTTGGCCCATTTGGGCACCAATAGCGAATTAGCCAAGAGCACCCGCGGAGCATCTTTGTGGGAACGGAAAACAGCAACCGGCTTACCTGACTGCACCAATAAGGTTTCATCATTCTCCAGATTCTTCAACGTTTCCACTATGGCATCAAAGCTCTCCCAATTGCGTGCCGCCTTGCCAATCCCTCCGTACACCACCAGATCCTCCGGACGTTCTGCTACTTCTGGATCTAGGTTATTCATGAGCATGCGCAAAGCCGCTTCTTGTACCCACCCCTTACACTCTTTCTCTGTCCCTCTTTGTGCGCGAATGACGCGCGATGATGATGTACTCATCACATCCCTCTTTTCTCCGAGATAGGTTCTCTTTCTTCCTTCTTTCTTAGCGTAACGGAGCCACTTCTCGCATTCAAGCACTGACATTAAGACTTTAAAGCGATGAAAAAAAGAGCCCCGCTTCAGTCGGGCTCTCTTCTTACCTTCATCAATATCCAGTTATCACATCACCAATCCAGCGCTTTTTCAATTGAAAAGGCCCTTCAAGGTAAAGTTGCCATCCAATTTCAAACGTCAATCCAGGGAATATAAATGGAAAAAGAAAGATAAACATCGCAATTGGGGCAATCACTTTACTTAACCACTCTTGTTTTCTCACCCCTATAAAGGCAGAAACAGTCGTTATCATAAAAAGCAGTAACCACCCAAAGTCAATGAGCCGGAACTTAAATGAATCATAATCCGAGGGCGTGGTCATATGTGGTGTTGGATTTAATGCCAGAATGGATACGCATATCCCTAAAAAAAATAATAGCAGCGTCGTTATGCTCCACTTACCCAGTATCATCACCTACTTCGATTAAAGTTAGATAGATTAAAGCATGATATATTTTCCATAAAACAATCTATTCCTACTTTTCGTTTTTGTCCGAACGCGAGCGATAATCGTTATTATATCGAATCCAACGCTTGATTGCAAAATCAATAAAAAAAATGAGTCCCACAATCAATGCTAAAGCTAAAATGAGTCCCGGTACGCCAATTTGCGCCATATTTATCCTTCCTCCCTTCCAAAAAAACCTCCCCTCATCACCATTCTCTTTTCTATATAGGAATTCCTGTTGCCAAACCCTCTTTCTCTTTTAAGTAGATCACTTTCCCTTCCTGCGCTTCTCTCGCCTACCTAGTATCCAATGTTGTCAGTATTCCATTCGTAGATCGACCACTTCTTCCCTGTCTACGATTACTCTCCTTACTCCCTCCACTCTACCAAACGAGGGTTCTCATCCAAGATAGATTGATACTTCGCAAGGCTGCCATATTTCCCTCCTGGGTCCAATTCCATGTACCGGAGGTACTTCTGATGCCGCTCCTCGCGATCTCCAGCCCAGCCATAATGCTTGACACGTAGCTCTGTCACTTTTCCAGGAAGCTTCTGATAGATCACTGGTATTTTAGGAACGTGGTGATTCTGCTGTGGAAAGCCATAAGGAAGTCCTACGATGTTGCGAGCGAGCGTCACTTTGACATGAGGAGAGGGCCAAAGTTCGTCCTGACGATAATGCGTCGACCCATCCCATAAAGGATAAAAACGAAATCCATACCAATCATATTGATCTTGATTGATCAACGTTTTTGCTTCTTTCACCATCCGCTCCTCATACACTTCATCCGCATCCACTACCAAAAGCCAATCTGGTTGCGTCGCACAAGCGGTTTGCCAGAGGAGATTGCGCAATTTCCACTCTTCTTTAAAAAGGGACTCCTTCAGTTGTACGAGCACTTTTACTTTTTCATAGCTCTGACATAGTTTCACTGTATCATCCGTGCTCGCATCATCAACAATCACCACTTCATCCACATAGCGTGTTAAGTGGTCCAGCACCATACGCAAATACCGATTCTCCTCGTTACGCACTTGCATGATCGCCGTCAAGCGATTGTCTTCTTTTTTGCGAAAAATTTTCGGTTGGTTCTCTTTTTGCAAGGGGTACTCCTCCTTTTTTCGAAGGCAATAAACCACAACAACTCTATTTGACAACGTCCCAAAGCAACTTCTAACGAGAACAAGTAAATCGATAGCGAAAATATCAAAGAAGGTGGCGCAGGGTACGTTTGGTGCTCTTAAATAAACGGCTCACCTTTTCATCCATTTCCTCAGAGGAGAGAAAATCGTTCGACTGGACGGCTTGTTGATATAGCTGGTATAACTGATGGATTTCAGTATCCAACTGACCCACTTTCCTCCATTGCTGGCGTCCATGCTTATGGTGATGCAAACGATGGTCGATCATTTCGTGGAGCCGCTCCTTAAGCTCCTCTTCTTTCAACTCCGAATGCAGAGAAAAGAATTGTTGGATCGTGAGTAACTGCTGGTAAGGATGTTCAATAAAGTGGTCATAGTCGATCACCATCCGCTTCTCCCCCATCGTCATATACAAATCTAATAATGCATGAACCTGCCAATACATGAGAACCCCCGCCTCTGTTCCTCCCCAAGACTGCAACATGGATAAAGCCACATCCACAGGGTTCCGTACAACAATAAGATAAACGAGTTGAAAGTCCAGTTCTTCTGCTATCTCGCGCCACATTTCCAGATACTCCGATGTTCTAGGATCTTTCCACCCCCACCACTCTTCCTGAGCAAAGGTTGTGTCCACATACTCCTTCATCTTTTTTTTCATTAATTGAGCATAAGGAAGCTGTAACCAATTTGGATTCGTCAAAGGAAGGGGAGAGCCTAACCGCTCTCGAATGCTCTGCTGATAACGATTGATCGTTTGATCTTCCCAATACCCTGTCTGGTTATTTTGATCCGCTGGTAGCAGGTTTTTCCCCAGTTCCACTCCTAGCAAGGGAAGGGTCTGCGCGACGATGGAGGTTCCACTTCGTCCCGTTCCCAGAACACATAGCGCGGTTTTCTTTTTCATGAACACTCACCTTTTTCTTCTCGTGCCCTCTCAACAAACATCCACCAAGGGCTTCTTTGTTCACGCCAATGCAAGGTCTTCGTTTTCCGAAAGGGCACTAGTCACCCACCTCTCTATCAAGCATGTGAACAGGGCTGTGTGTGGAAGGATAGAAGTCGATTCATCTATATCGTATCGATTGTATATAAAGAACAGCTTTCATTAGGAATATATGCAACGAAGAGCAAAACATAACGACCCATGCTGAAATTAAGCAAGTGAGGGTCCTGCTTATGAATAGGAAAACAGCTAACAGGCTCGATGGATTAAAAAAAGAGCCGTGAGAGGTCTAAAACTCCCCTACGGCCCTTTTTATCGTAAGTAACCTAACAGAATACTCTCACGTGTCTCCATAGAAAACACTCATGGTCTACTCCACACACCCCGGATGAAAGCAGTTAACATGGGAGCATGTTCTCTCGCGCCAGGTTGATGGGCGACGACATCTCCTATCGTTGCCTGATCCACAGCTCAGAGTCTCACAAAGAGAAACCTCTCGCCCATCTTCCAATCACTCTTAGGGTGAGCTTGCCTATAAAGATAGAATAGCCCGTCCACGAACCTTGCCTGCGAGGATTTTCTCCAGAGAAGCCGGTAGCTGCTCTAGCGTTACTTCATAACCTATCCGTTCCTCTACCTTGTCGATTTTCATATCTGTCGCCAACCGCTGCCACACCTGTTCGCGATACGCTTGTGTGATATGGGCCGTGTCAATTCCCAGAATATTAATCCCTCGTAAGATAAATGGATAGACCGTTGTCGAGAAGGAGTGGCCTCCTGTCAGCCCACTTACCGCAACCGACCCAGAAAAATCCAAAGTACGCGTTAGATAGGCAAGTGAACTTCCTCCCACTGGATCCACTCCTCCCGCCCACTTTCGCTTTAAAAGAGGCCGTTTAGACGAAGCATCTTCACTGCTATCCAAACGTCCGATTACTTCTTGTGCTCCTAAGTCACGCAAATAAGCATGTTCATCTTCTTTTCCTGTACTGGCGATCACCTCGTATCCACGACCCGCTAACATCGCAATCGCGGTACTACCAACCCCCCCTGTGGCTCCTGTCACAAGGACCGGTCCTTTCTCTGGTTGAAGTCCATTCTCTTCCAGTCGTTGAATGGACATGGCTGCTGTAAAACCAGCCGTTCCTAGCGCCATTGCGCCTTTTAAAGATAATCCATCTGGCAGTGGAATCACCCAATCGCCAGGCACCCGAGCCACTTCACTAAATCCACCTGTATGGGACACTCCTAGCGATCCGTGTCCAGCTATCACTTCATCCCCAATAGCAAAACGTTCATCTTGGGATTCCAATACCTTCCCCGCTAAATCAATTCCTGGAATCATCGGATACTTCTCTAGAATACGTCCATCTGGAATACTAGCTAATCCATCTTTAAAATTAATACTAGAATAATGTACTTCGATCATTACTTCCCCTGGATCCAAATTTTCCATGGTTATCGATTGCAATCCACTCTTAAAAGTCGAGTCGGTTTTATTTACAACATAAGCTTGAAAAGTAGTTGTCATCATATAGACTCCTTTCAGCGCTCTTCATTCATATTTTTTCTAGTACTAAAAACCCTCTTATGCTATAAACAAACGATTCTCTCCTGAAACCCGTTTCATCAATGGTCCTCCCTATGCGATTCACCCTCCTCTTTATATTTATTTTCTCTCTATTGACAATATCCTTTTAATTTAGATAGAATGATAGAGGAACAAAATCCAGACTTTTTGGGAGGTCATGGGATGAGAAGAAAGAAAAGTAGTCTCTTCATGTTGCTTCTCCTGTCCTTGTTGCTCGTCTTTTCCTCGTCAGTCAGTGCAGCGACACCACTTTCGCCTATTCAAATGTATTCTGTCGCTGATAAAATTAAAGAGGATCGCATCCAACGGTATATCGAACGCTTGGCTGGTGAAGATAATGCCAGGCTAGCCGGATTTGATGGCGAACACAAAGCAGCCGACTTCATTGAGAAAAAACTAAAACGTTATGGACTGAAGACGGATCGTCAAATGTTCCCCATGCTCGCTTACATCAGTCATAGTTCCAACCTCACCATGAACAGCCCAGAAAGCCAGACGTTTGAATCAAACACCTTTGAGTACACTCCTGGCACGGAAGAGGACGGACTCACCGCTGACCTAGTCTACGCAGGATTAGGAAAAACAGAAGATTTTGAAGGGATTGATGTAGAAGGAAAAATCGCTCTCATCTTGCGGGGAGAGTTAACCTTCTATGATAAGGTACAAAATGCAGCAGCGGCTGGAGCTGTCGGAGCCATAATCTACAACCACAGCGAAGGACCGCTCAGTGGCACACTCACACAGATTTCCGATATTCCTGCTCTCGCTATGAGTCAGGCAGATGGAGAAGCTGTGAAATCATTGCTGGACGCAGGTGAAACCGTCTCCATGACAATGGAAGCTGAGGTAGAACACAAACCCAGTTACTCACAAAATGTGATCGGGGAGCTTCCTGCGAAAAAAGGGAAAAAGAATGCCAAAACCATTGTCATCGGAGCTCATTATGATAGTGTGGACGGACCGGGTGCCAACGATAACGCCTCCGGTACCGCGACCTTGATTGAAGTAGCCAAATCCTTGTCCAAAGAGAAACTCCATCACAACATCCGCTTCGTCTTCTTTGGAGCAGAAGAAGCAGGGCTCATTGGCTCTGAGAAGTACGTGGAGTCCCTTAGTGAGGAAGAAAAAAATGAAATCTCCTCCATGATCAATCTGGACATGGTAGGAGTCGGTGATACACTCAACATCTTGACCGCCTCAGAAGATAGCTCTTCCTATATAGCTGATCTCGCGGAAGAGTATGTTTCCACCTACGGCTATACCTATGAGCGTGGTGCTTCTACTAGAAGCGACCATGTTCCTTTTGAGGATGCCGGTATCCCGGTTGTTTTCTTCCATTACTCTGAAGATCCCTACTATCATACGGATGAAGACACGCCCGACAAGATCGACAAAGATGACCTGTACCGTGTAGGAACGTTAACATCCCTTCTCGCTTACCATTTGGGGAATCAAAAAGAACTTCCTGAGCGCGAAGAAGCCCCTACCACAAGCATGCAGGGCGTAGCTCCTGCTGTAAATGAGTCCTCTGATCCGCTACCGGCACCGCCAGCAGTGAAATAGCAAGGAATTGATTTCCCTTAAAGGAGCGCTAGAGTATTTCTAGCGCTCCTTAAGCTGTCGAGAAAGTCTCGACAGCTTGTTTTTTACTCTTTTCTGTTTGTCCTTAGTGGATTAATATAGAAATAGAGAAGAGGAGGGCGATCAAGATGTTACGTTCAAATAAACAGAAACAAAGTGAGTTGGAATTTGTCTGTGTTGAAGAACTGGTTCCTAAGGATCACCTCCTACGTAAGGTGGATCAGTATGTTGACTTTTCTTTCATTACTGAGAAAGTTCGGGGGCTCTACTGCGAGAACAACGGTCGTCCTTCCATCGATCCGGCTTCTCTTTAAGATGATTTTCGTTGGTTATTTGTATGGTATTCCTTCCGAACGTCAACTGGAAAGGGAAGTTCGTGTGAATGTCTCCTATCGCTGGTTCTTGGGACTCAATTTAACGGACCCGGTTCCCGATCACTCTACCATCAGCTGGAATCGACGGACTCGTTTTAAAGGGACCTTCATCTTTCAAGAGGTCTTCGATGAGATCGTTCTTCAGGCGATGGAACATCGCATGGTAGGAGGACGGGTACTCCTAACCGATTCGACTCATCTAAAGGCGAATGCCAACAAACGCAAGTTTGAAAAAGAAACGGTAGAAGGGCGAACGCGATCTTACCTAGAGGCAGTGGAGGAGGATCGGAGAGAGCAGGGGAAAAAAGCCGTTCAAAGAAAAAAAGGAGGTGAAAGAAACGAAGGGAATCAAGGTAAGCACCACGGATCCTGACAGTGAATACATGTATCGAGAGGGGAAGCCCGAAGGTTTTTTTTATCTCGATCATCGGACAACGGACATGAAATATAACATCATTACGGATGTCCATGTGACTGCGGAAAACGTTCATGATTCGGTTCCCTATCTCGACCGTTTCGACCGACAGGTAGACCGGTTTCAATTTGAAGTGGAAGCTATAGCTTTAGACGCTGGCTATTTACCATTCCCCTATGCAAAGGTTTAAGTGATCGTCATATCTTTGGTGTCATTGGACATCGGCGTTACCAGTCCTCCAAAGGCTTGATGCCCAAATGGAAATTTTGTTATGATCCCGAAGCCAATACCTATCTTTGTCCAAATGGAGCCACCTTGACCTACAGGACAACAGATCGTCAAGGGCATCGACACTACAAGTCGGATTCAGCAAGATGTAACGAATGTCCGTTACTTGAAAAATGCACCTGTTCGAAAAACCATCAAAAAACCCTTACGAGGCACGTATGGGAAGATCATAAGGAAGAAGTAAGAGAGAAACGATTGTCCCCCGAAGGAAAAGTTCATTACAAAAAACGAAAAGAAACCATTGAGCGAAGCTTTGCAGACGGAAAAGAACTGCATGGGCTTCGCTACTGCCGGTTAAGGGGACGAGAAAACGTGCAAGAACAGGTACTGATGACGGCCACTGCACAAAACATCAAGAAGATTCCCAACCACCTAGCCAAACGCGGCTAGGTGGTTGGGAAGACTTTTTGACGATGACTTTGTCCCTGTTTCTTGCACGCTAATCTCATAAAAAAAGATTCTGGAGAGTTTCTCCACACTCTGAGGAGCGAGAGAGGAGAAAATGATGCCTGCAGTTTGCCAGCAATTGTTGGCCACTCTTTTTCTCATCGAACGACCACCGAGGTGGTTCGAAGCCATTAAACATGTTTGATTAGAGTGCTTAAATCCTTCAGAACTTCTCCTTACATTCGGACTTTGGCTTCCATTTTCCGAGTGAGGAACTTATCCAGGCCTTTCAACGAAAGAACATCTAGGAATCTCAGTGCAAAAGGATATCCCTATGACATGACTACTCCAGTATTGGATCTTTACATGCTATCTCAATAAAGGAGAAGTTCATCAGAGGCACTATCGATACTTCAAAAACAAAAATAGAAATATTTGTATTATTTCTTGGCAAGTATAATCAAAACCTAATTCTAAGTGGGCTAGATTATCCCACTCCTCAACAGCTTGAGAATCAACTTACTCAATCTCTATCAGCTTAGACTTAACATTTTACAGTCCTATTTATTTACTCAATTACATGACTAGATCACAATTACGAGTATATAGATTTATCCCTAAAGTTACTTGCATCTCTTAGAGTATAATTCCTAAAATCTTTTTGAGAACTAATGATAATAGCACTAGCTGTCATAAAAAAAGATATTACCAGTATGATCTCACTAGTACTCAGAATAATAGCAAGTGATCCTCCCAACAAACTTCCTATAGGTGCCGCTATATTTCCACATGTCATAAGAAGAGCCATAACTCTCCCCATAATCTTTTGCGGCGTAGTTGCTTGAATAAGTGAGATCTGAACAACATTTAAGACACCAGAAAAAATACCAAACAGACAAGCAAATAGTACTATAAATATATAATGATTTACAAGTCCAAGTCCCACTAGCGAAATTGCATTTCCGAACCATATTACCCCAACAATACTCCCACTTTTTTTTGTGAAATTAGAAAGTATAGCACCAAGAATATAACCAATAAAGAACGATACGTACAGTAAACTATAATATATAGCTCCCCCAAACTGTGAAGCTAAAGAGGGCATCAGTATTATAAGCACAGCAGTAGTAGCACTAGAAATAACCATCATAGGAATGACCGTTCTTAGAAATAAACTATCTTTCGCAAATGAAATACCATCTTTCAACTCTATTATATAATTAGAAAAATTTTCTCTTAATGTAGTAGGTGCTTCTCTCCCGATGTTTGATTCTTTACTACTCTTCAGACAGGTCAGTAGGACAATAGCAATGATAAAAAGCAATGAGGATATATAAAATATATTAGACGTGCCTACAAAATAGATGATAGAACCTCCCATTAAATATCCAATTAAATTAACAACTTGGTCAGAGGAACTAATCAATGAATTTCCTTTTGCCCAATTCTTCTCATTTACTATAGAGGTAAACAATTTTTGATCAGCGGGATAAAAAATTGAGGAAGATATCGCAGATATAAAAGTTAGTAAAATAATAAAATAAAAAGCAAAACTTAGTCCTACTTGTAAATTAGCTATTATTATCATAGAAATCGCTTGCACAGTAAGGGTAATCATAATTAATTTATGAGGAGTATATTTGTCGATTATCGGACCAAAGATAATACTTAACGCCGAAGCTAAGGAGATGAATGCGAAAATAACACCGTTATAAACTGTTGAATTGTAAGTAATCTGTATTAGCCAGAGCAAAGCGAGCATATAAAAACTATCTGCAATGTTAGATAACAATCTACTACTATAAATAATTATAAAATTCTTGTTTTTATACAACATAGAACATACCTCCGAATTAAGCTTGATTTCTATTATAAAAGCCATTGTTATTTTATATAAAAAATCCAGTATATCTTCTACCTCATTACGCTATACAATTTATCAGAACAGTAGTTTAAACCTGATCACTTAGTTGATCAATAATATCGTATCCAGCCCAACTTGAAGGGTATCTCCTGATAATATCATCTAACCGATCAAATAAATTATTGGATATTCGATCCACTCCAAGCCCGCTTGGTATTACCAAGTCCTCAAAGATAATCTTGATATCCAGCCCTTTATTTCGAATGATATATACCCCGACAATGGGAATATTCATTTTTTTACTAAGAAATGCACTTCCTTGAGGCAACGGGATATCAACACCTAATAAATTATATTTCTTCTTTGGCCCTAATCCCATAGAGAACTCTGGTGGCAAAAGCACAATCCTGTTGTTTTGAAGGTCATCTAATGCTTTTTTAATCTTTAATGGATAAGGCTTTCCATTACTAGAGGTTAAGTGATTATATCCTAAGTTATTTACCGTTTCGCAATATATTTTTTGAATTAATTTAAGTTTTATAAAGGAATCTTGCACACCATACATTTCAATAGACCTATCAAAGAATATTTTCCCTAAAAAATTAGGTAAGATTTGAAAAATATCCGTTCTGATTGGATTGAGAATTATTGTATTGTATTTTTCAAGAAGAAACTTAACATTTCCCATGCCTTCAATAGATATGTATTTATCTGAAAAATCCTTGTCATGAAAGTTGAGTAAATGAAGCGTATAGTATACAGGTGAATCTATAATATTTTTTATAAAGTATTCATTGCTGACTATTAACTTCTCTTTTAATGATTTTCTTACATTAGTCATCATCACATTGCCTAATATATTATCATAAATTTCCTTCATTTTTTTTACATCTCTTTCAACTGCTCTGTGTCTGTATTTCATAAAGTAATTAGCAGCTAACTGATTATCACTAATACTCTTGAATGTATGGTAGTAATAATCCTTATGATCAATAAGGGAATCAAATAAGAACATTTCTTCTTCATTAGGCTTTGAAAAATTCATAATTTATCTTCTCTCTTTCCGCTAGAGTTCACTAAAGGATATATTTTCATATTTTATTCTTATAAATCACAACATAATTTGCAATAACCTACTTTTTCGAGTTTCTTAAACTCTAATTCCAAAGTGTTTAGATCGAAGATTCCTGATCTATTAATTAAACTGGGTTTGAAATGAGGAACCAATATTTTGATAGCCTCCCATGAATGAATAGAGGCAATAAGTGATGATGCTGAAGAAATGCTACCAGCCTGGGGTAGATGGTTTTTAATTTTCATTTCTCGTAAGTCATTCATATGCCAATTATCGGGTGAGACTATACAATTCCAACACATTGTCTTCCCAGGAACAATGGTATTACCCATTCTACATATATTCCCCATGTAACCAATGCCATTTATATAAGGTATACTTTTAACATTGCAGTATCTTGCCACTATCATCCCAGTTGTATAAGTATTAGGATAGTCAGCACAATTTATAATCAAATCTATTTTTTGGTCTATCGATTCTAAATCTTTTTCACTTTCTAAAAAATAGTTGTGTTTAATAACTTCTAAATCATTATTAACATCCATTAGACGTTTTGATAGTATATCAGTCTTTTTTTCCCCTATGTCTTGCATAAAATAGAGTGCTTGTCTGTTCAAATTTGTGATATCTATAAAATCATCATCCATTAGAATGATTTTACCCACACCTGATTGTGCTAACTGATAAGCAATCCAACTTCCCACACCACCAATACCAATAATAAGTACACTAGAATTTGTGATAAATTGTTGGATATCATATTTATTATATTCAGGTGTTACATATTCTCCAAAATAATTAACCTGTCTGTCGAGTATTTTGTTAATATTACTCCTCTTTCTATTTTGAGAATCAATCTCTATTATTCCTATTTCCAGTAAAGTTTTTAATGTTTTTTCTACTTCTACTCCATCTATGTTTCTATCGATTTCCTGAATATCATTTATTATCTCCTGAAACGTCTTAAATGAAGATAAGATATTTATAAAATGTTTCCCATTTTCATCTATATCAATCACGATCTCTCTATTATCATTTAGAAAAAAGACGTGCAATTGACCTTCTTTATCCATATAATATCTTGTGGAGTCTTTCAATTTATAGATATTACTCATATCATAACGTCCCCTTTATTATTTGTAATATATTTAGCTACATGCTTTGGGTCTTTTATCTCATCTATATCTGGCAGATTATCAGGGAACTTAACTTTAAGTTCGTCTTCGATATAAGAAAATAAATCTATAAGACCTAGTGAATCAATATCTTCTATTGATAAAAATTCTGTTTCTTCTGTAATGCTTTGGTGATGACTGATACCTTCTTGTTCTAAGTAGCTTTCTAAGACTACTTTCACATATGATGCATTTATCTGACTCATTAAAAATTCCCCTTTATCAATATTTTATATTCATTAAATTAGATGAAAAACAAGTTAAGTCCAACCTGACAATCATTCTTAGTGCTGTCCATAACCTACACCGCGACGAGATAAAGAATAGCTAAATGTAATAATATAATTATCACTATATTATGCTAATAATATTACATTCAGATAATCCTCCTTATTAAACTTCGATTTAGGGACTGACTTCCCTATTCTATGTCCATATAACTATACTCACTCCATCAAATAGACTGGTATTAAGCCGATTTTCTAATCGGCTTAATACCTTTCATATAAGTTAGCAATTCTGATGACAACACATACCATCTCGTTTTATTTCTTTTGGATCAATTTTCATATCTATTCACCTCTTTCTGTATAATATGTTTTATATTACATAATAAACTTGGTAGTTGTCAACCTATTTCTCATTTTTTGTTATAATAAAACTTATCTACTATGCTGAACCCTATAATTCTAGTATTATTTTCTCGAAAAATAGTCAGGCATTAAGCCGATTTCCTAATCAACTTAATGCCTTATACTCAGATTAACAATTTGTATGACAACACATACCATCTCGTTTTATTTCTTTTGGATCAATTTTCATTTTTTTTCACCTCTTTCTAAATTATATGTTTTCATCTTAAATAGTAATTAATTAATTGTCAACTCTTTTTAATTATTTAATATCATCAGTTCTTTTGTACTAGTAGTAAATAATTCATCTAGGAGGTATTCCACTAGATAGTTGAATTGGTAGAAGCTACAGGTTCCCTCTCCGCTCTAAATAGGGATCTTCATCTTTAACTTCGTTCAAGTTTCGTTTATCAGAAATGATAAATATTTATGTCGCGAAAAATTATTTAATTTTGATACTTGACTCTTTGGTAAAAGGTCTTGGTCAAACGACGAAGAATATCTATCACAAAAAGCAATGTGTGAAAACCGTGACTCTCATAAATATCAAAGTGATATCCCTTTATTAGAATTTTTATATGATCTACCCAGAAAAAAATCCGTCTTATCCAAAAATAGACCAAACTTGAATTGTAGCCGAGCATGCCAGAATTCCACATAGATATAGACATCTTCTTCTCGTTTCTGTCATTAGAGAAAATAAAACTCACGTTCGGATTAATATGATTTCTAGAGTTAGTATAGTTTTGTGGACACAAAAAGGCTAAGTCCCTAAAATGAAGAAAAATAAGAGGGATGTGTCCGGATGGAACGAAAAACGAATGGGAAATAAATAGGGAGTTCAAAGAAATGGTGATTGAGCTTATCAATCGGGGCAATCGGTTCGAAAAATTAAGTAGCGAATATGGCCTATCGAAAGTAACCATTTACAAATGGATTAAAGCCTTTACTCCTATCAAAGAAGCGGGAGAGCAGAATTTGACGCCTGCAGATTACCAGCAGATGAAGAAAGAGATGTTGAAGCTCAAGAAAGAATACGAAATCCTAAAAAAGACTATGGCCATATTCACAAAAAAGTAAACGAGAACGATGTTTTGACAGCGATTCAAGAGATGAAGGAACAACATGCTGTGCAAGCAGTATGTAAGATTTTTGATGTGCCGAGAAGTACGTACTATCGATTGTTAAACCGAAAGCCCTCTCTTCGTGACCGAGAGAATGTGAAATGGAAGCGAATGATCCTTGAGATCTATCGAAAAAGCAAACAGCGCTATGGGTTACCAGGTTACCCAAAATCCATCGGACGCTGATTTCATCAAGGGTTATCGTTGAGTCTGAAGCGAGTGCAACGCTTGATGCGCAAAATGGGCATCTTTTCGATCACTCATAAGAAATTCCGACTCTATTCGAAGAAGACATCCATCCAACCATGATCAGCGCGACTTGCTTAAAAATATCGTTCTCCATTAAAAGACGTTGATTTTCTTTTCTTAGCTTGATTAACTCCGATCCCTCGGGAGTGCGGTTATCTTTTGCTTTAAACGAACCGCTATTCTGGCTTTGTCTTATCCACTTGTCAAAGGCGGATGATGTCAACTCATATTCTTCAATGATCTCTCTTCTTGGCTAGCCATTCTCGTGCAATCGCATCATCTGCTGCTTGAATTCGTGCGTAAACGTGCGTCGTTTTCTTTTCGTCATGATCGGTTCGCCCTTCTTTAGTGATTGAACTTAGTCTACCTGACCTTAATTTTTCTGTTCAATCTACTGTAGCCGATCCAGAAGTTAATAAAGTTTTTACCGAACAGTTTCGTAGAATGCCGTGGGCGAATCGTTTTATCCCGCTAAGACAAAAGTGATATCAGGATTCTCTTTACTACGGGCTTCATTCTTACAATGGGGGGTCATATAATTTCCTAGATAGAGTTCGTGTTTGTATTCTTGCATTCTTGCTTCCATCACTATCAAAAGCCCTTATGATTCCTCTTCCGTATGACAAAAGGTGGTCCCTTCTAGCTATATATCAGACGTATAGTATAGAAACAAATCCGCCAGTACAAGACTATTGACCTATTTTTTATCTGTACACTGTTTAACCACTTTTATGGGAATACCAAGATCAATGTGATCAAAAAACCTTTAATGAAAAATCCTGTAACCCAGTCGTATCTCCACATAAATCGGATTTCTTCTTCTCTTCATTCCACGATCCTCCCTCTCCACTCGTTCGGAAAACGCTTGCACACCGGCGGACGAGGAAAAAAGCGATGACGATGGCGTGCTACGAGGTCATAGATCATATCGCGAAACCAACGAGGCACCAGCTGAAAGACAGACGCGAGCTTCCACCCTCCCTTAAGAAAACGAAGCACACGCAAAGCGGCGCTAGACTTCGTATAATATTCATCCTCTAGAATGAGAACGAAGGTATCAGGATCACCTTCCTTCAACCCACCAGCACGTAAGAGCTCTTTTCCGAGATTCGACTGTATCGACACAAAGCGAAAAAAGCCTTCCGGATCGCGGGGGATGACAAACTGAACGAGTCGATGACACAAACCACACTGACCATCAAATAATATCCATGCTTTTTCACCGTTCATCTTCATCCACTCCCTTCGCTCTTATTCCCTATTGTAAAAGGAAAAGTAGCTATGAGATAGTACCAACTTTTGTAGTACCCTGCACGGTAAGGAGACAAATATCGTTTTAGTCCATGCTCGCTGGGCTTACTCCACGTTAGAGCTACCCCTCCTCACTTTCTCCACCGCTTCGCGGCTGCTACTCACCCCTAACTTTTTCAGCATCCGATTCACCTGGTTCTTCACTGTGCTCTCCGCTTTCACTAGCTTTTTTCGGATTTGCGACTGCGTATAACCTGCTTCGATCAACTCAAATACTTCTCGCTCTGCATCCGTAAGTGAACGGAGCTGTTCTTCTCGCTTTAGTCGTGTGAGCTCTTGATGTAGCACCTGCATGGGTCGAGCATTGCGGTGAACAGCACGGATGACGTGTGGGAGCTGGGCATAGTCCGATTTTTGTACATAATTCATAGCTCCCGCATTGAAAGATTGTTTGATTACCTGTTCATCGTTCAACGAAGTCAACATGACCACATGAGTGGGACGAATGGCTTGAATCTCTATAGCCGTTTCAATCCCTTCCAATCGATTCTCAGAAAGCATAATATCCATCAAAACCACATCAAACACAGCATTCTGTGCGATAGATAGTGCTTCCTCCTTGCTTGAAGCTATCCCTTTTACACACAAATCTGGCTCTCTATTGAGATAGAGACTCATCCCTTGCACCCAATCTGGATCATCTTCTACCAATAGTATTTTTACTAAATCCATGCGAATGTATCCCCCTCATCTTATTGGAATCACCTGCTTTTGTACCTTCCTTTTGCAAACTGAAGTTGAACTTCAATCCCCGCGGGATGCCGGCGGATGATTCTCATTCCCCCGCCCATTTCCCGTACTACTTGATAGACATAGGAAAGGCCTAAACCGTAGTTCTCACTTTTTCCTTTTGTTGTGAAAAAAGGCTCGTGAGCGCGGGACATCTGCTCTAGTGCCATGCCCGCTCCTGTATCAACAACAGACAAAACACTTTTCTTCGCCAATTTTTCAGCCTTGATTTCAATTTTTGATGAAGGGTTACTGGCGTCAATTGCATTTTGAATCAAGTTGGTTAGTACTTCGCGCATATGCACCGGGTCACAAAAGAACAGCAAGTCTTGCATGCCTTCCAATCTCACAACGATCCCGTGATCAGTCAGTACGTGTTCCATAGTGGAAAGGACTGACTGAATGAGCTCCTCTACACAAACCCATTCTTCATCAAGTTGCACAGCGCGCGATAACGATTGCATACGAGAAGCCATTTCTGTTAGGTGCTGTGCTGAAGATTGAATAATGGCGAGCTGACCTTGCACCACCTTGTGTTCTTCATCCAACAGAGAGCGGAGGTTATCCGTGCTAAGAGAAATCTTTCCGATCTCATTCTTGATTGTATGATGAATGAGGGTTGTTCCTGATTCAACTGAGCGAAGTGTCCGCTCCATTTGCTCTTTCTCCACCCGAACCCGAATCCCTAAGAAACCGAAGAAGAAGAGCGAAATTCCTCCCAGCATGAACGAATAGGCAATCAGAGAAGCCACATAGGGAAAAAAATCGAAGGTCGGATCGACTACTCGGGCAATATGAATCAATCCGACAATGCCCAATAGGGTAGGAACCATCATCATCGTCATGATCCAACGATTGCGTCGTAGAATCGGATCTGACTCCCAAAGGGTAGAAAGAAGGAGGATACCACATGCCCCCAAGTAGTAAGGAACTACCCAGAGTAACAAGTAAGCATAGGGAATAAAATCACCTGGTAAGAAGGGATAGGCTAACCATGACACTACAACCGGAGCACAAAGCCAAATGGGGCTTCTCCACCATGGATGTTTCCCCGTCCAACCCGCGTAAGCGAGTGCAAACAGAAGCACCCCATAGGGAGTCCACGTCAAATTTAACCACGCTACCATACGTGAAAGTTCATGCTCTCTGCCAAACACCTCTTCTAATGCAGGAACCAATCCACCCAGACTGGCACAAACCAAGAAAAAAGCGGCCCAGCGGTTGGTCGACCTCTCGGGTCGTAACCCCACCAACGCGACCGCAGCCACCACCAATACTAGAAAATAGAGAAGCATATGCCCCCTCCTCTCATCCTACGGTTGTTATCCACCTGCATAAGGTTAGAAACAACACGTCCCTAATCTCCTTTCGATGATTCCCCATCGGTCGGAGGGATCGATTTACGAGAGTAGAACCCTTCCCATACATGGTGCCAATGCGAAATGGTCTTCTCCCCTACCTTCCAGCAGTAGAAGGCTTCCGCCCCTTCGATCCACGCTGGAAAGTCAACTACACCGATATCGATATCCTTTAGAATCGCTCCTGTATCTTTAATGCGTTGAATCGCATTTCGCATTTGGATATGAAGAAACTCTAACTCTACTTCCTGTTCAAAATAAGGGTCAAATATTCCTTGCTCCATCGGATTTTCCTCTTCTCGCCAAACCGATTTCATCTGTTGAAGCTCTAAGTAAGCGAGGTATTGATCTTGTTTTAGTTTTCTCAGATTGGTGATCGCCACTTTTAATTGAGGCAACAATTGATTGGCTTCCTCCAGCGTAAACACTTTCTGTTCGCTATTCATCCTTATCTCTCCTCCTGTCTCTTCATTCCCTGTCCTTTTTTCTTCTTTCCACTTCCTGTTCCAAGTAGGGGTCTACAATGGAAATAATGATTTGTGCTTGCTCATCATCGATTGCTTCTTGTTGTATGTCCCTTCTTCGCGCCTTCGCTTCCCCTCTCAACTTCCGTACATTGATTCCCATATACTGATCGGGAAATTTGACCAATTTTTCACAACCACTAAAGAAGAGCTTCTGCGCTCCGCCACCGTTCCCATTTTGCCAATGATAATGTGCCACCGCAATTTGTAATAAACCTTGATAAAAAGGGTTTCGCCCTTCCTCTAGCCAAAGCTCTTCTAACACATCATGGCATTCATAATAATTCCGCTCAACATTCATGAGAAATAAAAATCGTATATAAGCATCCGGATACTCTGTTTTCACTGAAGGCAAACCCTCCCTATCATTTCCCACTGATTTTCTTTACAATAGAGGAAAAGGACTCACAAAATCACAGTTCATTAGAAGGAGAGTTCCAATGAATTTAGAGCAACCTAGCCAAGAAAATTTGCAGTTTATGATTGAAGAAATGAAATCTCATCTCCGTTTGGTAAATGGCAGTATCATGCGAGCAGATCACTTTCGTCTCGACCAATACGAAGAGATCTACGATCTCTATCGCATGGTGGAGAAGAAAAAAGGTCAAATGACCATGATGGAGTTAGAGGGAATCCTCTCAGAACTATCCTCTATGCGTAAACAAAATGAAGCTTAAGACCTTTCGCCGCCTTTTCGACCGGGCGGCTTCTTATTTGTCTGTAGGGAAATACTTCGCCAATTCCTGTGGCAGGGGGACACTTTTGCGTTGTTTAAGATCAATCGTGACACTGATCACCTCTGCCTCAGCCACGATTTCCCCTTCCTCATTCTCGATGGTGTGCTCCAACACAAAGCTCGTGCGACCTGAACGAAGGGGCTTCGTACGGACCGTTAATACTTGATTGAGCAGCGCCTCTTTGCGGTAATTAATCCCTATATGAACCGTTACCGTTCCAATCCCCATCTCCGTAAAAAGGTCAAAGGGAAGCCCCACTTGATTGTACCAGTCTTCGCGTCCCCACTCCATATATTCTAGATACTTGGCATTATTCACATGTCCCATCGCATCAATTTCTGTTGGGCGGACAATGATATCAATCGCTTTTTCCACTGAGTCGTTCACTCTCTTTCTGTCAAAGTTAAGTATCCATCCATTTAAAACTTCTCTTCGTCCATGGTCGCATTTTTCTACTACATTCTTCCGTACTACCACTACTTTCGACAAATTTCTTCATTAAACCTTTCCTAACAAAGAAAAACCCCGACTTTTGCCGGGATTTTTGTAAGTGTAAGCAGCTGCTATTTTTTGTTCACCATATGAATCGCATGCCCCATAATTCCCTCAGCCGCTTCCATCAGGGCTTCTGGTAAAGTAGGATGAGCATGAATGGTTAAGCTCAAGTCCTCTGCATTCGCCCCCATTTCAATGGCAAACACCGCTTCCGCAATCAATGAGGATGCCTCTGGGCCCACAATTTGTACACCGAGCAAGCGATTACTTTCTTTTTCGGCAACCACATTCGCGTATCCATCGGCTCCCTCCATGGAGAGTGCTCGACCATTGGCATGGAAGGAGAAGCGACTAGAAACCGTTTCATAACCTTGCTCTTTGGCTTCCGCTTCCGTCAAGCCCGTATAAGCAATTTCCGGATCACTAAAGATCACCGCAGGCATCGCTTGATAATCGATAACGCTTGGCTCACCAGCTATCGCTTCAGCCGCCACTTTTCCTTCGTAACTCGCTTTATGGGCTAGCATGGGACCTGCTACGATATCACCGATGGCATAAAGGTGATCCACTTGCGTCTTGCACTGCTTGTCTACAGGTATCAAGCCACTTTTATCCGTCTCAATTCCTGCCTGATCAAGACCCAATTCATCTGTGTTTGGGATCCGCCCCACAGAGACCAACACATAATCGGCTTGATACGTTTCTTCTTTCCCTTTCACTTCCGCTTTAACCGTCACTTCATCACCCGAAGTTTCACTCGCATTCACGAAAGCATTGGTTACTACCTTGACGCCCAGTTTTTTCAGATTTCGCTTCACCATGCGTACAAGGGCTGGATCTGTACCAGGAAGTAAGCTATCTGTTCCTTCCAGGATCGTCACTTCACTTCCTAATTTGGCATAAGCCGTTCCCAATTCCAAACCGATGTAGCCACCGCCCACAACAACGAAGCGATTTGGAATTTCTGACAGGGACAGAGCCCCCGTGGAGGAAACAATTCGCTTATGATCAAAGGGTACCGACTGAATACCACGTGGACGTGAACCGGTTGCGATGATGCAATCTTTAAATTCATAGGTTTGGCTGTTGTTATCCGTCGCAATACGAACAGAGTTGGAGCCAGTGAAATAGGCTTCACCTTGAACGACATCCACTTTATTCCCCTTGAGCAAGGTTTTCACCCCACCGGTCAGCTTATTCACAACTGAGCCTTTCCACTCCATTAGCTTGGGAAAGTCTACGGAAACACCTTCTACATTAATCCCCATCGCTTTTGCTTTTTGGATGTGAGCCACCTGTTCGCCAGCACTAATCAATGCCTTAGAAGGAATACAACCTACATTGAGACAAACGCCACCGACTTCTGCTTTATCTACCAAGGTTACACTCTTCCCCATTTGTGCTGCACGAATCGCTGCTGTATATCCGCCAGGTCCGCCACCAATGACGAGCACATCTACTTCCGTTGCAAAATCTCCTACAACCATTTAGCTCATCTCCATCATTAATAATTTCGGATTCTCCAATAGTCCCTTCACGCGTGTCACAAACTGTGCCGCAATATCACCATCCACTAAGCGGTGATCCACACTGAGGGAAATGGCCATTACCGGGCGTACCACCACTTCGCCGTCGATCGCTACCGGGCGGTCCGCTATTTTGCCAACCCCCAGTATCCCTACTTCAGGATAGTTGATAATCGGGGTGAAGAAGGTACCTCCAAACGAACCAATGTTGGTTATCGTAAAGGTGCTCCCTTTCAATTCTTGTGGTTCCACTTTTCGATCACGCGTGCGTCCTGCCAAATCCGACACTTCTGCCGCCAGATCAAAGATCGACTTACGATCTGCCTCTTTGATGACAGGGACAATCAGGCCATCTTCCGTCGAAGTAGCCATTCCCATATGATACGCTTTCTTCAATACAATCTCTTGCGCTTCCTCATCGATCGAAGCATTTAGTGTTGGGAATTCTTTTAAGCATGCTAATACCGCTTTCATGATAAACGGTAAGTAAGTTAGTTTGATTCCACGCGCTTCCGCCATTGGTTTCGCCCACTTGCGGAGAGCAATCAGTTCGGAGGCATCCAATTCCTCCATTATTGTAACATGAGGAGCGGTAAATTTGCTCTCTGCCATTCGATTGGCAATGGTACGTCGTATGCCTCGCAAAGGAATTCGTTCTTCCTCTGCTGACGGGGGAACTGGTGTCTTCGTAGAAGGTTTCTCTTCTTTTGACGTTGGTTGCTTTTGTTCTTCCTGCTTACCCGTCTGCTGCGGTCCTTCGCCTCGCTCCAGATCTTCTATCAGGATCCGTCCTTTTGGACCTGTTCCTTCTATTCGAGAGATATCTACTCCCATCTCACGAGCTTTTTTGCGAACAGAAGGCATCGCTTTTACCGAGCGATTCGCCTTCTCTCCCTCTTGCTTGTTCTGTTGCGCGGGCTCAGCCTTCTCCGACTTCTCTTCTTTTTCGTCTTCTTTTTCGTCTACTTGCGCAGAAGGTTGCTCATCGGTAGCGGATTCTTCGCTTGCTGGCTCCTCGGTTTCTGGTTCTTCGGTTGCTCCTCCTGGAGCATCGTCTGTTTCAAACTCAACCATCACAGAGCCAACCTCCAGCATTTCCCCTTCCTGCGCATGGATCTTCCCTACTTTCCCTGTAACAGGTGAAGGAATTTCCACGACTGCTTTATCCGTTTGCACCTCTGCTACCACATCATCTTCCTTAATATCGTCTCCTTCTTTTACAAAGAGCTTGACAATCTCACCCTCGTGAATGCCTTCGCCAACGTCAGGTAATTTAAATGAATAAGCCACGATTCGATCTTCCTCCTTTAACGGTTAAAAATCGAGCACTTTATTAATACCAGCTACAATACGATCTGGAGAGGGAAGCCATTCATCTTCTAGCGATGAAATCGGATAAGGCGTATCGAAGCCAGTCACACGGACAACAGGAGCTTCCAGGTGAAGAATCGCTTCTTCATTGATGCGGGCGATCAATTCCGCGCCTACACCTCCAGATTTGACCGCTTCATGTACGATAACAGCGCGGTTGGTTTTTTCTACGGAGGAGAGAATCGTCTCCATATCCATGGGCGCGATCGTACGCAGATCGATCACTTCTACTTTCGCCCCTCGTTCTTTTTCTGCTTGCTCGGCCGCCTTTTGAGCCATGGGTACCATCGCACCATAAGCAATCAAGGTTACATCCGTTCCTTCACGCACAACATTCGCCTTACCAAGTGGGACCGTATAAGCTTCTTCCGGTACTTCTCCTTTTACGGAGCGATACAATTTCATGGGTTCGAGGAAGATCACAGGATCTGGGTCACGCATTGCTGCAATTAAGAGACCTTTGGCATCATAAGGGTTACTTGGGATCACAACTTTTACACCAGGCGTTTGTAAAAAGAGTCCTTCCAGGCTATCCGAGTGCATTTCCGGCGTCTTCACGCCACCACCGTAAGGAGAGCGAACCACGAGCGGAATGGTAAACCTTCCATTAGAACGAAAGCGCGTCCGTGCCGCTTGGGTACAGATTTGATCCATCGTTTCATAAACAAAACCAAAGAACTGAATTTCAGCCACAGGTCGCATGCCTACTGCTGCCATACCCACTGCGGAACCAATGATTCCTGACTCTGCTAGAGGAGTATCAAATACGCGATTCTCTCCAAATTGATCGTACAACCCCTCCGTTGCACGGAAGACACCGCCATTTACACCTACGTCTTCGCCTAATACAACAACTTGGTCATCTTGCTCCATTTCCGCACGCATACCATCCGTAATCGCTTTAATCAACGTCATGGTGGCCATTATTTCTTCTCCCCTTTCCAGTGAACATACGCCTCTTTCTGTGCCGCTAGATCAGTCGGCGATTCAGCGTATACATCATCCATAACGTCCTCAATCGCCCCTTTCGGCATTTTCTCCACTTTCTTAATCGCTTCTGCCATCCGATTGAGTACGGACTCTTCATGTTCCTTTTCTTGCTCTTCCGACCATAAGTCATTCCGCTCTAAATATTGACGGAAGCGCTTTAATGGGTCCTTCGCTCTCCACTCTTTCTCTTCTTCTTCCTCCCGATATTTCTTCGGGTCATCACCGGCCATCGTATGGGGTCCCATTCGATAGGTTACCGCCTCGATTAACGTCGGGCCTTCTCCTTTACGTCCACGTTCAGCCGCTTCTTGGATCACTTGATAAAGAGCAAAGATATCGTTTCCATCCACTTGCACTCCCGTTATGCCATAAGCAATCGCTTTTTGCGCAATGGTTTCGCTCTTCATTTGCTTCTCAATCGGAACACTAATGGCATACTGGTTGTTTTGACAGAAGAAGATGGTAGGTGCATCGTAAACTGCGGCAAAGTTAAGCGCTTCGTGGAAGTCCCCTTGGGAGGTCGCCCCATCTCCAAACATGGAAATGGTCACATGCTCTTCTCCGCGTAGTTTGAATGCCCACGCAGAACCCATTCCATGAAGTAGGTGACCTGCGATAATGATTTGAGGCGGGAAAACATTCACATCTTCTGGCATTTTCCCTCCGCCCATCTGGCCTCGGGAATAAAGGAAAACTTGCTCCATCGGCAATCCATGGTACATGGCAGCGCCCATGTCACGGTAACTGGGGAACAACCAATCACTTTTCTGTAAAGCAGCAACAGCTCCAATTTGACAAGCTTCTTGTCCACCTAGCGGAGCATAAAATCCAAGACGTCCTTGCCGGTTTAACTTGATCGCTCGTCCATCAAAAGTACGTAAAGTAAGCATCCAACGATATAGATCTACGATCTCTTCTTCCGATAAATCAGGAACTTGTTGACCCGCATTGATTTCTCCATCGGGATTTAGGATTTGAAACATCTCTACATCTTGCTTTGGCTGTATTTGATAAGCCATACTTGTCACCTCACCTATAGATTGAATCCCATTCTCTTTCATTTAAATGAAAAATGCCTTATGAACATCGTTCGTCTCCGTTTGAGTTCTATCCTGGCTTCCGCTTCAGCGCATATTCCTTCTTATACTTCCTTCGCTTATATGGGTTCATGCATCACGAAAATTAAGTTTCTTCCTTTACCTTTCCCTTATGGCATTTGAGACAAACGCAAATCAGCGCTTCCTGCCACAACAAGTTTCCAGGAATCCGAAGCACACTTAAATCTGTACCACCCAATATAAAGATTCTGTTTGCAATCAACATTCCCTTATAGTATCCTGCAAAATTGCTATTTCGTCAACATCTTTCATCTGTTTA
The DNA here is from genome assembly GCF_059818345.1 of Mechercharimyces mesophilus. Taxonomy (NCBI): domain Bacteria; kingdom Bacillati; phylum Bacillota; class Bacilli; order Caryophanales; family Thermoactinomycetaceae; genus Mechercharimyces; species Mechercharimyces mesophilus. The sequence goes on along the minus strand of NZ_JCBAPH010000003.1, from coordinate 182,693 downwards.
AAACAACTGTACTAATGACTTTGTCTGTTATGTATCAGTTTAATCGAATATATAGAGAGAATATAAAAAACAGCCCTCGCAAGAGCTGCTTTCTTCTTTCTATTGATTAGCATACAAACGTTACGATGAGGAATCGAGGGAGATTGCCTTTTCTTGCACTTCCTCAGGTACCGTAATCTCCTCAGCAAATTCTCCTTCATGAGTCATCGTCATTTCCTGTTTTCCTGTCAATTGGATCTGATCATTTTTGATTTCAATTTCCATCACTTTCTCCAACTTCTCTTGTTGCATTGTCTCTTTGTGAATATAAATGGTTTCCACCATTTTCTTTAACTTCATGTCTTCCTCTTTAACCTCAATCTTGGACTGCTGTAGTTGAGGCTTCATGGTTTCAATGACCTGCTGTTGAAAGTGGTCCAGTATATATTGATCTTCCTCTTCCGTTAACGTCAAATGAATCACGTAATAATCATTCTCTTCCGTCATCGAAATCGGTTGATCTTCCTGACCCTGGATCTCATCTAACATTCCCTGCAAATGAGCCAATTCATTAGAAGGAGATTCCAGTTGAGAGGAAGAATCTGCTTCCACCCCTTCATACTTCACCCAGCTCCCATTTGGCTGTTTCTGATAGGAAGTCCCTTCCACCAAATAGGCTTCCACAGGTGTACTCTTCTCTCCCGCACTTACTTCTCCTTTGATCGTCAATGCATAGGGATCTTTGGTGTAGTTCATCTTCATTTCGGTGGTGGTTTTAATCTGTTTCTTTTGTTCATCCACTTCCACTGCAAATTCTTGACTTCCATCTACTTTGTATGCAATTCCACTCGTAGTATCCAACTTTTCATGCGCTTGCGCAATCACTTGCTCCAATGTTAGCGGCTCCTCCACTACCTCTGGAGCTGGTGTCTCTGTGGATTCATCTTTCTTTTTTTCATTCTCATCACTACATCCCACACCCACGATGAGGATCATAGATAGTGTCATCACGATACTCAACCATTTCATGATGATTCCCCCTTTTCATCTTCATCTTCTCATACAAGCTTATGGACTCTTGCAACTTTTTTATCTAGCAATGTCTGTCTTGCTTATTCTACCTTGACAACGCTACTTCTATAAAGTGGCTTCCCCTCCTTCAAGATGATGATTCCTAGCTCCTCTTTCTTAAAGAATATCATAATGTCCATATGATTATGTCTTTTAGAACTAGATTAAAGGAGAAAGTAACCAGTGAAAAAAGACAGCCCACACGGACTGCCTCTTCAAATCTTCTATTTAAAGTTTCGTGTACCTCTTCATGTACATCGATTACGTTAATGGTATTAAAAACGTGTATCTTTCAGAAGACGATCGATCTCCTCTTTATGAGTGGTTTCGTCGGCAATCATATCTTCCAACTGAATCTTAAGTGCGATCTCACCCGCATCTTCTGCTTGCTGTAATCGCTCTTTATAACGATTGATCGTCGCCAATTCTTCATCCCGTGCGTGTTGCAACATGGAGCGAACGTCGGAAATCATTTTAACGGGCTTGGGCTCAACGACCGGTTCTCCACCCAAGGTCACAATCTTCTCTGCCAAGTACGAGGCATGGCCGATCTCATCTTGCGCTTCTTCTTCAAAGAAAGGCTTCAAGATTTGACGACTCAGACCCGATACCACAGCAGCATTATTCGTATACTGAATGACAGCCGCATACTCATAACCCAAATCTTCGTTCAGACCATCAATTAACGTTTTTATTTTGGCATCCATCAATTATAGCCCCCTCTTTGTCTCTTAGTAGATATATACCCCATCAAAGAGGAAGATAAACAAAAAACACACCTCATATTCATTGAGGTGCGCGAGATAAGGGTTACCGGCCTTTTTTTTGCTTTGCTGCCAGAGCACTTAAGCGTTCTTCACTGCTTTTCATCCACTTCTTCATCATATCTTCAAAGTCTCCTGGACCACCTCGACGGCCGCCACCACCACCACCGCCACCACGGCGATTGTTGTTGCCACCACGAGGGCGATCATCACTCAAAGCTTTGATAGACAAAGATATCTTACCGGAAGGATCCACTTTTAGCACTTTAGCTTTAACCGTATCCCCTACCGATAACTCATCTTCTACTTTCTCTACATATTTTGCAGAGATCTGCGAAATATGAACCAGACCCGTCTCGCCGGATTCAAGTTTTACAAATGCTCCGAAGGGCTTGATTGCGACAACTTCGCCGCTAATGACGGATCCTTCCGTTAGCTGACTCATCCTAACACTCCCGATAAAATATTCATCCTGTACAAAAGTAACACTTATTTAAGGGAAAGTCAATAGGCGTAATCGCGCTTTCGCCTGATAAAAAAGGAGAGAAGCCTCTTAAGATTCCATAACAGAATCCAAATAGACCTCTCTCCTATGGCTAAAATAAACTCACTTTGCTTAGCTTAGCTTGCTTGCTCTGCTCGCTTCTCTTCTTCATCCTCCTGCCAACACTCGACCCCTTTTAGACCTTTAACCTGATTGGCGTAGAAGACAGGATTCTTACCCAGTTCTCTTTGCTTCATATAATCCTTTAATGCAGCGAAAGCATACTTACCAATCATCATAATCGCAATCAAGTTAATAAAAGACATGATCGCCATTGCCAAGTCAGCCAAACTCCAGACAATCTGGAGGCTCGCTAACGCTCCGAAAGCAACCATCCCAAGAGCCGCTACCCGGTAGGCAAACAACACCCACTTGTTCTCATTGATAAAGCGAATATTGGTCTCTCCATAATAATAACTACCAATGATGGAACTAAAGGCAAAGGTGAAGACTGCCACCGCAAGGAAGATACCGGCCCAACTTCCACCGAAATGAACATCCATCGCAGCTTGTGTCAAGTTGACCCCTGTCAACTCTTCTGAACCTTGCACCCCGGATAAGAATATAATAGAGGCAGTTGCGGTACATACCAACAAGGTGTCAAAGAAGACTCCCAGTGCTTGAATGAACCCTTGTTTGACGGGGTGAGAAACTTCTGCTGTTGCAGCAGCATTGGGAGCACTCCCCATCCCTGCTTCATTAGAGAACAAGCCACGCTTTACTCCCATCATAATGGCAGCACCCATACCGCCACCCACGATCTCTTGAATGCCAAAAGCACTTTTAACGATCATCAGCAACATAGCAGGGATCTCTGGTAAATTCATAACTGTTACATATAGTGCCAAAAGCATATAGAAGACTGCCATAACAGGAACGATCGTTTCTGAAACACGGGCAATCCTAGTTACCCCACCAAAGATAATCAGACCAACAATCACGGTTAACCCAATCGCGATGATAGCGGGATCAATGGAGAAGGAGTTAGTGAAGGCTTCCGAAATGGTATTACTTTGTACGGAGTTAAAAATCAGTCCAAAACTGAGGATGATTCCGATAGCAAACGCAATACTCATTGCTTTAGAGCCAATCTGCTTTTGAATGTAATAAGCAGGACCTCCTTTATAACCAACCTTATCTTTCACTTTATAGATCTGCGCCAACGTACTTTCCACGAATGCAGTCGCTCCTCCTAAAACAGCAACGAGCCACATCCAAAAAATGGCCCCTGGACCCCCAGCTGCAATCGCAGTCGCCACACCCGCGATATTCCCTGTTCCAATTCGGGTCGCCGCCCCAATCATGAACGCTTGCATGGCCGAGATCTCATCTTTCCCTTTTTTCGAAATAGACGATTTTTCGAATAGAACGCGAACCATCTCTTTGAAATAACGAATCTGAACAAAGTTCGTACGAATAGTAAAATAAATTCCTAAACCCAATAATAAACCGATCAAAATATAAGACCATAAGATATTGTTTAAGAAATCTACGCTATTCACAAAGAAGTCAAACATTTATCTTCGCCACCTCCACATAAATAATCTTTATTTTTAATAGTTTCTATCTTAATATGAACTTAACAAAAATGAAAGATAATTTTATTGGAATTATTGGTTTTTTAATAGAATAACATGATAGATTATCCAAGAAATCGCCTAAGGAAATGAAATTAAGGTAGGTAAATCACAGTATTGTATCTAAAATGACCTTCACATACAATTAATTGGAAAGTTCTAATATCTAATTATTATGAAAGGGCGATGAAATAAAAGCGGTTCTGTATACCAGTATGGAGCACCAGAGGTGCTACAGCTGCAAGAAGTAGGAAAGCCCATTCCTCAAAACCACGAAATCCTCATTAAGGTATGTGCAACAAAGGTCTCTTCAGGAGATACAAGAATGAGACAGGGCAACCGCCAATCCTTGCCGCTTTGGCCCATTTCCAAAGTAGCCATCGGGCTTAGAAAACCAAAAAGACCCATTCTAGGTATGTATCTAGCTGGGATCATTGAGTCGGTCGGAAAAGAAATGAAGAACTTTAAAAAGGGAGACTCTGTCTATGGGTTTTGTAGCAAGGGTACTTATGCCGAATATGTCTGCCTGCCTGAAGAGGAATTGCTTTATCTCAATGAACTGATTGAAGTTGGAAAGCTTCGACCCGTCATTGATCGTCGCTATCGGATAGAGGACATGGTCCATGCTCATCGATACGTAGATAAGGGGCACAAAAGAGGGGATGTCGTTATTACATTCCCATAGTTAAATAAGAGCCCAGTGGAGGCTTCCACTGGGCTCTTACCAATCTTACTCTACCTATTGAAGGGGAAAAGACGAACTCACTATGCTTCTTTGGACTTCTTCTTACTCTCTGGACTATAGTCCCACGCTTCAATCCCTTTCATTCCTTCAATACTATCCGCATAAAAGACAGGGTCTTTTCCTTCTTTTCGCTGATCTATATAATCCTTTAGTGCGGCAAAAGCAAATTTACCAAGAAGAGCAATCGCGATTAAGTTCGTAAGGGACATAAAAGCCATGGTCAAGTCCGCTAACTTCCACACAATTTCAAGACTAGCCATCGCACCAAAAGCGATCATTCCGAGAGCGAACAAACGGTAGATGAATAAGCCCGTTTTGCTTTTATTGATAAAGCTAATGTTCGCTTCTCCGTAGTAATAGCTCCCAATAATGGAACTAAAGGCAAAAGTGAAGATTGCTATGGCCAAGAATATACCGGCCCAATCGCCACCAAAGTGTATGTTCATGGACTCCTGTGTAAGTGCAATCCCATTGAGGCCATCTTCCGATCCCTCTACACCCGACAGCAAAATGATGAATGCAGTCGCACTACAAACCAAAATCGTGTCAAAAAAGACCCCGAGTGATTGAATAAATCCTTGTTTTGCTGGGTGCGATACGGTTGCGGTTGCGGCAGCATTCGGAGCACTCCCCATACCCGCTTCGTTAGAGAAGAGCCCCCGCTTCACACCCATTAAGATAGCGGCACCAAATCCACCACCAACTGCTTGCTCCAATCCAAAAGCACTTTTAAAGATAAGAGAGATAACTTCTGGTACAGCAGAGATATTCGCAAAGAAAACATAAGTAGCCAAAATAATATAAAAGATCGCCATAAATGGCACAATAATTTCGGAGAAACGGGCAATTCTCTTAATTCCACCGAAAATAATAGCTGCTGTCATAATCGTAAGTGCTACAGCAATCCACCAAGATTCAAACTCGAAAGAAGTGGAGAATGCTTCTGAAATTGTGTTACTTTGTACAGCGTTAAAAGTTAGACCGAAGCTTGCGATAATGGTGATCGCGAAGATCGTACTCAACCACTTGGCACCTAACTGCTTTTGAATATAGTAGCCAGGACCTCCTTTAAAACCAACTTTCTCTTTCACCTTGTAGATCTGCGCTAAGGTACTTTCTACGAAAGCCGTCGCTCCTCCCAAGAGAGCTACGATCCACATCCAGAAGACGGCACCTGGTCCACCAATAGCAATGGCCGTCGCCACTCCAGCCAAGTTCCCCGTCCCGATCCGGGTCGCCGCCCCGATCAAAAACGCTTGCATCGAAGAAATCTGTTTCTTGTCGTCCAAAGAGATGGCGGCTTTGTCAAAAAGAACACGGAACATCTCTTTTAAGTAAGTAATTTGAACCCCTTTGGTGCGGATGGTGAAATAGACACCCACCCCTAGTAACAACGCAATCAATACATAAGACCAGAGGTATTCATTTAGGAAATCTACCACTAAAACAAAGAATTCCGAAATAGCACCCAACATCAACCAACCTCCTTTTATTCATTTATCTAAATATACTATCAAGGCCCCTTTGTGTCAAATTTTTGTCTATATAAAGAATTGCATAAAAAACCCACATGTTTAGTGCCACACGCCTCGGGTGAGAGCAGTCAACATGGGAGCTTCAGGTTCTCTCAGTGCGTGCTTAATGGGCGACGGCATCTCCTATCGCTGCCTGATCCACGGCTCAGAGTCTCTCAAGGAAACACCGCTCACCCATCTTCCTACCATTCCTAGGGTGAGATTTCACCCTTCTCTTCAAGGCTAGTTATTTCACTTAGTGAAACCTGATTTCGTTAAGTGGAGACTTTCATAACCTATCCAGATCCCTCATCCCTGTATCAATCATTTTATACCTTGCTAGTGATGTCATATATAGCATTCATAGAAGAATCTTGGTTGACCCCTTCTACCATTCATTACATAATAGAGTTATATTACACCTTTCCCAAAGACTTCATAGACCACCGTGGGTCTATACTTAACTCCAGAGATAGATAGATCTGCTTCGCGAGTAGCCACATGCTCTCATATCATTCATTTATAGATAGGAGGAAATGACATTGTCTTTATCGAGTATATTCAAGCCGATCATTCTCTTGGTTTGTCTAGCGCTCCTGCCTAGCGGTTGTACGACACTGCTCCAACAAGCTGATTTACCTAAGCAAGAAAAATCCATAGCAAAACCAGAGGACAAAGCAAAAGAAAAAAAAGAAAACAAGAAAACATACCAACCTCCCAAGCCATCCACCGAGTTAGAAGAAATATTGGCGGATGAAGGCGAAGGCATCTATGCAAGTGATCGCTATGACCAAGAGAAAGTCGAAAAAGAGCTGGACAAGATGTCATCGGAACTTACGGAAGAAGAAGTTTATGCGCTCTTGCTCAAGTTAGTAGGAGAAAACTACAAGCAATATCAAGATCGTTTCAACCAAATAAAGAATCCGGATTACCATCAAGATTTCGGCAATATCTTTACCACGGATTCGGAGAAGAAAGAAGGATCCGATCAAACAGAGCAGCAACAAGATCTCAACGTTCAAATCATCTTAGACGCTAGTGGGAGTATGGCTGGAAAAGTAGAGGATGGGGTCAAAATGACATTGGCAAAAGAGGCTATTCAGCAGTTTGCCTCAGAGCTTCCCGCTCACGCTAATCTCTCTTTACGTGTCTATGGACATAAAGGAAGCAATAGCGATAAAGACAAAAAAGTATCATGCCAAAGCACTGAATTGGTTTATAAACACCGTTCTTATGATGATGAAAATTTCCAATCGGCACTAGACCAATTTCAGCCTACAGGATGGACTCCCCTCGCCGCTTCTATCCAAGCCGCTCATCAGGATTTAAAACAGCAGACGAGCAAAAAGGCGAAAAACATCGTTTACATCGTAAGTGATGGCATTGAAACATGTGATGGAGATCCCGTCCAAAGTGCAAAGGCATTGCACGACTCCAATATAGAAGCCGTGGTCAACATTATTGGCTTTGATGTAGACAATGCCGGCCAGCAAGCACTCAAAGAAGTAGCGGCCGCAGGTGGCGGCAAGTTTAAAACGGTTAAAGATAAGAGCACCTTAGAAGAGGCCTTCCGTCATTATTCCCGCGATTGGGAGCGCAATAATAATACCTCCTTTAAGCAAGCGGTAGAAACGATTGATCGGATGTATAGTGAAGATGACGATTCCATTATTAAAATTCGAGATGATGCACTAAGTGCAACTGGAAGGGAACGACCTCGCTTAAGACGCTCCCTAAACTACCTCATCTGGAAAAGGAAAATAACGCAAGATCAATGGATAGAGGTCAGAGGATATATTGACGGTGACCGTTGGAAAGCGGTGAGTGATCATTTTGATCGGGAATGGAATAAAGTTGGAAGCCAAATCGATAAAGAGCTATACCATAGCTATGAAAACGCCAAATCTCAATGGCAAGAAAATGGTTTTAAAATTGACAAAGCGGATGGATCACCTACCATGAGAGTTGGAGGGTATCGCAGTGGAAAGATTCGCATGCCTCAGAGGAGAATGGTATACCCACATTACTATTTAAATTCACCTGAACCTGGAGAAAACTGGGGCAATAAATAGGTCAGAATACAAAATGAGCTACGAAACCCAAACATCCCTTTTTTATAGGAGGGTTTGTTTGGGTTTCCCATCTTCATGATTCATCCCTATTTAAATACTTAAGCGTTAAATTTCATCGTATGACTTCCCACTTTATTTACAAGTTTTAAGCTATATTAACGGATATCCAACGAAGTTTCCCACGAAGAAACGGTCATCTCTTACTCCCAATCATGGACGCGAAGCTCAAAAGCTTCTTCTAGATACCCCTTCGTCTTAGCTCCCGTCACATCCTCCATCCGTAGCACACACGTCTGCCCCAGGGGATACTGATCTTCGATCAGAGAGAACGGTACCGTCAGGTGGCGGTACTGCGCTTCCTCCTGCCGATCAAAAACGAGTGTCACTTCATTGGAGATCCGTTTCCTCCCCTTGATAGAGGGCAATCCGAAGGTGACGGGGTCGGTATTCTTGTGATACCTTATGTTCTTGAAAGAACACGATTTGAAAACGGTAGTCTGTCAGTACTTTGGAACGCGTGGCTACCCGAACATCTACATACCGCTCCTGTGAGCGCCTAGACGTTCCTCGACGTTCTCGATACTGAATCAGAGGGAGAATGGCTTCTTGTGGCATCGCTCCTCCATGCACATAGCGCTTCCCTCCACCAGAAGTAAAGCGATTAATCCCTTTTGCAATGACCGCTTCCAAGTCACTGCCAAGGCACGAAAGAGAAACCTTTTCTGCCCCCTCTGGTAATGAGAGTCCTTTGCCTATCGCGAAGCGACGGTTCATCTCCAAGAGATCGCCTTGTGGTGGTTTAATCATCTGTTCCTTCCCTACCTGTTCTCGCTGAAACAGGAACCCGTGATCAGCAGTAATAAAGACGCGCTTCGCAGCAAAGGTGCCAGATAGTTTCCCAACAGCTGTAGCCAACTCCGCGATGGTTTGATCAACAGCATCAAAGGTGGACGCTTCGGTACTTTGTTGATCACCAATGGCATCGATGCGGTTATGATAAAGGTAGACTAACTTTTTCCCACGCAAGACGGATGCTCCTTCTTCCTTTCCCATCTGCATCAGATCTTCTAGTTTAAGAGCAACCGACTGCGAAACTTTCGCCTTTAAGACGTTTCCTCTTGCCACAAGACCCTTAGTAGAAGCGCCATCCACTTCCACAGAGCCATTCTTATCGATCCCTGTCACCTTCCCTGGGAGGAGACTGGCCATTCCTAGTTGCGTATAGGTAGGAAGAGTAGCTTGCATTGCTTCTAAATCCACTTCAGCGTTAAGACGCTGACCCAGCTGAGCGACCAACTGGGCCCCGGCTTCATAACGGAGACCATCCGATATGACGACAAAGATCCGCTCATTCGTTTTTTCCAAGAGCGGTTCCACTATCGCAGTGAAAAAGTCCTGTTGCTGTGTAACACCCTCCAGTGGCCATTGCCCAGCTAACTTCCGTTCTAACACTTGATCCGTGTAACCAGCCATACGAGGCAGGAACTCGCTTTCATACCAGGTTGTTAATTGATCACATAACGGATGCCATTCATCCGCTTCTTCAATCTCCTTGTATGCTTGCATGAGAAGACGGTACGTTTGATCCACTATATAATCATGCTCAGTATAAGCTCGCAACCAAGCGTCTGTGACCAATTGGTAATGTTCGTTTTTTCTTTCCTTATACGAACGAAAAGTGGACGCAAGTGAGAGGAAGCGATAAGCAATAGACTGAGAGGACTCCTGTGCCCAATAGCTTTGTTGACGTTGTTCAATTAGTTGTTGAACCGTTTCATCACGGATCGCATGTTCATAGATTTGCCGACGTAAATCATCTATGATCCATTCGTCGATCTTAGGAAAGGTCATACAGTCAGCCACTTGTTCCCTCACCAAAGAACCACGCTTCTTTTCCAGTCCCCACTCCACTTCTATTTTTCGCAAGAGAGGTTTTAATTCTTCTCTCCCTCGCTCTTCATTAAACCAGTCATCCAGAAATACTTGACAGGCATTGGGAGTACGGGTTGCATAGTCAGGGAGTACCTTACCCATCTCAGAAGCATGACTGATCACATGGCTATGGACAATCGTCATCAGGACCTCCTTTAATGACGACTCTTCAGCAACTTCGATCCCGTAATGTGCATACAGTATCTCATAGAAATGTTTAAGCGAGCCCCATTTTTCGATCCGTTTCATCGCTGGATGCTCTTCCACTTCCCAGCCTTCGGCTAGGACCGCTCGAAAAATAGCATCCATTTGCGCTCGCCTAGCCCGCGTCAACACGGCCAATACTGTCAGTTGAAGCTCACTTTCTCCTGCTTCCACTGGCATCAGCTTCTTAAACCGTTCTTTCCATCGTTTCTCTTGAAAGAAAGAGCGATACTCCCGGAGGAAGGAGCGACCTACCATCGGATTCAGACCTAATTCTTCGATCAATAGCGCAACATCATCAGCTTGAAACTCAACTGAACACAAGAATAAGTCCAATAAAAATCGGCATGTGGTTCGGGTCTGGCAAAGGGAGCATAGAGAAGAAAAAAGGTTTGTGGTTTCTCCAGGTCCATCATCTTGATTTTCTCTCCAGATTCGGTTTCCACTACCTCCGTTTTCCCCACATCGAATACCTTCTCCACTTGGTCATTGCGGATCGTAATCGCCCGTTTGCGCTGAATCTTCACTTTTTGTTTCGGATCATCATGCAGATAAAAATCTTCACGCACTCCATGATACGCGTTATAAATTTTCCCTAGTTCGGTTCGCCAATCGACAACAACCAAGTCCCCCTTTTCTTCTACTCCGCTTTTCCCAATATAAATCGTATCTTCACCATATTGATCTTTAAAATCCAATCTATCAAAGTATGGATTGGATCGGGATCGCTCCAAAGCAACCAGGGCTTTCTTATGAACCTGACCCATTTTTTCTTCCACGTCATCTCGGGCATGCTTTTGACAGAGCGCTTCGTTCTCTTTTATTTGTCTTTCAATCACCTGAATCGTCTTGTTCAGATATTGTTGCTCCTGCTTTCTATATGCTTGCGAACTCATCACACTCTTCTCCCTTCAATCTATCTTCATACTATTAATTCTATATGATTATAGTAATCAGATTATAGTAATCAAATAAATACCTTGAATGGAGAATACATCCCTCGTTGCATCAATCTAAATTCTATTAAAACCCGAACCTTCTCTCTTAAATTGCATATAAATATAGTAGATGCGGGAGAGAGAAAAAAAGAACGGAAACCACCACTCACACCCCTCCTCCTTCTCTCCCGCATCACTTCATCTCTTCAGAAGAGGAGGTGAAAATATGGCGAGTAATCCACAGAAAAGCCTACTCGGTTCATTACTTCGTTTTACGACCATCGTATCTGCCGGCCTTAAAGGCAATCCCGGTGCCTTCAGTGATTTTGGGAAAATGATCGTTCGTGCGGCTTATCAGTACTTGCTCACAAGAAGTGTCTTTAGCATCCTTTCTGCAGCAAATCAAACAGCTGTAGAAACCGATATTCAAGCCGTCATCGATGCGATTGACGCTGATAGCTTTGCAGCAACCGTCGGCGCTCTCGACTCTTTACGAACTACTTGTCGCACTATTATTGCAAGTCTATAATCTACTATTTAACAAATATAGGTGCAACCGAATGGTTGCACCACTTAATAATCTCTACCTCTTATAAATTGAATATTTTTAAATATAAGTATTAAAAAGATTGATTGTTCTTTCCTTTTTCAAAGGCAACCTTTTTATGATAAATTACGTTTAGTAACGGGTAGAGCTAACGTGAATGGATGATGAGTAGATAGATTCTACATAGTCTTAAAAATTACAAACGGATGACATTTCAGTATGCCTGATTTCAACTGAATTGAAAAATGTGTTATACTTTTTCCGACGTATAGTGACGTATGATGTACATTCCCATAAAATAATGTATCTCCAAAAGGAAGGTTGGACGGATGAGTACTCAATATGGAACAAATAAACAAACTGGAATCACATTTAATGGACCTGTGCATGACAACCTGCCGGTCCCTCTCCTGGTAGAAAAAGCTTTGGAACGACAGGAAGGGAAGCTCACGGATCACGGAGCTTTTCAAGTAACAACAGGAAAATATACGGGTCGATCGCCCAAAGATAAATATATTGTTGATGAACCATCCATACATGACAAAGTGGAATGGGGTACGGTCAACCAGCCGATGGCGCCTGCTACTTTTGAGCGTCTTTTCCAAAAAGTGAAAGCCCATTTGGAGCAACGAGAAACTTTCGTCTTTCGTGGCTTCGCTGGAGCAGAAGGGCCTTACCGCTTGCCTCTCCAGGTAATCAACGAAAAAGCTTGGCAGAACTTATTTGTTCATCAGTTATTTGTCCGTCCCACAGAGGAAGAACTACTCACTCATGAACCTCAATTTACCGTCATTAGCGTACCAGAGTGTAAAGCCGATCCAGAAGTAGATGGGACCCATTCGGAAACCTTTATCGCCGTTAGCTTTGAACGACGCATGGTACTCATCGGCGGAACACACTATGCAGGAGAAATCAAGAAGTCCATCTTTGGCGTAATGAACTTCCTGCTACCAGAACAAGATGTTCTCCCGATGCATTGCTCGGCCAATAGTGGCAAGGAGACCGAAGATGTCTCTCTTTTCTTCGGTCTATCCGGCACAGGAAAAACCACCTTGTCTGCTGACCCTGATCGTTATTTGATCGGCGATGATGAACATGGCTGGTCCGACCACGGTATTTTCAATATCGAAGGTGGTTGCTACGCAAAATGTATCGGACTTTCAGAAGAGAAAGAACCACAGATTTGGAATGCTATTCGCTTTGGCTCCGTCTTGGAGAATGTCATGTTAAAGGAAGACCGTACGCCAGACTTTAACGATAACCGCCTCACCGAAAATACACGCGTTGCCTATCCAGTCGACTTCATCCCAGATGCACGTATACCAGGGACCGGCACGATTCCCAAAGTCATCATCTTCCTCACGGCAGATGCCTTTGGTGTTCTCCCGCCGATCGCCAAATTAACAACAGAACAAGCAATGTATCACTTCCTATCCGGTTACACCAGTAAGTTGGCAGGAACCGAAAGAGGCATTACAGAACCGGAAGCTACCTTCTCTGCCTGCTTCGGCGCTCCCTTTTTACCTCGACCTGCATCCGTTTATGCGGATATGTTAGGAGAGAAAATACTCAAGCATAACGTACGGTGTTACCTCGTTAATACCGGATGGACCGGCGGACCTTATGGCGAAGGCAAACGGATGAAACTAAGCTATACACGCAAAATGGTCAGCTATGCGATCGATGGAACGTTGGAGCAACAATCGTTTGAAGTAGACCCTGTCTTCGGTCTCTCTATTCCTACTTCCTGTCCTGAAATTCCAGCAACCCTTTTTAATCCACGTAATACCTGGTCAGATAAAAAAGCATATGACCACAAGGCTGCGGAACTGGCCGCTCTTTTCAAGCAAAACGCCGAACGATTTACCGGTGTGTCTAGCGAAATCCGAGCTGCGGGACCTGTAACAGAGTAGAGTATACAAACGCCTGCATGAACCATCACCAAACATTTGCGCGCATCAAACAAAGAACGTTGCCTCAACTCCCCCCGAGAGACCGGGAAGAGCAAAGGCAACGTTCTTCCTATAATTTCTCGGAGTTTAAATAAAGCCTCTTCACACACGAGGTTGTTTTTTCTACTTGCAAATTGGACCAGCTATTGCTATGATCATCAAGGGAAAAGTGAAGCCTAGAGAAGAAATTATGCAGAGAAGAGTGAGTAGAAAGGATATACCAAACCAATGAACCGACCAGTAGTAATCGGGGTTGCAGGCGGTAGCGGTTCCGGCAAAACGACAGTAGCACGCAAGATCTGCGGACAATTTTCCGATTCGGTTGTCATGTTAGAGCAAGATGCCTACTATCGAGATCAATCTCACCTATCCATAAGTGAGCGTGTCAAAACCAACTATGATCACCCGTTAGCTTTTGACAATGACTTATTGATCGAACAACTCCTTCAACTCCGCCGATACGAGCCCGTTAAAAAGCCGGTTTATGATTATACGCATCATACACGTTCACACGAAACCGTATTGCTCGAACCCAAAGAAGTTGTCATCCTAGAAGGGATTTTAATTTTAGAGGATGAACGCCTGCGTGACCTCCTGGATGTCAAGATCTTTGTGGATACCGATGCTGATGTACGCATTTTACGTCGGATCGAGCGAGATACAAAGGATCGAGGGCGGACACTCGATTCAGTCATCGACCAATACCTGAGTGTCGTACGACCCATGCATCTGCAATTTATTGAGCCTAGCAAACGTTATGCTGACCTCATTATTCCCGAGGGTGGATATAATGAAGTCGCCATCAATATTTTAGTGAATCAAGTACGCTCCTACTTGGCTAAATCGTAGAAGATAGACAACGAAAACAAGTTAAAAGGAAATAAAAAGAGCCCACTAGGTCCAACCAGTAGGCTCTTTTTATGTGGGATTAGCACCAGCCCATATCGCAATCCTCTACATAGCGCCCTTCTTCTGGGGAAACTGCTTGATTGGTAAAAATATCGGAACCCCGTGCTTCATAGCCATCCACTAAACTCATTTGTTTACTTTGTAAGTCGATGGAACCGATGGAACGCTGGTTGTAGTAAAGAACCATGTTGCCATTGTCCATTCGACCGGTGACATTTTTAGTGATGTTCATCGATTGCGCCAACTGATTTCCTCCTTTACGAACCTTTGCTTTCACATCGATTTTATCCATCTGTTTCGTTTGTAGTCGCCCTGCCTTACTTATTAGTATATCCAGTTTTGTTTCCTTCATCCTATATCTGCTTTTATTTGACTAACTATTCTTAATTTATAGGGCAGAGCGGATGGCTGGTCACACTGTGAACAAAACACAGATAACCAGCCTTTTTCTCTCACTAGAGCTATTCCCTTCGTGGATCATGTTCCGCTTTCAAGAGACGTTTTGACTTATTCGCCAGAAACCATGGCTCCATATTTGTCAGCACTCATCAATTTCTCTAGATCACCCGAATCGGAAAGTTCCACGACGACCATCCATCCACCTTCATAAGGAACTTCATTTACGTTTTCTGGAGAATCTTCTAACTCGCCGTTCACTTCTACAACTTTTCCGCTAACAGGAGCATACAATTCAGAAACCGTCTTCACGGACTCCACGCTTCCAAACGGTTCGTTCACTGTGATTTCATCGCCTTCTTCTGGCAACTCAACAAAAACGATATCTCCGAGCTCCGACTGTGCAAAATCAGTAATACCGATCCGTACTTTCGAGCCACCTTCTTCTTTTACCCATTCGTGTTCATCACTATAACGCAATTCCTTTGGTAGATTCATGATCTCATCCCTTTCAGGCTATTCTTTGATTCCCAGTACACGGTGGAGTGGATTTTGTAGCATGCTAAGCGCCTTCTCACCCGCAGCGCGGTGACGCAATTTCCCTTCTTGATCAAACAAATAGAAGGCAGGGACAAATTGATTCTCAAACGCATCCACAATGCTATGTTGATTATCAATTGCTTGCGGGTGCTTCAATTCATATTTCTCAATGGTTTCTTTCACCGCTTCTTCATCCGTATCTTTCTCTGAACGCGGCATATGAATCCCAATCAGTTGCAAATCTTGTTCCTTAAATTTTTCTCGCATTTCATTGATGTCCGGTAAGCTTTTCTTGCACATGCCACAGCTAATCGACCAAAAATGAACCAACACCGGCTTTCCCGCTACTTCACTCTTGGAAATTTCTCCATTAACCCACTCCGTTGCTCCTGCAAGTTCGGGCATGTCTGTACGTAAACGCATTGGCATAAAAATACCTCCTCTTCATCATGTTCTTTTTCCATTGTTGAAAAGGCCTAACAACATTCGTTAGACCTTTTCATAAGTATTTAACATTCTTTATGATTTAACAAGATGCTTGTCGCCTGGCTTCCAGTCGGAAGGACAGAGACCACCCGATTGAAGTGCGAGCAATACACGAAGGGTTTCATCTACGCTACGACCCACGTTATCATCCGTTACCACTTGATAACGCAAGATACCTTCTGGATCAATGATGAAGAGACCGCGCTGTGCAATGCCTTCTTCTTCGATCAGCACACCGTATTCACGGCTTACTTTGTGGTTATGATCTGCTGCAAGCGGATACTTCACTTCTCCGAGACCATTCTCATCGCGGGAGGTATTGATCCAAGCACGGTGAGTAAAAACAGTGTCGGTGCTTACACCGATGATTTCGGTATCAAGGTCAGCAAATTCTTCGTAGCGATCGCTCAATGCCGTAATTTCAGTGGGACATACGAAAGTGAAGTCCATCGGGTAGAAGAAGAGAATAACCCATTTCCCTTCATAATCAGATAGCCTTACTTTTTCATCTAAAGTTTCGAGGTTTTTGGTGCTTTCCATTTCAAAATTAGGTGCTGGAAGCCCTACAAGACGATTCGCCATGTTTACCTTCCTCCTATACCATCTTTTAAGTATTCGGGAGAGAGCATGCTTCAATCCCCCCTTAACCAATCTCTTGATCGAGGGAGAATAAGCTGACCGCTCACTCTTATCAATCCTATTCCTACCTTACCACTGGGTCTGTTTACAGTCAATACTATCTTAAACTCAATATTATTTGCGAACCATTTTCGTTCATTGATTGTCACTTTCACTACTATCATTTATTTTTATCAAAGTAAAGAGTCCCCTGATTTACACGGGCTCAATACAAGCCGGCTGATCATTTCTGGGTGAATTAACCATCTTCGCTACGGGATAGCTCTTGAGAGCATCAGCCGATAACCCGTTCAATAAGGTTAGCAGTCTCTCTGTTTGCCCGGATTCATGATGGATCCACGTCTCTTCCTCCTCTTGCGGAAGAATCACCGGCATACGGTGATGGATTGAGCGAAACGACGCATCCGCTTCCCGTGTGATAATCGTGAAGGTTCTCCGTTCTTCTCCGCTTTCAGACTTCCACTCGTCCCATAAGCCCGCAAAAGCAAACAGACCTCCTTCTTTTTTCACCACACGAAAAGGCACTTTTCCTCCCTCATCTGTCTGTACCCATTCATAGAATCCATCCGCAGGTACGAGACAGCGATGCCGACGAAACGAACGACGGAATGCTGGCTTCTCTAATACGGTCTCGCTTCGCGCATTGATTAAGCGACTTCCCATCGTTTCATCTTTCGACCAACGTGGAATCAGTCCCCACTGCATCTCTTTTAACTGCCGTTCCCGCGTCTCACTATCTTCCACAACAACCGGAAAAGCTTGTGTTGGTGCCACATTATAGCGAGGAGCAAACTCTGCTTGCTCCTTATCCATACTTACATGAAAACGATCTAGTACCTCCGAAAGTTCCACCGTCAGACTAAACCGTCCACACATTGGCATCCCTCTTTTTTAAAGTGACTTCTTCCCATGACATAACTTACACTCATGGCTTTCTTTCCGAAACTCCGAACGCACGCAGACAGAATGATTCTATAGTCTCTACCTACCCCCTTTATCTTATGTTATAAACTTCTCTTGCAAGAATTGTAAGACTTCATTCGATATATAGGAGAATCTTTCCTCTATTCTCCTTCTTTGTTATACTCAAAGCGAACTCAAATCAACCTTCGGGGCAGGGTGAAATTCCCGACCGGCGGTGATCACCGTACGACGGTAGTAAGCCCGCGACTCGCGGTTTCCTAGAGAAAGCGCGACTGACTTAGTGAAACTCTAAGGCCGACGGTATAGTCCGGATGGGAGAAGGGTGCAAGCATTGCCTTTTTTAAAGAATATAACGGCAGTGCTTCTTTCTGCATGTCTCTCTCGTACCTTGTATACCACCTTTCAGAGTGGTAACTTCAGCAGGAGAAGTACTCTCTTTTTAGGAGGAAGGGACGGAGAAAATTATGATCGCTATTGTCTATCAGGGTACGGGATGAACATGTTCTTTTTCCAGGTTGCATTTGGTTCAAAAATCGAGAGAGGGGATTTTTGAATGAAACAAGTAGCCGTGAGCAAGATGAAGCTCGCCATAGAAGCCATCCAACAAGGAAAGATGGTCATCATTCAAGATGATCAGAGTAGGGAAAATGAAGGTGACCTCGTCATGGCGGCCGAGCACGCGACTGGGGAAGCCATTAACTTTATTGCTCAATACGCACGAGGGCTCATCTGTACGCCGATGATTAAGGAGCGACTTCATGCACTCGGTCTTCCACAGATGGTGCAGGAAAATGAAGAAAGTTTACGAACCGCTTTCACTCTCTCTGTTGATGCCAAAGAAGGAGTGACGACGGGCATCTCAGCTTATGAACGTGCCCACACGATCCGCCAGCTTGTCAATGTCCACTCTACGTCCACCGATTTCGTTCGACCTGGACACGTCTTTCCACTAGAAGCTCGATCAAATGGCGTGCTGGAGCGACGGGGGCAAACAGAAGCCTCTATCGACTTGATGCGACTGGCAGGCTGTCGACCGGCTGCCGTCATCTGTGAGATCATGAATGAAGACGGAACGATGGCACGTCGTCCCGAACTGGAACGTTTCGCGGAAAAACACGAGTTGATCTTATTAACAGTACAGGATGTAGTAGACTTTCGGATGGAGAATGGGTTGCTTTCATGGAATGCCACTCAGGAGGCTTAGGAGCCTACCACAGTCGATAAAAGAAATAACAAAAGAGAAGCTCCTCATTCCATAGGAAAGAATAACTGGCTGGCCCCTTTCATTCATAGGGGGCCTTTTTGCTATACTGCTTTTTTAAGATCATCTTATCTTAAAAAGGGGTTGACAATGATAGACTACAACTGTAGTCTATTTATAAAGAACTGATTACAGTTGTAGTCTTAAACTCCTGGGATGCTATTTTCTTAGAAAGGAGAATATCAGTTTGCCCATCCATGCATTCATTGAAATAGCCAGTTGGGTCCTAGCCACCTCAATCTTGGCGATCCCTCTCATCGGATTGATCATTATTGTGAAAAAAGTACTTCCCCAAAAACTGAAAGTAGAATGGCATTACCTACTCTGGTTTATCTTGCTCGTACGTCTACTTGTTCCATGGACATTGGAAACCCCTTTTAGCATATACAATCTCTTTACGACTCTGATAGAACAAGAGCAATCACCCATTCCCTCTACTGACTCGCTTGATCAAGTAAACAGGGATGAAATCCTAGTAATCCCCAATACGAATGATATGAAGAATGGTAAAAATAATACGGCCGTTCCACAAACGGACATTCCTTGGGTAACACTAACATTGGTGGGGATTTGGCTCATAGGAATCATTTTTCTTACCTACTATCTTGTCCGTGAACAAAGGCGTTTTTCAAAAATCATCTATCAGGAGGTCTCTCCTCCAACACAGGAAATCATCGGTCTCTTGGACGATTGCAAATCCAAGTTAAACATTCGCCGAAAAATTCATATCAATTTCAGTTCATCTATTCAATCCCCTACTTTGTATGGAGTTTTCCGTCCGAAGATACTCCTACCGCAGAAGCGGTTACAGTCTTTTACTCACACTGAACTGCGGATGGTATTGCTCCATGAACTGGTTCATTATAAACGAAAAGACGTGCTTAATAATATCATGTGGACTGTCGTCCTCATCATCCATTGGTTTAACCCTCTCCTCTGGTATAGCTATCGACTCATGCGGGAAGATCAAGAATTAGCTTGCGATGCTAACACTCTTACGTATCTAAAGCGAGAGGAAGCCACTTTATATGGCTATATCATAATCAAGTTATTGGAAAGAGACGCACTTCCCTTGAGAAACCCCATTATCGCCAATTTTTCCGCAAATAAATCCCAAGTGAAAAGGAGAATCTTTATGATTAAGTCGTTTCAACCTCGCTCTTGGAAATGGTCTATTCTTGGCTTAGTCTGTATCATTGCTGTCGGATGCGCTTCCCTAACAACTGCACAACCGACTAAGGAAGAACCCACGGAACAAGCTCTGACATCTAGTGAACAACAGCGTTCGGATCCGAAAGATATCAGTAGTATGGTAATGGATAAATTGGATTCAGAAGGATTCCGCGTCCAAGCAGTGGGATCCGTAGTATCAGGTAAAGAATTTGAGGTCAATTTGTTTGGAACGAAAGAAGAAGTAAAGGCTGTGGAAAACGAAGTAAAAGAGTTGATACATGAGGTATTCCAATCTAAAGGCTATGATGATTATAAAATAGAAGTAACTCACTTTAATGAAGAAGAGTTTTCAAGAGAGACACCACATTCAAAAGAAGATGATAAAGATTCGGATGTAGTCCACAATATCCGTACTAAACTAGATGAACTCGGGTACTTTTCCCAATCCGTCAGCTACAATGGAAATAGCTTTACCATGCAAATCGATAAAAATGAATCAGAAGAAAGGAAATCACAAATAAAAGCCATTATTCAGAATGAATTTGCAGAAAGTAACGTGAATGAAGAGGTTTCAATCAAATTAATTCCTCTGGATAGGGAAAAAGAAAAGCTGGAGAATAAATGGAGAAATCTGATGGGAAATCCTTTTTTCTCCGAAGAGCTCCTTTACAGTTCAGAATACAAGGTTGAAGCTTCTAACTACAAGATAAAGGGAAAGACCACACTGATCCAAATCCGGACTTCAATTACTAGTGACCATCCAGAAGCAGCTCAGCATGGCAGAAAAGTGGAAAAGAAAGTCCAGGATTTCCTCAACACCAAAGAAGCCAAAGATATCATCACTGGAATACCTTATGAGATCATTATTAATAGCAAAGATGGAGAAAAAATCAACTGATTAAATAGAAACAAACTCAAAGGAGATGCACTTTATGTATAACACTCCCAGGATCTCAGAAGCTGAGTGGGAAGTGATGGAGATCTTTTGGTCCCACTCGCCCGCTACAGCTAATGAAGTGATGCAGGCACTTTCCCATACTGACTGGAAACCGACAACCATCAAGAGCCTAATTAGTCGCTTGGTAAAAAAAGAAGCTCTCAGTTTTGAACAAAAAGGAAAGACCTATCTCTACTATCCCTTGGTAAGTAGAGAAGCCTGCTTGAAGAAAGAAAATCGGTCTTTTCTACAACGACTGTATGGAGGAGCGCTGAAACCGATGCTCGTCAACTTCCTCAAAAATGAGAAGCTGAGCGAGGAAGATATTGAAGAGCTGAAACGAATACTCGAGGATAAGAAAGACTAACCCCCACAAAACCCAGGATTGAGGTGATTTAAATGGTGAAATGGTTCTAACTTATTTGCCCAAAAGCATGGTCAATTCCTAGAAGAGAAAGTAGTAAACATGACATGAAGTACCTCTAAGTCTCCCATAACCTGCTGAGCAGAGGGAGGCTTTTTTAATTAACACTTCTTCCCCCTTCATTTATAAACTCTCAAAATCGCCCTCTTTAGAAGGATCTACAAAAATAATCCTTTACCTTCACGTTACGTTAACCTCTACAATAGAGGTAACTTCATCACGAAAGGATGCTCTCCTTGAAAAAAATGCTGATTCATGAGCTTGCCACTCGTTTACAATTATCCACACGAGCCATTCGCTACTATGAAGAAGTTGGGTTAATCTCACCGGAAAAAGATGAGCAGAACCAATACCGCCTCTTTACCCAAGAAGATGCCTGGCGCCTACAGACGATTTCCTCCTTACGAGAGATTGGCCTATCGATTAAGCAAATTCGCCCCATCTTGAACTCAATCGGACAGAAAGAACAGGGGAAGACAGAGGTTCAATATTATTTGGAAGTCCAACGGGCAGCTCTCTTTGATACCTTTGTTCAATTAAAAGAGCAGATTGATACGATTGATCGGATGGTTGAAACACTGCACCAACAAGAGCAATTATCGTTAGAAGACTTGCATCAACTTAGTCAAGCAACACGGCTTGCTCGTACCGAACGGGAGTCATGGATCGACCGTTGGAATTTCGATCAGTTAGCTGCTCGATACGATCATATTGTTTCTGCTGATTTTCGCCAATCTGAAATAGAAAAAGAAGCTTATCCGATTCATGCACGCTATGAAGAAGTTCTTGAACATGTCGTACAACGGATTCACCCCCAACCAGGAGAAGAGGGACTAGAGATTGGAGTGGGCACCGGAAATCTTTCTGGTCGCTTTCTACAACAAGGGATTTCTCTAAATGGAGTGGATCAGTCACAGGAAATGCTCCAAATCTGTCGTGAAAAATGGCCTTCCATGGAAACCAAATTGGGCAATTTCCTCGCTATTCCCTACCTCGATCAGCGTTTTCATTTCATCGTAACGAGCTACGCTCTGCACCATCTAACTGAAGAGCAAAAGGGATTAGCTCTAGCCGAAATGGACCGTGTGTTACAACCTGGGGGACGCATTTGCATTGCCGATCTCATGTTTCGGGATCATGATCATCGCAAAAACTATCTTACCTCCTTAAAAGAAGAGGGGAAGGAGCATTGGGTCGCAGAGATTGAAGATGAATATTATGCGGACCGCTCCCTATTAGAGAAATGGCTCGTATCGCACAACTATGAGGTAGAGTCTGAACAACTGTTAGATTATTTACATGTGGTTTATGCAAAAAAATGAGTCTACACCTCCCGCCAGTAACGGTGATAAAAGAGAAGAAGACCAGGGATTCTCCCTCGCCTCCTTCTCTTTTATCTCTATACTATTCTATCTTTATAATGAGAGATTCTTCCTCTTAACTTTCTGCTACCCACACTTGCTCAAATGTTTCTTCCTTAAACCCGACGGTCACTTTCTCTCCATCTGTCACAATCGGACGCTTGATGAGCATTCCATCCGAAGCAAGCAGATCCAATTGTTCTTCTTCGCTCATCTCTTTCAACTTATCCTTCAGACCTAATTCCCGATATTTCTTGCCGCTGGTGTTAAAAAATTTTTTCAGTGAAAGTCCACTTTTCTCCACTATTTGCGCTAACTGATCTCGGGAAGGAGGATTTTCCACAATATGATGATCCTCAAAGTTGATTCCTTGCTCCGTTAAGTATTTTTTCGCTTTGCGGCATGTCCCACAAGGTGGGTATTCGTACATTTCAATCGTTTTCATGATCTCGCCCTCCTATCCACTGTCCAATCCTAGTATACCCGTACGTCTCCATTAACGAAACACATCACTGCCTCGCTCATACTCCACGTCAGGGTGACCTTCTCGCTTATTGGCTACGCGTGCTACCGTGAAGAAAAAATCAGATAAGCGATTCAGATAACGACGCACTTCCTCATTGGTCTCCTCTTCACGACTCAGCGTCACCACCTGCCGTTCTGCACGACGTGCTACCACACGCACGACATGCAGGCGCGCAGAGATAGGGCAACCCCCTGGCAAGATAAAGCGCTGGATCTCCTCTGTCTCCTGATCATAGCGATCAATCCACTCTTCCAATCGCTTGACCATTTCCGCCTTCACTCGATAGTCGCGCTTTCTTCCTGCTTGAGCAAGATCTCCTCCACAATCAAACAGTTCATGCTGAATGACCGTCAAATCCCGAATCATATCCGCATAACGCTGTTTGTCCATCAGAGCAACTGCGTCACCAATGAAGGCATTGGCTTCATCCACGGTTCCATATGCTTCTACACGAATATCATCCTTCTGCACGCGCCCACCAACGACACTCGTTTTCCCTTCGTCTCCGGTACGTGTATAGATCCGCATCCATTCATCCCCCTCAGAAGTTGATCTTGCGGCAAGTGGAAAAGAAGCCTCTCTATCACCTATCCATGTGGCTAACCCCACTCACTCTTCGTTATCCGTCGTTCCTATCTTACTCTAAGCATGTATGAGAAAGCCTTTGTCCACCCTTACGATAAGGAAGCATTTATCACCCAGTCATCAACCGGTTTCCTTAAAAATAGCACACCCATTTCCTTTAGCACGAACTATCCCTATACACTCCCCCGCGTCGCGGGAAGAAATAGCTGTGGCACATGATCCTGCGGATGGGAGACGATCAGTGGTTTTACACCGTATACATCGGCTAAAAGTTCAGGCATGAGCACTTCCTCTGCCGATCCCGTCCCTACCACGATGCCCTCTTTAATGAGAACAAGTCGATCGCAATGTTGGGCGGCCAGATTAAGGTCATGAAAGACAGCGATCACCGCTAATTGATCTTGCTGACGCCAACGCAGGATATGTTCCATGACTGCCACTTGGTGACCAATATCCAAATAGGTGGTGGGCTCATCGAGTAAAAGCAATTCAGGCTCCTGTGCCATCGCTTTCGCAATAGCAACCCGTTGCCGTTCTCCTCCGCTCAGTTCATCGATCGTACGTCGGTGAAGCGGTCCAATCTCCAATACTTTCATCGCTTGCTGTACATGGTACCGGTCTTCCTTAGTCGGTGGTGCAAAGCGACTCTGATACGGGTAGCGTCCCATCGTCACCACTTCTTCAACGGTATAAGGGACACTCGGTAAACCTTCCTGCGGTAAAACCGCCATCAGCTGTGCACGTTCTCGCTGTGACCATTTCTCGATCGGTTTCTCCATCAGAGAAACTTCTCCCGCACTCGCTCGCTCTTCTCCCGCTAAAATGCGCAACAGTGTCGTCTTTCCACTACCATTGGGACCGATGAGACCAACCATCTCCCCGCGTGTCACTGACAGGTCCACTCCGTGTAAGATCGGCTTCTCATGAATTTTCTTGTGAATGTCCACTGCCTCCAACATAACCTGTCCCACCATTCTTTCGATAAAACATTTTAGAAACCCTACTCTTTATAGAATATGAGGGTTCTTGCCTCTTTCACCCTTGATTATGCCGTCTTAGCAACCAGGCAAAAAAAGGGGCACCGATAAAGGCGGTGATCACACCAATCGGAAGCTCGCGTGGCTCCAGCAACAATCGAGCCAATGTGTCCGTCCATATGAGAAAGATCGCCCCCCCGAGCACAGAAATGGGCAACAGCAGACGGTGATTGGAGCCCACAATCATCCGCGTCATGTGCGGAATCACCAATCCTACAAACCCTATGGTGCCGGATACAGCAACGGCGACGCCAGTTGCCATAGAAGCTAAGATTAAGAGGAGGAGTCGAATTTTCTGCACGGATACTCCCAAATGATAAGCAGAGCGCTCTCCCAGAGCAAACAAATCCAACTCGCGACTAAATAACCAAGCAATCCCTAACCCAAATACGATGAAAGGTAGAATAACGAACGCGTGACTCCATTCCCGTAAAGCGAGGCTCCCCATCAGCCAAAATTGAATTTCCATCATCCGTTCAGCCGATTGTGAGAGGATAAAGGTTAATAAGGAGCCGAAGAATGCCTGAATGACCACCCCAGCCAAAATGAGAGTCGAGGTGCGCATGCCACTTTTTACTTGTGCCAGTCGTAATACCAAGATGAGCGCCATCATGGCAAATAAAAAAGAAAAGAGGGGGACATTCCATATCCCAAGCAGAATGCCTCCCCAACCTGTCAAAATGGCGATGGCCGCGCCCACTGCAGCTCCAGATGATACACCTAAGATATAAGGATCTGCCAGTGGATTGCGCAAGACACCTTGAAAGATCACCCCACTACCAGCTAAGGCTGCACCCACAAGCCCAGCAAGCAAAACGCGTGGTAAACGAATTTGCCATATGATCGCTTCTGTAGTCGGATCACTTGCTGGAAGCGAAAGGAAAGGGATTTTCCCCACGATCGTCCGCCAACTGTCTACCATTGAAATATTAGCGCTCCCAAGAGAAATTGAACCCCCAATGGTTAATAAGAGTCCAGCGCTAAGAAGTATCAGCCAGACGAAAAGCTGTGTCTTCCCGATCCACTTTCTTTGCTTGTTCACTTCCTTAGAATTTTTCTGGGTAAAGCGCTTTCGCAACCTCCAACAGTCCTTTCGTAATACGTGGACCCTGGCGACTGACTAAGTTGCCATCCAGTTGAACCATACGTTCTTCTTTTACCGCGGTAATCTCGCTCCAACCCCCACGGTCAGAAATTTGACTCAAAGTGGCTTGTGCATCCTCTCCATGGGTGAACAGAATCACATCAGGATTCCATTCTACTACCTTTTCTTCCGATACTTGCACCCAGCCTTCCTCTTCTGCTGCCACATTGATGCCTCCAGCCAGTGTGATCAGCTCATTCATAAAAGTACCATTACCCGTTGTATAAAGATCCGATGAAACTTCATACCAGGTGCGAAGCCGCTCATCCTTTGGGATATCCCCTACAGCTTCTTTCACCCCTTCCACATCGGCTTTCATTCCATCGATCACCTGCTGGGCTTCTTCCACTTGATTGGTCGCTTCTCCTACTTTTTCAATTGACTGATAGACACCTTCTAAGTTTTGTCCTTCAACAACCAGTACAGTCAGATCCAATCCACGCAGTTTTTGAATCGCTTCCCCATTCAAATTGGCTGCCAATACTAAGTCCGGCTCGAGTGAAACCACCTTCTCCGCATTGATCTCCATATCTCCTATTTTTTCAATCTCGCTCACTTCAGCAGGGTAATCATCGTTCGAGGTAACACCCACGATACGATCTCCCACATCAAGGGAGAAAGCGATTTCCGTCGCACTCGGAATCAAGGAGATAATCCGCTTCGGCTCCTCTTCAATCGTTACTTCTTCTCCATCATCTCCTGTGATCGTTACAGGATATGTAACTGCATCCGCCTTCTCTTCTACCTGACTCTTTTCTTTTTCTGGTTTCTCTGCTTCGGGTTCAGCGGCACAGCCCGCGGCACTAAATATCATCACCAAAGCGAGTAATAGCGATTGAAACTTCCACCAACGATTCTTCATCTTCTTTTCTCCTCCCATATTGTTCTCCTTCCAGCCGATAAAAAACCTTGTACCTACTGGTACAAGGAGGGTTCGCTTACGGGAGGGCCGCACAATAAAGTCGAAGTGATCTGGTTAGCTGGTTAACCTTTACACATCAAATCTTGACGTTAACCACCACAAGGATTCAGTCTCAGTCTAACCATAGACTGTCCAATCCTCATAAAACCAGTCAGTATTTTCTATTATTTGTGGGTTCCTAGCGTTCCTCCTTTACCGCGAAGGAGAGTAACATTTGCGAGAACAGGCAGGTCTCCTGGCTCATGGTTCATCGCGCCTCCGTCCCTTCCCATCCTCTTGGAGGACAGTGGTCAGTCCTTCGGATTTGCTCCCCATTCACAGTGGCGGGTCCGCGCCGGATTTCCACCGGCCTTCCCTCTTCACTTTCGCTAGTCGCGAAAGACCTGTTCCCCACCAGATAATTTTTTAGGTACCTTATAAATGGCTACCTATCACTTCCATTATACTTCTCCCCTAGGAGGTGTCAATAAAGAAAAGAAGCTTGACATTCACACCTCTCCCGCGTGATAGTAGGAGGTGAAAGTTGATCTATTGAAAGGAGGGAGGCACAACTTGTGCCACCATTCATGCCAACACCTTTTTCGCTTCCAGTGGGTAAAGAAAAGCGCATCATCCGCGGTGATGTCTTTCTCCCCGCTTCCAAGCGTCCTGCCCCAACATTATTGATCTTACATGGCTTTAAAGGTTTTAAAGATTGGGGATTCTTCCCTCATGCAGCCAACCGTTTTTCTGAAGCAGGTTTTGCCGTCGTCACCTTTAATTTTTCCATGAATGGAGTAGGCGAGGACTTTCTTCATTTTACCGAATTGGAGAAATTCGCTCACAATACCTACTCACGCGAACAAGAGGATTTAGATGTGCTTCTTCACGCCATTCGTACACAAACTCTCCCCTTATCCGATCACATGGATAGTGACCAAATTGGATTAGTCGGACATAGTCGTGGCGGAGGCAATGCCCTTCTATACGCGCTCGACCATACCCCTATCCGTGCTGTGGCAACTTGGAATGGCATTAACAAGCTAGATTTGTTCTCTCCTCAGTTAAAAGAAGAGATTCTGCGTAAAGGAGAAGGGTCCATCTATAACAGCCGCACCAAGCAACAGATGCCAATCAGTCAAGAAGTTCTGCAAGATCTAGAAGAGAATAAAGACTCTTTTCATCTCATGAAGCGACTCACCCATTATAAGCGGCCCTTGCTCATCGTGCATGGAAAAGAAGATCTTTCTGTCCCTGCAACGACCGCAATCAACCTGCAGCAAGCCGTCCCTCATGCCCAACTCTCTCTAATTGATGGAGCCAATCATGTTTTTGGTTGTTCTCATCCCTTTCAAGAACCAACCTCGTTGCTTGAGCAAGCCATCGAAACCACCACTTCTTTTATGAACAAACATCTTTCGTCAAATGGAATACAAAAGTGAACAAAAAAAAGACCGGCGGTTTTCCGTGCCGCCGGTTTTCACTCAGGGGGTAAGACTTTTGTTCAAACAAAGGGGGATAATCAGGGCAATCCTTGGTTATCCAAAAGGTATTGAAAGACCATTTGTGCAATCAGCCTTTCAATACTATCAACGACGACTCCATTTCTTTCGTTTCATCAGATTATAAAAAATTATATCTCCAAATATTTCTTTATCGTTTGTTCGCTCTATTCAATCTTAGCACCATACGAACGAGCAAAAGCAACAGCTTCTGCAAACTCCATCTTCACTCCCCGAATATCCAACTGGGTAAAATCGACTCCCGTCACAACCGCACCTCGCAAGTCGGCTTCTCTCATATTCACTTTATTCAACTGGGCACGGGTCAAATCCGCTCCTCGAAGATCCGCTTTCTCCAAGTTCGCTTCATAAAGATCGGCTTCTACTAACCGAACCTTTTGTAGCGATTGCTTGCCCAGATCGGCATGACGTAGAGAAGTAAAGGACCAATCACCCTCCTCTACTTTCAGCCCTGCCAGATTGGCACCCGTTAGGTTAGAACCAACGAGCTTACATTCCAGCAGTTCCGCACAAAAAAGGTTCGCATTTTCAAATTCACAGTTGGTAAAGCTGGATCGTCGATGACAGGAAGCATTAAGATAAGCCCCTCGAAAATCGCAATTGATAAATTGGCAGGCGGTCGTTATCCATTCATCTAGTCGCGCTCCTTGAAAAGAGCAAGCAATGAAGCGGCAGTCACGTAAGTTCGCTCCAATCCAATCCTCTCCATCTACCTCTAGACCTTCTACTTCTCTTGCTTCCCAGTTTTTCAATCAGTTTCACTCCCCAGCAAGTGTCACCATATACCCAGAGAATTTGCGAATATTAACCACCCCCGAATCCAAAATCAAATATTGCCCCTTAATCCCCAATAATGTCCCTTCAATCGTAGGAGTCTTATCCAAATTAAGTGATTTGATTTTTTCAGGAGCTTCCAATTGAGGGTAGTGAAATTCATATACTTCCTCAGGTTCTAACAAGAATTCCGTAAATGTTTCCGGGATTTTTCCCACAATCTCTTGGTAAACATCTAGCAGATCCTTCTCTGCAATTTCATTTTTTAGCATCTTACGCCAATTGGTTTTATCATTCAGATATTGTGTGAGATGAACCTCCAACTCTCCTGCTAACTTGCGGGTGGGAACTTCTGCGATGGGAAGTGCACGTACCGCCCCTTGATCCACCCAACGCCGAAAGCCATTCCCTTTTCGTGTGATGCCTACTTTCACTTCACTGGAAAGCGCCAGATAAACATAATGTGGCTGCATACAATGATGCTCGCCAAAGGCATCGTCACGGCATGTCCCTTCATGATAATGACAGAGATGGGGTTTCACCATACAAAGATCATTCTTCGCTAGATCACGAAAGCATGGATAGCAATAGCCACTATTATATGTCTTTTTGATCTTACGCCCACATTCGATACAGTTGATCTCACCTGAAAAGTGAATAGCCATACGATTTCCTATCCATTTATTTAAACGAACCTGCTCATCACCTACAGAAGCATAGTAGGTAACCGGTTCGGTCGGTTCATGCGCTAATGCACGAAGCATGCCTGTCCATTCCATCCCAATCCCTCCTCCTCTCGTATTGTAACATGGGCAAGCAGGAGGAGGGAGGAGCAAAGCTTGTCAATTGTATCTAAGAACGAAACCCTCGGTTTCCTATGTTAACGATCCATTCCACTAGTGCCAACTAGCATCTTTTTACCATGAACCGAACGCTTTTTTGCTGAATAGACTGAAAAGATTGTATTTTGCAAAGGAGGATGCCCTATGCTTCATCCCTTCCTACGTCCTGCAACACGGCTTTCCGGTTTCTGCAAAGTAGAAGAAGAGATCAATCAGTACCACATGGTCGGAAACGGATTTATCTATTGTTTTGCACAAGAACATTGGAGTTTGGCCATCGACAATCATGCGCTCCTTCACTTTTTTTTCGACCAAAAGCCCACGGATAACCTTCCACATTTGTTGACACGAAAACCCTATTCAATGAGTGAAAATCTTGATATTGAAAGCAAAGCCTCTTTTCACGAGCTATACTATATAAATGTTTGGTCAGGAATTGATCTGCTCTTCTACGAAAAGAATGACGACCTCAAGTATGATCTTATTCTCTCGCCTCACGCCAGCTTAGACGCTATCCGTATGAAAGTAGACGGGGCCGATGACGTTCGTATTAACGAAGACGGCGAACTGATCTTTCACACCTCTCACGGGATCGTGAAACAAGCACACCCGATGAGCTACCAACTTACTCCTCATGGAAAACAAGAAGTGAGTACTCCTTTCACCCTCTATGATTCATCCACTTTTGGGTTCCAACTAAAAGGAGAATATGATCCCACCCTTCCCCTCATCATCGATCCAATCATCCTGTTATATTCCACTTACTTAGGAGGGTCTGCTACCGATTGTGGACTCAGTATCGCGATCAATGCAGATAAACAAGCATTCGTCTCGGGAACAACAGCCTCCGCTAATTTTCCCCTCACAACAGGAGCATTTCAAACCATCCAACAAGGTTTTGAGTCTACCTTTGTTTCCAAATTTAACGCTTCCGGAACTTCCCTACTCTACTCCACCTTGCTATCCGGCAGCGAAGGCGAACGCGGAATTGGTATTAAAGTAGATCCTACCGGGCATGCCTATGTCACGGGAGAGACGACTTCTACTAACTTCCCTGTCACCTCGAATGCTTTGCAAACGATTTTCAGAGGGATCGAAAGTGTGTATGTGACTAAATTGTCCCCAACAGGCTCCAGCCTCATCTTCTCCACCTTATTAGGAGGGAGTGAAAATCAGGCCGCTAACGGAATCGCGCTAGATGGAGATCAAAATGTCTATATAACTGGGATTACACAGTCAGGCGACTTCCCTACGACTAGCGGGGCCTTTCAGACCCGCAACAACGCTGCTTTACAGACCTCTTTTATTAGCAAGCTGGATCGCTCCGGCTCCACTCTCATTTATTCTAGTTATCTAGGCGGAAGCAACTTTGATGCGGGAACTGGGATTGCCGTCGATCAATCACAACAAGCAGTTGTAGTAGGATTAACCGGTTCCAATGACTTTCCTACTACCTCCAATGCTTTTCAAACCGCTGCCCCCGGGAGTACATCCGCCTACGTCACCCAGTTTAATGTCAACGGTTCTTCCTTGGTTTTCTCTACCTTCCTCGGCGGATCAGGGGATGATACTGGTTGTGCCATCAGTTTAAATCGCGGAGGAGAAGCTTATGTAACGGGACAGACACAATCCGATAACTTTCCAATAACTTCGGGTGCTTTTCAGACCGTACGCTTAGGCCAGGATGCTTTCGTTACCCGTTTCAATCGTGCAGGTTCGTCGCTACTTTTTTCTTCTTTTCTCGGCGGAACAGGTTCAGAAAAAGGATTTGGTATCGCTGTCGATCCCTATGACAATCCGTGGATCGTAGGAGAAACCAGTTCCACCAACTTCCCTGTTACAACCGATGCCGTTCAGTCCTTCTTTGCTGGAGGTAGCAATGATGCTTTCGCTACCCAAATCCAATTACAGGCCAACAAGAGTAATCGTATTTCTTACTCTACCTACCTAGGGGGCAGTGGGTTTGATCGTGCGAGTGCCACTGCGACGGATACCACTGCCAGTGCCTATCTTACTGGCGTCACCGCATCTCCCAATTTCCCTGTCCTCTCAAGTGCTTTTCAACCATCTTTCGCTGGCGTAGAGGATGCTTTCGTCACAAAAATCGGGTCTCCTTCCTCTATCCCTGGACCAACGGGGCCAACCGGGCCAACGGGACCTAGAGGTCCACGTGGACCCAGAGGAGCACGTGGACCACGCGGATCGAGTGGCGAAACATCGGGTTAAAGCTCGACCATCAGCCTCTAGTAAACATCTCTACTCTTATCTCGAATAACGCTCTCTTACAAGCGAAAAGACCATCAGCTACTATCCAAGTAGCTGATGGTCTTGTTCGAGGGAAGGACGACCCGTTACGTTGTCCCATATATTCTCTGCTGCGTTTCTTCCTGATTCAATGCAATCCGGTAAACCAACGCCATCGTATGCGGCTCCAGCGATAACCAACCGCGGGAAGTGTTCGGCTAGTTGGGAACGCATCGTTTCTAACCATGCCGCATGCCCCACTTCATATTGAGGCATCGAATCGCGCCAACGAGTCACAACGGAGAAAAGTGGCTCCTTCTCAATGCCTAAAATCTCCTGTAGATCCCGCTTGACGACCGCCACAATCTCTTCATCGGATCGATCCACAATCGCTTCGCTACCTGCACGACCCACATAAGCGCGTAACAAGGCCTTATCTTCCGGGGACGTGTGTGGCCATTTCTTATGGGTCCACGTACATGCCGTAATCGATGTCTCTTCTGTACGTGGTACAACAAAGCCTGTCCCTTCCCAGCGTAAGGGTGCATCTTCTTTGCGGTAACCTAAAGCGACAGTGGCTACTGTCGTCGGCTTCACATCGTTCATCAGTGGATCCAGATACGGGCTTCCTCCCAACAAACGTTGGGTAACAGTATGAGGCACCGCCATTACCACCGCATCGGCTGCTAATGTCTCACCATCACGCAAGGTAAGCTCATACCCTTGTGCTGTTTTGACCACATGGCGCACTTGTGTTTGTGTGCGTATGGAACACGAAGATGCTAGTTTCTCTTCCAATGCCGTCACCAAAGAGGTAAGCCCCTTTTTCAAGGTGAGAAACTGCCCTTTTTTCTTTGCTTGCCCTGCTTCGGGACGTGTCTTCTTCATACCGAGAATCAGGCTACGGTATTGCTCTTCTAGATCGATAAACTGAGGAAATGTTGCCTCAAGGCTCAAGCGATTAATGTCTCCCGCATAAATTCCCGACAGCAATGGCTCAATCACCTGGGTAACCACATCGTTCCCTAGACGCCTTCTAAAAAATTCCCCTACGGAGATATCGTGCGTTCCCGTCGCCGGTGGTAGCAATAGATCCGCTGCTGCGCGAAGCTTTCCGATAGGTGAAATTAAACCTGTCGTAACAAATGGCATCAAACGAGTAGGGATGCCCATAACCGCCCCTTCAGGAATCGGTAAAAGGCGCTTGTGGTTTAAGATATACGCTTGTCCTGTTTCATTTCGTACCAACTCATCTGCTAAACCCAGTTCAGACACAAGCTTTGCCGCTGCCGACTTCCGTTCCAAGAAAGAATCTGGTCCGCGCTCAATCACAAAGCCCTCGTGATACTCCGTATGAATCTTTCCACCCAAATGAGGACCCGCTTCCAGCAGGCTAATCTTGATCGGCTCTTGTGTCTGCTCTTGCGCGCGCTGAAGATAGAAGGCAGTAGCAAGACCAGTCAGCCCACCCCCAATGATGACTACGCGCTTCATGAGTCCACCTTCTCCAGGTGCTCTGACCACTTCAGGAGTACCTCATCCGCTAATCCGGCAATAAAAAGCGGGTCACTATTAGGCATGGGTGGTCGGAGATAGGAAGCCCCTACCTCAACGGTAACCACTTTGCACTCGTAATCGTTATCGTACAATACTTCCAAGTGTTCAGCTACAAATCCGAGAGGGCAGTAGACAAAGGTCTGATACCCCTTCTCTCGATACAAGTCCCTCGTCAAATCTTGTACGTCTGGACCCAGCCATGGATCAGGTGTATTCCCTTCACTCTGCCATCCAATCGCATAGTGAGGAATGGATACCCGCTCAGCCAGTATTTGTGCCGTTTCCTGTAACTGATCCGGATAGGGATCCCCATATTGCAAAATCTTCTCTGGTAAGCTATGCGCTGAGAAAACGACGACACTTTTCTCACGTTCCTCCTGCGACAGTGAAGAGAGAGTGTTTTCTAACTGCTCCGTCCAATATTGTAAGAATTTCTCATTCTTGTACCAACTATTAATAGATATTATTTGCGGACCACCGATCCGCTCTGCTTCCGTAAGTGCCCGTTGATTATAGGATTTGACGCTAAAAGTAGAATAATGAGGAGCGAGCACCATACTGATTGCTTCCTCAATCCCGTCACGATGCATCTCTTGTACAGCATCTTCAATAAATGGAGCAATATGCTTTAATCCCAAGTAGACACGAAATTGAATCTCGCCTTCACGCTGATTTAATTCCGCCTCCAAAGCTGTTCGTTGCTCCTCTGTAATGCGTGCCAAGGGAGAGATTCCACCGATGGCTTCATATCGTTCAGTTAAATCTTGCAGCATTTCTTCTGATGGTTTTCTTCCATGGCGTATATGGGTGTAATAAGGTTCAATCTCTTCTTTACTCCGTGGCGTTCCGTAGGCCATCAGAAGTATACCAATTGTTTTCTTACTCATACGATACCCTCCACGATCGATTTCTTTTCATTTTAGTTATCTTACCCTATTTAACTTCCTTCTTCTCGTGCGAGTAATCATGAACCAGAGAGGTTAAGCGATTCAGTGTTTGAACATCTGCATCAGGAAACACCCCATGACCGAGGTTGAAAATATAACCAGGCTTTTTGGATCCCTCATCCAAAATTTCTTTCGCTTTCTTCTCCAATTGCTCCCACGGAGCGAGTAGCAGTGAAGGGTCTAAGTTGCCTTGCAACGTTTTCTCTACTCCAAGACGCCTCGCTTCTTGTATGCTTGTTCGCCAGTCCAAGCCTAGCACATCAACCGGAAGTTTATTCCATCTAGTAAGCAAATGACCCGCACCCACACCAAAATAGATGGTAGGAGCATTCGTTTTTTGTATCGAGGAGAAGATCTTCTCCATCACCGGAGCGATGTAGTGATCATAATCTTCTTGATTGAGTGCCCCAACCCACGAATCAAATACTTGTACAGCCGAAGCTCCAGCCTCAATCTGAGCAGATAAGTAGGTAATTGTCATGTCTGCTAACTTGTCCATCAGCGCTTGCCAAGCCTGTGGTTGTGCATACATAAAAGCTTTCGTTTTGTGATAATGCTTGGAAGGGCCACCTTCAATCATATAGCTCGCTAGGGTAAACGGTGCGCCGGCAAAGCCAATCAATGGGACTGTCAGCTGTTGTTGCAATATCTTTACCGCTTCTAGAATCATTGGCACATGCTTCGCTGGTTGTAACTCCAATAGTTGTCGAACATCCTGAATGGACGTAATCGGATTGTCGATCACCGGACCAATTCCCGATTGAATCTCCACATCCACACCGATAGGCTTGAGTGGTGTCATAATATCTGCAAAGAGGATCGCAGCGTCGACACCCAACTGCTCTACTGGCAGACGAGTCACTTCCGCACATACTTCCGGATTCTCATTCACTTCAAAGAAAGAGTATTGCTCTCGGATTTTACGATATTCCGGCTGGTACCGACCTGCTTGTCGCATATACCATACAGGAACATACTCCGTCGGTTCTTTCCGGCAAGCACGCAAAAAGGTATCATTGATTGGTCCGTTCTTCATATTCTTTTGCCCCTTTTTTCTCTCAATGTATGATCAATTCGATTATCGCTTTTCAAATAGACAGGGGACCTCCTTAAAGAAATTCCCCATTTCTCTTCATGATATCCTTTTTGCGTTCAGATATATAGTCTCACCGACGAACGGTCAAAAAATTGTTCAAAACAGAAGAGATCCCCCTTGAAAGTAAAGGTAAAAGATCATTAACGGACACAAAATGGCGTTTCTTCCGTCAACAAAGCGACACATTTTTCTAGGCTAGGTACCCTTGACGTTACGTCCTTATAAAGCTCGCATATTATAAGGTATATTTAGTAAAGTAGAAATGAGGTTTATGTTATGAACTCAAAAGTCATTATATTCATGCACCTCCCTAAAACGGCTGGTACAACCACCCGTCGCATCATGGATACTCATTATGGTAGAGAAAATATTTATCGGACCAACGATACATTCCAGCCAGTCTCCCCCTCAGAATCTATCTCAAAAGAAGACAGTCTCCCCTATAAAGCGGTATATGGCCATCGACCCTATGGTGTTCACCAATGGTTTCAAAAGCCTGCAACATATTTTACATTCCTGCGCCATCCATTGG
Source organism: Mechercharimyces mesophilus (assembly GCF_059818345.1). Taxonomy (NCBI): domain Bacteria; kingdom Bacillati; phylum Bacillota; class Bacilli; order Caryophanales; family Thermoactinomycetaceae; genus Mechercharimyces; species Mechercharimyces mesophilus. The sequence continues at coordinate 146,096 of NZ_JCBAPH010000003.1, read as the reverse complement.
ATCGTGTGATTTCCTATTTTAACTATCTACGTGGCACAAAGCAAAATTCATTGCATAACACCGTGAAGAACCTCTCTTTTCATCAGTTTATTCACTATTCCAACCCTGCCCTTCAGCGTGGCCTCCGAAATACACAAACGACTTGGATATCGGGTGACAACCAACCCAATCTCCACAAGGCCCAGCTTCATATACAATCTCACTTTACCATGGTAGGTATCACCGATATGTATACAGAATCTCTCTATCTACTAAACAAGAAATTAGGTTGGAAGAAAATGAAATTTATGAGTGTTCATCAAAGTACCAAGTATATTGGCAAAGAGGAAGTTCCCGCTTCATTAAGGAAAACAATCATTCGCCGTAATCAAAAAGACTTAGAGCTCTACAAATTCTACAAGCACAAATTACGATCTCAGTTCAATCAACTCCCCCCTGAAGAAAAACAAGACTTCCTTCGATTTAAAAAATACATGTCAACTTAGTAGGTGGTGAGAATAGGGAGTCTCTATATTCCAATCCGAAGCCACGTCCCCTTCTATCGGATATAACCTTAAAGTGGCATCAGCATTTCCTTACTGTTCATGTCACCTCAACCAAATGCAACTAGACCGATTGAGTTCCTCTTTCGTCAAGCACTCATTTGAGAGTGAACGCTTAAGATATTTTATTTCTATTTAAAGGGACCACTCCAACGGACAGGAGGTTCCGTCCCTCTGCGAAATTCTTCCCACCACGAGCGATAACGAACCAGCAGGAGGATACCGATCAATGCAACAACCACTAACCCATAAAAATGAATAGGGAAGAAAAGAGCGAGTATCATCACCGCTCCAATGGTAATATATGTAGCCAAGCTACGATAATGGGTAATCAGCAAGGTTAGAAAGTAAATCAATAGGCCACACAAGATGAGGAGCGGACTAAGAATGAGAAACGCCCCTCCGGCGACTGCCAATCCACGCTCACCACGAAATCCAGTAAACACCGAATACGTGTGTCCCACAACTACTCCTACTGCTGCCAAGGAAGCTCCCATCCAGCCTCCCATCAACAATCCGATTAAGGTAGCCACTCCACCCTTGACCATCTCAAACCCACCCCACACGACACCCGAACGAACGGACAAGCGTGCTTGATGGGAAACCTCCATCCAACCACGACTACGTTCCAATACCCACTCCAATGGAAAAGCACCGATCAAATACGACAGAGCCACAATAATGATAAAATTCATCGATTTTCTCCCCTTCAGCTGGATGGATAGCGCCGGATGAGCAAAAGCCCCAATACAGCGATGCCACAATAGCCAAACAATGGATACAAATAACCAATCAATGTGGGAAAGCCAATCATTGAGCACAAATATCCAAGGAAGAAAATGCCTGCCATGAGCGTATTCATCCGTAGACGCGTCACTTGATGAAGATTAGCTGCCAAGCCATATACATTCCCAATTAGGGTCGTAAAGATCTCTCCCCACATCACCACCAAAAAGAAGGTTTTCATCCCTTCACCCAAAGTAGTAATCACAAGGGCAATCGGAATTTCCAACTGATACACCTGTGGAGAGTGAAGGGAAAGCGCAAAGTTACTGGTGATGAGCATCAGCCCTAGCACACACCCACCCATCCAACCACCTAAGCGTAGTACTTTTTCATCCCCTATCTCATGCCCAAGCGGCACCAACACAGCTTGCGACATGGCAAGATTAAACGCCACATAGGTTAGAGCGGAAAGACTCCAATGTCCTTCGTTGGTGGCTTCCTCCATCGCAAACAGCCCTTCTACTCCTCCACTTTGCCAGCCATTGATTCCCACTAAGAGCGTAAATAAAAACATCAACGGCACCACCAATGTGTTGACTGATAAAATCCCATCCATTCCACGAATAATGACAAGAAAGGCAATGAGAGATGTGGCAATCACCCCGAAATGAAAGGAGAAACCCAGTTGCTCCTCAAACAGCGCTCCTGTCCCTGACATCATCGCTGTTGTCACTCCAAAGAGGACCACACCCACAAACCGACTCATCCACTTTCCCCACGTGGGTCCAAAGAGGTGGTCGTTCAATTCTTCGTATGATTCTGCCTGCAGGCGCGCTCCCATCACCATCATGCGCGTTCCCAACCACACAAACAAAGCTGAAACTGCCACAATGGCCCACATGCCACCCATCCCATACACAGTAAAAAACTGCATAATCTCCTGTCCGGAAGCAAAGCCTGCACCAACCACCGTGCCTATATACGTAAATGCCACTCGAAACGCCATCGTCCACTGTGAATTCAAGCCTCATTCTCCTCCTTCCGCCTTGTCCTCATAGGACTAGTCTATGGAGACGAGATAGAGGGTAGAACAAGCAAAAAAGACTAGCCCATAATGGACTAGTCTCCCTTTTACCTTCGTTCACTTCATCATTCGATTGTCTCTAATAGAACGTTATTGTCCACCTGGATTTTGATTTGTTGCTGGAATTTGTACAGTAGCCGGCTGATTCGTTGGAATCTGCTCTCTGGTCAATGGATGGATGGTATATACTTCATACGTGACAGTAGTCGGAGTTGGTTGAGGTTGAATACCTTGATCCACAAAGCTGGTATCCGAAGTCTCCCCTGTGATTGGCTGTCCATCACGATAAAGAACATATTTCGCCCCTTGTTGATTAGAGGGATTCCATTTCACTTTCACCGTTCCATTTCGGTCACGGTAGTCGCCGGATAGATTACTGGCAGGTTGGAATTCCCCTTCTTCCGGTTGCTCCGGCTCCTCTCCATTACCATTACCTGGCTTAATCTCTACTGTTGCTACATTGGAAGGGCTCGTTTCTTGTGTTTCACCTTCATTGGGTTGTGTATCAATAGCAATCACTCGATATTGGTAGGTTTTCTTGTTTCGGCCTGTTAGGTTATCAAAGAATCCACCATCTTCAGGAGGTTCGATACTGGTGTCCGTGTGAGAGCCTGACGTCACTTGTTTTAACTCTTGCCAATTTCCGCCTTCTTCATTACGCTCAATACGGTACACCACACGACTTCCTTGATCTTGGTCTGTCCAGCTAAGGTGAACCGCTTGATTCCCTCTGTCGTAATCTGCTTTCAAGTCGGTGACTTGTTTTAACTGGAATGGAGGTTGTGGATCGGATACACCCTCCGGTTTTTCCAACTTACTTGAGCCTTCGTTGAGGGTTTTGCTCATGATGTCATTAAAAAGTTGTGCCCCATAGGATTTGTCGTCTAGCTTCTTCTTCAAACCCTGAGGGTTATAAACAGTCGTTGCCATCGTGTAATCCTGTGAATATCCAACAAACCAAGAGTCTTTATACTCATTTGTGGTTCCCGTCTTACCAGCTATCTCATGGTTGGGGATATTCACATACTTACGAGCCGTACCATTATCACCTGCGACAACACCTTTTAACATTCTCGTCATATACCAGGCCGTTTGTTTAGGGTGATCAAAAACTTTTTCATTTGTTTCCGGTTTACGAGTGGGCTCTTCTATCTTTTCTTTGCCTCCACGAACATCTTTAATTTCAATGATTGTATGTGCCTCTGTCATTTTCCCCAAGCGTGGGAAAGCGGTATAGGCTTGTGCCATATCCACCGTGGAAACGCCTTTGGTCAATCCACCCAATGCCAACGGAGAAACACCCTTATCTTCCTCTAGCAAGGGAAGTCCAAACCTTTGCACACCATACGCAAATGCTGGTTCGATATTCACATGGTCCACCAAGATTCGAGCGGTTGCTAGGTTTAATGATTGAGCTACAACATCACTCATAGATACTAATCCATAGTCCCTATTCGTGTAGTTGTTAATTTCCAATCCTTGCTCTTCCGCCCACTGTTTATCATCATCAATCTGATAGTACTCATTAAATCCATTTCTATCTACAGCAGGTGAGTATACGGTCAACGGCTTGAGAGAAGATCCCGGCTGGTGTTCTTCTGCTGCTCGCATTTTATAGGAGGGTTTATACTCTCGTCCGCCAGCAATAGCAACAATTCCACCCGTTTTATTATCTATCATGGTGGCAGCCCCATCAACTAAGCCCAGACTTTCAGCTGGATAGAGTGAGTCATCTTTCATCGCTGCTTCCATCGCATCTTGTGCTTTGGGATTAATATATGTCTTGATTTCGAATCCACCTACGGCTAGCTCTTCTTCCGTCAAGCCATAATACTCTTCCGCATCACGAATAACCATTTCCTTATAGGCATCATAACCTGTATCCTTTAAATACTCATTCATGTGCTTCTCATCGTGACTGATCTCCGTTGCTTGTAGCTTTTCTTTCTCTTCTTGCGTAATGATGCCCTCACGAGCCATAATAAACAACACGGTATCCCGTCGTTCTTTCTGTGCTTTCCAGTTCTCTTCCCCTGAAAACGGATTATACTTACTAGGGGCCTTCGGTAAACCTGCCAATATGGCCACTTCTTGTGGTTCTAACTCTTCTTTCATAATATCTTTTCCAAAATAAATCTTCGATGCCATCTGGATTCCTTCGACACCATTCCCAAAATAAATCTTATTGAGATACGCTTCAAAGATCTCTGCTTTGGTATACTTTCTTTCTAAACGCCAGGCTGCCCCGATTTCTTCGAGCTTTCGACTATAGGTTTTTTCAAAGTTATCCAGAATCGCATTTCTTGCCACCTGCATGGTAATGGTACTAGCACCTTCTGCTTTACCACCACTTTTGATATTAGCAAAAACCGCACGACCCATCCCATAGTAGTCCACTCCATTATGATCATTAAAGCGACTATCCTCTACCGCAGTAAAGGTATCCCAAATCAGTTCTTGAGATTTTACCCTCTCCCACTCAATCGGTTCGCTCTCGACCGCTCCGATTTTTGCTACTTCCTTACCATCAGGGTCCATAATAGTAGATGCGAACTCGGTATTTTCCATTTTATCTAAATCTTGAAGGTTAGCCGACATCATAATGGCAGAGCAGCCACCGGCTGCTAACAAAATCGATGTAAATAAGACTAGCAAGATCCATTTCTTATTAAAGAAGCGACGCCAGCCTTTTTTCTTGTCACCGCCTCCACCTTTTCCTCCTTGTAACCGCTGTCCACGCTTACCACTCACACGCGTATTGCGCGAAGTGAGGCGTTCGCTACGCGATCGGGACGGTGTCTCCCATTCGTGGTTTTGAAAATCACTCATTTTGATAAACCTCCTGCTACGCTCTCTTAAGTTGCCACTTTATTTATTGATGGGTAGACGCAATCAATTGATTGGCTTGCGCTCCCCCGTTGATTTCATTCTTGTTCCCGTTCGTTCCAGTCACCTTATTTGTGCTATAGTGTATGAGAGGTGATCATGGATGAATCGGCAAGCCGCCATTTTTGCCTGCCGTTTTACAGGCGGGATCGGAATTCTTTTTTCCCTATTAATCGGAGTAAAGTATGGCCTCTTTCATTTTTTACTTGGCCTCCTCTTTTCCTTTCTCTGGTTTGCTTTTGGACAAATTTTAAACAAAGTAAGTGAATAGTAGAAGATCATTATACCTTATTATAACGCAAATCGAAGGGAGGTTGGTGTCAACCCTTCGATTTTTTCAACTCTGCCTCATAAAATCGTGGTTATCAAAACCTCCACCCACATCTATTACTGTACCAGTGATAAAGTCAGAGTCAGGATCTACTAAAAACCGGATGACCCGTGCTATATCTTCTCCCGTTCCGGGTCTACCCACAGGGTTTTTCTCTTCTTTTTTACCTCGCGCCTCCGTAATCGATGCCTCTTTAAATGGATGACGGATATCTCCTGGGCACACCATATTGACGGTAATCCCATGAGGACCTTCTTCTTGCGCAAGTGTTTTCGTAAGAGAAGTGACTCCCGCTTTGGCTGCTGCATAGGCCACGTACCCTTCCCACGCTGGCGTATGCTCCACGTCAGGGAAACCAAAAGTGATTATGCGACCAAAATGGTGCTCCCTCATGCTGGAAAGAACCGCTTGCGCGCAATAAAAAACACTCGATAAGTTTCCAGAGATCATCTCATCCCACTGCTCTTGATTCAAGTTAGCAAGGGGAATCCGCTGAAAAATCATCGGACCGGCCGTACAGATGAGTACATCAATCCGCCCCCACTCTGCCAGGATGGTAGTAGCCATACGCTCTACATCTTCTCTCTTTCCAACGTCGCCTTGGAGTACCATGCATTCCTTATCAGAAGCAGTAAACGTTGCCTCCAATGCTTGTGCCTCTGCTTTACTCGTACGATAGTTGGTCGCCACGCGAAACCCCGCACGGGATAACTCTTGTAAAATTTGCACACCCAGTCCGCGAATTCCGCCTGTCACCCAAGCAACCGGTTGAGGCTTCATATTCATAACTCCTAACCATTTTTTTCTAACCCTTTATGAATCGAATACGTTTCTATTCTATTCGTTTCTTGGCTGATGTCAAATGAAAAAACCTGCGGATCACCCACAGGCTTTACTCATTGGAAGAAGGTTCTCTCATTGGCTCTAAAATTCGTTTAGCCATCAGTAGAAGGAGCCAAGCACCTAACATCATCCCGACCATTAATGTTACAGGGTGAATGGGCTCCCACAATGCGCCCGCCATCAGGATTACCGCCAATCCACCTAGCGCACAGCACTGAAACAAGCGCTTTTTTGTCCACCATGCTAAGAGAGAAGATAAAAACGTGAGTGTCATCATGGACTGCCATTCCCACAAGGCAAGCATTTCCCATTCGAACATCATTTTTCGCCTCCCTTTTCTCTTACTATCCTTTCCGCTATTGAAGGGAGGCATACAAGAGGGTTACAAAACAGACCGCTCTTTCTCTACTCTTTCACTTCCGCTGCCTGTACTGACCTCCGTTTCTGTGGAAACAAACCAAAGCGAGTCTTAAGATAATGAAAAAGTTCACGAGGAATGTTCACTCCACAAGCTGGCTCCAATCCCTCAAATCCAGGTGAAGAGTTCACCTCACAAATGGTAAAATGATCACCCTCAAACAAGAGATCCACCCCAGCTATATCCAAGCCTAAGATGCGCGTCGATTGCGTAGCCAACCACTCAATCTCAGGCGTGATCGGATACTCTTTCGTACTACCACCACTAGAAAAATTGGCTTTAAAACCCCCACTGGCTGAGTTGCGCTCCATACATCCGACCGCACGTCCTCCAATAACAAAAACACGCAAGTCACGACCGAAGCTAGACTCCACCAACTCTTGTAAAATCATATTAAAGTTTGGGTTGGTCGTCTCCACCAACTGCATCAGATCTTCAAAGTGACTCCTATTTTCCGACAAGAAGACTCCTTTTCCTTGGGTACCGGACAACGTTTTCACCACGATAGGAAAGCCGATTTGCTTCTCCACCAGATCAACGTCCACTGGAAATTTAGCCAACATGGTCTTGGGAACAGGGAGATTTTGTTCCGCTAAGATTTGGTGTGTATACAACTTATCTTTGACCGTCTCGATGCTAAGAGAAGAATTGATACAAGGGACTCCCAATTTTTCGAGATGACGGATAACAGCTAGAGCAAAGTAGGTTGTTCCCGCTCCCATCCGAGGAAGCACAAAGTCAGGAAGTGCCACCGGCTCCCCATCTACATAGATGCTCTTTCGATCTTCTTGGGTAACAATCAGGTCGACTTGGTTTGGTTCCAAGACACGCAGAGAGATTCCTTGACTTTCCCCTTCTTCTAATAGACGTTCAATTTCATACGACTCAGGTTGCGTGTTCACAGCACTGTATTTATAAAAAATCCACCCTTGCACAATACACACCCCTCTTTAACAATTCTTCTTTCGCAACTTTCTTTACTATGCATGGTTATTATACGCAGGAATTAGGCGGTTGAACAGATGATAGTGAATGTTTTAGAAAAATAAAATCCATTCAGATATATTTTCGAGAAAAGAGCGATTAGAAGAGAGCGAGGTGGTCCTTCCTTCCCCGTTCTCTTGCAATCCCTATTCCCTATTCCCTATTCCCTATTCCCTATTCCCTATGACGTTCTCTTCACTCTTTAGGTTTCCCTTCCCTATTCCTAGCTTCTATCTAATCTTCTCCATAATGCCTCCATATCCTGTGGCCAGGGAGAGTGAAACACTTTCTCTGCACCATCGCGCGGATGAACAATGCGTAGCTGTGTCGCATGCAAGGCTTGCCTCTCCATACCTAAGTTATCCCACCCCTCTGCATACATCGGATCACCGATGATCGGGTGACCAGAGTCAGCTAGATGGACCCGAATTTGATGGGTACGTCCCGTTTCGAGATGAAGTCGGAGCAAGGTCGCCTGTTCCTTTCTCTCCACCACGGTGAAGTGCGTAACCGCATGCGCACCACTTTCATGAACCCAACGATGAATCGGTCTTGTCGGATCATGTGCTATGGGACGGTTGATGGTTCCTTCTTCGCTCTCCACCTGACCGTGAACCATCGCAAGGTATTGCCGCTGATAACGCTTGCGCTTCATCTCTTTCGCAAAAAAATCATGTGTGTACGCATGTTTGGCCATAATCAAGAGGCCTGAAGTATCTTTATCCAAGCGGCTAACGGGCCGAATAGGCAATTCCTTTCCCTGTTGTTGGAAGTGATAGGCTAAACCATTTGCCAAGGTTTGATCCGGATAGCCCTTGGTAGGATGGACCACCAACCCTGCTGGCTTTTCTAGTACAATCAGGTCATCATCTTCGTAACAGATACAAATCCGTAACGGTTGGGGTTTCATTTTCAAGGTGGACTCAGGTGGCAAATAGATACGCACCTGATCCCCCACATGAACACGCGCACTTAGGTAGTACGGCTGTCCATTTACCTGTACGTATTCTCCCTGTTTCAACCTACGCAACCATCGACGGGAGAAGTGGTAGCGATTTTTTAGTAACTGGAGCAGTTTCTTTCCGTCCTCTTTTTCCTCAACAGCAAAGGTGCCAAATAGTCCTCGTTCATTCAATCGTTTTCACCATTTCTTTTTAGTAAATAATCCCTGTTCGCTGGTGTGTCTGTGTAAATGTCGTGGGGGAAGGATCAAAGTACTTTTCCGAATAGCTTGGCACAAATACATCATTTTGATTGATGTAACCTGACCCCCAAGTGGGATCCATGGTAAGCCACTCTCCATCTATTTTCACTTCTACCCAGGCATGACGGATTCCATCCGCATAGCCTTCCACAAATCGCGACTCCAGATCACTGGCTCGTAAGAGCGCCACCGCCAAGAACGCATAATCTTGGCATACTCCTTTCTTCTCTTCTAATGTTTTAAGGGCGCTATCGTCTAAAGAGAAGGTATCATTACGAAATTTGGGTACATCGTATCGAATGTTTTTCGCTACATAGTGATAGATGGCTTTCGCCTGCTCCTGCTCTCCATTCACATCTTTCGTCAACGATTGCGCTAATGAGAGGATTTGCTCATCTTGAGACTGCACCCCGCGTGAAGGATAAAGATTTTCCTTTCCTGAGGGCGCAGAGCTGACAACCGAAAACTGGGCTACCCCGAAGAAACGGAAGAAATCCCGATTTTCTGTCGTAACTTCGGGTACATTCACAGTAACTTTATACTCTCCAGGTCCAAATCGGAGCCAGAACGAACCCTTAAACTGATAATCCTTCACTGGGATGATATAGGAAGCCTCTCTATCATCTTTTTCTGTTTGCACAATCACCTGTTTGGTATCTGCAGCATAAGGGGCGTCTGAGTCAATCTTTCCTTCAATCTCAAATGTCTTACCCGCTTGCTCCCCGCTAATGCTTGGAGTAGTCAGCTGAACCCCTCGTTCTTGATAATGCTTATAGTACGTAATCGGAGTTAAAGGCTCACTCGATCCTTTTTTCGCTAGCAGCGAAAGGGCCTTATGATAATATCCCTCTTGTTCTTCACTCGGAACTAATAAACTAAGCTCATGAACACCCTGTTCAAACAACAAGGGTGCGGTCGTGGTAAACGCTCCATCTTGGATGGAAACGACTTTCTCCCACTTCTTTTCCCCCTGCTCGATCCGAACCAGTAATGAGGAGTCCTCTTCTTCAACGGGAACCGTCCCTTCTAGTTGAACCGTATGATCTGCTTCTATGTAACCTTGACTAGGTTCATTCAAGGTAACTTCTTTCTCTAACCCCACCGGGGTAAAAGCAATATCTCTTTGGATCGTTTCATTTACATTAATCACATCAAAACGGGCAATTTCGTGATACTCATCTTCTTTAGTCAAGCTGGGCAATCTTACCGTAACCTGATAGTTACCACTACCCGCAAACAAGTGGATGGTTTGTTTAAAAGCTCCCTTTTGTAAAGGAACATAGTATTCGAAAGGCTTCGCAATCTCGCTTGTGTCCCCTTCTTTCTCAACGGTAATCCAAGCGTAATCAGATTGAAACTCTTTATAGGAAGAAGCCGATCCAGACACGTTCAACTTTTCATTTACAGCAAATTTCTGATATTCAGGAGATGTTAATTGGGCTCCTACTTTATCGGCATAATCCAGCAGTTGGAGAGGTTCTAGATCTATATCATTATTCGTATCTTCTACCTTTTGTAATAGCGGGTCGGTTTGTATCGTCGTCCACATAGAGTTACAGCCACTTATCAGTAGCAATCCGATTACTACCGCCAGGAGGCTTCTTCCAGCTTTCCATCCTTCCATCCCTCTCCCCCCTCTTTTCCACTTTCATTATATGCTGAAGAAGGAATAAAAAAAAGAGATTGCCTTGGGGGCAATCTCCATCCAAGTAATATCGAGACCAAAACATCAACCGGTAAGTTGATTTGTTTTCATCTTACTACAGATTTGCTCTCCCGTGTTTTTAAAAGTTCGACCCCATTCGACATGAAATGACGCCCTGAGCAATGAAAAATGAATCATTTTCATCCTAAGTTTTAAAAATAGGCTTTTGGTGAAGGGACAATTTTCGCTGGATGCCTACAAGTGGGAAAGAAATGATAAAGCTCCCATCAGAAAAGTAGAAGAGCCTATTCCGTATAAAAAGCTTCCTCTTCTGTCCCTCTTCTATTTCCAAGTAAATATAATGATATATTATCCAATAAATTATTAAAGGTGGTTCAATACACCTACTAAATTAAATAGATTCACAAGCCGTTCCTCTTCGTTTTTTATTCATGATCAGAAAAATAAGAGGTATTGTGGGGCCATCTAAGATGATGGGTAGCTTTTTCTTAAGGGTTAGGTTATTATAAGTGATAATCATTATCAATAGGAGTGGCAATATGATTGATATCGAGATTAAAACTCTCTTACATACAGTAGGCAAAGAAATGGCACGTCTAGAGCATCCTAGCTTGAGTAACTTAACACCTAAACAATGCCGGTACTTTTATAAAAAAGGTTTACCCTTCTTTCAATCTGAAAAGATAGAAGTGGGTGAGGTAATCAATAGAACAATCGACAGTAACGGATACCCGCTTCCTATCCGAATATATAAGCCCATCCATGCTAACGAAATATTGCCTGTATTTGTATATTTTCATGGAGGCGGTTGGCTATTTGGGGATCTGGATAAAGATGATTCCTTTTGCCGAAAAGTCTCAAACGATTGCCGATGTATAGTCGTATCGGTCGATTACCGACTTGCACCTGAACATAAATTTCCCATTCCACTAAACGATGCGATAACAGCCACTCAATGGACCGTTGATCATATCCATTCCTATGGTGGAAATCCTTCTAAATTAGTTGTAGGTGGAGAGAGTTCTGGAGCTAATTTAGCAGCATGCACATGTATTTGGTTGAAGAAGGAAGGCCTCCCACAGCCACACGCCCAGCTATTAATTTGCCCAGTTTTAGATTGCAACTTTGAAACGGATTCTTATAATGCGGGATATGAGTACAATCTCACAAAGGAAAAAATGCAGTGGTTCTGGGGTCATTACTTAGAAGGAGATCACCAAATATCCAACGCATTAGCGTCACCGCTACAGATTGAAGATGCCAGAGAGCTTGCACAAGCAATCATAGTAACAGCAGAACTAGACCCGCTACGCGATGAAGGATACATGTATTCCGAAAAGTTAAGAGCAGCCGGTGTGAACACAAAATATAGATGCTATCCCTCTATGGTACACAGCTTTCCACACATGACCGCTTACTCAAACAAAGCTTCTCAAGGATTAGAAAGCATTCTTACAGATTTAAGAAGTTTTATTGAAAGCGAAAAACAACACACCATGTCATAAGATCATCTAATATAAGACATCTAGGAATAACACTTTTTCCTAGATGTCTTAAAAGCACTCGATATCTACAGGAGATAACATTAGAATGACTTCATTAAGGTAACTATCAGATAACACCCCTATACGTATGGATTACAAAGTTCTTGATACGCTCTCATATTTTCAATCTCTTTCTGGGTATCAATCCCTCTATAACAAATAGACAGCTTAAAATAGACAGATTGATACTCCTCCTTATTGCGAAAACGATTTGAAATTTTCATTGCTTGTTCATAATAAGAGATTGCTTGTACTGGTTGATTGGTTTGATAAAATAAATCACCCATTGAGATTAGAAGGCGAACATAGACTTCTCTTTGATAACCTTTACTCTCACAAAATTGCTTTCCTTCTTCATAAATTTCCTTTGCCTTTTTAATTTCCCCTTTTTTGAATAGCAACGTACCAAGCCCGAGATATGCACGAACAGGGATGGCGAGAAGCTTATCCTCCAATATTGGAGAGAAATCAATCACTGAACGATAGGCATCTTCCGCTAAGAAATACTCACCACTTTGAGTAAAGATATCACCCATCAGAACACCGATATTGGAATACTCTTCGAAATTGCTACATTTCAAGGCATAGGCAATCCCTCTTTTCGCCCATAAGATAGCCATATCATAATGTTTTCTTCGAAAGTCTGAAGCAGCTTTTAATTCATAGGCACCAGCCTTTATTCTATCGATCATAGAGTCAATATTGGCCATCAAATAGTCGATAAGATCATCAGCTTCTTTATATTGATTTAACTCATTCAAATAGGAGGCTTTATTATGTAAAACTTTCCAATATAAAGTCCGTCGCTGTTTCGGGGGTTCACCTTCTTCTGGGTCTGACAAATCATAATGATAGAGAGCTTCTTCTATTTCTTCCAGTGCTCCCTCGATATCCTCAGAAAAATACAGGAGAACGCTTAAGAAATTATAAGATGAGCTACTGATATTTAGATAACTATAGTCAGGATACTTTTTAGATTCATTAATCGCTTGAGTAAACTCACTTTCCGCTCTTTTATACTTCCCTCGATAGAAATAATAGACTCCCTTTAGATAATGATAATAAGCGATATAGCCACTATTCTTATCAAATTCTATTTTTTCAAGGTAGTCAAGGCTTTTCAAGTCGATGCCTCGCATATGTTCCGTTTCCATTCTGAATTCAACCGATCCAAAAAAGTGTTCAATTTGAGTCCGCTCTTGTTCACTCATCTTTTTATATATACCTAATTCATCTAAATTGCACCCTAAACATTCCGCGTACTGTTTCACATATCGAATATATTCATCATCACTTCTACCCACTTTAATCCTTCGCTCTATGCGACTTAAAGTTGAACGATTGATTCCACTTAATTCTTGTGCTTCACTAAGGGAAATTCCTCGTTGATTCCTTGTTTTCAAAAGGAGCGTAGCGATTTTTTCCCGTGCGGTTAAATGGATGCTTATCATTAAAACACCTCCAATTTAAGCAAACTTTCGATTTAATATCAGGACAAAACTGATTTCCTTTTGCGCCTAGTTTCCGTTCTAATGACGAGACCAGAATGATTTCGCAATCCTATATACCATATTTTTCCCTCAAGAACAAGGTAGACACAAAATCGTCACAGTGTAAGATATGAGATACAATCTATCTCATATCTTACACTGTGAGACTAACAACTGCTACTTTTATTTGCATTAGAGTTGGTATCCATCAAACACCTCAACCATACCTGTCTCACATCTCGACTTTCGACGTTTTGCGACTTTTTAAGCGAAGATTTTTTGGTTGAATCCAATAATGTTCCTAGACTATATTAATATATAAATCCAGCTATCATGTTTAGCAATAGGAGATCGTTGTGAAGGTCCATCCTATATATAATTATAAGATCCAATAAATAGGATGAATATGCAACGATATACCTCTATTATACGTTTTGGTACAATGAGGCTGAGACGGCATGTTTTATCGCTGTAAAGGGGGAGATCAACATCGGCTTAGGCAATAATCTTCGACGTAGACGAAAAGAGCTCCATATGACACAAGCAGAACTTGCAGAGGGAATTATCTCCGTTCCTTATTTAAGTTTAATTGAGAATGAACGGGTCAATCCTCCCGACGATGTCATTAGCCCCATAGCCGAGCGAATCCAGATGTCGATTCATGAGCTTCATGGAATTACCAATGAAGAGACCATAGAAAAAGCACTTTCCCTCATAGAGAAAGTCCGCTTTTCCATGTTTAACGAACGGCATGAGCAATGCCATCAATATTTCCAAGAATTACAATCACTTATTCCCATCATTCGTGATGAAAAACTCTTAATGAAGATGGATCTCCTCGAGATTAATATAATGGATCAACAGCTAAAAGCAGAACAAGCTCTAGATCTCCTGCAAAAATTCGAGGTTAAATGGGATAATTTTCAATCATATCCAGATATTTTAGTATCTTATTTACGAATGAAAGGCAATATCGAAATTTGCCAAGGCAATTTCTCAAAAGCGGTAACATGCTACCGTGAAGCCCTGCCTTATTTTCCACAAATGACAGACGAATTGGAGAAGGGGTACCTCTACAGTAACTTAGCTTGTAGTTACTTACTTCTATCTAAGCCACAAATGGGCGCGATTTTCTCTTACAAAGCGATGTCCTTACTCTCTAAAATGGATCGTTGGCCTGAACTCAGTGTGGTTTATCACATCATCGGTTGCTGTTATAGCCATATGGGAGAATATGATGAGGCGCAACAATACTTCCAACGAATGCTAAAGATGTCACAGCAGATGTCTGTCGTCTCACCACTCTTTACAGCACGTGCCTATCATGAGATCGGTACTACCCATCATCGGCTGGAGCAGTACGAGGAAGCGCTTCGCTATTTTCATCTTGCACTAGAAACCGCAGACACTGACTTGTTGCCCTACTGGGAAGTAGCCAAAATTTATGAGTCCTTCACTAAAACCTATCTCAAGCTGGGGCAATTAGAGAAAGCGCAACATTACATTGATAAAGCCCTCCACTTATTGACCGACCATAACATTGCCTTAGCAGAAAGTCGGATCCAACAAGGGCAGTTGCATTATGCAAAAGGAGATTTCGATTCCTTTGAACGTGTTTATCGGCAGGCCATTGAAGTGTTTATCGAGCATGAGAATGATAGTAAAGTTGCTCGTGTTGCCCATGCATTAGGGCTCTATTATCACAATCAAAGAGATGTCGAAAAAAGCTCTTACTGGTCACGTTTAGCTAATGAATACTATGGAAAATTAGTACCCGTAGCAGAATTCGATCATATTTTACCTACGCATATTGAGAAGTCCCCTACTTAATCAATAAAACGGCATGAAGAAAGGAATCATGCCGTCTTATTACTCTTTTAACATCTTCAATAAACCCTCTTCATTTACTACCTCCACACCCAACTCCTTGGCCTTTTCCAATTTGGAGCCTGCTTTATCACCAGCAATCACGTAATCCGTTTTACTACTGACGCTACCGGTTACTTTGCCTCCCAGTGCTTCGATTTGCTCCTTCGCTTCCTTTCGGCTCAGAGATTCCATCGTCCCTGTCAACACGACCGTCTTCCCTGTAAATGGACTGTCGACATCTCTTTGTTCCGCAATCGTGGAACCTTTATAGATGAAGTTAACACCCACTGCCCGCAAACGCTCAACTAATTCGTCCACTTCTGGTTTCGCAAAGTAGGTAACCAGGCTGTCCGCCATGCGAGGTCCTATCCCATCTATGGCTTCCAACTCGTCACCACTGGCTTGACGCAAACGATCCAAATCGCCAAAGTGCTGTGACAGCAACTTGGCCGCCTTAGCCCCAACAAAGCGAATACCCAGTCCAAAAAGAAGACGTTCGACTGAGTTCTGTTTGCTCGCATCGATGGCGGTCAGGAGATTTTCTACTGATTTTTGCCCCATCCGCTCCAAAGGTAACAACTCTTCTGCTGTAAGCGTGTACAAATCAGCGACCGAACGGACTAACTCTGCATCGAAAAGCTGGTATACCACCTTTTCTCCCAATCCGTCGATGTTCATCGCCCCGCGTGAGACAAAGTGGATGATTCCCTCTCGTGTTTGTGCCGGACAAGCCGGGTTCATACACCGCAGGGCTACTTCTTCATCCAAATGCTCCAAATGGCTCTCACAAGCAGGACAGTGAGTAGGCATGTGAAAATCACGCTCTTCACCTGTCCGCCTTTCCGGTAAGACGCTCACCACTTCCGGAATAATATCTCCTGCTTTTTTCACCTTAATATGATCCCCGATGAGCAGGCCCTTCTCCCGAATAATATCTTCATTATGAAGCGATGCTCTACTCACAGTGGTTCCTGCTAATTGGACGGGGTCCATGATCGCAGTCGGCGTGATAGCTCCCGTACGCCCCACTTTGATTTCAATATCACGTAGAACCGTCACCGCTTCTTCTGCCGGAAATTTATATGCGATAGCCCAGCGTGGACTTTTGGCTGTTGTGCCTAACTCATTGTAATAACGACGCTCATTCACTTTAATGACAATACCATCGATATCATAGCCGAGCTCTGTCCGTCTACGCTCTTGCTCCTCGATAAAGTGAAGAACATCCTCTATCTGACGTACTGTCCTCCGTTCTGGATTCACCTTGAAACCTAGTTCTTCTAACCAATCGAGGTAGGCTGCGTGCGTAGGCGGTGTTTCTTCCCGCACCAGACCCGTCCCGTATAAAAAGAGATCAAGTGAGCGCGCAGCCGCCAACTTAGGGTCTAGTTGACGCAAGGAGCCGGCTGCAGCGTTACGAGGATTGGCAAAGGGAGCTTCTCCCTTTGCTTCTTTTTCCTCATTCAGACGTGTAAATGCCTCGCGGGGCATAAATGCCTCGCCTCGTACTTCCAAGGTAACCGGTTTTCTTAATTGTAAAGGGAGGGAGCGAATCGTCTTTAAGTTTTGTGTGATGTCTTCCCCAATTTGCCCGTCCCCGCGGGTCGCTCCACGTACAAACCGTCCTTCTTCATAGAGAAGAGATACAGCTAGTCCATCCACTTTCAGCTCACATACATACTCCAGCTCATCGGTACCCACCAAACGCTTAACACGCTCATCAAAATCGCGTAGTTCTTGTTCATCAAATGCATTCCCTAGGCTGAGCATCGGTACTTCATGTTGGACTTTCTCAAAATGAGGAAGAGGTTCCCCACCCACGCGCTGCGTCGGGGATGCCTCTGTTTGCAGGTCAGGAAACTGTTCTTCTAACTCACGCAACTCTTTCATCAGTTGATCGTACTCCGCATCCGTGATCTGCGGTTGATCTTTCACATGATAAAAATAGTTGTGATCCTCAATCACCTGGTGTAACTCTTCTACTCTCTTCTTTGCCTCTGCCCGCTCCACACGCACCTTCTCCTTTGTGTTAACGATTCATCTTCTCAATGGGAGCATACCGTGCTAAGAGTCGCTTTACACCCACAGGAGCAGGGAAAGCGATATTGAGCTCTACTTCTCCCCCATCGGGCTGTACTTTGACCACGGTTCCTTCCCCCCATTTTTTGTGACTTACTTTGTCACCGACGGACCAGTCCACCCCTTCATTGGGTACTGGTCGAGTAGGGGCTTGCCTACGCGCCGATTTCCGAGAAGTTCCCTTCCCTGAGTCGGAAGCCTTCGCTTTTCCCAATCGCTCGATGAGCGTATCCGGAATTTCACTAAGAAAGCGCGACGGAAGGTTAGACTGGGTTTGTCCAAAGAGCATACGCGAATCTGCTCGAGTAAGGTAGAGCTTTTGTTCCGCACGGGTAATGCCAACATAAGCAAGGCGCCGTTCTTCTTCCATCTCCTCTTCTTCCTCCAACGAACGCACATGAGGGAAGATTTTCTCTTCCATCCCAGCGAGGAAAACATAAGGAAACTCTAGCCCCTTGGCACTATGCAAGGTCATCAAGGTAACGCTTTCTTCCTTCTCTTCTTCCTCCAACGAATCCACGTCTGCTACCAACGCCAATTCCGTTAAGAAACCAATCAATGATTTGTCTTCATTTTTTTGTTCGTATTCCTGCCCTACAGATAGAAACTCGTCTAAGTTCTCCAAGCGGCCGGCCGCTTCGATCGTGCCTTCCTTTTTCAATTCTTCCCGATAACCTGAGCGGGCTAACACTTCTTCAATCAATTCGACTGCAGATAAGTATTCTGCCATTGCGTGTAATTCACGGATTAGACGAGCGAATGTTTGTATTGATGTAACAAAACGCGCACTTAAGCCGATCTCATCTACCCGCTCCAAAGCCTTAAAGTACGATATACCCTCTTGCTGAGCAAAATTGGCCACCTTGTCCATCGTCCCTTGACCAATTCCACGGCGGGGCACATTGATGACGCGGTTTAAGCTAATGTCGTCATCGGGATTGACGATTAGGCGCAAATACGCTAATAAATCTTTGATCTCTTTTCGCTCATAGAACTTAATGCCCCCTACCACTTGATAGGGAATATTAGACTTGACCAAAACTTCCTCAATCACACGAGACTGGGCATTGGTACGGTAAAGAACGGCAAATTGTCGTGAAGAGGCTCCCTCACGCTGCGCAGTCACAATCGTATCTGCAATAAAGTAGGCTTCCTCATGCTCGTTGCCTGCTTCATAAAGGACAATAGGCTTTCCTTCTTGGTTATCCGTCCACAGTTGCTTCGGCTTTCGCGCGCTATTATGGCTAATCACATGATTGGCCGCTTCTAAAATACGCTTTGTCGAACGATAATTTTGCTCCAGCTTAATCACGGTCGCATCAGGATAGTCACGTTCAAAGTTTAAAATATTGCTAATGTCTGCACCCCGAAAGCGATAAATAGACTGGTCAGAATCACCCACAACGCAAATATTTCGGTGATGAGCGGCTAAAAGTTTAACCAGTGTATACTGTACATGGTTCGTATCCTGATACTCATCCACATGGATGTATTGAAATTTCTTTTGGTAATAATCGAGCACTTCGGGTACCTGCTGAAACAAGCGAACCGTTTCTACTAACAAGTCATCAAAGTCAAGCGATTGGTTGGAACGAAGCGTCTGTTGATACGATTCATAGACGTTTGCTGTGATTTCATCCAGGTAGCTCTCGGCCCGTTCACGTAGATCTTGAGGTGTATTTAGTTCATTCTTCGCTTTGCTGACCTGGGCTAGTAGTTTACGTGGTTCATATTTTTTCGGATCAAGGTCAAGGGACTTCAACACTTGTTTCATCACCGTGCGTTGATCAGTCGTGTCCAAGATGGTAAAGTTGCGCGAATAACCGATGCGATCAATGTCACGGCGCAACATCCGCACACACATCGCATGAAAGGTAGATATCCAGATCTCTTCTGCTTCCGCTCCCACCAAGTTTCCGATCCGTTCGCGCATCTCACGTGCCGCTTTATTGGTAAACGTGATGGCAAGAATATTCCACGGAAGGATTCGCTTTTCCGCTAGGAGGTAAGCTACGCGATGAGTCAGCACACGTGTCTTGCCGCTCCCCGCACCTGCCACGATGGAAAGGGGTCCTTCCGTTGAGATCACAGCTTCTTTTTGCATGGGATTAAGTCCCGTAATTAAGGTTTGTGCGTCAATCATAAAAAAGTGCATCTCCTTATCTTTTAAACGAGAGATGCCACTCGCCTCCTTTCAATTGGTCAATCCGATTGGGCTCGCAAATGATGGAGAAGAGATTGTAGTTTCCCTTTCGCACTGGTCTTCTCTTCTTTCACCCATTTGACTGTCTTCACTGCTTGTTCCACATTTCGATAAATCAAATTTCCAACAACCACCGTATCCGCTACTCGTGCCATTGTACGTGCTTGCTCTTCTGTCTCGATGCCACCGCCATAAAATAGACGGGTGGAGTTCAATCCTTTATCCGCCGCTTCTACCATTGCTTCTCCACCATACATCCCACTGTATTCCACATAACAGATAGGGAGCTGAAAAAGCTTGTCTGCCATACGCGCATAGGCCGTCACGCTAGCCGTATCTAATGAGGTATTGCTTTCCGTCAACTTTGCCACCTTCGCCTGCGGATTTAAGATGATGTAGCCTTCGACCGCTAACATCTCCCACGGGATCCATTGCCCCACTTTTTTCATCACTTCAAAATGGGCTCCTTTAATCCAATAAGGGTTATCGGTGTTAAGAACCATAGGAATGAGGTAGCCATCAAAACCAAGTACAATCGCATCTTTCGTCGAAACCTCTAGTACACATTCTATTGAATAGTTACGCAATCGGTCTAACAAGCGGTTCGTATTCTCGTAAGTAACGCCATCTGTCCCCCCAACAATAATCGCATCCGTCCCCGAATGACAGATCCACTCTAAGGCCTTATCAGATAGTCGGCGGTTGGGGTCTAGCTTAAACACATGGCGCCATCCCTTCATTCTTTCTCTTAGCATGCCTAAGCCACTCCCTATCTTCATTCACTCAAGGTTCATTATACAATACGAGGGAGTGGGGAAAAAGGAAGAGGAGGCTTTATCCTCAGGCGGGTCATGAAATCGTCTTCCTATCAATCTTTTTGACCAAAAGAGAATCTAGGATACCCCACTCGCCAGAGCGGAAGGTGGTCACCTCCTTTTACTCAGCCGACAGAGCCAGCCCCACACACGCTTGTGCTGTTTCCATCAAGCGTCGATCCCCACGGTCGTATCCATACACAAACAAAGCCAGCGAGGAGAAAATTGCTTTAAACTGCGCCATCTGTTTGGTTGCTCGCTCAACCTCTCCATAGTGGGCAAAAAATCTCTCTCTTTCCGCTACTGGTAAGTAGGTATATACCAAGGAAAGATCAATAGAAGGGTGACCGATGTGTACATCTCCCCAATCAATCATCCCTGTCAAACGTTGCTCACTATCCACCAGAATGTTACGAATGTGCAGGTCTCCATGCACCAAAGCCAGCTGATCCGATAGGGAAATGGGCTGGATCGATCGGATATACACGTGCAACTTACGGTAATGTTGCTGAAGATCACTTTGCTCCATTACATCGAGGTAGTCTTGTAATATGGGTAAGCGCTTCGCTATATTCATCCGCTCCAGAGTGTCCTTCCCCACCCCACACTTCTTTGCTTGATCCAATGGAAAGTCATGAAGGGTTCGTAAAAACCGTGCCAATATAGCTGTCGATGCCCTTCTCCCCTCCTTCACTACTGGTCCCGGAATCTCTCCAGGAACCGTTCCATAACCGAGAAATGGCCAGCGGTACTTTGCTGTCGGCTTTCCATAATAAAACGGACGTGGGATAGGCAAGGGCAGAAGATCGACCAACTCGGGTAGAATCTTGCCTTCTGTCTCCAGCAATTGGACAGCCATTTGGCGACGTGGAAAGCGAAAAACAAGCTGATTGTTGACAAGATAAACCGTATTATCATACCCTTCTCCTAAACTTGTCAGTGTAAGAGGAAGGAGCTGAGGAAACTGCGCACCGATTAACTGCTTCGCTTCCTCTTCCCCTACTTCATGCTCGGGTAGCCAAACCTTCTCCATCTGAATCTCCCCTATTCTGTGAGTATCGCCCATTATACACGAAGACAGAAGCAAAAACCGCCCTCCACTTACGGAAGACGGTCCTCGAGATTTTATCTCACCAAGGGAGTACTGATCCATCTTGGTGATTATCGTATCGAACTTTTCAACTCTCGAAAGAGGCTTGACCGATCGATCTCCCCACTTGCGGAAGTTTACTAGGCCTAAATAAGATGAATAGGATCGCCAGAATGATGATAAACCCTGGAATCCCGATCGTCGCCATCTATATCCTCCTTCTCTCTCTAAATCGTAATAAAAATAGCGGTTACGAGCATAATCAATATCCCCGTCACCAAACCAGAAACACCCGCCGGTGAGAAGAAACCCTCTTTTCGTTCGGAACGAATCATTTTGAATATCTCAACCACTACTTGAAAAATAGCACCAGAACCAATAGCCAAGAAGACCAGAGACCAAACTTGTGAGTAAAGAAAACCACCGATCCATGTACCAAGTATCGCAGGCGCACCACCTAAGAGACCTAGCAAAAACAAATGTCCTAGTAGACGCGCTCGTCTCATCTTTTCACGAGCAATGGGGGCTACAATAGCCAGCCCTTCTGTAATATTATGCAAGGTGAAGCCCATGATCAAAAAGGCACCCATCGCTACTTCTCCCAGGGTGAAAGCAGCCCCGATCGCCAACCCTTCACCTAGATTGTGAATTCCTATGCCAAAGGCGACTAGGTAAGAGACCATCAAAGCCTGCGAATGTCCGCCCTTTTGTAGTTGACGAGATTGCGCATAATCTCCTACGCTCATTAATAAGAGAAATGTCCCCAATCCTGCCAGCAAGAGTAGACCCACACCTTGGTACGCATCAGGTACTTCCATCGCTAACTCCCATGCCTCTACCAACGAATCCAACCCGAGAAAGAGTAACAGACCAGCTGTAATCGCCAGTATAAAGGTATACGCACTCCCTTTTAATTGGGAGACAAACGGCTTCCACAAAAGGCCCAGCAACACAGGGATCACGCCGACAAAAAGGCCAATCAAGGCAAACAATAGGAAACTTTCTCCATTTGGTTTAGGTGCTTCCATCGCTACCGGAACCTCATCAGAAAACTTCGTTCCTGCTTCCGTTAATACGGTCACTTCATAGGGCTCTCCATATACCCAGTGAAAAGGAACCGTAATTTCGGCCTCATCCAAACGAGAGAGTGCTGCTTTCGGCTCAACATTTGCTTCCCATATAGCCCCATTAATCACCACGTGGGTAATGGTAACCGGATCGGCACCTGTATTGGTTACTTTCGCTTTAATGCTTCCTTCTTCCATCCAAACACGATCAAAGGTAATCTCTTCTTGTGGAATATCTGTGGGCTGGAAGACGCGATCTATACCGGAAAAAAGCCCAATCAAAACGGCAACGAGTAATATAACAGGTAACAGACCATAGAACCACTTTTTATAGATACTCATATTGTCCTCCTATTCCTGAACATCAAAGAAGCCCATCCAACCCAACTCAGAGAATTCACTCTGATGAGCATGGAACATAAACTTCCCAGGATACTTGAATGACATCTCCAAAACACTCCGCTCTCCTTGACACAACATCACCGTATCAGTGAACTCGTAATGTTCCAAAGAGGTTCCCGTCCGAAAGAGTTTAAACATATTCCCATGAATATGAAAAGAGTTAATTAGATCGAACTCGGTCACATTTACTAAGTAAATGCGTATTTTCTCACCTAGTTTCACTTTAATCGGTCGATCCATGTAGGCATTAGCAAACCCATTCACCGTATAAAATTCATTTTCTTCATCAAAATCCGTATCAAAAGCGTTCATCACCATAACCATCTCATTTGCTTCTTCACGTGGATCTTTCGGATCGATGATAAAGGCCCCGTACATCCCTTTTTCCATGTGTTTTTTCAACGGCATGACATGGCAATGGTAGAGGTGGCATCCAAAAGGTTCGGCTGTAAATTCATAGGTAAAGCTTTTTCCTGGTTCTACAATCTCAAACACGCCATCCATATTAGCTGGGTGAATACCATGAAAATGGATCGTGTGCGGATGTGAAGAAGAGTTTTGAAAGGTGATGCGAAGAAGATCTCCTTCTGTTGCTCGCAGGGTTGGACCAGGGACCTGTCCATTGTATGTCCATGCAGGATAGAAGACACCGGGAGCAATCTCAATTTCCTTCTCTATCGCAGTAATTGTATATTTTCGCAAAGTGCGTCCATTAGCTAGTTTCTCTATCTTTCCATAATCAAAGTTTTTGAGGATGTGATGCGCGTTATCCAACGACTTTTTCGAAGCCTTTTTCGTCATCGTCCCAGCATCAACCCCGGACATTTCGCTCATTCCATGCTCAGCATTGGCTGTCGTTTGTTCCTCTCGCAAAAGCCCTGGCATAAGGATCGCTCCCACGGTCCCCATCATCCCACCAATGCTTGCCTTTAGAAACTTACGACGGGACCAACGTTTCTTAATCGAAGTAGATGTTATTTGGTTTTTGCTCAATTTATTCCCCTCCTCCAATGGGTTAAAATAAAAGTAAATAATTGCACTGAGGCAAAAAGATTATCTTAATCTAAATATATTTCCTTCGTACCATTCTATTCGTTCCATAGGTATCTGTAAATACAAAAGGGCAAAATCAGAATGGCTTCACCTCTCAAAATAAAAATAACCGTCTTCTTTTGAAGAAGACGGCTCTCTTATTGGTTAGACTCACGATGAAGAAAACGAAAAAGGCTGTGCACATCTATGATGACCAGTCCTCTTCCCCTCATGATTACTCTTTGTTCTTCAGCGCATCTAATGCCAGTTGATACCCTTCCGTTCCATAATGTAAGCATCTCTTCACACGTGAAATCGTTGCCGTGCTCGCACCTGTTTCCGCTTCTATCTGGTTATACGTATACCCTTCTCGTAGCATCCGTGCCACTTCTAATCGCTGTGCAAGCGATTTCATTTCTCCCACTGTACAAAGGTCATCAAAAAATTGATAACACTGCTCCATATCTTCTAAGTTAAGAATGGCTTGAAATAGTTGTTCAATCTCTTTTTTATTTAATTTATTTAGTTGCATCTACTTTTGCTCTCCCTCCGCAACACTTTCACCCTTTACTGTATACAATTCAACAAGGCCCTGTCAAAGACCTTCTCTCATTTAACCTCCTATTCTTTTACTTTCGTACTAGCGAATAATGAAAGCGCCCCTTTCATACAAATTATATAAATTCTCAATCACCGATCAACAGCCATCGTCTATAATGATAGAGAATCGACAGGTTTCAAGGAGGAAACCACTTTGCGGATCGCCTTGTTTACCGATACGTTTGTGCCACAAATTAATGGTGTCTCTTTAACGTTGAAGCGGTTGGTCGCGCATTTAGCCAAACGTAATCTCCCTCATCAGGTATTTGTCCCTGAACATCGTGGGGAGGAAATGAAGGACCCCGCCACCATCTATCGTTATGCTAGCCTACCGTTCCTTCTCTATCCAGAATGTCGCCTTGCTCTGCCCAATTACTTTTCCATTCGCGAGTCCCTTCAGTCCTTTGCACCCGATATAATTCATGTTGCCACCCCCTTTAACATCGGATTATGTGGACACTATTACGGACGCAAAGAAGGCGTACCCTTGGTTGCTTCCTACCATACCAATTTTGATAAGTATCTGGCATACTACCACTTAACCTTCTTATCTTCTTGGAGTTGGCGTTACCTACGCTGGTTCCATCAACCTTGTCACAAGACCTTTGTCCCAACCGAACAGACTCAGACCACCTTAAGACAACAAGGGATTTCTAACGTGTCACTCTGGAAACGTGGGGTGGATGCAGACTTGTTTCACCCGAGCAAAAAATACAGCCATTTTCGTGAACGGTATCAGATTGATCAACCCTACCTCTTTCTCTATGTGGGTCGGATGGCACCGGAAAAGGATATCCATCTCATTCCTGAAATGATGAAATCCCTTCCTACACACGTACGCGAACGGGCTCACTGGGTCTTCGTCGGTGAAGGTCCTCTTCTTGCAGACTATCGCTCCTCTTTTCCCTATTCAGCAACTTTTACAGGCTACTTACAAGGAGAAGAGCTAGCAGAAGCTTACGCTAGTGCGGACTTGTTCATCTTCCCTTCCAGTACAGAAACCTTTGGTAACGTTGTCTTGGAAGCGATGTCTAGTGGGACACCTGTCATCGGAGCCCAAGCAGGTGGGGTGCAAGAAGTCATCAACCATGGAAATACGGGTTGGCTCTGCCCTGCCAATGATTCCTCCAGCTTCGCACAAGCGATTGTCCACATCTTACAGGATGACCATCTGCGCCTCTCTCTTATCCAACAAGGGAGACAATACGCCTTAAGTCAATCTTGGGACACCATTTTTGATCGCCTCTTGGCAGAGTATGAACAAGTGATTACGCGCCAATCCATTCAGAGCGCCTAACGACAAGGGAAAGGGGAATATACAGATGATTACAAAAGCGATCATTCCCGCCGCTGGCTTGGGTACCCGTTTTTTACCCGCTACAAAGTCGTTACCGAAGGAAATGTTGCCGATTATCAATAAACCCACCATCCAATATATTGTAGAAGAGGCGGTTGCATCGGGGATCACAGATATTCTCATCATCACTGGACGGAGCAAGCGAGCGATTGAGGATCATTTTGATAAGGCCTACGAGTTGGAACACATCCTCGAGCAACGGAAGCAGCGTGAACGTTTAGAAGGAGTAAAAGACATCTCTCATCCCGCTCGCATCCATTACATTCGTCAAAAAGAACCAAGAGGATTAGGAGATGCCGTCCTCCAAGCACGTACATTTGTCGGCTCCGAACCATTCGCCCTCTTATTAGGCGATGATATCGTGGAAACCAAAACCGATCAATCCCCCTGCCTCCAACAACTAATAGAGCAATATGAGCGCTTCCGTCGCCCCATCATAGGCGTGCAAACTGTCGCTGAAGAGGAAAAAAGCAGATATGGAGTGATCTTTTCCTCTGGAAAAGAGACCATCTCCGCCGGAGAGACCCTTCCCATTCAAGATGTGATTGAAAAACCATCCCCTGAACAAACCGTCTCACGAATAGCTATTATGGGGCGTTACATTTTGGAACCTTCCATTATGGAAACATTGGCAAGTATCTCTCCCGGTCATGGCGGGGAGTTTCAACTTACAGATGCCATCAAAGCACAAATTCCTTATCAGCCCACTCTCGCCTATGGATTTCATGGAACCCGACACGACGTTGGACATCCGCTCGGCTATTTGAGCGTCAATCTACTATACGCGTTAAAACACCCGCACTACGGACCGTTGCTACGAGAGGTAATACATAAGGTTGACCGCCAACTGCTCCAGTCTACAACGAAGGAGTGATTTCTCATGAAGATTGCTATCATCGGAACGGGCTATGTGGGACTTGTTACCGGCACTTGTCTGTCTGCCCTTGGACATGATGTCTCCTGTATCGACCGCTCTCATCAGCGTATTCAGAGCTTACAACAAGGAGTCATCCCTTTTCACGAACCCCATTTGGACACGCCATTGCAACAAGGACTCGCTCAAAAAAGGTTACACTTTACTCACGACCATAAAACAACCATTGCAACAGCGGAAGCCATTTTCATCGCTGTCGGAACTCCTGCACTTCCTGATGGGCGTGCCGATCTCTCACAAATAGAAGAAGTGGTGGATACCTTAGCCCACATAAAATTAACGAATCAAGTGGTCATCATCAAGAGCACGGTCCCTATTGGCACTGCGGATCAGATTCAGGAGAGATTAGATAGAAACGGTAGCCTATGCGAGGTGGTCTCCAATCCAGAGTTTTTACGTCAAGGGAATGCGGTCTATGACTTCTTTCATCCTGACCGTGTCATCTTAGGTGTTCGTTCGCTTAAAGCAGAATCCTTCATGAGAACCATCTATGAACCCCTGCAAGCACCCATATATGCAAGTGATCGCAGAAGTGCAGAGTTGATCAAATATGCTTCTAATTCCTACTTAGCCACGAAGATCTCCTTCATTAATATGATGGCTTCGATGTGTGAAGAGGTAGGAGGAAACATCGAAGCAGTGGCTACTGGAATGGGGGCCGATCCCCGTATAGGAGATCAATTTTTACGAGCTGGTATTGGGTATGGAGGATCCTGCTTTCCCAAAGATACACAAGCCCTCCTCGCCATGGGAAAAGAAGCGGGGGTTCAACTTCCTTTATTGGAGGCGACAGAAGCGATCAATGAAGCACAGAAGCTATGGGCCCTCCGCAAGCTTCTACAAGAATGGGGCTCCCTTGATGGAAAAAAGATTGCCTTGCTCGGACTTAGCTTTAAACCTGAGACAGATGATATCCGTTCTTCTCCTTCACTAACAATCAGCCAAGCCTGCTTAGCTCAAGGTGCGACCGTAAGTGCTTACGATCCTGTCGCCAAACAATTTCCTGTTGCTGGTGTTAAGATTTTTCCTACTCCCTATGAAGCGATACAAGGATGCGATGCTCTCATCATTCTAACCGAGTGGAAGCATTTTCTCTCACTAAACTGGGGCAAAATAACCTCCCTTTTAAAAGCTCCACTCATTTTGGATGGACGAAATCTTCTCTCTCTCGCTGAGGTAGAAGAGATCGCAACAAAACATCCGCTTCGTTACTTTTCTGTCGGTCGACCCAATATTGTAAATAAAAGCTTAATAGAAAAAACGTAATCACTTCTTATAAAGACGGATTTGAAGCCAGACCTCGCTTCACCCATGCCGAAGCATCAGGGAATCAGGTGGTGATTTGTCTCCACTCATTAAAAAATCACACTAGCGATTACCCCATCGAGATACGAAAAGGCCACCCCTCTGTTACCAATATTTTTCCTCTCTCCTCCGGTGTAATACCAACACCCGGTGAAACACTAGGAATAGCACTGGAGAAAGGAGAGAGGGAGCATGCAAAAAAATGTAGGCAATTGGGATGCCCTCATTCGTATCACCTTAGGATTCATGGGAATTGCTTGGAGTACGTCACAATTGGTTCTTCGTCCTCATCACAGTACTCCCCTTCTTATTGCGATGATGTCTGGAATGAAAATTGCAGAGGGGATTGTTCGCGTCTGTCCTCTCCTCTACATGATGGGACAAAGCACAGTAGGACAGTCCCTCCAACCGGAAGGATGTCAAGACGGAAACAACAGAAGCAAAAATGAACCTACCTCGAAGCAGAAAGAAATTCCTCTCCCATGATAACGTGGCTACTGCAGACGGATCCGTTGGATACGAACAATGCGTTTACAGAAGCCTTGAACGACTATGGTTATGTTTTCTTGTCGGTTATTGGCTCTGCGATTGTCATCGCCTTTGTCGTCGCTCATATGCGAAAAAAAGCGAAATAGCCTGGTTCTAAATATCCTCCCCTTGCATATTCTGTGTATGGATGAAATTGGGGGAGGAATTGTTTTGTTTATCAAAAACTGCCTTACATCGTATGACAAGATTCAACCGATCACCGCTAGCTGTACCTTACGCCAAACGGTCGATCACCTACGCAAGATGAAATTGGATACCATTCCCGTCATCAGCGAATCTCGATTCTTCATGGGGATTACGGGTTATTCCTATATTCTAAAAGCCCTTCTTGATGATGATCAGATGGAAGTCAAAACGGAGAAGTGGGAACAACCTGTTACCACTGCACTCCATACAATTGACCCCTTAAATATACATGACGATTTCGAAGACACTCTTCCCTACTGCACTCGCTATCCTTTTGTTCCTGTAGTACAGGAAGATGGAGAAACATTTGCGGGTATAGTGAAAATTGGTGATATTGAAAAGGCTCTTTCTTCAACCTATGGACAGGAAGTAGAAGGAATTCGTTTCTTACTGGGTGTCTTCATGGATATGCCTCACCAGCTGGAACAAATTATCTCGGCAGTCAAACCTTTCGATGTCAACATCATCTCTATCGCCTCCTTTGATGCAGGAGATTCTACCATTCGCCGTGTCCTCCTCAAAATCGAACCATTCCGAGACGTACGGGCCATTGAACAAGCACTAGAAAAAAGAGGCTTTCGTGTGCTAAATATTAAGCATCAATAATCTCCATAATCCGTACCTGCTTACGGTACCTATCTGAGTCATATCGCTCCCCCATTTGGTGATAAGGGGGGACTTTTTCTATGGACTCCATTTAGTGAAACTTGAATTCATTAAATGGAAAAACTGCCGTTGAAGATAAAAATAAAAGCTCCCTAAGAGTTGTTAGAAGATGGGCGAGCGGTTTCTCTTTAAGAGGCTCTGAGCCGTGGATCATGGATCGAAAAAAATACCACCGCCAATCAACCACACTCCGGGAGAACCTGGAGCGTGGTTGATGGCTACTTTAATCCGGTGTGGCGTGGTAACAACTATGGCGATTTACTATTTAAAACTACCTCACCGTTATAGAGATAGAGTTCAACAGCAAGTTTACCCGTACGTCTATTTATAGATTGCTATAACAACAGGGGTTTTCTCTTCCACTGTAGTATATTAAACTTAGAGAGAGACAAGAAGGGAGTGAAGCGTAGATGTTTATTAAAAATTGTTTATCTCCTCAAGATTCAATAGAAACCCTTACCCCATCTACCAGCATTCGTGACACCATCACTACTTTGCAAAAGCTAGGGCTAGAGTCCATCCCCGTAGTGGATGAACATGGGACTTTTCTTGGCATTACAGGCTATTCATACATCTTTAAAGAGATGTGCGATGAGTCCCTCTCATGGGATGAAGAGGTCTTCAATCGACCTACCCTCATTCATAAGATGGACCCTCTGCTTATCACCGATGATTTCGAAGATACGTTGCCTTTGATCGTACGTTATCCCTTCGTTCCCATCGTCGACGAAGATGGATACACCTTTTTAGGGATTGTTAAAATTAGCAACATTGAGCAAGCACTCATTTCCACCTATGGAAATGATGTTTCGGGTACTCGCTTCCTACTGGGTGTACTAAACGATGTTCCACATGTATTGGAGCATGTGTTGGAAGCCGTCAAACCAACTGACACCAATATCATCTCCATCGCTACTTTTGATGCTGGCAGTGATAATGCCCGCCGCATTCTCTTGAAAGTTGAATCCAACAGTAATATCGAAGAGATTCAACAAAACCTAGAACAAAGCGGATTCCGCATTCTCGGTATCAAAAACAAATAGAGAAGAGTAAGTAAGCCGCCTCAGACACAGGCGGCTTTTCTATAACCTCTAAAGAGAGCTCAAGGAATCCTTCTGCGTGACATTGCTTGCAACCGTCACGCAGAAGGATTCCTTGTGGCCCTCCACCACGTTGCGAAAAACCTGGTACTCCCACACTTTGTCTTCTTTCACCCAGGTGCGTGCATAGACCACGTATGTTTTTCTTTAAAATCCATTATGTTAGACTAACAAAGTCCCTAAATGAATTTATCCTATCTAGAAGGGGATCAAGCCTAGACATCGAAGTGAAACATAGAAGAAAATCAGCGCGTGCCAAATCGGCTTTCTCATGATAGAATAAGAGAAACAGAACATACGATCGTTTACCCAGGAGGTTGAAAACATGTTAAGCCAAAGCGAAAAAGAAACGGTCATTCAATTTGATGAAGCAAACCAACAAGCGAAAGTCTACACGGCCAGTTGGAACATGGCCCGTTCCTTAAAACGTGCAGGCTATCACCCTGTAAAAAAAACCAAAGGAGCATGGTGGTTCGAGATTCCTGTGCACGCGGTGCGCATTGAAGGAAGCAAAGAATCCATCTCCATCAGCTAAACCCTCGGTGTAAGACACCGAGGGTTTTTTATGACTGAAAGCGATAGATGAGTTCTTTCGCTATACATTATCTTATTGGCATCTCTTAAAACTGTTTTCTGAAGATCTTTCGCTCAGGCCTTCTTTTTCGGAGGCATTTTTTCGTATTTGTCAATCATCTCGTTGATCTCCCCAGTCTCTCTTACTTTCCCTCTTTCTAAGATCAACGCTCGATCACATATTTTACGGAGAGGGTTTAGACTGTGAGAAACAACCACCAAGGTTTTACCCTCTTCTCGCAGTTGTAACATCTTCTCATCACATTTTTTCTTAAAGTCTTTATCTCCCACTGCCAACACTTCATCCACAAGAATAATATCGGCATCAATATGGATAGCAATCGAAAATCCAAGACGCGCCTTCATTCCAGAGGAGTAAAACTTAACTGGAGTATTAATGAAATCACCTAGTTCCGAGAACTCCCTGATCAGGGGAGACACTTGTTCCATTCGCTCTCTACTCAGACCAAAGATCGCACAGTTGAGGCGAATATTCTCTTCGCCAGTCAAATCCCGGCTCAACCCCGCTCCTAATTCAATAAGAGGCGCGACTTTGCCGTTAATTTGCACTTTCCCAGCATCTTGTTGAATAATTCCACTCAGTACTTTAAACAGGGTACTTTTCCCTGCCCCATTCTTACCGATGATCGCATAGCCTTCGCCTTGTTTAATGTTAAAAGAAACATCATCGAGCGCAACAAACTCTTCATACATTTTTTCCCGCTTGGCCAAAGAAATAAAGCGACCTTTTAGCGTTTTATCATATGGTTTACGAAAATGTTTGGATATGTGCTCCACCACAATGGCATCATTCATTAGATCACTTCTCCTACACGACGACTCAGTCGTTTAAAGCTATAGCGTGCAATGATATATAACACCAGCGTAAAGATGATTGAATACGCAATCTGATTAACGCTCACCATGCCCGTCTTACTCACTGGGAAGTACAATTGATGGTACAAGTTGGTGATGGCCACCATTGGATTCAGTTGATAGAGGAAAGTGAACACTTCCCACGAGATACCGAAAGGAAGGGTATGCAGGCTTCCCGGTGGACCACCTTGCAGGATGGTTAATGGATAAATAATAGGAGTTAGATACATCCACCCTCTTAATACAAGGGTGATAATAAACTCTACATCCCGATAATAAACGTTTAATGCTCCCAGTAATAGAGCGAAGCTGAAAGTAAGGAGCGCTTGCAGTAAAACTAAGAAAGGCAGATAAAGAAAGTGAAGCCACTGTATTTCTCCTGGGTTAACGATGACAGCAACCAAAAAGACGAGTGCAAGAGCAGGTATTAAATTTACGATATTTGCTAACACGTCGGTTAGAGGAAATATCTCCCGTGGGAAATAGATTTTCTTTAGGAGCGACCCATTTCGTGAGAGTGAAGTCATTCCACGCTTTAACGTATTATTAAAGAACATCCAAGGCATTAAGCCTGATAATATGAAAAGTGGGTAGGTACCATTAAAATCATCAGCAAAGCTTCGTCCGATCACAGAGAAAACCAAAGCGTAAATCACCATCAAACCCAATGGCTCTAATAAAGTCCAAAAGAAACCAAAAAACGAATTGCGATAACGAATACGAATTTCCTTATGCACAAGAAAATAAATAAGTTCTCTGTACTTGAAAAGCTCTCGAAACATATGAAGACTCCTTATCTCCATTGAAACCCGTTTAACAGGATTCAAAAATAAAAGACTTTCACATCAAATATAACCAAAACAATCTTATTTATCATAAAGGATCCGTAACCAATTTTCAAGGGAAGATCTTCTTCCTCTTTCCCTAAACAGAGAGAAGGAAGAGCAACAGCTCTTTCCTTCTCTCCTCATTTATTCAGTTCTAATTTGTAACTAGATCAGCACCCATGTTAATAAAAGCTTAAAATCATTTTGACTGAAAGTTAAAACAAGATCCACCTACTTTAATGCTGCGATGGTAAGATAGAAGCGTGCCGTAGTTTTCAGGATCAAAATAAGCAGGAACAAGGCGACCAGATAGGCAGCAAAGGGAGCTTGTATTGCTGTTTGCGCCAAAACGGCAATCACCAGGACAGCAAAGAAACCAGGCAACCCTGTTAAGAATGCAATCCATTCATTCAACTGCGAGGTCTTGCGCATATCGGTTACAGGATCACTCTCTTCACTCTTTGTCTGTGCTAGGTGAAAAGAGAGTGGAACGAGCAAGGCCATCGTCGATATCAAGGAAGCACAATAGATCAACATGTTCATGGAAAATGACAATGGATCTCCATAGAAAGTAGCGAGAATGGAGAGCGCAAATGAAGTCAGCATCGGGATACTCATGGCACGAATCAATGTGTCCAGAAAAGCCCCTTTCTGACTGGTAATTCCCTTAATCCTAGCCACTTCTCCATCCACACAATCTGCCATATAACCGAGGTTATAAAACAGAGCCGCTAAGAGGAATGCCCATCCTTGACCAATCAACATCATTGTCCCTGTCAAGAAAAAGAAGAACAAGCTCATCCAACTAATTGCATTGGGTGTAATCCTTGTCTTACTTAACGCCACCGCACCGTAAATCGACACACGGCGCAGAACATACCATGTCCAGATATCTTCTAAAGCCCGTGGCTTTTGACATTCTCTGCGCAAAGCAAGGATTTCTTCTGAATCAAAAGGGAGGGTGGGGCGATCCAATTGTGCTTTTTCCTCCGCTGAAATCTGTCGCGAGTCTTCTTGTTCCTTTTCAGGCTTTTCCATATGCGAATCACTCCAAAGATACGACTTCACTAAACCAACGAAGGAGCCTATTCCACGACTCGTATGCAACAGAAAGAAAGACATCATACTGGGTAACAAATAGTTTATCCCTTTTTGCTTCACAATCCCCATTGACGAACTAAAAAGAAGAATAGAATAAAGAGCAAAAATGCTGAGTAAAGCCGCTTTAGCCACAAATGAGAAGAAGGAAGCGATCAGCAAACCCGCACCAATCAACAGAGCAAATAGCGGAATCAAGTGACGCAGACGAAGCACACCCGCTCCTCTCTTTCTGGCAACCATTGTCCATTTTCCGTCACCATAAGATTTCTTTATGAATGAGGAGACGGTATTTCGAACATAATAGGTAGAACGAATCGCTGTCGATAAATAGAATCCTTTACCTGTTTGGCGGATTCTGGAATGCATTTCAAGGTCTTCGTTTCTCTTCAAGCCTTCATCAAAATAGCCTACTTGCTCAAAAACATCTCGTCTGTATGCAGCATAGGGTACCGTGTCCACATACCCTTCCCAGTCTTTCTTCGCTGTACGGAATTTGGAGTTTCCTACTCCAAAAGGATGAGAGTAAACATGAGCATTTACTTCACCCCAGAAGCCTGTGCCTACAGATTCAATCATCCCACCGACACACGCCGCATCCGGTACTTTATTGGCTACTTGGTACGTCTTCGCTAAGAAATCAGCAGGAATTTGACTATGTCCATCCACCCGGATAACATACTCTCCCTTTGCTTCTTTAATTCCAAGGTTCCAGCCCGTCGCTAGCGTTTGTTTGGGGTTGATTAGATATTGAATGCGATTTGGATATTTCTTTACATATTTTTTAATGATTTCTTGGGTTGAATCGGTCGATTCCCCATCTATAACAATGATCTCGTAGTTTTCATTCGGGAAATCTTGGTTTAAAATAGATTCCAATAAAAAACTAATGTGCGTTTCTTCATTTCGTACAACCAATAAAAAAGAAAAGATTAGCTGTTCCTCTATTGGAGACGCGCCAATCATCACATCATGAGGTGTTTTACTCATGTCCATTCACTCTTTCATTATCACCTTTGGTGACAGAATAAGTACCTATATCATAACAGGTTCTGCGCCAAACGACAATGTAAAAAAGGAGTTTTTGGTTATTTTCGTTTCCTAGTTACTCTATCCTTTCATTTAATAGAGATCATAAAAGGAAGATGACTGCACCTAAGTGAACCCACCTTCACTCTGGAAGCAGTCATCTTTAGCGACAGCAACTTTAGACGCCTGTATATCCTCATTCTCTTCATTTATACATGCACGATCCGAATCGTTCTAACAAATGAAGTAGCCTTAGACTCCCCTATTAACAATCGCTTTGTTTCCAATATCTGTGCGCACATGAGCACCAGCAAATTGGATTTGTGCGACGCGGGTGTACGCTTTTTCTTTGGCAGTCGCAATATCCGTTCCCAAAGCAGTTACACCCAATACACGCCCCCCGTTGGTAACAAGTCCGTCAGCTGTCCATTTGGTTCCCGCGTGAAAGACCATTTCTTCTCCCATCTCTAGATTTCCTGCGATCGGAACCCCTTTCTCGTATCCTCCTGGGTACCCTCCAGATGCCATCACCACACAGAGTGCCGCCCCTTCTTTCCAAGTAAGGGACTGTTCACTTAAACGACCATCAACGACCGCTTCCAAGACGTCGACCAGATCCTGTTGCATGCGAGGCAAAACGACTTGTGCTTCCGGATCACCAAAACGGGCATTAAACTCGATTACTTTTGGTCCCGCATCCGTCACCATCAAACCAGCATAAAGAACACCGCGATAGTGAATTCCTTCGCTCCTTAGAGCACGAGTAATGGGAAAAACAATCTCCTCCATCGTACGCTCCACTACCGATGAGGGGAGATGAGGAACAGGGGAATACGAACCCATCCCTCCTGTATTGGGGCCTTGGTCATCATTAAAGACAGGTTTATGATCTTGCGCTGGCGCCATGGCTACTACTGACTCGCCGTCGACAAAAGCCATCAAGGACATTTCTTCCCCATTTAAGAATTCTTCAATGACGACTTCACTACCCGCTTCTCCATATGCCTCCTGTTCCATCATATTCTTCAATGCCTCTTCCGCTTCGGCAAGGGTATGTGCAACCACAACGCCTTTCCCTGCTGCCAATCCGTCCGCCTTGACGACAATCGGCGCTCCCACTTCTCGCACATATTGCTTCGCTTCTTCATATTCAGAAAAAGCCCGGAAATGACCCGTGGGGATGTGGTACTTTTGCATCATCTCCTTAGCAAAGCGCTTACTTCCTTCTAGTTGAGCGGCTCGTTTCGATGGACCAAATATTTTTAATCCACGTTCTTCAAATTGATCCACAATGCCTGCTAACAATGGGGCTTCTGGTCCAACGATGGTCAGATCGATCGCTTCTTGCTCGACAAATTGTATCAACTCGTCAATTTCGCTTCCATCAAGGGGGACACAGGTAGCAAGTTCCTTCATTCCTCCATTTCCCGGCGCACAAAACAAGGCTGTTACTCTGGAGCTCTGCTTTAACTTCCATATCAATGTATGTTCTCTACCCCCACTACCGATGACCAGAATACGCATCCATTATTCCTCCCATATTCAACAAATAGAAAAGCTTGTCCTACAGACTGAAATCAGCCGACAGACGTGGCTGATTTCTCCTATCACTTACGATAATATCGCACTGAAAAAAAAGAGTAGGATCGTGACCAGAATTAAGGTGAGTGACAAATCAATGCGTAGGCTTCCAATCATGCGCTGACGACGACTTCGTGATGTTGTCACGCCCCCTAGCCATAGTGCCATAAAGAAAAAGGTAGCACCAATTACCTTCAAACTTTCTAACCAAAAAACAGGCGTACGGTCTAACCAAGCCGTCATCAACCAGCTTGCGAGTAGCGTAAGTACAAAGAGTCCCAATGTCCACCGAATAACAGGCATTGCCTTCCTCTCCCTGTTCCACTTCTACTCATATATACGCACATCCCACTCATTTGGTCACCTTTTTTAATGATTAAAGTGACGAACTCCTGTAAAGACCATTGCCATCCCATGACGATTCGCTTCTTGGATGGACTCTTCATCTCGAATCGATCCACCTGGCTGGATAATGGCTCTCACACCTGCTAAAGCAGCAACTTCAACGGTATCTTTCATCGGAAAGAAAGCATCGGAAGCTAAGATTGCTCCTGTCACTTTATCGCCTGCTTGACGTATCGCAATTTCTGCTGCTCCCACTCGGTTCATTTGCCCTGCACCAATCCCAATTGTGCCCTTCTCGTTAACCAGTACAATGGCATTCGATTTCACATGCTTCACCACTTTCCAGCCAAAGAGAAGTTGCTCCCACTCCTCAGGAGTTGGTTGTCTCTCTGTCACCACACGACAATCCTGTACTTCGATTTCTTTTTGATCTGCTTCTTGCATTAAGAGACCACCACTTACACTTTTCACTTTCATTCTCTGTCTCTTCATTTTAAATGAAGGGTTATTCACCTTTAACAAGCGCAAATTTTTCTTTGCTTGAAGAATGGTCAAAGCTTCTTCTGTAAAGGAGGGTGCGGCAATAACCTCTAGAAAAATTTCGTGCATTCTGGTAGCTGTCTTGCCATCCACTTCGCGGTTACAAGCAACGATCCCCCCAAAAATGGAAGTCGAGTCCCCTTCATAAGCATGATCAAAAGCTTCCGCCATATTTTCTCCTTGACCGATACCACAAGGGTTGGTGTGTTTAACAGCTACCACAGTCGGCTTTGTGAACTCTTGAACCATTTGCAGTGCCGCATCCGTATCTTGGATATTATTATAGGACAGTTCTTTGCCATGTAGCTGTTCAGCCATGGCGATGCTCCCTTTATCTGCTAAAGGATCTTGATAAAAAGCGGCATGCTGATGAGGGTTCTCCCCATAGCGTAGGGAGTTTTTGAGTAAGAAAGGAAGGGTTAATTCTTGAGGGAATGATGGTTCATCCTCTTTCGAAGAGACGCGTTCAGATAAATATTGTGCGATGATGGCATCATAATGAGCCGTATGCTGAAAAGCTTTAGCTGCTAAACGCTGACGCGTATAAGCATCAATTTTACTCTTTGCTTTCAGTTGCGCAATCACTTCATCATAATCGGCCGCATCAACCAATACCGTTACATCCTCATGGTTTTTGGCTGCTGCCCGAATCATGGAAGGGCCACCAATATCAATATTTTCGATCGCTTCAACGAAAGTTACATCCGGTTGCGCGATCGTTTGTTGAAAAGGATATAGATTGGTAATAACAAGATCAATCGGTTGAATCTCTTGTTCGGCTAGTTGACGCTGGTGGTTTTCACAGTCACGCATAGCCAAAATGCCTGCATGAATACGCGGGTGCAGTGTTTTCACCCGACCATCCAGCACTTCTGGAAAACCCGTCACTTCAGACACAGCCGTTACAGCAATACCTGCTGCTTCCAATGCTTTTTTGGTGCCTCCGGTAGACACGATTTCATAACCTAGTTGAGTCAATGCGTCTGCCAACGAGACAATCCCCGTTTTATCATAAACACTGATGAGTGCGCGTGGTTGTTTCGACAAAGTCATTCCCCTTTTCCTCATTTCCCTATGAAAGTCTCCGAGAACCTGATGCTCCCATGTTGTAAAAAGCGGACTTCCTACATCATGAATAAGAAGCCCCTAGCTTCGTTCGCACCGCCTTCGTCTCGGTCCCTTCGATTATATGGCGGATGGTCTGTGGATAGAGTTGATGCTCCACCTTCTGTATTTTTGCTGTAACTGTTTCACGGTCTTCCCCTGGTAGAATCGGAATGGGCTCTTGTGCAATGATCGGACCCGTGTCCATACCTTCATCTACAAAATGAATGGTGACTCCCGTCCAATGAACACCGCATGCCAACGCCTGCCCGATGGCGTCCTTCCCAGGAAAAGCTGGGAGCAGTGAAGGGTGGATGTTGATCGTTTTTCCCCAATAAGGATGAAGCAAGGTGGGACCAATCAAGCGCATGTAGCCAGCTAAAACTAACCATTCTATTTGGTATCGTTGAAGAGTCGCCAGTATTGCTTCTTCGTACGCCTCTTTGGAGGAATATTGTTTAGGGGAAAACACCTCCACATGGATTCCCAGTCGCTCGGCTCGACGAGTAGCAACCGCTCCAGGACGATCACAGATCAACACCTTAATCTCCTGTTCCCATTGTTGCTTTTTAGATGCTTCCACCAGGGATTCGAAGTTGGAGCCACTACCGGAAGCAAATACGGCAATCCCCATTAGTTGGTCCCACCTTTCCAATGAAACCCTTGCTCACTTGTGATAATTCGTCCGATTACGAAGGCACGCTCACCCAAGTTCGTCAGTTTTGCACAAGCTTCCTCCGCCTCCGCTCTGGGTACACAAAGGACCATACCGATGCCCATGTTAAAGGTGCGCAACATATCTTCTGGTGAAATCTGACCTTCCTTCTCAATACGGGTAAAGATTTCAGGTACCGTCCAACTTTCTCTGTCCACCTCTACCCCATGCCCCAGAGGAAGCATCCGCGGAATGTTTTCAATGAGGCCACCACCTGTGATATGAGCCGCTCCTTTCACCGTTATGGACTCCCGTAGAGAAAGCAAAGAACGTACATAAATGCGGGTAGGACGTAACATTTCCTCTCCTAAATCCGGTTCGTGCTCCAGACGCGATGGATGATTGCCCAGTAATACCTTGCGTGCGAGGGAGTAGCCATTGCTGTGAAGTCCAGCAGAAGCAATCCCGATCAGCGCATCCCCTGCTTGAATGGACTGGCCCGTCCAAATCTCCGCTCGTTCTACTCCACCCACGGCAAAGCCGGCAAGATCATACTCTCCGTCCGCATACATACCTGGCATTTCCGCCGTTTCTCCACCGATGAGAGCACAACCAGCTTGCTCACATCCATCGGCAATCCCTTTAACCACTTGCTCTGCTTGCTGGGGTTCCAAATGACCAGTTGCTAAATAGTCGAGAAAGAAGAGCGGTTGTGCCCCCTGCACCACAATATCGTTCACACACATCGCCACGCAGTCAATCCCGATCGTGTCATGGCGATCAAGTTGAAAAGCCACTTTCAACTTCGTTCCCACACCATCTGTGGCAGAAACAAGAACAGGATGTTGCCATCCACCTAAATCAAAGAGACCACCAAACCCACCGATCCCTCCCATTACTTCCGGACGGAGGGTACGCGCTACATGCGATTTCATCCGATGAACCGCTTCATTGCCCGCATCAATGTCCACACCCGCTCTTTTATATGCTTCGCTCATCGTTTCCCCTCCAGCGCATAGATGGACTCAATCTGTGTTGGATATTCCCCATTGAAACAGGCTAAGCACTGCCCGCAGTTCGGCTCGTTACTCTCCCGTCCAATCGCTTGAATCATACTATGCTCGCTTAAAAATTGCAGAGAGTCCGCCCCGATCACTTCACGAATCTCCTCTACGGTATGATTCGCCGCGATCAACTGCTCTCGGTCCGCTGTATCAATGCCATAGAAACAGGAGTAGCGCACAGGAGGAGAACTGATACGCACATGCACTTCCGTCGCCCCTGCCTCCTTTAACATCTGTACAATTCGACGACTTGTCGTTCCACGAACCAGGGAATCATCTACCATGACCACTCGTTTTCCTTCCACCACTTTGCGTACGGCGCTTAGTTTCATCTTTACGCCTTGTTCCCGCAATTCCTGACTGGGTTGGATAAAGGTTCGACCGACATAGCGATTTTTTATCAGACCCAATTCATACGGAATCCCCGCAGTTTCCGCATAACCGATGGCAGCCGAAGTACTAGAATCCGGCACACCTGTCACCACATCCGCCTCAACCGGAGCCTCTACAGCCAATTGTCGTCCCAACCGTTTGCGTGCAAGGTGCACATTCACACCTTCGATATCACTATCGGGACGGGCAAAATAAATGTATTCAAATGAACAGACAGAACGGCGTTGAACCGCAGCAAACCGCTCTGCACGCAGTCCTGTACGATCGACGATTAACATTTCTCCTGGGCCAACTTCTCGTACATAGCTGGCTCCCACTGCATCAAATGCACACGTTTCCGAAGCAAACACATAGGCATCCCCCAACATCCCCATCGAAAGAGGACGCAGTGCGTGTGGGTCTTGCGCCACAATCAATTGATCTGTCGACATAATGACCATCGCATACGCCCCAACCAATTGATTCAGTGCTTCCTGCACACGATCTTCCAAGCGCGGCTTCGTGGAACGAGCAATCAGATGAGCAATCACTTCGGTATCTGTCGTAGTCTGAAAGATGGAGCCGCTTCGTTCTAGTTCCTGTCGTAAACGCTCTGCATTAACCAAGTTGCCATTGGTGGCGAGAGCAACGGGACCTTCTCCACGGCGGAAAACCAAAGGTTGCACATTCATTAGCGAACTTTCCCCGGTAGTCGAATAACGCACATGACCAATCGCCATGGAGCCGGTCAATTCATTCATGGCGGTATCATTAAACACTTCCGTAACCAATCCCATCCCTCGATGGACATGAAAATCCCCATTTTCGCTGGTAACGATCCCAGCACTCTCTTGCCCACGATGTTGTTGGGCATGTAGGCCATAATAGGTTAAGTGAGCTGCATCTACATGTCCCATGACTCCAAAAACGCCGCACTCCTCATTCAGTTCGTCGAAGATGCATTCATCGCGCATGGTATCGCTCCTTCCCAAATGCGAGTGAGCTCTCTAACCTCTGTTTTTATAACAGTCTCACTGTTCATCCTTACGAGCATATCGTTTCCTGTTACGATACCAATCTCCGAGCAAGGTACGTCCATTTGTACCGCCAAGGCATGGATCTCTTGTACCACCGATGGAGAAGCACTAATTAATACCCGTGATTGGCTTTCGCTAAAGAGAAAGCGGAGTGGAGAAAGTGCTGTTTTCACATCCACTTCAACGCCCAAATTCCCTGCCATACAGGATTCTGCTAGTGCCACCGCAAACCCACCCTCAGCTAGGTCATGCGCTGAAGAAATCCATCCTGACTGGATCGCTGTAAGCACCATTTGCTGCAGACGACTCTCTTTCGCCAAGTCCATGTGGGGGGGACGACCCGCCACTTCACCTGTACATACCTGTTGCCAAACACTACCACCCAACTCGTCATACGTTTCTCCCAGGATCAATAGTCGATCTCCCGACTCCTTCAAACTGAGTGTCGTCGTATGTTTCGCCTCTTCCAATAGTCCAACCATTCCGACCACCGGTGTTGGATAAATCGCTTTGCCACGACTCTCATTATATAAACTGACATTGCCTCCGATGACCGGTGTATTCAGTTCCTGACAAGCCGCACTCATCCCCTCAATCGCTTGTGCCAATTGCCAATAAATATTTGGTTTTTCTGGATTCCCAAAGTTGAGGCAATCCGTCACACCAAGT
The DNA here is from genome assembly GCF_059818345.1 of Mechercharimyces mesophilus. Lineage (NCBI taxonomy): Bacteria > Bacillati > Bacillota > Bacilli > Caryophanales > Thermoactinomycetaceae > Mechercharimyces > Mechercharimyces mesophilus. Next base: position 103,354 of record NZ_JCBAPH010000003.1, on the reverse strand, counting down.
GGCTTTGCACCGGAACAGACAACATTGCGTGCCGCTTCAGCTACTGCGATCGCACCACCTTGTTTCGGATCCAGATAAACATAGCGTCCATTGCCATCTGTACTCATGGCCAGCGCTTTGTTACTTCCACGTAGCCGAATCACCGCTGCATCGGAACCTGGCTTCACCGCCGTACTCGCCCGAACCGTATGGTCATACTGCTGATAAATCCACTTCTTACTCGCTATATTAGGGGAATTTAGCACCTGCTTTAGTGCTTCTTCCGGACTTGCGGTCAACATCTCTTGCGGAAGCTCAACATTCGCCTGTTCGCGGTAATAAGTAGGCTCTTCTCCCGTGCGCTCATAAACAGGGGCTTCGTCTACTAAGGTATCGACCGGAATATCGGCAACCACTTGCCCCTCATGATAGACGCGATATCGCCCATCATCCGTGACGCGCCCTACCACGGCAGAAGTAAGGCCCCATTTATCCAACACCTCTTTGACTCGTGCCTGCTTCCCCTCTTCGACTACCAAGAGCATCCTCTCTTGGGACTCGGAAAGTAAGATCTCAAAAGGCGACATTCCTGATTCACGTTGCGGCACTTGGTCCAGGTCCAGCTTCATACCCGCTTCCCCTTTGGCCGCCATTTCCGCACTGGAGCAGGTTAGTCCCGCTGCTCCCATATCTTGAATTCCCAATAAAATGCCTTCCTCTACGAGTTCCAAGCATGCCTCTAACAGCAACTTCTCCATAAAGGGGTCTCCTACTTGTACAGCTGGTCGCTTCTCTTCCGAAGCATCACTTAGCTCTTCCGAAGCAAACGTCGCCCCATGAATCCCATCTCGACCGGTACTGGCACCCACGTAAATCACCGGGTTTCCTTTCCCAACGGCCACACCCTTTTGCAGATCTTCATGCTTTAAGACCCCCACACACATGGCATTCACCAGTGGGTTTTCTGCGTAACATTCATCAAAGACCGTCTCTCCTCCAACCGTTGGAATTCCCATCACATTTCCGTAATGAGCGATCCCTTCTACTACCCGCTCCAACAAGTAACGAATCCGCGGTTCTTCAATCGAACCGAAGCGGAGCGAATTAAGCAGGGCAACGGGACGAGCGCCCATGGAAAAGACATCACGAATGATGCCCCCTACTCCCGTAGCGGCACCTTGGAAAGGCTCAATTGCCGAGGGATGGTTATGACTCTCAATCTTAAACACAACAGCCTCTCCATCGCCAATATCAATGACACCCGCTCCTTCCCCCGGACCTTGCAAAATGTGGGGCCCATCGGTAGGAAACATGCGCAGAAGGGGTTTTGAGTTTTTATAGCTACAATGTTCCGACCACATTACACTATAGACACTTACTTCTGTCCAATTGGGGATTCTACCCAAGTGACCAATAACCAATTGGTACTCGTGATCGCTCAGTCCCAGTTCTCGATACAAACCTTGTGTACGTATCTCTTCCGCATTCGGTTCCTGTTTTGTAGTGGTGGTTAGGTTAGGCAACTCCTTCACGCTCCTTCCACGCTTCCAGCATCGATTGAAACATCTTCCGTCCATCTGTAGAACCCATCCACTCGTGTACGGCCCGTTCTGGATGGGGCATCATACCGAGTACATTTCCTCGTTCGTTCACAATTCCAGCAATGCGATCGATCGAACCATTTGGATTTTCTGCCCGATAGCGAAACACAATTTGGTTCTTTTTCTGTAGCTGTTCCAACGTTTGTTCATCACAATAGTAGTTGCCTTCACGATGAGCGATGGGTACATAGGGGGTTTCCTTGGCTGTATAAGCACGTGTAAAAGGAAGGGCCGTATTCTCAACTTGCAAAGGAACAAGATCACAGCGAAATTGGAGATGATCGTTCATGCGCATCGCCCCGGGAAGCAATCCCGCTTCCAATAGGATTTGAAAGCCATTGCATATCCCCACAATCCATTTACCTGCTTCTGCTGCCTGACGCACACCCTCCATCACAGGGGAAAAACGAGCAAGAGCTCCTGTGCGTAAGTAGTCACCATAGGAGAAACCACCAGGCAAGATGATCACATCATAAGTAGAGAGGTCCGTCTGCTGATGCCACACGAGATCGACCGAGACACCCATGACATCTTCCACAGCGTGCACACAATCCTGATCACAGTTAGACCCAGGAAAGACAATTACAGCGACTCGCATGAAGCTTCCTCCTCGATATCAAAGGTGTAATCTTCGATCACGGGGTTGGCAAGCAATTTCTCACACATCATCTTCGCTTGCTCTTCCGCCTGAGCACGGTCGCCAGTCTCTAACCAGACTTCGATTGTCTTCCCCATGCGTACCTCTTCCACTTGTACAAAACCGAGCGAGTGCAGTGAGTTTTTGGTTGCATTCCCCTGTGGATCCAATACACTTTCTTTCAATCGTATATGAATGGTCACCTTCATCATCGGTTTCCCCCTCCTACTCGTTTAAGCACTTCCTGATAACCCTCTACCACTTGCCCCATATCGCGCCGGAAACGATCTTTATCCAGTTTTTCTCCAGTCTCTTGATCCCAAAAGCGACAGGTATCTGGTGAAATCTCATCAGCTAGCAACAGTTTTTCTCCCTCTATCAAACCAAATTCTAGTTTCATATCAATGAGATCGATCCCGTTTTCTACTAGCAGACGGATTAGCTCACGATTGATTTTAAGCGCTTCCCATCTCATTTCGGAGACCAGCTTTGCATCCGCCAATTCCATTACTTCTATGTGGTCTTCTGTAATCAGAGGATCTCCTAAGTCATCATCTTTATAGTAGAACTCGATCAGAGGATAAGGAAGTTCTTTTCCCTCCGGTAAACCAAGACGCTTTGCTAGCGAACCGGCAATCCGATTACGAACAACCACTTCCAAAGGGATAATGGTTACACGTTGCACCAATTGCTCAGTGGGAGAAATCTCTTTCACCCAATGATTCGAGATTCCTTTCTCTTTTAGATATCGAAAGAAAAAGCTGCTGATACGATTGTTCAGCTCCCCTTTGCCTTGCAGGCTTTCCTTCTTCTCTCCATTAAAAGCCGTTGCCTCATCTTTGTATGACACCCAGACTAGCCCCGGTTGATCCGTTTCATAAATTCGCTTGGCCTTTCCTTCGTATAACAGTCCCCGTCGCTCCATCGTGCTCGCTCCTCTCCTGCTTCTCTTACTCTAGCAGACCGACTCTCGCAAAAATCGTATCCACATGTTGCAAGTGATACCGGTAGTCAAAACAGGCTTGGATCTCCTCTGCGGAAAGAATTTGTTGAATCCGTTCATCCCTTTCCACCAGAGATTGGAAAGGCGTCTGTTCTTCCCACGCTTTCATTGCCAACTGCTGTACCCGGTCATATGCTTCTTCACGCTTTAGTCCTTTATCTATCAAGGTGAGAAGCACCCGTTGCGAGTAGATGAGACCATATGTCCGCTCCATGTTTCGCTTCATATTTTCCGGAAAGACGGTCAACTCTTCTACAATCGTAGCAAAGCGGCGCAACATGTAATTCAGGAGCGTCGTCGCATCAGGCAGAATAATACGTTCGGCAGAGGAATGTGAGATGTCCCGCTCATGCCACAACGGGATGTTTTCATATGCCGTTAACATATGTCCACGAAGGACACGAGAGAGTCCACTAATGTTCTCCGAACCCACGGGGTTCCGTTTATGCGGCATGGCTGATGAGCCTTTCTGCCCTTTTTTAAACGCTTCTTCTACCTCACGCAGTTCACTTTTTTGCAGTCCACGAATCTCCACAGCAAACTTCTCTAAGGAGCTAGCGATCAACGCGAGCGTACTAAGGTAGTCAGCGTGTCGATCTCGTTGCAGGGTTTGTGTAGAGATCGGAGCAGGCTGAAGACCTAAGCGATGACAAACCTTTTCTTCCACTGTAGGGTCAATGTTGGCATAGGTTCCAACTGCACCAGAGATCTTGCCAAAGCGGATACCTTCGGCTACTCGTTCAAAGCGTTCTTGATGACGCTTCATCTCTTCATACCACAAGACCATCTTCAGGCCAAAGGTGGTTGGCTCAGCATGAACACCGTGAGTACGCCCCATCATAACCGTCTCTTTGTAGGTGATGGCTTTCTCTTTCAACACCTCTATAAAGTGAGCAATATCCTGACGTAAGACGTCGTTCGCTTTCGTTAGGGTATAGGCCAAGGCAGTATCAACTACATCCGTCGATGTTAGTCCGTAGTGAACCCACTTTGACTCCTCGCCGAGCGTTTCTGCAACTGCGCGGGTAAAAGCGACCACATCATGCCTAGTCTCTGCTTCAATCTCATGAATGCGATTGACATCAATTTGTGCATGAGACCGGATCTTTTCGACCTCTTCATGAGGAATAACGCCTAAGTCTGCCCAAGCTTCGCAGGCAGCAATCTCTACTTCAAGCCAACTCTGAAAGCGACTGGCTTCGCTCCATATCTCTATCATCTCTGACCGCGCATAGCGCTCAATCATACTTTCCACTCCCTTTTGACTCGTACGTGTATCCATTCCTTGCGCGAAACCCCATCATAACGCATTGGCACGCTCTTTCTCCCATATTTCGAGCGATTCCACTTGGGTAAGTGCTTCAGCCAGTGATTCGGCCAACAGGCAAATATGTCCCATTTTTCTTCCTGGCTTCGCTTCTTTTTTTCCATACAGATGCACTTTTATTTCCTCGGGTAGTTGCCCCATTCGCTTAAGCAGAGGCTCTACATCTGGCCCCAATATATTGACCATCACCACTGGGGAGAGCAACCGAGGGCTTCCTAGTGGGAGGCCACACACCGCTCGCAAGTGTTGTTCAAATTGGGAAGTGACACAGGCATCGTAAGTGAAATGACCAGAGTTATGAGGGCGTGGTGCCAATTCATTGACTAAGATTTTTCCCTCTTTCGTGAGAAACATCTCGACAGCGATTAAACCGATCACCGGTAAGGACTCGACGACCAACCTCGCTATCCTTTCCGCCTCTTCTGCAATCGATGCGGGTACTCGTGCCGGCACAATGGTCTGGTGAAGAATATGGTTTCGGTGAATATTTTCTGCCAACGGAAAGGAACGAACCTCCCCTTGTGTATTACGTGCCACCACCACCGATAACTCACAATCAAAGGGAACAAACTGCTCGACGACAAACTCTTCATCCAGCTGGCAAAGGAACGACCATGCCCTCTTCCCATCTTCTGATGACCGAAGAAGTTGCTGACCTTTCCCATCATAGCCACCGGTTGCAGTCTTCATCACACATGGAGTACCAAGCTCTTCAAGTGCCTTCAACACTTCGCTTTCACTACGGACGACTCGAAATGGCGTGACGGGGATACCCGCCGCTTTTAACGCTCGCTTTTCCAATACGCGATGACGGGTAAGTTCCAGTAGATGAGGAGGCTGTGGCATAACACCTTCTTTTTCTAATAAATGTAGGCATCTAGGATCCACATTCTCAAACTCATACGTGACAAGATCACACGCATGCGCCAATGCTTCTGCTGCCTCTTCATCATCAAATGGTGCATGAATTTGTTGATCAGCCACTTGCGCTGCTGGCGCATTGGGCTGAGGGTCCCACACGATAAAACGATATCCCATCTTCCGGCCTTCGAGGATCATCATCCGTCCTAATTGTCCGCCACCTATGATACCAATCGTCTGGCCAGGCAATATCTTCTTTCCTCTAGTTAGTGGTTTCACGAAAGCTCACTCGCTTCCAAAACGTTTTGTCGTATGTCTTCACGTCGCTGATGCAAGCGCTCGCGGATCTCAGGATACTTTATCCCTAGTATTTCAGCCGCCAGTAAGCCCGCATTGGTTGCTCCTGCCGTACCAATGGAGACGGTTGCGACGGGAACACCGCCTGGCATTTGCACTATCGATAATAAGGAGTCCATGCCACTAAGGTTGGACGATTTTATCGGAACACCGATCACCGGAAGAACGGTTTTGGCTGCTACCATTCCTGGTAGATGTGCCGCTCCCCCCGCACCTGCGATAATCACTTCAAAACCTTTCGTTGTTGCTTCTTCTGCAAACCGAAACATTTCATCCGGGGTTCGGTGCGCCGAGACAACTTGGCTCTTGTACTCAATCTCTAGCTCTTGTAGTACCTCACATGTTTTCTGCATAGTAGGCCAGTCTGAGGTACTTCCCATAATGACCGCTACGAGCGGCTCCGCCGACATAGACCATCCAACCTTTCTCCAACATAGTCATGAATAAAAAATGTCCGATGACGCAGGTTTCACTAAGGAAACCTGCGCATCGGACATACCGAAAGGCAGGTTTTCCTCATAGTCCGGTAATTTACGGTTACCAGGTAGAAACGCCCAAGCCCTATCCTTTGGCATATATGAGAAAAACCACATTTAGTTCAATATTGCTTATATCAATGTATTCCCGCTTTCTTCTCCCTCAGTGTACCGTGAGCTGCCGTGCATGTCAATCAAAATACGAACGTTTCTATTTATATTTTCTTCTATCGTTCGTAAAAAGAGATCGAACCCTATTTTGGGATCGATCTCCTATTGAGGAAGCTAGTAATACCTTCCTACTCCTTCTATATACGTTATTCCATTATGCTATGCGCTCTTTTTCGCAAGCTTTTCCTCATGCTTCGCTTCTCCACGTGCCACAACAGCAGCAACCATGGAGTCTCCCGTGATATTGATGGCGGTTCGGCTCATATCAAGCAAACGGTCCACACCCATCACGACGGCAATACCTGCAACGGGCAAGCCTACCGATTCCAATACCATGGCGAGGGTAATCAGTCCCACCCCTGGTACAGCCGCCGTTCCAATGGAGGCGAGCGTCGCCGTCATAATAATGGTCAGCTGATCCACAAGGCTAAGGTCAATACCATACAATTGGGCGATAAACATCGCCGCTACCCCTTGCATGATCGCTGTACCATCCATATTGATGGTAGCCCCTAGCGGGAGTACAAAGCTACTCACTGACTTAGGCACCTTCAAGCCTTTTTCTGCTCGTTCCATCGTCACTGGTAAGGTGGCTGCGCTACTACTGGTTGTAAAGGCAACTTCCATCGCAGGTGCTACCTTTTTGAAGAATGTAAACGGATTCATTTTAGCAAAGACCGCCAACAGACTGCTATACGTAATCACCGCATGGAGGATCAGTGCAATAACCACCGCCAACATATACCAGATCATTTCACCGATGAGGTCGATTCCTGCCTCACCAATGGCACGCGCGATCAAGGCGAAGGCAGCATAAGGCACCAAAATCATGAGAAAATCGACCAATTTCAACATGATTTCATTTCCTTGATCGACAATCTTACGAATGGTATCCACTCTACTTCCTAAGAAAGCCATCGCAATCCCAAAGGCAAGAGCAAAGAAAATGATTTGTAACATTTGACCCTCTGCCATCGCGTTCAAGGGATTCTCCGGCACAATGTTCAAGAGAGTATCCACGACAGGAGGGGGTTCATTAATTTCTGGTGCTTCCGCCTCTCCCAAACTGACGGTATTACCAGGTTGCATCACATTGGCAACGAGCAAAGCAATCGTAATCGCTACCGCTGTTGTCCCCAGATACAGGAGAATGGTTTTTCCACCGATACGCCCGAGCTTCTTTGGATCCGCAATCCCAGCAGCTCCTAATACGAGTGAGAAAAAGACCAATGGTACCACGATCATCTTGATCGCTTTGATGAAAAGCACGCTGACCGGATTGAAGACGTAGTCATTTAGTACAGTAAATACATCCGGTAAGAATAGATTTAAGACGATACCCGTGAGAAGACCTAAACCAATCCCAATGAGGATCTTCTTTGTTAAACTCATCCTTGTAACTCCTCTCTTTATAAGAAATCAGCCGACTGACTCCATCAATCTACTTCCTAAAATACTAGATTAGGAGAAAAATCTGACATCATTATACCATAAGATCAAAAAATGTTCATTAATATGTCATGATTTTTCTTTTTTCTACTTTTTCCCACTGCTTGAACGCTCATTTTTCTACAATGAAAAATGTTGACTGCATCAGGGTAGGCTGTATTCACACTATATGCGCCATAATGTAAAAAAAGTAGCCCATGCACGGGCTACTTCTAACGCTTACTTCTACCTTGCAGACACTGCTTCAGCACGTGCCAAGCGCTTCGCCTCATCTTTGCGTTTATTTATCCAACGTGCAAGGAAATAACTACCTACGACAAACACCGCAGAGAATACTTGGAGTATGATTCCTTCCCAGGTTGGGAACACACCAAACCACAGGCCCGACCAATATGGCAATTCCAATCCGCGAATCGGATGAATAAACATCCACCCTACCACCTGGAAGGCATGAACAGTGCTTCCTACCATCGTCACCAAAACACTGACGATCATGGCACCTGTGATCACTAGCATTTTTTTATAGGGAAGTTTCATCTGAATTTTAAAGAGAGCAAACCCTATCAGACTTACACCTGTTGCTCCGATGACTACCCCTAATAGTACCGGCTCTGTTCCCGCATCCAAAACGAGTGCTTGTAAAAAGAGGACTGTTTCAAATCCTTCTCGATAGATGCTATCAAAACCAAGCATAGCCATCCCAACCCACTGTCCAATCTGACTACCTGCAATGCTCCACTTCTTCGATTGGAACCCTTTCAGCCATCCTGTCCAATACGATTTATGGAAGAACCAATTGGTAATCAGAAGAAGTAGCACCACCGCAATGAGTGAAACAACCGCTTCTAACTTTTCTCCAAACTGAGCAAGCGACATTAAGATGCCCCGGGCTAAAAACCAGGTAAGAATAGTCGCTACAATGGATGCACCAGCACCCCACCATAGCGGTGCTCGCAAATGCCTGTACTCTGCTTTTTGAAAGCCCGCCATAAGTGCAGCAATAATTAATACCGCTTCTAAACCTTCACGAAAAACAATGATAGCTGAGTTGGTAATAATAGCTGATGATGAGCTTGTTCCACCCAACGCTTCCTGTGACTCTTTCAATACACGGTCCAGTTCGGTATGTGTCTTTTTAAACTCAGTGAGTGGAGCTTTATCTTGAATTAGCTTCGCTAAACCTGTATAGCTCTCTTCTTCTCCATACCAAAATAAATTTTCTAACGGAGAAATATACTGTGGGGCAAATGCAATCAATTTCGCTTCGGGTCCGGTATCCAATATCGCATAAGCTTCCAAGCGTGCCGTTTCCGCTAGATTGTACTGCTCTTGAGCGACAGCCGATTCCATCTGATCCAGTACAGAAGAAATCTCATCAAAATCTCCAGAAGTCGATCGTTTCGTCCATTCAGCTGGTATAATTTCTTCTAACAACGATTGCGTCAACTGTACTTCTTCTTCGATCACAGAGGATTCTACAACTTTCGTTTGCTTATGTGTGTCATCCAACTGTTGCTTCAGTTGATCCAACTGATTGCTGATCTGCTTGGTCTTCTCAGCATTACGCTTCATCAGTTCATCTTCTAAGTCAGCAAAAGCAGAAGCAGCACCATCACAGAAAGTCATCGCTTCAATAATCTCAAAGTCCTTCATCACCTCGTCGCCACTTACCCCGCGTCCGTACTCAATCGACACCAAGGTAAGAAAGCGTTGAAATTGTCCAGTTCGCCGCATTTTTTCTTCCAGTGTTAGTGGTGCAGCTCGAAATCCTTCCAGTTTCTCTTCGATACCAGACAGGAGGGATTCAATGGGCTCTCCCGCTTGAATCCTTTTCTTCAGAGAAGAAAAGGATTCAAGTAACTGCTGATGCTTCTTCTCACCCTGTTGATCGATATAAGAATCTGCTAGGATCAGGTAGTATCCCTCTACGAGCGCACCTTGTTCACTTCCACGGATAATATACCCTCTGTCTACTGTATCCGATATTTGTTGCAAAGTCGTTTCCAACTTGAATTGATACGTATCCAATAAATCTGCATGTACGGATTGCTTCACTTCGGCAAGTGATACATCCTTCTCTTCGGATAGTTGTTCCACTGCCATGGTTGCATCTGCATCGGGACGTGAGTAACGCGTTGTCGGGCGATACTCGCGAATTCTTAACCACGCCCGCGCCGTATCAGCATCCTGCGCCTCCACTGCAGCTTCTACCACTTCTGCCCCACCTTGTAGGAGCCCCGTCCAAATCTGTGCCCTTGCATGGGCAAAATCCAGCTCATTTCCTTTTTGCCATGCCTCTTCCGCCTGCACGAATGCGGAGGCAATTCGTTCGTGCGACTCTTTACTCACTTTCTCTATGTATGGGCTGAGTTGAGTCGTATACATCTCTTTCGCTTTAACTAAATTTTGGCTTTTCCCATTTTTCTGGTCCGATAAGGCTAGTTGCTCCGCTACCAACATCGAGCGAATCAACTCAGCCTTTTGGGCAGGATCTTCCTCCGTGGCCCCTACGGTTGAAGGAAAGAAACCGAGGCTGATCATGCCGATAAGAACCCACATACCCAATCGATATCTCACTCTTTCAAACCCCTTTTAACTAAAACTATTACTCTTCTAACTCAATATCCAGCTTCGCTGCGGCCTGAGTAATTTGTCCAGCAATCGTGGTCGCCCGATGTTGTGCTTCAGAACCCATGATATCAGCATCTTCTGGTGCAAATTCCTTCCCTGCTTGTTCATCATTCGAAATCTCACTCACATACTCCTTCAAATTAGCGAGATCCGTCTTGATTTGCTCTGCTTGGGCCTCATCTTCAGCTGCGATCATTGGGTAGACATTTTCATAGACAATGACTAAACCGCTTAAAATGGCTGTAATATCCTGCAAACGCGAAACCGCTACAAACTGATCAGATGTCGCCTCTTCACCACTAATCGCGCGCGATTCTTTCCAAGCTTGAAAGTACTCTTCCATTGTCGGAATCATGACCACCAAGGCGGTAAATGCTTCACTTTCGGTCGGTTGCCACTTATTCGCCTCTTTGGTGAGATCTTGTGACATCGCCGCAAATCCATCCGCCACACCTTTCATGTGGTTGGCATCAGGCAATACCTCGCCAAACTCAACGTCTCCGTTCCCGTTAATGTCCGCTTCTATTCCTGAAGCTGTCCATTCCGGAACCGTTCCCCACAAAGAGCCTTCAGCTAAATAGAAGTAGTTACCCGGTTGCGATAATACGTTCCCACCAGGAAGTTTTAGATCAAATGAGACGACATCTTCTGAACCCTCACTAGCGGCAATCCCAGCATCCAAATCAATATCAAAATGAGCGAGACTGGGAACTCCAGCGACAACTCCTTCCATTAACTCATAAGAAGAGTTCGCTTGGATAAAGGTTTCTTTACCATCTTGTATAAGTTGACTCACTTTCCCTTCTTCATTTTCCCAAAGTTTCTCATAGTCGAAATTATATTCTTCTGCTAATTGATAATACTGATCCATACTTTTCTGTAGAGTTGCCGTGTCTTCTTGTAATGAGTTGGACTGATCAAGCAAGAAAGATTTGACACCACTTAACTCATGATTTACTTCCGCTTCTTTCTCCTTTACCTCTTCATTCGTCACGGCTTCCTTAGCACAGCCTCCCAATACAAGTGCGACAGTCAAAAATGCGATTACTGCCGATTTCCATTTCGTAGTGAAATGAAGCATATAATAACTCTCCTCTGCGTGAAATGAATACCAATTGTTACTTAACCAATAATGATTACCATTCTCAATAACATTGCGTATATATCTTATCGAGTATCTCCAGTTGCTGTCAACTGGTTTATTAAGGATGACCAGAAGACCCATTGCTAATGAAATGGGTCTTCTGGTCATCCTTAATAAAGGTCACTCTATTAGGGAAAGGTGTCGTCCCCTATTTACATCATCGTGTCACACTGTGACTGTATCGATGCTGAGAAAAAAGAAGGATAAAGGAGCGAAAACAGTAGCTCCTTTGCAGAAAATCTCCTCTTTCCAACAACAGGATCGAGGAGATTTCCCAAAGCAGTGATTTTGCAAAATATTCCCCTTATCGAGTAGCCCCATAACTGCAACGTTTACGTTGTTGAGATGACGGGCTCTTGAAAAGACAAATACCTGTGTGCAAGCGCTACAGCTGTCTCTGCGTCCACGTATCCTGCTTGATCTCCTTCCATATATTGAGCAGTACTCTTCAAGATGACTTTGACATCATTGGGACTTAGACGTGGATTCGCTTCTAGTAACAAAGCGACGATTCCCGCGCAGATCGGTGTGGCCATCGAAGTTCCTGAGAGACGGATATACGTTTCTCCTACCCTATTCTCTGGAAGTTGCTGCTCCAATGTTGATCCCTCTGCAGACAAAGAAACAATATCGGTGCCCGGTGCATACACATCCGGTTTAACCAGCCAATCAATCGTCGGTCCGCGACTAGAATAGGGTGCCTTCTCATCATCGTCTCTTGCAGGCGTATCCAGATCATCTGTTGAACCCACCGTAATGATGACCGGATCAATCCCTGGTGTACTGATGGTTCCAGGGTACGGCCCCGAATTGCCCGCTGCTGCACACACAACCATTCCATGATGCCAGGCAATCTCCACTGCTTGTGCCAGTGGATCATTACGATACGATTCAAATGCCTGTGCTCCTAATGACATAGAAATGACGCGGATGTTGTGCTGTTCTCGATGTTCGACACACCACTCAACGCCCTTGATTACCGTTGATAGACGGCCACTCCCATTTTTGTCCAGAACTTTGATTCCAATTAGATTAGCCTCTGGTGCGGGGGAGATATACAATCCTTCTGAATCTGTTCCATTGCCGGCTGCATCCCCTGCACAATGCGTTCCATGCCCTTGATCATCATACGGTTCTTTTTCTTTATTCACCAAATCAACAAAATCAAGCAAACGGGATTTTGGCTCCATCAAATCCGCATGGGGATGAATACCCGTGTCAATGATAGCAATGGTAACCCCTTTCCCCGTCAATGACTCTTGTTGACGCACTTGATACGCTCCTGTAGTCTTAGAAGCCACATCGAGAAAAGCAGTAACTTCCCGATCATAAAAAATACGATCCACTGCTTCATGTTCCGTCAAGCGTCGAATCGTATCTGCCTCCATTTGACCAGAAATCCCTTCGATCAATGGTAATTCCTCACCCAGTCGATTACAAGAACTCCCCTGACAGATCTTGCGTACTTCGGCTGGGTCCCCTTTCTTGGACAACTTTATGATCACTGGGACAGTATGATCTGCCGGCTTTCGGTAACGACGCTGATTCAGCAGTTGTGCTCTCAAACCAGGATCTAGACGAACGCCTGCTTCCTCAAACCAAACTTTCTTACCCAGGCCCATTTCAATCCCCCCTTTGCTTATTATTTTAATTGGATATGAATTCGTAAAAATCCTTCAAAAAATAAAGGCCATCCCCATAATAGTCGGGTGGCTGAATAAAGTAAAAGGTTTATGCATTTCTTGGAAAGGTAAGTATATCTTTCTCCAAGCGCGTCGAACAGGTATTATCAAACCCTAAATGGCGGTAAAATGGCACCAATTTCTCTGTGCCCTCATCCACAGTGATCCAGATGGAACGTACACCCTTGCTTCGAAAGCGTTCTTCCAACTCACTTGTCAAGCGTGTCGCAATTCCTTGACCTTGAAAATCAGGATGAACAGCTAAGCAATAAAAAAATCCTGTGCCTCCATCCATCGTTCCTACGATGGCCCCAATCACTTGCTCTCCTTCTTCTGCTACCAATACTAGATCGCGATCATGTGCTAGCTGCTTGGCCATCACCTTTAACGTCTCACTCTCTTCCCTACGTACAGCATTTAAATCCCATATAGTAGAAACAGCGTAAATATCGGATAATTGAAAAGAACGCAGACGCATCTTATTTGAGTACCTCCTTGGCACGCTAAAATCCTCTTCACATTTTACTAGATATGCTTCTTCATTTCAATTTGCTCCTACTTAAAGTGCATTCCTAATCCACAGCATGATTGGTCAGTATCATTTCCTTTTTATTTGTACGCTCTTGTGCAAGAAGTACCCACGGAATAAAGAGGACAAAAGCACTCCCGATGAGAAGGGGGAACATCATTTCAATCCAGCGGGAAGTGACCACTACGACCAATAAAGCCGTCCATATACATACAGCGACATAAGCGCTTCGTTCCGATAAATAACGCGATTGCAACATAACTCCTGTATACATCAATCCACTAACCGCATAAGCCGTGTTACTAAAGTACCCCATCATCTCTGACATCAACTGATCCCAGGAAGCAAAGTGCTGCGCCAATCCAACGGAAGGCATTTGCATGAAGAGCTTAGAAACACCTGGAATAATCGTCATCTGAATCATATTGTACAGGAGACAAGCGACCGCACCGATCACCCAAATGAGCAGTGCCAGTTGCGAAATCGAGCGAAACATCGGATCCAGCCTCTTCATCAGTATGAAGAGCACGATCACCATCACCAGCGTAGCCACGCTCCATGCACTCCAACCAACGACCACAAGCGTCTGATTCTCTGATATATAGACCATTCGCTCCAAGTCAGAACCGCGCAATGCTTTGCTTAAAAATAAATACGAGAATACGACTGCCAAAAGATTTAAAGTTATCGAGAAAATAGAAAAGTAAGCGTATAATGAAGGTTGACTCTTATTCATTTTCCTTCCCCTCCTCTCCATCTGTTAAACGCTTGCCATACCTAACCATGCCAAGCTATCGTTGCTTCATCGATCATTTTTACTGACGGATGCTTTGTTAAGTCTTCCATCAATTGAAACAACGCCCCATCTTTCTTCTTTGCTTCAATCATGACATCTAACCGATCGGTTACTTGAGCTGCCCCTTCCAATAACAAAATGGCATCCTCTTTATCCACGTAGTCGGCATGAGAACGGAACTGACCCTCACTTTTAGGGCTCGATAGATGAACTTTCGGAGGGAAATGTTCTGCTTTCCAAGTGGCAACAATACGTGGCCATAACTCTTCCAGCGATTCTCCCTCGCCATTCGCGCGAAAATGATGAATATCGAGCACCATCGGTACACCTACTTCTTCCGCTATCTCTAATGTCTCCCGTGCGGTAAACGTCTTATCATCATTTTCAAGACAGATAAATTCTTGTACATGCTGATCTAATGACGAAAATTGATCAATAAAACGTTGACCAGCTTTTTCCTTACTACCATACGTGCCACCTATATGAATGTTACATTTGTAGTTCGAGTTTAAGCCCATTGCCTCCAACATGCTGATGTGCCGCTTGAGATCGGCTATGGACACCTCAATCACTGCCTGCTTCGGTGAATTGAGTACCGTAAAGTGATCAGGATGAAAACCTGTGCGAATATCGTTTTTGCGAATGATTTCGCCTAGCTGGGCAAAATCCTCTTGAAGTGGTGACAGATAATCCAGTTCCGCCGTCAACTCGTGACCGGCTAGTGGCAATAGTTTAGAAGAAAGACGATAGAAATGGATATCATGTCCGACACAGTGATAGAGAAGACGCTTCGTATTCTGGATATTTTCTCGAGCAATTCGCACCAGTTTTCGAAGTCCTGCGCTCTGATCCGCAATCTTTTTAAACTGTGCCACCGTCATTGTTTTAGAAGGGGACGCATTTTTCACTTGCATACTCATCGCCACAAAGCCAAAGCGGACAATCATCCTTAAATCACCTATTCTCTCTGTATCGCCATCACGAACAACCCTTATTACTAGTATATACCGGGAAGTTGTCATCTAATCATAGTTTTACCCAAACAATTCATTTGCAATGGCGATTGCCGCTTTCAATGCTAAAGCTTTGTCCTCCGTCTCGTGATATTCTGCGTCCGCGCTAGAATCGGCAACAATTCCTCCACCAACATGAAACGTAGCTTGGTTTCTGTAACAAACGATGGTACGAATCACCATACTTAAATCCATTGCTCCACGCACATCCCAAAACCCCAACCCCCCCGCATAGATCCCGCGTCTATATGGCTCTAGTTCATCTAAGATTTCAAGGGCACGAATTTTGGGCGCACCTGTCATTGATCCCCCTGGAAAGATCGCACGTACAGCATCCATCTCTTTCAAGCCAGGTTTCAACTGCGCACATACTGTTGAAACAAGTTGATGGACGGTCGCATAAGAATGTACCTCTAATAATTCAGGCACGGATACGCTGCCTGTGGTAGCCACCTGCCCCATATCATGTCGAACAAGATCGACGATCATTACATTCTCTGCCCGATCTTTTGTATGCGTCGCTAGATCTTTGCGCAACACTTGATCCTCATGTTCTCCTTTTCCGCGTGGCCTCGTTCCTTTGATAGGAGAGCTTTCAAGAAAGTAATCCGGAGTCAAGCGCAACAACCTTTCTGGAGAGGACGAAGCGATTTCCACCTCATTAATCTTTAGATAAGCTGAAAAAGGCGCTGGATTAATCCGGCGCAAAACGCGATACAATTGCCATCCATCGGTATAGAGTGGCGCTGTCATCGGATAGGTGAAACAGGCTTGATAAAGATCTCCACGAGCAATATATGATTGGATTTGCTCAATTTTTTGCCTATAGGACGATGGTGTTTCCTCTGGTATCACGTTGGCTTTCATTGCCCATTTCTGTAACGATAAATCTGGTAAACGAAAGGGCTTAGCCCGTTTCAGATGGTAGGCCATTAACTCTTCTCTGTATTTCCGTAGCTCGGCTTCTGCCTTTTCTTCAGACTCTCCTTCTAATTGCCATTTGCTAATCCAACACCTTCCTGAAAAGCGGTCGCAGATGAGGAGTTTGTCCACAAACATCCAACAACCGTCGGGAACCGGGATCAAGCATTCCCCGCTATTTTTCACGGGCTCTGCAAATTGTTTTTGCTCATAACCCATGTAGCCAACACCACCCGCTAGAAAGGGGATGTCTGCCTGGCTACGATCCATGGAATCGACTCTCATAGTCTCCATGATCTCTTGAAGAAGGTGAAACGGGTCCCCTTGTCTCCTGCGAATCTCGCCTCTTCTCCTATCCTTCACATCATGCTGATCTCCCCAGCTTTCCACAACCAAAAAGGGGTCGCCTCCCATAAAAGAAAAGCGCCCTTGATCCAAGCTATTCCCATCCAGCCAAAAAGCATAGGGCTGTTTGTTATACACTTCAGCAAAGAGTGACTCCATCTCGATAGGAAACGAGAGTTCTTCTGTCCATATGTGCATGAATATCCCCCTTTCTGTTCCATAATAGAAAAGAAAAATTACCATCTATGAGGTGATCGAGTATGTATGTGGGTCGTGACTTACAAGAGCTAAATGACCTTCCCATTGATCAATGGGAACTAGAGGAACTAGCCTATCACCATTTTGTGATGGCACAGCTCTCCCCCTTTATCAATCAAGAAGGGGTTGAGCTTCACCATCAGTTAGTAGATGAAATCGAACGACGGGGAGGACTTCAATTTTCCGATAGCTCCTGGGACCGTGGCTCCCATGTTACGTTCGATTAACACCCAGCGCATCCAGCGCTTTCTGATACACCTTAGGAAAAGCATAATGGGAAAGGGACTCCCGCGCTCCCCATTCCCAGTTATCAAGAAGGGCCGTCTCCTCCGTCAAAACCACTTCCAGCACCGTCACCATCCAGCGACGATGACTAAAGACATGTGTAAAGTTAGCTACTTCTCCTACTAACACCCCGTCCAACTTCCATGAAGTAAGCCCTCGTGCAAGGGCCTCTTCCGCTGTTTCATTCTTCTGCTGGTCCATCGTGGGCAATCCCCACATTCCCGCTAACAAACCTTCAGCTGGTCGTTTTTCGATGATGATGTGCTCACCACGGGTGAGCCATGCCATCACAACAGGGACGGGAGTTGGAGGTTTGGTTTTCTTCTTTACAGGTAATTCCGTCTCAATCCCACTGGCAAAAGCGGTGCACTCTGTTTGTAGTGGACAAAACAAGCACTTGGGCGAGGTTGGGCTACAGATTAGCGCGCCCAGTTCCATCAAGGCTTGGTTAAAGTCGCCTGCTCGTTCAGGAATGAGCTGTGTTGCAATTTCCTCTATTTTCCGCCTCGTACTCACTTTGGCAATATCATCATAGAGAGAGAAGAGGCGAGAGAAAACCCGCATCACGTTTCCATCTACCGCAGGCACTGCCTGGTTATAAGCAATACTGAGAATCGCTCCCGCTGTATAGGGACCCACACCCTTCAAACGAGAAATCGCCTTCAGATCGTCCGGCACCTTGCCTCCATACTCTACTGCCACTTCCTTCACAGCCGCATGCAAATTGCGCACACGTGAGTAATACCCCAGCCCTTCCCACGCTTTCACCACTTCATCATCTGTCGCTTCTGCTAGCGCGTCAATAGTAGGAAATTTGTGTAGAAACCGTTCGAAGTAGGGAATAACGGTATCGACACGTGTTTGTTGCAACATGATCTCAGATACCCATATTCGGTAGGCATCCTGATTTTCCCGCCACGGAAGATCCCGTTTCTCCTGGTCATACCAAGACAACAACGCTTGTTGGATATTTTGTATTGTATCTAGTGGAATTTCTTTTGCTATCTGACTCATATGCTACGAAATAACTCCTTCGCTTCTTTAGGAGAAGGGATTATTCCCCTTCTCCTTTGTGATCTTTACTGATAAAAGGACCTTTTCGCATGAGGGAACCGTCCGATTCCGTCGAAGTGGCATAGTCGATTACACGACGCGGATAAGCCAGCCTCAATCCTTGTTTATTAAATGCTTCCAGCACCGTTTTTCGTATCTCACGTTCCAAAAACCAATATTGATCCGCATCACATAATGTCATCAGGGTAAATTGCGTTCCTTGATCATCGATGCTAGTAATCCCCAAGATAGAGGGAGTTTCCTTCAAATAGGGAGCATAGCGACGGCCAATATCTTGGCAGATCTCATCCAACACGGACCACACATGGGTTACATCCTCTTCATAAGGAACCGTCACATTTACGAGAGGACGCATTTCATCGCGACTGTAATTGGATACTTGGGTAATTTCCCCATTGGAAACATAGTGAAGACGTCCATCCCATGCGCGAATCTGAGTAACCCGCAGGCCAATCTCTACTACAACCCCTTGAATTCCGCTATTCAATTCAACGTAGTTTCCCACTTCCATCTGATTGTCGAAGATAAGGAAGAAACCACTGATCACATCTTTTACTAAGCTTTGCGCACCAAACCCAATGGCCAGCCCGACGATCCCGGCACCAGCCAATAGCGGAGCCGGATTAATGCCAAACCCGCTGTACAAGATCATCAAACCCGCAAGGAAATAAATCACATAGCGAGCAGTGGACTGAATCAGCTTACTAAGGGTTACATTCTTGTTTCCATCCTTACGCAACTCAAACACACGGTTAATGAAACGGTTGGCAAACTTTAATGCGAGGTAGGCAAGAAGGACAATTAGAAGCACTTTGACAGAAGGGTAGATCACCAAATCCAATCCTCCTTGCCAAACCTTTTCCGCTGCCTCTCCCGGATTATCTATCGTTTTATCCACCGTTTCTTTCAATCCACTCTCTGCTTTCTCTAAATCAATCATGAACGTCATACGTAACATTTCACTCCTAATGAATAGATTTCTTCTTCAGGCGACCACCCAGTACATCGTGTACATCCTCAATAGCTATAAACGCATGGGGGTCGTGTTCGGTGACAATACTCTTGAGCTTTGCCACTTCAATACGGGTCACAATACAGTACAAGAGCTCCTTCGGTTCTTGCGTATAGGCACCTTTGCCATAGATATGCGTGACACCACGCCCTAAGCGAAAGAGAATCGCCTCTGCAATTTCATCTGGTTTATCCGATATGATCATGATGGATTTGGATTCATCCAGTCCTTCTACCACAACATCAATCACTTTAAACGCAATAAAATAAGCAATCAACGAATACATGGCACGGTCCCAGCCGAAAACAAACCCAGCACTACCAAGAATAAAGATATTAAAAAACATGACAATCTCGCCTACCGAAAAACCAAACTTCTGGTTGCCGAGAATAGCGAGAATTTCTGTCCCATCCAAAGATCCGCCATTACGTATGATCAACCCCACTCCAATTCCGATCACAATGCCTCCAAAAACAGTCGCCAGGAAAAGGTTTTCTGTCGCCGGATGGATCTCATGGAAGAACGGCACAAAAATAGATAAGAGACCGACTGCTACTAAAGTTGAGAGGGCAAACGTCTTTCCAATCTGTCGATAACCCAAATAAAGAAAAGGAATGTTAATCAAAATTAAATAGATGGACAAGGACAAAGGAGTGATCTCACTGAAGATGATGGATAAACCGACCACTCCCCCATCGATAATTTGGTTCGGAATCAAGAAGAGCTCCAAACCAACAGCTACCAGTAGACTGCCTAGGGCCAGCACTACCCATTTTCGTATCACTTTAAACGCGCGGTATATGTTACTATTCATCGTTCGATAACTCCTCCAATAGTGCCATTCGCATTCACTTCTTTCACGATCGCTTTTGCTCCATTATATCAAAATGGGGTGTCTTTATTTTTCAGCCTTCTTTATAGAAAACCGTCATGGTTGGTGTCACACGCCCCGGATAAAAGCAGCCATCATGGAGGTTCCAGGTTCTCATGTAGCGTGGCGGAGGGTGAGCTTTCATCCCAATCTTAAAGAATCGTTTTCAAATAGTGAAAGGAAGTTTCATCAATCAATAATAGAAATAATTACCATAGCATTTTATCCGTTATCTAGTAAAATAGAATGAAATAGGATCAATTCTTACCGGTCATTTTTTATGCGAAAGGGGGAAGCGGATGAGCATAGGGAAACGAGCTCTATCATCACAGCCATTTTGGTTGGTCATAGGGGTCCTCATTCTGGTCGGTTCGGCTTGGTGGATGTATTGGATTTATCAAGAAAGAACACAACATGAGCAAATCCTGCTGGAAGCGCAGTTCGAATCGATCATCCCCCACCAGTTCGAAAAAAACCGTCTTTATTTCTCTGCCGAAAAACAGGATGGTTCTGAGCATGACTACATACTCGATTTGGATGCGAAAGAGCTGAAAAATGGTTACGGCGACCAATATTACGGAAAAAATTACAGTCGTCATCCTTTGGGAGATACGGCTTGGATCGTCCAACGTAAGAGTACGACACTTCAACTCCATCACAAAAAGCGAAACGAGACAAAATCCATTACCACAAGTTTAGCAGGCTATTGGCCATCACCTAGTGGGCAATTCGTTGTATATGCAGAAAAAAAAGAAGAGCAAGCGAAACTCCATGTTTATCTCGTTGAACAAAAAACAAGCGTCCCACTCTCAGAAGAGATCACAACGGAGGCCTTTCTAGATCCTACTTTTATTCAATGGTCTTCCCAGGAACATCATCTACTAGTCGCAAGCCAAGATCTCTATCACGCACCGAGTGGACAAAAAGTAAAACACATTTCTGGACAAGGAGCTTCATTCGTCCCCAATAGTGACGCCCTTACCTATCTGATGGTACAGAATGAAGAATATACACTGAACAACCCTATCGGTAAAAAAATCATATGGTGGGATTATAAAAGCGACGAGGAACACACTCTTTTTACCGCAAAAGACGAAGGCTGGATTCTCCATCGGCCTTTATGGAGCGATGATGGCAATACGTACACTTTTGCTACTGGAACCCTCATCAATGAGAAAGCACAAATCTCCCGCGTCCATGTGAAAGATCGCCAGCTTTTTCACTATGTGGAGAGCGAGCAAAACTTACTTCCTACCGGACTGGATCATTTGGCACTCAGTGACAACGGAACTTACCTATCCTACACAATGAATGGTGTGTTGAAATTATTAAATCTAGAGACACAACAATCGCGCGTATTTGATGTTTACCCGCATGCGAAAAGAACTAATCCTCACTTTCTCTATTACAAGCCTAGTGGCGTTTGGATCGCTCAATCCCATGAAATTGTTCGGGTGGCTCAAAAGATGGAGGAAAAAGTTATGTATCAGACCCCGCAACAAATTCTCCACTTTTATCTTTCGGAAAACGAACAAAATCTTGTGGTCATTGAAGAAACACCGACAGGTATTCGACTACGACTCATTGATCTGCAAGCGCAAATCACACCCTAAATCCCCTGCTTAGTAAGGTTACTAAACAGGGGCATTTTCGTTTTTCCCTCGCTATCAATTAAAATACGGAGCCAATAATCAAAGCAAGTATGAATATGGTTACCGTTGAGATCCCCAACCACAATCCCAGTCGCTTCAAATCACGAGAGAGAACTTGTACAGGAGGAACCACGTGTTCATTTTTCGCCTTTTTTTGTTTCGTTTTTTTTGCCATGTTTGTTACACTCTCCAATTATCAGACATTTTACAAATTGGTCATTTTGATGTAATATTAATGCAAATGAGACGTCAAGACACCCACGGACACATAGCAGATGGTATGCATATACTATAACAAACCTTTTACATGTTTACACAGACAAGAATCAGGGAAAAACCATACTTGAGGTGAGCCAGTTCATGATATTTTTTGATCGTATGGTTGTTATCCACGAATCTCTAGGAACACCCCGCGTAATTTACTCCCTTCGTAACCAGCTTGATCGCCACAACATTTACAGTGAGCTTAAAGTTTCCCGCAAGCGACTCATTGCCACCTATCAGTTACTTGTTCCCAAAAAGGACGAACAAAAAGCACAAAGGCTACTCAGCCAGTATAAAGAAGCCCTACATGACGCCTAAAGCACCCATCTTACGAAAGTGAATCCCATAAGTAATAAGTAGCATAGCTTTTCCAAGGGCTCCACTTTCGTCCGCGTTGGCGCACTTCTTGTTCTGACGGTTTCTCACTTAATCCATACGCCTTCCATATGGCGTTTCGTAATCCGATGTCAGCAGCCGGCAATAGGTCTTTTCTCCCCAATCCAAAAAGTAAAAAGCACTCCACCGTCCATCTTCCGACTCCCCGATAAGGAAGTAAAACAGAAGATACACTCTCATTATCAACCGAGCGCAAACCTTCCAAATCCAATTTTCCATCTGCAATCTGACGGGAAAGGTCGATCACGTACTCCGCTTTTCTCCGACTAAACTGTTTCTCTTGCAATGTTGCCACTTCCAATCGTGCAACCTGCTCTGCCGTTGGAAAGACAGGAAGACTGATTCCCTGCCATTGGATCGGTGAAGACGCTAACTGCACAAAACGGTCAATCAACGTGACTGCGAATGAAAGATTTAGTTGTTGGCTAATAATCGTCCGCATCAGACACTCATATAAGGATGCATCTCGCACCAAGTGAAAGCCCCAACGCTTTTCCACGATGCCCTGTAAAACGGGATCTCCTTTCGCAAGTTGATAAAAAGGAGAAAGATCCACATCGAGTGAAAACATGCGACCAATCATCTTTTGCAGTTCCTTCTGTTCTTCCAAGGAAGGGTTGCCCGCTACCTGTACATAAAGCATGGCTTCTGGTTCATCTTGCCAGCCAAATCCAATGACGTGTGCGCGGTTGGTCGTTCGCAGAGTACAGTAATGGAGACCATCGCTTTCGGTGAAGCGTGTCTTTGTAAAAGAAAGGAGGCGCCTCATCGTCTTGGCAAACGAATAGGGCACCTGTGGTCGGTATTCCCATGTATTCACTGTCACTTTGGCCCCCTTCTTTTCCCTAGCTTCGTATACGCTCTCTCTTCTCCATTGTACACGTTTCTTACGTGTTGCTCATCACCTAATTGACTACTTCTACTTGATGTCCTTTTTTCACTCCAAATTGACGGGCCGCTGTTACGTCATGCATATAGACATCGATCCGCTTCCCTTGTATCGCACTTCCCGTATCTTGTGCAACAAAATACCCTAGTCCTTCAATATATACCCGTGATCCAATAGGAATGATGTCAGGATCGACGGCGATCGTCACCCCTTCAACAGCATCCGCACCACTCGATGTGACGCCATAGCCAGGATCTCCAGGTTTTTTCCCTGTCGATTCAGGTCCTGAAGTATAAGCGGTAAGAGTAAAGTCCCCCAGCGAGTGTCCTCGTGTCATAGCGGGAACTGCTTCATCACTTGCCTCCACTTTTTTGTCTGCATCGCCCCCCGGCGTAGTGGCTACTTTATCATTCTCACTCGACTTTTGCTTTTCCACTTGCCTTGAGCTTGCTGACTGGATGTTTGGTACCTTCAATTCCGCTCCGATACGAATGAGAGAGGGATTGGTCAATTCATTTATCTTTACCAATGTATCCACATCAGTCTGATACTTCTTGGCTAGTCCATACACGGTATCTCCCTTAGCTACCGTCACCACTTGAAATTGTCCAACATTGGCTTCTACTTCTGGCTCGCTCTCTTTTATCACGTGAGAAGATAGATAGAGTAGAACGAGTACACCAAGAAGTAACAAGCCCCGTTTTATGTACATTTGTGGACCTCCTCATAGATTACTAGATCACTAGATTATCTATCAGGATATCCAACTCCTCAACTTCGTATACTTTATCAAGGAGAGGCGAACCATTTCTCTTTTCCACCAACAGCACGCTAAAACCCTCAATACCTTCACCGTTCCCCATAACGAGAACTTGTAAGAGTTTCACTCCGAAGCACCCTCAGTCCATCATCCTTCTCCTATCGTTTCCTTGAGAACTCACCTAATGCCGATAATGATCTTCGCAACAACAAACAGCAGGTCATCTAAACAGAAGCTTCCCATCTCGCCCTTCACTAGTCCCCTCGTTCCGTACAGCATCGTTCATATTGATCATGAATCCATATCACGCTGAGGAAGAAAATAAGTCCAATCTGAGGGGTCTGGATGGGATGATCATACATCCCATGACTCAAGAGGGCCACCATCAAGGAGGTCAACATACCAGCCAAGCGTTTTTCTACTCGCAAGGAAGCAGATTTTCTCCAGCGTCGTGCCCGCGAAATAGTAGTAACCACTAAAACACAAAAGACGATAATCCCAATGACACCGTATTCACTCGCTACGCTGAGAAAAGTGTTATGTGCATGATTGATATACTCTCCCGTACGTGCAGCAAACAACTCACCAAAACGAATAGGTAACGTTCCTAGAGGCCAATGTTCAAGAAAAATGAGAAAGGAGTTTTGCCAAATTTCTATCCGCACTTTCGCAGTCGCAAATAGCGTTTCTTCTCGCGGTATTAATGTTCGGTTGGTGTATACAAGTAGGGCCAGTGCCACTAATCCCATAAACAAGCCCACCGTACGCTTGCGGTTACCAGTCATCCACACTTGGACCAAAAGACCAATTAACAAGCCAACCCATGCGCCACGCGAGCCTGTAAACCAAATAGCCATACAATAGGTAAAAAAAGAAGCGAGGGCAAACCACTTATGCCATTTCTTTTGCAATACATAGGCAGCATAAATACTGATGAGCGCCAAACAGATAAACAGTGCTGCCGCCAAGTTGGAATTGGTGGAGGTCCCAATGACTCGTGTCATATGGGCATTTTGCAAAGGGTAGTATCCAAATAAAAAGAGGATAGGTTCCTTCACCATCGGGATCCACCCTACACGCTGTAAAACAGCGACTAGAGCGGGATACAAACCTGCCAACCAAAACATCAGATAAACCGTTTGGATCTCTTTCCAAGTCCATCCCAAAGATTTAATCCAGTTCGTTAGAGAAAAATACAGAAAGAAGAGCGCAATAGGCAGGATAAAAACGGGGATTTTGTATATAAAGTAGGGATTTACCACCCAACTGACGATCGACACACAAATAAGTGTGAGGAAAAAAGCTTCGGGCCACGCTATCCCACGCCACTTCTGTCTCTCTTTTAATCCTTTGATGCCCATCCATAATAAAAGAAGCACTGGAATCACAGGAGAAATCAAGATGGATATATATAAGGCAATTAAAAAGCGTTCTTTTTCATTTCGGGATTGAATGTACAGCATTAACCTTCTCTTCATAGGAACCTCCAGAGGTATGTCCGCGCCAGATCGGCAACCAAGAAACCATCCTATTATAACACCATATCCTTTTGTTCGCGCACAAGGATTGAGGGCTTGCATAATATTTGACATGATTTTATCATGATTATATGATAGCAGCAAAACACCTAATAATTACAATTTATTGTCAAATACTTAATAATAAAAACCTTGACAAATCATAATATATATAATATTATATTTTTAAAATAGGGTATCTCCCTCTTTTTCTCCCTTATTTTCGTAGATGGCTCTTAAATATCATGCTAAAGAAAGAGGTTTATCTCATTGTTCGTACAAAAAGCGCATGGCCCACACAGACTTTCTCTATTCCAAGCATGGACAACATTTGAACAAATGCTTTTACATAAACACACCTTACAAGAACGGTTAGCTCAAGTAGTAAGGGTGATTAGTGAGCTCGCACAGTTTGACCGCGGATGTTTGTTCTGGAACCCGACTCATTCAGCCAATTGCTCTCATATCTATACCTACCAGGTAAAAACAAAAGATGTCTGCTCGGTAATTAGTACAAGTGAATTAATCGACACCGTCTCCCCTTACCTAATCGATTGTCGTCCCCTCTACTTCGAAAATGTAAGCCCTTACATCCCAGAAAAATGGAGCAAACATTTCGCTTTAACCTCCGTCTATCTGCTCCCAATCTTACTTCCCAATCACCAGTATGAGCAGAAAAACATTGGCTTTTTCATCCTCGACATGAGTGGGCGCCCTTTCTATCCTACTTCTGAACTTATGCTTTTATTGGAAGCCCTGCACTTACAACTTTTGATCGCTATCCGCCCCTTTATCTATCCATTATCTGCACCGATTCTTCAGCAACCATCTCCTCTCACCTCGCGGGAAAAGCAGGTGTTGGAACAGATCGCAAACGGCTTGAGCACCAAAATGATCGCACATCACTTAACCATCAGTGAACACACGGTTAACGAATATGCTCATACGGTACTACAGAAGCTGCAGGCTAAAAATCGTGCAGAAGCTGTCGCTATCGCTATCCGCAGTGGATGGATTTCCTAGAGAGTGCTTCTCCGCTTCGGAACGACTAAAGGAGAAACCTCTCCACCTCCATCATCACTTTCCCAATGTAAATAGAGCATGCACCTTCCGGGAGCAACAAATTCCCATTGCAAAACCTTCTTCAAAAGCCTCTATGATCCTCTTTCGAATGCAAAGTGGTAAGGCTCCATTCCAGTGCATTTTATTATCTTTTTCTAGTAAATAAGGCAACACTCTCCACATGGCTGGTTTGCGGGAACATATCGACCGGTTGCACTTCTTCCACTTTCCATCCTCTCTCCCATAGGTAACGACTATCACGGGCTAAGGTAGAAGGATTACAAGAAACATAAACCAACCGCTTCGCTTCCATTTGCGATATCGCATCCAGCAACTCCGGTGCACACCCTTTGCGTGGTGGATCAACAACAATCACATCGGGGGAAAGCCCATCTTGATGCCACCTCGGCATCACTTCCTCTGCTTGTCCCGTTACAAAGTGGACATGCTCCATACCATTGAGCACAGCATTCTTTTTCGCATCTTCGATCGCTTGAGGAACCGCTTCCACTCCATAAACCAAACCCGCATGTTCTGCTAAGTACAAAGCGATCGTCCCAATTCCGCAATAGGCATCGATCACCGTTTCATCGCCCGTCAATTGAGCATACTTCCTCACTTGATCATACAGAACCTCTGTCTGCTCTGGATTCACCTGATAAAAAGAGTGAGGAGAGATAGAAAAGGTAACAGAGCCAATCTGATCTCGAATAGACTCTCGCCCCCACAAGAGGCGATTCTCTTTCCCCAGAATCACGTTGCTTTTGTGTCGATGAATATTTTGCACAAGCGAACATAAGCCAGGAAGTTTTTCACGCAATTCTTGAACCAACTTCTCACAATGAGGAAGCTTTTCTCCATTGGTCACCAAGATAACCATCTGTTCTCCTGTCTTCGTTCCAGTTCTAACAACAACATGGCGTAATAAACCTTGGTGCGTCTTCTCATTGTAAACAGACAAACCCCATTTTTGCGCTATCTCCCTAACTGCCAGAACGGCCTGATCATTTTCCGGCCGTTGAATGGGACACTGATCCATATCGATAATCTGGTGCGTACCCATCTGATAAAATCCAGCAATCACGCGTCCCTTTTGCTTTCCTACGGGAACCTGCGCCTTATTGCGATACTCCCAAGGGTGATTCATTCCGATGACAGGCCGAATTTGTACGTCTGTCAATTTAGCAATCCGCTCAAATTGATCGATTACTTGTGCCCGTTTCATCACCAACTGTGCAGGGTAAGATACGTGTTGCAACTGACAACCTCCACATCGATCATAGACGGCACAATCGGGTTTTACTCGATCCGGGCTCTGCTTCTCCCATGTAAGGACGCGTCCATGCCCATAAGTCTTCTTTACTTTTGTTACCTTTACCTGGGCAATTTCCCCCGGGATCGCTTGGGGGATAAACAAGGTAAATCCATCAATCCTCCCAATACCATCTCCAGAATGGCTTTGCCCAGTCACTTCAACCGTTACCTTCTCTCCCGGCTGAACCGGTGGCTTACTCATCGATCTCTCTCCTTCTTGTAACCCAATCTGTTAGCAAAAAATTTCTAAATGATGGGGATAAACCTCAAAACAACCGGAAACCGTCCCTCCCCATTCTCCATCTAGATTTAAATGCATGTCAGAAGAGGAGGCCACTTCGACCCGCTCTGTTTGAAAGTAAAACACATGAGGGTCCTGTGGATGTTCACCCCGTAATAGCAGGCTGATAATATGTAGGAGTTCAGGTAGACTACACTTCCGGACACCCAGTACATCCAATTTGCCATCCGTCAGCGTTGCTTGTGGAGCCAACCGGGGAAAACCGCCAATGGAAGGGCTATTTGCTACAACCAGCAGAATCAACTCTTCCTCCATTTGTTCAGCCTGGGTAGTCAGTTTTACGGGAAAGGGTTGCGCAAGTTTTCCTAACTTCTCCAATCCCTTCGCATAATAAGCCGCTTGACCGAGGAGCGTCTTGAGCCGGCTTGGCACTTCATACGTCACTTCCGTTAGCGAGCCTGCCGCAGCAACATTAATAAAGAAATGTTCATCCTTCCTGCATACATCCATCCGCTTCGTTTGCCCTCTACCAATTACCTCACACGCCTCGATTAGATCCCGCGGCAACCCAGAAGCACGGGCAAAGTCATTGCTTGTACCTGCCGGTATCACACCCAATTGTGGTCTTTTTTCCAAGCGCGACAAACCATTGACCACTTCATGTACCGTCCCATCTCCCCCAGCCGCAATCACCACATCATACCCATTTTCGCCAGCTGCTTTCGCTGCTTCAGCCGCATCCCAGCTTCCCGTCGTTGCATGGCAGGAAGTTTCCAGACCATATTCTTCTAACTTCCCCAAAATCGCATGGAGCTTTCGCTCCACCGCTTCCCTTCCAGAAGATGGATTATATATTAATCGTGCTTTCTTCATTTTTCTCCCCCCAATGGTCTAATGGTAACCCATTCCGATTAAGGATAAGTGAAAGCTCTATCATCTATCTATAAAATGGAGGGTGCCAATTCATGACCAACCATTCGTCTAATGAACCGTCTCCTCCACCTGAGCAGGTCCAATCACCTACAAAGACCATTGACCAACGGATTCTCCAGTCAATAAACGATTTACAGAAAACCATCCAAGCGGAAGAAGTGATTCTCTCCTTCACATCACAACTCCTTCTCGTGCATCCGGGTTCGCGTACAATATGGAATCCTGTCGTCACAGAAAATCATGCCATCGCTTATCATCTTTTAGCCGCTAATGGTGGCCTCAAACGCATCAACTGTGGCGATTGGCATCCCCAACTACTTACTGCCTTGATCCATTGCCTCTACTATACAAGAAACCATCAACGGGCACGCGTCGGCTCATTGAATCAATCGTGCTCTCAGATCGCTCCCACGGAGAAAGCCGCTATTCAATCGCTCTTCCACTGGTCTTCGATTGCAGAAGAGCAACTACAATGTACTCTTCAATCTACACAATCCGTCATTGGTATAGAACGTTGGAATGAACTTGCAAGTAATCAGGTTCCCCAAACCACTGGTGACTAATCGGACTTTCGTATGCGCCGTTGGGCTTGTAAGGCAAAGAAAGCAAAGAACAGGCTTATAATTCCCATTAAATAATTGCTCTCCTCTGCGTAGAAAAATTGAATAATCGCATTCCCTATCAAGATGGCCGCGAGTAGCAAATAGGTTCTTCGATGAAAGGGTTGACCGATAAATTCAAAGGCAAGCACGAAGAAATACAGCGCAATCGAAAAATAATGGACAGCGAGTAATGGCTGGGGCTCTACTGTTAGATGATAAAAGCCTCCTCCCAGCATCAAGAAGACAATTAGGATATAGAGAATGCTTACCATCTTCATTCACCTCACTTCTTCCTCAATAAATCGAGACTGCCCACATGAGGTGGGCAGCTTCAACGTTTCTCTATGCCTTTATTTTTTCTAAAATCATTTGGTTGACCATTTGTGGATTCGCCTGTCCGCGTGTTTGCTTCATCACTTGTCCTACTAAAAAGCCAAGTGCTCGGTCTTTCCCGTTCTGATAATCGATCACCGATTGTGGATTTTGCTGTAACACGGCTTCCACCACCTCAACCAACTTGCCTTCATCGCTAATCTGTACCAAGCCTTTGTCTTTGACGATTTGCTCAGGGTCGCCGCCTTGTAGGAGCAGTTCCTTAAAGACTTTTTTCGCGATTTTATTACTAATGGTCCCTTTCTGGATCAACTGGATCATGTTAGACAAAGAAGCAGGGGTTAAAGCAAGATCACCGAGTGCTTTCTCTTCCTTGTTTAAAAAGCCAAGTAGCTCAGTGGTAATCCAGTTGGCTGCTAATTTGCTTTCTGCCCCTTCTGCCACCACTTGATCAAAGAAATCGGCAAGCGGTTTGGTAGAGACCAAGATGTCCGTGTCGTAATCGGATAAACCCGCCTCCGTTTTATAGCGAAGCTTGCGCTCATCGGGTAGTTCTGGGATTTCGCTTTTCACTCGTTCTTTCCAATCCGTATCCAAGGAGAGCTTAACGAGATCGGGCTCAGGGAAATAGCGATAGTCATGTGCTTCTTCCTTACTTCGCATAACCACTGTTTCTTCTTTCTCTTCTAACCAACGCATCGTCTGATGCTGCACCTTTTCTCCACACTCAAGGACTTCTTGTTGTCGATCTTGTTCAAAATGAAGGGCTCTTTCCACATTGCGGAAGGAGTTGAGGTTCTTCAACTCGGTCTTTGTCCCAAAAGCAGATTGCCCCACAGGACGTAAACTAATATTGGCATCACAACGCAACGAACCCTCTTCCATCTTCACATCAGAGACATCCGTATATTGCATAATCAACTTCAACTTCTCTAGATAGGCACGTGCTTCAGCAGGTGTACGCATATCGGGCTCCGATACAATCTCGATCAACGGCATCCCCACGCGGTTAAAATCGACGAGCGAGCTTTTGCCGTCTTCCTCGTGTTGTAGTTTACCCGCATCTTCCTCTAAATGAACACGAGTGATGCCGATGCGTTTGGTTTCCCCTTCTACTTCAATCTCCAGCCATCCATTCTCACCTATTGGTTGATCATACTGTGAGATTTGATACGCTTTTGGGCAATCGGGGTAAAAATAGTTTTTGCGATCAAACTTACTGACGTCCGCTACTTCACAATGAAGAGCCATCGCAGCCTTCATCGCCAAGTGAACCGCTTGCTTATTCAACTTGGGCAGAACCCCCGGGTGACCTAAGCATATCGGACACGTTTGGGTATTGGGCTCTGCGCCAAATTGCGTTCGACAACCACAAAAGATTTTTGATTGCGTGGATAGTTCCACGTGTACTTCGATTCCGATGACGGTTTCATATCGCGTCATTGACCCACACCGCCTTCGAGTACAGGTTTAGGCAGACGTTCGCCTGCTTGTTCATAAGCATACGCAACATTGAGTAGCTTGGCCTCCGAGAAAGCTGGCCCCATCAATTGCAAGCCCACCGGCAAGCCATCCACTTGTCCGCAAGGAACACTGATCGCAGGAAGGCCAGCGAGATTGGCTGGAATCGTACAAATGTCATTCAGGTACATCCGAAGTGGATCGTCCACTTTCTCCCCAGTTGAGAAGGCTGGCGTAGGAGTCGTTGGCCCCAAAATGACGTCATAGTTTTGAAAGATGGCCTCAAAATCTTGTCGAATGAGCGTTCGCACCTTTTGCGCTTTGAGGTAGTAAGCATCATAGTAACCAGAGCTAAGGGTATACGTTCCAAGCATCAACCGTCTCTTCACCTCTGGACCAAACCCTTCGCTACGCGTCTTCTCGTATAACTCCAACAAATTTTCTCCTTCAATGCGCTGTCCATAACGAACGCCATCGAAACGAGCGAGGTTAGAGGACGCTTCCGCCGGTGCTAACAGGTAATAGGTGGCAACAGCGTAATCGGAATGAGGCAACGTTACTTCCTCTACAACTGCACCGAGACTCTCCAATACACGAATCGACTCTTCGATTTTCGCTTTAACTCCAGGATCAATCCCTTCCCCCATCATTTCTTTGGGGACCCCTACCTTTAAGCCCTTAATCTCGCCCGTCAGTGCATTGACGTAATCCGCTGGTGCTACTTGGGCAGAAGTAGAATCATTCGGGTCATGTCCAGCAATCGCTTGTAGGACATAGGCGGAGTCGGTTACATCCTTTGTCAAAGGACCAATTTGATCAAAAGAGGATGCAAAAGCGACTAATCCGTAGCGAGATACCAAACCGTACGTCGGCTTTAGTCCCACTACCCCACAAAAGGCGGCCGGTTGTCGAATAGAGCCACCTGTATCCGAACCCAATGCGAAATAAACCTCTCCCGCGGCAACAGCTGCCGCAGAGCCACCACTCGATCCTCCTGGTACACGTGAAAGATCCCATGGGTTTCGTACAGGGAAGAAGCCGGAGTTTTCATTGGAGGAACCCATCGCAAACTCATCCAGGTTGGTTTTTCCTATCATAATGGCATCGGCTGCGCGCAACTTCTTTATCACAGTCGCATCATAGATGGCTTCATAATTTTGCAAGAGCTTGCTCCCACAAGTTGTTTTCCAACCTTTCGTACAGTGATTGTCTTTGACGCCCACTGGTAAAGCGGAAAGCAAGCCATGCTCATCCACTTCACTTCTCTTATTTTCCAACTCTTTCGCTCGTGCACGCGCTCCCTCTTCATCCACGAATAAGAAAGCTTGTACTTGGCTATCTACCTCTTTAATCCGCTTCAGCGACGCCTCTACTAAATCTAGAGGGGTAATCTCCTTCGCAGACAACCGTTTATGTATGTCTGTAAGCGATTCATGTAATAGCGACATCGTATCCCTCCTATTCCTCAAATACGGCTGGTACCCGTATCATGCCATCTTTTTGATCTGGTGCATTTCTTAGCACCTCACGCCGATCCAGAGAAGGGCGTACTTCGTCCTCACGTAGTACATTCATGAGTGGAAGAACATGACTTGTTGGCTCCACTTCGGATGTATCCAATTCATTCAGCTTTTCCGCAAACTGTAGAATATCATTAAGTTGGCTTGTATAATCGCGTACTTCCTCTTCGTTCAGTGTTAAGCGTGCCAGCTTGGCAATATGCTTCACATCAGATGTTGAAATACTCAAGTGAATGTCACCTCCATCAAAATAAGCCAGTC
The DNA here is from genome assembly GCF_059818345.1 of Mechercharimyces mesophilus. Taxonomy (NCBI): domain Bacteria; kingdom Bacillati; phylum Bacillota; class Bacilli; order Caryophanales; family Thermoactinomycetaceae; genus Mechercharimyces; species Mechercharimyces mesophilus. Next base: position 69,727 of record NZ_JCBAPH010000003.1, on the reverse strand, counting down.
CATTTTCTAAAGCCAGTATAGCACAAAATAGCGTCCAACCTTAGTCCTTCATGGAACCAGACATTATCCACTAACATATACTTATAGCGATAAGGGGGGATACCCATGGGCTCATTAGAACGATCGCATCGTAACAATCACCCACAAGCACCGGGCGAATGGGATCTCTTCACCCAGTTTCGCCAAGAAATCGACCGTATTTTCAAGCGCTTTTTGGATGACTCTTTTTTTAATAGCTCCTTCACTCCCTCACTGCCTTCTCTTCAAGTATCAGAAGAACACGATCGCTATATTATTGAGGCTGACCTACCTGGGATAGGACCAGAGGAGATGGAAATCGAGGTGCAAGGAAACATTCTCACCATCAAGGGAGAACGTTCTCTACAGAACGAAAGAGAGCAGGAGAGTGGAATGCGGATTCAGGAACGACAATACGGCTCTTTTTTCCGTACATTTACCCTGCCACCCAATACAAATCCGGACGCCGTTGAAGCCAAACAGAAAAATGGTGTCGTTTATATCCATATTCCTAAAGATGGTAGCCTTTCTAATCGTACAATCGATGTCGAACGATTGGATTAAGCACCCCTCTGCCGTCACACAGATGGCAGAAGGGGTTCGTCCATTCTTTCTAGACGTCGTACAGGCTTTTCCTCTACTTAGAGATCCATCTTATCATCATACACAAACATGCTTTTTGCTTAAGGTTTTTATTTTCCCATTGCGATTCCTCTCTGTTCATGTATAATAAATGCGATTCATCTTAACTTGGAGGAGATGCAACTATGTCTTGGTCGCGCAAAATCATCTTATCCGTGGCAGGAAACTCACTCGTCACAAAAATCGTATCCAGCATTGGCATGAAATTAGGGGCTGCTCGCTTTGTTGCAGGTATTCAATTAGAGGAAGCAATCCAAATTGTGAAAGCGCTTAACCAGGATGGACTGGCTGTCACTTTGGACTTGTTAGGCGAAAGCGTAACAACACGCGAAGAGGCAATTCGTTGTACTGATTCTGTACTCGCCATCTTCGATGCCATTCACACACATCAGGCAAACTCCAATGTATCCGTTAAATTAACCCAGCTAGGGTTGGATATCGATCCAGAGTTTTGCTATGAAAATATGAAACGAATTGCAGAAAAAGCGAACGCATTAAATAACTTTGTGCGAATTGACATGGAAGATAGTCCTCGCATCAATGTTACCCTTGACATTTTTAGACGTTTATTAGATGAATATGGAAAAAATACTGTTGGCGTCGTCATCCAATCCTACCTATACCGTTCTCAAACAGACGTTGAAAAGTTAGGTCAACAAAAGGTGAATCTTCGGATAGTAAAAGGAGCTTATAAGGAGCCAGACGAGCTGGTGTACCCCGATAAAAAAGAGGTGGATCAAAAATATCGTGATCTTGTGCAGCTTCATTTGCAAAATGAATGTTATACAGCCATCGCCACACATGATGAAGCGATTATTGAATGGAGCAAACAATTCGTAGAAGAAAACCACATTCCACGGGATCAATTTGAATTCCAAATGCTTTATGGCATTCGCGCTAGCCTTCAGAGACAATTGGTTGACGAAGGGTTCAAAGTTCGTGTGTATACGCCATTCGGAAAAGATTGGTACCCTTACTTTACGAGGCGTATTGCCGAACGACCTGCCAATGCACTGTTCGTCCTCAAGAGCTTATTTAAAAAATAGTAATATAGCGAGTGAAATGAGCATTCCTGTAGGCTTCAATCATTCTGAGAGTGAGCTCTTACCCTTATTTTCAAGGGTAGTTTTTTTCACTTAGTCAAATCAAGTGCCATCCAGTGGAGACGAAGGAGTTTGTCACCTTACAAGCGATAAGAGATCACACCCTGCTCAAGATCAACCATCTTGTAATAGGAAAAAGATTCTTTTCGCCAACAATTTTCTATGCAACTGGCCAACTCCTGAAACCAGTCTGGATCAGCAAAGCGCACATCGGTAATCAGGTATTCACCATCCACCGTTAACAGTCGAATCGCTCCGTCCCAAGTCAACTCCTCCACACAAACAAAGGGAATGTGGTGCGTATCCTCTTCCATTAGCACCAATTCCTCCTCTTTAATCTTTACCTCTCGGTATTGTCGGAGGCGTACCCAGCGATCATCAGTCAAAGAGATCAGTCCAACATCCCATGCCACTTTCCTCAGATGAGGAATCCACTGAGGATAATAGGGAAAATCATAGACCAGGTGTGTGCTTTCGATGGAAATTCGTTTCTGATCCTCCTCCCAACGCAGTTCTAAAATTTCCGATATTTCTATCCGTTGCTTTCTTCCCCATTTTACAATGACCAGATGAGCACCCCTGCGCTCAATCCTTTCACTCCACACACAATAAATAAAAAAAAGAAAGCCAGCGAACGTACCCGTCGCAGTCACCCCGATCACTACATTAACGACCCTTTCCCATGCGGAATAATCCATCAATGCAGGGTCAACAAACGAGAGAATGGCACCATTCTCTTCTAACATATACACACGAACAGGTTGTCCACTCTGGATTACCTTGCGAAGTTTTCCCTCATGCATGGGAGCATACAATATTGGATAATGGTTGGTCGGCGTGAGGACCTCCCCCGAAAGCACACCTTCCACTCTAATTTCCCTTTCTTCTACTTCTCCCCATACTGCCCGTGTTTCCCATGTTCCAACAGCGAAGACAGACACCAGGAGCAAAACAGTCAAGGCCATATAACGACGAGGATGACGCTTTCCCCAATAAGCAACAGAGGCGACTAAAATTATCGCAGGAAACCAGGCAAACAGATAGATCTCCATCATCCATAAAAGATAAAACGATGCCCCTGGGTACCAAATCTGATAGCCCACAAAAAGGAGTGCCGAGGCGAGTGTCGGTGTCCCAAGAAAAAAAGTCAGCCATGCCGTCATCACTCGGTTCTCCATTGAGTCGCCTCCTTCTAAGAACTTTTCTAATGTTACTCTATTTTATCACAATTTTCGCCTTATGAATGAGGCGTAACGAAGGTACAATCCGAGGGAACCTCCACTTCTGGTGCATAATAGGTAAGCTTTCTTAGAAAATAGCAAGACTCAGGCAAATGATGTTCGAGGAAAAGAAGTGTTGTCTTGTTCATCAAACGGGCCCCTTTATACTCCCGTATAATATACTGAACATAGCGATAAAAATCAATTACGGTCTTTGCCGTTACATAAGCCAACTTTTCTTGTCGCGGAAAACCGGTACTTTGTTTGCGCAAGTAACCATGGATCGCGCGATTTTGAAGCAACAACGCCGCAAACTGCTGTCGAAACTTTTCCGTCTCGCGAAACACATCAACCTCTATTAGATCAAGGTCAAAAGCAAGTAATGAAGCGTGCCCATACTGATCTGCCAACCAGAGATTGGATAGATCAACCAAAGATAGACGCGGTGGTTGTTTCCCGTATACATAGTAAGAAAGAAGGCGGATATACTCAGCATTTTCTCCTAATGTTCCATTAAAGTAAGTAGGGGTAAGCGATACCTGAACCTGATTGGCGATACGTAAGCTTTGTAGACGGCTCTCCAATTCATAGTATCCATTAATTACGGGGTAAGCCTGACTAGCAAACCGGACCATAGCAGGATCTTCAGGACCTGCCTTGTCGTCTAATTTTTTCAACTCTTCTTTTAATAACTCAAAGCGAGTAACATACTGTTCCGCTGCCGTCACCCATTCTTTTTCCTTCGGAGCGAGAAAATCATAGACGAATATAGCATGCTCTTCCAGAATACCCACCCAAAAAAGATGTTCCTCCCACGTAGTCAACTCTGCATTCATCCGCTCATCCCCCTCTAGGATCGGTCTACTCCTATTTATACTCTTATAGGAAGTACCTCAGCACATGATCCTCTAATTCTCCACCTGATTCCCCCGTGCTTCAGCTTGAACTCATCGAGTTTGAAACAGAGCAAGCAGGTCTTTTCCTTACTTTAGAGAAAGTGTTAAAGGAAGTATATAGAATCCTTTTACTCTTCGATTTCTTGTATCTCTATTAAAGAAAGGAAAATACTGATGACCATTTCAGATGTTCAACAAACGATGCAATCCTACAAAGATTTGTCCAGCCCCATTTTTAAAGAAAAAGCCTATCCTCTTTACAAAGAACTGCGTGAAGTTGCTCCTGTTCTTCCACTGCAAGGTTCAGATGGTAGACGACTATGGCTCATCACACGTTACAACGATGCACTCGCGTTACTCAAGGATCCACGTCTCAGCAAGGACCCTTATTCCTATCTTGAGGAGGAGCAACTAGATGAACTCATTAAAAATGAACAAGATTACCTCTCTAAGCATTTGCTCAACGCCGATCCTCCTGATCACACCCGCTTACGCAACCTGGTTCACAAAGTGTTTACCCCTCGAGTAATCGAAGAATTACGCCCACGCATCGAAGAGATTGCGACTCAGTTGCTTGCTTCTAGTAAAAAAGAGGGGAAATTTGATCTAATTGATGCCATCGCCTTTCCATTACCGATTATTGTCATTAGCGAAATGCTAGGCGTACCTACAGAAGACCGTGATCAGTTTCGCGAGTGGTCCAATTTTTTAGTGGAAGAAAGCTCGATAACAGATGAAGAGAAGGCAAATGAAGTGATGCGAGATTTCATGATGTACATCGGTAAACAAATCGCAGATAGAAGGGAGAATCCAAAAGAGGACCTCATCAGTCAATTGGTTCATGTAGAAGAAGAGGGAGATAAGCTGGACGAAAAAGAGCTATACTCCATGATTTTTTTGCTCATCATCGCTGGACATGAAACCACGGTGAACTTAATTGGCAACGGAATGTACGCGCTACTGCAGCACCCAGACCAATGGGAAGCGCTAAAAGAAGACCTCTCTCTACTGCCCACAACAATTGAGGAGATGCTCCGTTTTTATAGCCCAGTAGAGATGTCCACCGCCCGTTGGACACGCGAGGAGATTGTCGTACAGGAGACCGTTATTCCCAAAGGAGAAATGGTTATCGCCTCTCTCGCCTCTGCCAACCGCGATGAAAAGCAGTTCCCCCTCGCAGATACATTTGATATAAGGAGAAATCCCAACAAACACCTCGCCTTTGGTATGGGCATTCATTATTGCCTGGGTGCCCCTCTCGCCCGCTTAGAAGCGCAAATTACCTTTCAAGCGCTCATCAAACAGATGCCCACTCTCCATCTGAGTGAAGAGCTCCAAACGCCTCTATGGAGAGGGAGTCACCTCATGAGAGGACTAAAGTCCCTACCGGTTGAGATTTGAGTCGTCTTCAACCTCCCTCCTACCCTAGCTATATCCAGCAAAAAGACCGCCCCCACTAGGGGACGGTCTTTTATTCATTATCAGCTTATACAGCGTATTTGCCAGCTTCAATGATGCGCTTCGCAATTTCTTGTTTCAATGCCACTTCGTTGATCGGATCGAAACGGGTCAGTTTTTTCAAGATGGAAAGTTGCGTACGTAAGACGTCGCCTTCTTCCATCGCTGCGAGCGTATGACGGGAGAATTGTTCTACTTTAGCAAAACCGTCGTTAACATAAGCAGCCACGAGGTCGATTTTTGCTTGAGCTTTTTCTTCTCCATCTTTATCAATCGCTTTCTTAGCCCGTAGATAAGCACTTTCCATCGCGAAAATTTCAATGCCGATATCCGCAAGGTCACGCAGAATTTCTTGTTGTTTTTGTAGATCTTGTTGATACTTCTCTACTGCCAAACCAGCCGTCATAAGGAAAATTTTCTTCGCGTGAGCGATTTTCTTCGCTTCGGTTTCCAATGCTGCTGGGTTTTCTTCTGGCATAGCTGGCATCATGGTCATCAATTCTTCCTGCAGACCACCTGCAACCTGCAAGAGTGGCAGTTCGCCTTTCATTGCTTTCCGCATCAGGGTAGCCGGAATCAAGAGGCGGTTGATTTCATTGGTCCCTTCAAAGATACGGTTAATACGGGAGTCACGGTAGATGTTTTCTACTTCATACTCTTGCATGAAGCCATAACCACCATGGATTTGTACCCCTTCGTCTGCTACATAATCCAATACTTCGGAACCGAAGACTTTGTTGATGGAGCACTCGAGTGCATACTCAGAGATGGCTTTGGCAAATGCTTCACCGTCGTCTACGTCTACCGTGCTAAGTCCTTCGTCAAAATAGCCACCAGTACGATATACCATGCTTTCCAAAGCAAAGGTTTTCGCAGCCATATTCGCTAGCTTCTCACGGATCAGACCAAACTTAGCGATCGGAATGTTAAATTGCTTCCGTTCTTTCGCATAGTTGGTGGATATTTCGATCACACGCTTAGCGGAACCGAGTGCACCCGCAGCCAACTTGTAACGACCAATGTTCAAGATGTTAAAGGCGATGACATGACCTTTACCTACTTCACCCAGAAGATTTTCAGCTGGTACTTTCGCATCTTCTAAGATGAGGGTACGGGTAGAGGAACCTTTGATCCCCATCTTCTTCTCTTCTGGACCGGTGCTAACACCTGGGAAGTCTTTTTCAACGATGAAAGCGGAGAACTTATCGCCATCGATTTTAGCGTATACCACGAATACATCAGCAAACGCGGAGTTCGTAATCCATTGCTTCTCACCGTTAAGAAGGTAATGTTTTCCATCTTCAGTCAAAGTAGCCGTCGTTTTTGCACCGAGCGCATCCGAACCAGATACCGGCTCGGTCAAAGCGTACGCAGCAATGCGCTTACCGGTAGCCAAGTCAGGCAGGTATTGTTTCTTCTGCTTTTCGTTTCCGAAGAAGACGATTGGCAAGGTACCGATTCCCACATGTGCACCATGGCTGAGACCAAACGAACGAGCCAAGGAGAATTTCTCGGTGATCAATGTGGAGCTGATTTTATCCAAGCCCAATCCATCGTATTTATCAGGTACATCGGCACCCAATAGACCCAAGTCCCCAGCTTGCTTCAACAGACGAACACTGTGGTCAAAGTTGTGCTGTTCAATTTCTTCCAAAACCGGCATAACTTGCTCTTTCGCAAAGTCTTCCGTGGTTTTGGCAATCATTTTTTGTTCTTCATTTAAATCTTCTGGAGTGAAGACATCGCTTGGTGCATGGTCTTCGATGAAAAAGCTTCCACCTTTTTTGATGGTTTCTGTCGACATATGTCGTACCTCCCAAAATAAATGTTATTTAGTCAACCATTTCAATGACACCAGCGGCACCCATACCGCCACCGATACACATCGTAATCAATCCGTATTTTCCGTTGCGACGCTTTAATTCATGCATGATCTGTACGGTAAGCTTCGAGCCGGTACAGCCAAGTGGGTGACCCATGGCAATCGCGCCACCATTTACGTTGACAATATCTTTGTTAAGTCCCAGCTGATTAATCACTTCTAAAGACTGCGAGGCGAATGCTTCGTTCAGCTCAATCAGGTCTACTTGATCCAAAGTGATCCCAGCTTTTTCGAGTGCTTTTGGAATAGCGACAACCGGACCGATTCCCATCACATCAGGATCTACTCCACCTAGCATAAACGAGCGGAAGATGGCTATCGGCTTAATTCCAAGCTCTTCTGCACGTTCACGGGACATCACGATCACACCTGCAGCACCGTCACTGGTTTGCGAGGAGTTCCCTGCGGTCACAGATCCACCCACACGGAAAGCGGGCTTCAACTTCGCAAGTCCTTCCATCGAACTGTTAGGACGAACCCCTTCGTCGGTATCGAAGATAAATTCCTCTTCTTTCACCTTGCCGTCTGCACCGAGCGTACGGTTGGTTACTTTTACCGGTACGATTTCATCTTTAAAGCGTCCTTCTTGGATTGCTTTATACGCCTTCTTGTGACTTTCCACTGCAAAGGCATCTTGCTCTTCACGCGAGATGTTGTAACGTGTTGCTACTTCCTCAGCGGTATGGCCCATCGACATATACGCTGCTGGATTATGCTCCATGAGGTAAGGGTTAGGAGCCGGTTTGCTTCCGCCCATCGGCACCATACTCATGCTTTCGACGCCACCTGCAATGATGACATCCGCAAAACCAGCCATAATTTTTTCGGCCGCGATACCAATTGTTTGTAAGCCGGAAGAGCAAAAACGGTTAACCGTCATCCCAGGAACCGTGGTTGGCAGGCCTGCACGCGTCGCCACAATGCGCCCAAGGTTCATTCCTTGTTCTCCTTCTGGGAATGAGCAACCTAAGATTACATCTTCTACATCTTTGGGATCCAGTTGCGGTGTGCGATTCATCAATTCGCTCACAACCGTCGCGCCAAGTTCGTCTGGACGATGGTTCTTCAGTGCACCACGATTCGCTTTACCTACAGCGGTACGTACACCAGCTACGATAACTGCTTCACGCATCTGTCTTCCTCCTTCACACTTTTTCATTTCCGTTCATATGAGCAAGCGAGAGGGATGAACATCCACCTCACTCGCTCGATTTGGAGCTAAGAGAAATCTGTTCGCTTTCTAATTTGGTCTACAAGATTCTCCCTGTTCGATACGATTAAATCTCATAGAGACACTTCTATCGTCATCAAACCTCTAGTTACGTAGTGGTTTGTTCTTGGACAACATATGCATCATACGTTGTTGAGATTTGGGTTCGCCTGCAAGGCTCAAGAAGGCTTCGCGCTCTAGGTCTAAGAGGTACTCTTCCTCTACGATGGTACCCTCTGGCAAGTTGCCACCGGAGAGAACAAACGCGAGCTTGCTTGCAATCTTGTAATCATGTTCCGAAACATAACCCGATTGCAACAGGTTGTATGCCCCTAAGCGCAGGGTGTTATATCCCGTTTCCCCAACAACCGGTAGTTTCATTGGTTTCGGTGCACGATATCCGCGCTTCGCCATGGACAGCGCCGCCTGCTTCGCATCATAGATGAGGTGATCTTTGTTCACCGTCATGCTGTCACTCGGGTTCAAGAAGCCGTATTGACGTCCCTCTTCCCCACTGGTCGAAACTTTTGCCATAGCAATCGTTTCAAAAGCTTTATTGACAGCTGCTTGCAGTGCGATCGAATTTTTCGGATCGATCCCTTGCGTCAGACGGTATAAGAGCTCCTTATTTCCGCCACCGCCAGGGATAAGCCCTACGCCCGTCTCCACGAGACCCATGTAGGTTTCACCTGCAAATTGAATGTGGTCAGCCGGCAGAATCGTTTCTACTCCGCCACCCAAGGTCATGCCATGAGGAGCTGCGACGACTGGAATATCCAAGTAACGCATGGCACCCATGGTTTTTTGGAATTGACGAATCATCATATCGAGCTCTGGCCAGTTATGGTCTTGAGCTTCCATAAGAATCAACATCAGGTTGGCGCCGATGCAGAAGTTCGGAGCTTCGTTTCCGATAACGAGACCATCAAATTGCTTATGCCCTTCATTCGCAGCATATTGCAACATGCTGAGGATGTCGCCACCAATCGCACCTTTCGGGGAATGGAACTCAATCATGCCAATGCCATCGCCCAAGTCGATCAAGCTAGCACCACTGTTCGACTTTACCACCGCGCCTTGTGCTTTTAAGCTAGCGAGCGAGATTGATTTTGGATGCTCTTCGATTCCTTTGAACTCGCCACCCAGATGGAAGGCAAGTGGTTGATGATTCTCTTCTTGATAGAAGGAGGTTTTACCAGAAGCCAATAGTTCTTCTACTAGCTGCGGAATGGTTTCGCCTTCTTCTTTCATCCTGGCAACGGATTTCTCCACACCGATTGCATCCCAAACTTCAAATGGACCCATGTCCCAATTAAAGCCCCACTTCATCGCTTGGTCGACACTTACGATGTCGTCAGCAATTTCTGGGATACGTGCAGCAGCATAGAGAAGTACCTTTTTCGTGATCGTCCAAGCAAGTTCACTCGCTTTGTCTTTACCGTACATAAGCGCTTGCAGTTTCTCTGCATCTGTTTTCGCCCGTTTGGACATCTCTAGAGATTGTGCTTTTAATTTCTTGCGTGGTTCATATTCAAGTGTTTGAGGGTTAAGGGCATAAATTTCTTTTCCTTTTTCCCCTTTTACTTTTTTATAGAAACCTTGGCCTGATTTAGAGCCGAGCCAGCCGTTATCCACCATTTTTTGTAGAAGGGCAGGCACCTCAAAGGCTTCCTTCTCAGCTGGATCTTCAACGTTTTCACGTACGTTGTGACAAACGTGAATAAAGGTGTCCAGTCCGACAAGGTCCGCGGTACGGAACGTTGCACTCTTCGGTCTACCCATTGCCCGACCGGTTACAGAGTCAATCTCATCCGGGCCCAGTTCCAAGTCGTTCATCGCTTTAAATGTCATCTGCATCCCATAAACACCGATGCGGTTAGCAATAAAGTTAGGTGTATCCTTAGCAATAACCACACCTTTGCCTAGTGGACCTTCCGCAAACGCTTTCATCTGTTCCACGATTTCAGGCTTGGTTTCTTTCGTTGGAATGATTTCAAGCAATTTCATGTAACGAGGCGGGTTGAAGAAGTGTGTTCCAAGGAAGTAAGAACGGAACTCTTCGGAACAACCAGCTACCATATCATTGATTGAAATCCCGGATGTATTGGAGCTGACAACCGTCCCTGGCTTCCATACTTTTTCAATCCGGCTGAAGAGATCTTGCTTAATTTTCAGATTCTCGATAACTACCTCAATGATCCAGTCTACTTCAGAAAGTTGATCGAGATCGTCCTCTAAGTTACCTACCGAGATAAGATTGGTAACATCTTTTGTATAAAGGGGAGATGGTTTCTCCTTCAGCAAACGATCCTTCCCTGTTTGAGCTAGACGGTTACGAACCGCTGGATCTTCCAAAGTCAAACCCTTTGCTTTTTCCTTATCTGTAAGTTCGCGTGGAACAATATCCAACAATAGTGTTGGAATCCCCACATTGGACAAATGACCAGCAATAGCTGCACCCATCACACCAGAACCGATGACAGCCGCGCGTTTGATACTCGCCAATTTCGTTCCTCCTCTCGTGGTCGCTTACGTATATTTGTAAGCTTCACGTGGTTATTCGATCAGAGATCCGAAAGATTCGGACAGGCAATTCTTTTGCACCTATTTCTATGAATGAATGCTCATTCATTCGAAGGGGTTAAAAAACACCTTCCTTCGGATAGGCGTCTATCTTCGACTTTTTCCCTCAAACATCTTTATTGATAAAAGATGTGACGTATTCCACACAGCCAGTGCCATGGGAGTTTTCGAAGCAAGGGGCACGGACACCGTTCCCTCTCCGAAGGCTTCCGTCATTAGCCTTTACAAGTGGAGCCAAATTGACTATAGGATTTTCCCTCTCACGTTTAATTATCGATCTGAAAAGGAATTTCGTCAAGGGGGTAGTGAACATTTTCAAACAAAAAAGGGGCCGAGAGTATTCTGCCCCTCGTCCCTTTACTTAGTCTTCAAAGTACTTGGCATTGATCTTAACATATTCCTTCTCATCATCTGGTACAAAATCTTCTTCGAATATCGCTTCTACTGGACAAACAGGTTCACACGCACCACAATCAATGCAAGTATCCGGATCAATATAAAACATCACATCATCACCATGAATCGCATCTACCGGACAAACCTCCACACATTCTGCCGCTTTCTCTACTTTACATGGGGAAGTAATAACAAAAGCCAACGAATAATTCCTCCTTTTATGGGTTCCAAAAGAACGAATGCTTAAAAATTAGGAAGGATTCACTCAGTTTCTACTATTGGTCTAGCTACACTCTAAAGGTATTCGTGACAAGTGGACAACATTCCTGTCACAGCCTTCCTACTCAAAATTTACCCTTAGATAGAAAGATCGAAACATTCTTTTATAATTGAGTTTGGTATGAAGCGAGCCTTTTTCGAAGCCTGGCACTTACACGAGGTGAGCTATAATTGATTAATAGATATATATGCTATATTTTAAAAATTGTTGAATAAATGCATCATTTATATTAATATACAACTTAGTTTCAATCGAGCATGCTTGATGATCAAAGGAGAGGGTAATTTGAACCAACCTCAATTAAGCCTTTCTACTAGCGCAAAGCCTGTTTACAGACAAGCCTTTCGAGATGCCACTCCAATTGTTATCGGTTACTTTACGGTCTCTGCTGTGTTCGGCTTAATGGCAGTAACACAAGGACTTCCACTTTGGTTACCAGTAGTCATGAGTATGGTTGTCTATGCTGGAGCTGCACAGTTTTCGTTTCTAGCATTGATTGCTGCAGGCGCACCCGCCTTGTCGTTGATCATGACAACATTTCTAATTAATTTGCGCCATTCTTTAATGTCTATTTATATGGCGCCCAAAATGCGAGAGAGTGGGATAAAGAAAGGAGGAAGATGGATGTATGCGATGGGATTAACAGATGAATCATTCGCTATTCATAGCGAGCTTTTTGAAAAGAGAACACTTAGTACACAATATCTTGTCTCTTTTAATGCTTTTTGTCATGTAGCATGGATCGTTGGTTCATTCACTGGAGGTTTAGCTGCCATTTATACAGATCAAATCACATCCATTAAACTAGAATATGCACTGACTGCAATGATGTTGTATGTTCTCGTCTCTTTGGTTAATTCCAAAGGCAAGGTGGGTGTTGCATTAGCCTCTGTTATCACCATGTGTGTATTAAATGTAATCATGCCTTCTTACTTTAATATCTTTTTTGCAACAGCAGTCGGTTGTGGGGTGGGAATATGGATGCGACGTACTTAGTTCTCATTGTGGTGCTGATGGCAGTCGTCACCTATTTTCCACGTGCACTTCCTCTGCAAATTGATGAGAAGTATTGGCCACAGTGGTTACACACTGTGGTAGAATTTTTGCCAGTAGCGATTATCGCCTCTATAACCGTTCCTGGGTTAATTGTACAAGAGGCGACGATAACTTTTATCAGCCCGGAAGTAATCGCTGCTATTCCGACGCTGATCTGTGCTTACTATACACGTAGTTTAATGCTTAGCGTTGTAGTTGGCACGTCCATATATATTGTTCTGCAATTATTCATGTAAGAACCATTAATGATTTCATATAAACTTCCTTTTTCGTACAAAAATCTCCCCAACATCTTTATATTGCAAAAATAGGAATCGAGAGGGGAAGCTTCCTCTCTCGCTATTTACAAGTTCATTTCTTATACTTCTTTCGCAAAAAGAGAAGGGTCGTTGTTACTCCGAAGATAAGCAGGAAAAGACAGAGAAACCAAATAACATTTTCTACACTACTTAATAACGCCATAGAAACATCCCTAATTTTCAGATTTGTTCTATCATACCAGTTATCTGATTCGCTGTGAACCAGTTGAACATACTCACCATATGGCATACACGGCTCACTCAAGTCCACTTCCGTAGGTATGAATTATGAGCAATCGAAGCTCTCCAAAGAGGGTATGTAACCTCCTCATAAAAAAGCATCTCTTGAAAGTTACATGTTCTTGTTGATCTCCTCTTTCGTTGTTTCTTTTCACCTCTTCATAAAAGCCTCCTCCTAGAAGGAGAAGGCTTTTATCTAATAACCCAAGAAACACGAGAAGCATTATCCACAACGAGAAAGATGCCTTCTGTAGCAAAAAAATTAAAGGCAGGGAATGATTGATCAAATAATATAAATTCCTTTCCTGCATTCACTCCTGATGACAAATCTACAGACGGGTCAACCTTCTGCTCTATTAAAATCGTTATATCAATAGCATTTCTGGGAACACGAATCGATGCAGATGCTCCGGTTTCAATGTTGGATCTTCGTTCTTTTATTATGAATATTTGATTTGATATCTTGTAAGTGACAACTAAATTCATAGCATGAGAGTTAAAATTGGTTAACGCTACTACCGCCATAAAATTCCTCCTATTCTCTCATATTTATTCATTAATCTCTCTCTTTCTAGGATATGCTAGTTTTTGAGAATGGATTGGACTACACAAGTAACAAATACTACAGAAAGATATTTGGTATAAAAAAAAGCGATGGCACCCATACCATCGCTTTTTCTAGTCATTCTCTCACAAAAATTTTTTCAAACCTACTTTTTAGACCTCTCACCTCTCGTGACAGAGAATAAAATGCACTCCCTTTTTATCCTTCGATCCATGTTGTCAATTTCTCAATAGCAAAACGGGAGGTTTCTCGAGGCTCAACCGCTTCTTTTCCAAGTGCAATCAGCATTACAGGCATATACCGTGAATCAATGTTAAATTCCTCTATCAATTTCTGCGGGTTAAAACCGCCCATCGGACAAGTATCCCAGCCCTTTGCCTTTGCAATCAGCATCAATTGCATCGCCATCAGCGAAGCGTTCAGTATAGCAGAGTCACGAGCTGTATGCTCTCCCTGATAGGCACGGTTTATATTGCCTACTAATGTCTCATATGCCTCTTTCGTCATTAAACCCTCTTCCACTAACGGAAGAAAGACCGCATCTGCATTTTTATTTGCTTCGAGATCACCTAATATCGCGATAACAGCTGAGGCTTCACTCACTTGTGGTTGATTAAAGGCAATCGGCAACAGCTTCTTTTGCGTTTCCTCCCCTTTGAAAACCATGAAATTCCAATGTTGCAGATTCCAAGAAGACGGGGCTGTGGTTGCTTCTTCTAAGATCTCTGTCAGTTCCTTCTTTGAAATAACGGCATCTGTTTGATAATGTTTAACGGATTTTCGTTCTCGCATCACATGAATAATTTCTTGGTATGTACTCATCATTTTCCTCCTGTATATCAGATCGAAATAACAAAATGGATTTTTCTTTCGTCCAATCTATTCTTTATTCTAACCCAAGCGGACAGGATCACTCAAACAGCTTCCCACAGGAGAAAGACGAGTGCCTCTTCGCCAACTTCGAGCAAAGAAGTTGGGGAAGCACATTCATCGATAGGATGTTAGGTATATATTACCGTACTACCTTAAAATTCAATAAAAAAATGAATTTAGCTATATTTCATGTTAATATAAAATTATAAAGAATTGCATATGAATGATTGGAACACAAACACGTCTTGGAGGAGAAATGATGATCACCATCCAAAATGCAAGTAAAACCTACAGCGGGTCCACTGCCCGAGCAGTGGATGATTTAAATTTAACGATTCAATCAGGAGAAGTTTTTGGCTTTCTCGGACCCAATGGCTCAGGTAAAACTACTACCATTAAGATGATCACCGGCATTTTGTCTCCCGACAGTGGAAGCATACATATTGATGGCATTCCAATAAAAAATCAGCCCGTCGAAGCCAAACGTCGCATCGGCTATGTACCAGATTCTCCTGAACCGTACGAAAAACTGACAGGAAGCGAATATATTCAATTCATTGCGGATATGTATCAAGTCCCGTTGGTTGAGCGCAAAAAGCGCCTTCCTGTCCTCTTGAAGCAGTATCGCATGGAAGAAGCGGTCGATCACTATATTCATAGCTATTCGCGCGGTATGAAACAGAAGATCACCATTATTGCTACCTTGTTACATCAACCACCCGTTTGGATTTTGGACGAGCCCATTGTTGGCTTGGACCCACAGTCTGCTCATGTATTAAAAGAAACGATGAAACAACATAGTGAATTAGGTCACACGGTCTTCTTTTCCACACACGTACTGGAGGTGGCAGAGAAATTATGTGATCGCGTCGGTATCATCCAAGATGGGCGTTTGCTTGCTGTTGGTACGATGCAAGAACTACAACGCGGAAAAGGAACACATATCCAGGATCACACCACGTTAGAAAATTTATTTCTTGATCTCACCAAAGGGTCTGATACGAATAACTAGTCTTCCGATGCTACAAGTCATCCCATCCGCAGCATCGGCAATGTATCGATGAAAGGAGAATTGGCGTATGTCCCCGTTTTTCTCTCTACTCAGACTTACTCTGCGAAATCTCTTTCCCTTCTCATATATCAGATACCGTCTATTCATAAAAAAGGATTTTACCGTAGAGGCGATCTCCGCCATTTTGGCGATTTTCTTTTTCTTGCTCTCACAATCGATCATTATCCCTACTTCTATGGCACTTTTTCACCTATTGTCTGGCGCACAACAAGAAGAGGCGATGCTGACAGGAATCATCATCCTAGCACAGGCATCTAGCTTTATTTTCGGCCTTACCTATATTTATAGCCACCTTTATCACAGTCGCGATGTGGAATCTTTTCTGCCTCTCCCGGCCTCACCTGCCCATGTACTGGCCGCACGCTTCGTTGGCATTTGGGTGTATGAGGTACTTACTTTGACTCCTTTCATCCTTTCTCCCCTCCTCGTCTATGGCATCATGAGTGGGAGTGGGTGGGAGTACTATCTCACCATGGGCATACTTTACCTAACCTTACCCATCTTGCCCATCACGTGTGCAGCTTTGGTCGTCATGCTCCTGTTACGGGTTATTCCTTTTCAGCGTGCCCGCACTTTAATCACCATCTCCCTTCCTCTTATTGGACTTTTTCTCTACATCTTTCTCATGTCCAACTCTTACGAGGGAGGCATGAATATAGAATCGATACAATATTTACTTACCAGCTCGAGCCTGGTATCGTCACTGGGAGAATGGTTCCCTCCTAGCATTTGGGCGACGGAAATGCTTTCCTCCTCGTTTGTTACCACATGGTTCTCATGGGGATTGTGGATTCTATTACAACTGGTAGCGACCACGGGCTTTATATTCCTTGGGAAATATGTATACTATCCGAGTATAAGACGAAACCAGGCGACGTCGCTTCGTAAAAAAAGAAAATCAAAAGGAATCCAGTCACAAGCACAAACCCTTCACTCACCTGTCATCGCTCTCTTCTTACGCGAGTGGAAAACCTACATTCGTACTCCTGTCTTTGTTGTTAATACCATTGTTCTCCCGTTGCTCATGCTCGCTTGTATCGTTCTTCCGCAGATCAATCTTCAGGAGCAAAGCATCGATAGCTTCCTAAAGGGGACGAAAAGTGGGGACCTGGTGGTGTGGGGGACCGTTTTCATGATGACTTTTATTTCTAGTTCAAATGGTGCCTCTTATTCTGCAATTTCAAGGGAAGGACGCTTCCTCTTTCATTCACAGATGCTCCCGATCTCAGGGGGTACCTGGATACAAGCCAAGTGGCTTCATCTCGTCGCGCTCAATACGGTGATGATTTCCATTTTGACGGGAGGAACTTTTCTTCTCCATGCCTCCCTCTCTATCACGCTATGGGCATGGATACTCTCCCTAATGAGTAGCACCATATTCATTCAAATGGGATTATTTTTGGACCTTGCCTCCCCTAAACTGGATTGGAACAACCCCAAAGAGGCTATCAGTAAAAATTTCAATGGATTCACCATGATGATTGGGGTCATCGTATTTTCAATCACATTAGGCTCCCTTATCTATTTTTCTTATTGGCTCCACATACCAGGATGGTTGATTATGAGTCTCGTTGCTTCTCTTCTTGCAGGAGTCAATTATGCTTTATGGAAAGCTTTATTGCTCCATGCTGACTATAAATTTTATCACCTAGAATATTGATATAACCTGGACGATAATAAAAACCACTATCTTAGTGGAAGAAGGAGATCCTCGTATCATCGATTTTTTCATGAAGCGAGGATCTTCCTATATTTGTATCTTGTTAAAGGAAAAAGAAATTTCTTCATGTTTTCATTACAAATCCATTTCTTTTTCCTTGTACCAGTTTTGGTTGGACTTTCATATGATGTACACGAGCAAGGATCGGTCCTTTTTTCACTTTTTTTAAAAATTGATTCACCTTCTCTGTCTGACCTTCCACCTCGATCTCCACTGTTCCATCCGCACAATTACGCACCCACCCACTCACCCCGTACCGCGTTGCAATTTTTACCACAAACTTACGAAAACCTACACCTTGAACCTTTCCGTGTACAATAACATGATAACCAGCCATCAAACTCACCCTTTCTTCTTGATTTTCACACCGCTCTTCTTATCATTCCATCTTCTATATAGATGGAAACATCCACTGCCCACTCTCTTCAGACTCATTTCATTTCTATCTAAGAGTTCAACTCCAACCCATCACCTTGTGAGAAATTTATCGAAACCATATAGATCTCATACGATCCTTTCATTCTGACGCAAAATCCGCGCTTCAAAGTCACTTAAAATAAGCAAAACGATAAACATACCATTCTACTTTGAATATAATAGCATGAACTCTCTTAAAAAGGAGGCGAGAGTATTTTCATTATATAGAAACAGTCGTAGCCCATCCTCAAGTAAAGCCTCCCATCCTCTCACTCGTCCATACCATCCACGACTTGTTTCGAGTAATAAGAACCTACTACAGACTCTTGATCGGACAGTTATGTTGTTACCGTGAAATAAAACCATGTCTGTCACCAGACAATTAGAGGAACTGTCAACTGAACTAGCCGTCAGCAGACTTATGTGATCGTGATCATGAAACAATTATGAAACAACAGGGGGAAAGGGCATCTACGTGCAATTCTAAACCCCTTCGTTCAATATAAAGGTGGTACAGTATGCTCCCCCTATCTTTTAAAAGAATTCGAATGAAAAGTGTTTCTGTTATAAGAAATATTGTCTATACGATTGGCAAACGTTCAAAAAGCCTTACGCTCATAACGGCAATTGCCCTTGGGACGATCTCTCCCCTATTAACCTGCTCTTCTTTGTCACAAATCTTCCTTCATCCGACTAACGAACGCTCTGATTTACCTGCTGACTCCCTCACTTCTTCGTTTCAAGAGACGCTGGTACAAGCAAGCCTTCATCCTCGTGCTTTCGTTTCCTTCACGAACTCCTTCCGTTCATCTATTCCTATAACTGTACCAATCGACAAAGACAAAGACCGTATCCTGCCAGAGATAAAACAAGAGACAAACACCCCACTAAACACTTCGCTCTATCCCTATAACGCTATTGCCTCTCTTCATCTACAAGACGCGAAAGGCAAGTGGTATACTTGCTCCGGCTGGTATATTGATCCCAATTCGATCGTCACGGCGGCCCATTGTGTCTATAATACGTACCATGATCAATATTTCCGCTTGGCGTTCATTATCCCTGCCTCTAATGACACAGAAGAGCCGTATGGATGGCAATACTCTACGCAATTTTACGTTTCTGCAGAGTGGATGAACGCCGACCCTGAAGAGGAAGGGAAAGTATATTACGAAGACGTCCCGCACGATATTGCCGTTATTAATATCGCGCAGTCCCACTCTTTCCATCTGACAATCGATACCTCCGCTCGCTACAATGACTCTCTTCAAGTCATTGGGTATCCAGCAAGAAAAGGAGGGGGTGTCATGGTTCAACGTCCGGGACACATCCTCGTCAAAAATCGGTTGAATCAAGTCTTGCATCACCAAGCAACGGTGGAGGGAGGCATGAGTGGAGGACCCATCCTTTTCTATCATCAAGGGGATTGGAAAGTGATCAGTATGGTGAGTACTCAAAGCTGGGGACCTTTGCTGGAGCCTTCTACTGTCCTCACCTTACGCAATTGGGCAAAATTAAATGACTAAATGATCGGTTGACCACCCCTCCCCTCGATTAGGATGATGGCGTCTCAGAACAAGCTATCGGCAACTCAACTCTCTTCACACACTATCGCTCCGACTAGGGTTTATCGCGGAGCTACTGGACCTACCGGTCCTGGAGGGGCAATCGGAGCAGGAAGTAGAGGACCTACTACAGGGCCTGGACCCAGAATAGGGCCAGGCCCTAATCGAACGGGTGGGAGCTGACCACCATCTCGCCGCAGACCTTCCTGTGCTGGTTTTCTGACGATGTTCATCGTTTTCCCTATAT
Organism: Mechercharimyces mesophilus; assembly: GCF_059818345.1. Taxonomy (NCBI): domain Bacteria; kingdom Bacillati; phylum Bacillota; class Bacilli; order Caryophanales; family Thermoactinomycetaceae; genus Mechercharimyces; species Mechercharimyces mesophilus. The sequence goes on along the minus strand of NZ_JCBAPH010000003.1, from coordinate 49,985 downwards.
TGACCGAACCCGCATCACTGATCGAACGCACCTTTAAACACCCCACCATAACTTCAAACATATCCTCCACCGCCTATTTAAGGGTTCTTCACTTCCTATTCATCTAAATCCCATCCACTCCTAATCATCACCACTCTGTAATACTTCAAGGATATGAAAGAAGGGTTCGCTCTCATACATAAAATTGAACTCTGGGTATCTAGCACATTTTCATATCGTATACGAAATACCCCTTCCTCATTTTTTCTATTTGCGTATACTGCAATATAAACGTTTGTAAAGAAGGGGATGCTTCATGTCTAACCTCCAAAGCGAAATAGAACGTCTGTTGAGCCACATGAGCAGCTTATTGGCGCAGAGCACCTGGCTACAATCTCTGGGATCGCAAATCGTAGAAATGGGGAAAAGAAAAACAAGATCTCACAGAGAACAAGAGGTTTCTTCAGGGACGATTCTGATCAATGTCGGGAATTCCATACAATCAACTGCGAATGCTATTCAAACTGTTTTAACCAAAGAACAAAGCAACCTCATTCACTATACCAAGGCCGTCGATCTTCGTGCCCTTGATTTGTTACTGCAATCCATCGATCAAGGGATGAAAACCATTGCAAAGGTTAATCAATCCCTTCCCCGCGATTAATCTCCCGCATTTTTGCTCGGTGCTCATCACAACCATCAATTGCTCTTCTGTTACAATAATAGAAAGGAGGATGATGCAACATGGAACCCTTGTCAACCCAATCTATTCCTTTGGAACGATACCTCGGAATCCGTGCGGCCCACGCGCCCACTTTTTCATTCAATGATGAATCCCTTTATTTTCTTAGTAACATTACAGGATACTCACAAGTATGGTGCCAACATACTTTAACAAAGTGGCCCCAACAAATTACATTCTTCCCCGATCGGGTGATGGGGGTACATGCCTCTCCAGCAGGCAAGCACCTTTTAGTCAGTGCAGACCAGGGTGGGAACGAACGTGCTCAGCTTTTTCTTATGGACCATATCGGACTAAACTGCAAAAATGTAACCAATGACACAGACCATATCTACCGTTTTGGCGCATGGTCACCAGATGGTCAGCAATTTACATACAGTAGCAATAAGCGGAACGGAAAAGACTTTGATCTCTACCTCTTTGATGTGCAGAAACACACGCATCGCTTACTTTATTCGAGTGATCATACGAACTATGCTGGCCGATTTAGTCCTGATCAACGCTCCATCCTCTTTGGTCGCTCCCATACCAACATGGAGAATGACCTTTATTTACTCCATTTACATACAGGTCAGGTCGAACATTTAACCTCATTTCAAGAAAAAGCGAAATACAGCGCACCCGTTTTCTCACCAGATGGTACGATGCTCTATCTTCTTTCTAACAGAGGAAGTGAATTTATGCGTGTCGCTGCCTACCATCTTTCCACGAAGCAATGGGTTTGGATGACTGAAGACCAATGGGACGCAGAAAGTCTAACTCTATCCAAACATGAAGGGTATCTCGCATTTACGCAAAATAAAGAGGGAACTTCCCACCTGACAGTGATCGACTGCGATACCTCACAGGAGATTCCCCTTCCGTCCATACCTGCTGGTGTTATTTCTGACTTGTCATGGGACCATAAAGGTTCCCAACTGGCTCTTACTTTGAGCAGTCCTCATCATGCAACAGAAGTTTGGACCATTAAACTGCAACAAAAGAAACTGGATCGACTCACCTATGCTTCGATTTCCGGTGTTCCCCAAGAAACCTATATCCAGCCTGAGCTCATTCACTATCCGTCGTTTGATAACCTCAACATTCCTGCTTTTTATTATCGTCCTACCCATGTGAAAGGTCCTTATCCCGTTGTTGTTTATGTACATGGGGGACCAGAATCGCAAAGCCGCAATGGATTTAACAGTCTCTTACAATACTTTCTCCAACTCGGCATCGCGGTCCTCGTTCCTAACGTCCGCGGAAGTACAGGCTACGGTCGTACCTATGTGCGATTGGACGACGTTCGTAAACGGATGGACTCCGTTGCCGACCTGGCGAATAGCGTAGATTGGCTTGTCCAACATGGAAATGCCAAAAAAGATTCAATTGCTGTCATGGGAGGTAGCTATGGAGGCTTTATGGTACTGGCAGCCCTCACTCACTACCCTGAATTGTGGGCAGCTGGAATCGATGTAGTGGGTATCTCCAACTTCCGTACCTTTATTGAAAATACAGGTCCTTACCGTCGCCACTTACGCGAATCAGAATATGGTACTTTGGAGAAGGACGGTGAATTCTTCGATCAGATTTCTCCAATTCACCATGTAGATAAGATTCAAGCTCCCTTGTTCGTCATTCATGGGGCTAATGACCCACGTGTCCCCGTGGAAGAGGCAGAACAAATTGTCACCAAATTGCAGGCGCAAAACAAGCCCGTTAACTATCTCCGTTTTGAGGATGAAGGACATGGACTTGCCAAATATAAAAACCGTTTGCAAGCTTATAGCCAAGTTGCCGACTTTCTTAAGAAATGGGTATTACGTTAAAGTAAGCCATAAGAACGAGAGACAAAAGAAATCGGAGTACCGAACCTTGATTCGGTACTCCGATTTCCTATACAGATCGCTCTAAAGAGACCCATAAAAAGTGCTTTTTCACCACTTCATTTTAAAAATGATGTCATTCATTCTTTTGAATGGTTTAGACCTCCACCTCTACAGATGGGCTTTTCTAATCAGGTGAAGGCAAACCTCCTTCTTGTTCCTTGCTTTTTAGCATGGTATAAACGCGTTAGATGAATAGAAACTCTCGCACACGAGAAGCCCACTTCTCTTGATGGGACTCCCCATACTAACAGATTCCAAACACATAGATACTTACCCATGGGAAATGTCAGCGATAAGAAACAACGTGGATTCCCCTCGTACTTTCCCGGGAAATAGGCCAAATTAGATTCCAATCAATCCTTCTGAATTGTCCTGAATAAATTGACGAATCGTCGCCTCCGCTTTCTCTTCGGTGTCCAGCTGATCATTTGTAAAGGAAAAACGCCCTTTCTTTTCATCCAAATCCAGCTTATCTGCTAGATACCCTTCTAAACCCACGGTACGCTTATCCAGTTCGAAGAAACCTTCCACTCGATGTTTGGTTGTCCCTGGTTGGAAATTGAACACGATTTCATCATACCTGTCCTTGAGCCACTCAGTTGGGTAAAACTGAATAATCTGCGAAGAACCATGCCGGATTCCCGTATACCCTTCGCCAATATGGCGGAATCCAAGCCGTTCAAATCCTGCTAGGAAGTTCTTCATGAGACCCGCAGGCAATACTTGAATGTAGTCACGATCTTTTGCATCTATGCCCTTTTCTATTTCTAAATCAGTCAGAAAGTAATATTTCGTATTTACTGAGGAAACCGGGAGATATTCCGGACACGTAAACGAGAATGAGAATGTTTGTTCCCCTTCAGCTTGCACCGTAAATGGACTTCTCGCGATCGAAACCGTGCTCACTTTTTCATCTACATTAACGGTTGTATCGCCCATGGAGAAAAAGGACTGTACGCAAAAATGAACAGATAACTTTTCAATCTTCTGCTCAACGTCTCCTCCTTTTAAACGAATCTCACCCGTTACTTCCTCCCCCATAGTCACTCGGTCTTGATCTAAGATCAGATCAATTTTGGCCGCGCCAATCCCAAGTGATGCCAGCATCGTTTTAAACATTTTAGATGCCCCTCTCCCTTGTTATTATTCCTATCATAGCATATCTTTACGGAAAATTCGAACGAAGTATGCTAGGAAAACCCTGTCTTTGTTGATGTGTTCAAGCCATAGGAACAGTTTCATGCAGAGGAACATGCAAATTCATGATTTGCGCAAATCACTGCTTTGTCTACTACCATCTTTCCTCAGAGTTAATGCAACCAAGGCTGCCACCGCACTTAATCCAGCTGCGATGTAGTATACCAGTGTGATTGACACTTGTTCCGCAATCTGACCGATGATCAATAGTGAGACGAGGAAGGTAAGAGAACCGGCTGTATGCATAGCTGCAAAAACTTTCGCTATGACCGTCTTCAGAACTTGCGACTGCAAGTACGTATTCTCTGCAATCTGTCCAATCTGCTGGGGCAACCCCATCAATAAAGACAACAGCAAAGCAACAACAGGTACAGGAATGGATACGAAGAGAAAGGTCAGAAGCGCAACCCCCATACACGCCAAAAACATAGAGAAGATGAGGCGTCGCTGAAAAAATTGTGCATACCTCATTGCTAAAAAACCACCTACAATTGCACTGGCAAAGTAAGCAGCGTTGAGCCATCCCCACCAACCTTCACTCTGATGAAGAACCTGATCAACAAAGACAAGGATAATCGCTCCTACCCAGACTGTTCCAGCTGCACAATCGAGTAAGGAGATCGTTACAATCTTTTTTAGTGCAGGTTGCCGAAGAATAATATGCCATCCCTCACTAAGCTGCTCCCAAAGAGACGCCTCTTTATCTTTTAATTGAGGACTCTCCTTCACTCGCATAAAAAATAGCGCCAAGGAGGAAAATGCGAAGCAGATACCTGTTATCCATAGGACGGTTATCGACCCCATCAGACTTACCAGTACTCCTCCCAAGGTCCAACCTGCCATAAGAGCCACTTGATCAGTGATAGAGAGCAGGCTGTTGGCCTTCATCAGTTCCCGCTCAGGAACCAACACAGGAATGAGTGCATTGCGTGTCGGCACTGTCCAGCCATCCAAGAGGGATATGGTCACCATCAACACCCACATCCAAAAGTACTCCTGCCCTTCAGACAAGCCAATCCAAATCAAAGCCACAAGTAGAATGGTTTGTATCCATTGAGAGGTACTTAATAGTAAAGTCGCGTGAAACCGCTCCATAAGAATGGGTCCGATCAACCCACCGACAGAGACTGCTCCCAACCGCAGAACCGGTATGAGGGAAGATAAAAAGATCGATTGCGTACTCTCGTATACAAGAGAAACCAGCGCCAAGATATAAAATGAGTCTGCCAAATTGGCTAATGATTGGCTTAACCAAAGCAGACGGAAAGAAGCTTTGTTATTCATTTTTTCTTCTACTCCCTTGTCTATCGTCCTTGTATGAATTTGGCATGGTTCATACTAGACTTGCGGGAGTGTTTAATCACTGAAGTGATTAGAAATCACATTTTTAGTCACTTTCATCTTAATATCCTTTCTTTCTGTATCAGATAAAGCTTGTCTTTTATATAGAAAAATCATTTTTAAGTATAGTATATATTTTCTTTCCAGTCAAAATACGTTAAAATCATAGTAATCATTAATAAATAAATGAGGAATATCATGCTTCAAGAAGTTCGAGATTATTTTGGTGACCAAGCTCATACGATCATATGGTCTAAGCTTTGCCATGTGATCTTTCTGCTTATTTTTTTGCCGGTTTACTTTTTGATAATAGAGACCTTCCTGCCTCTCATGTTAAGGTTTATTATTTTTATGATGGCGTTTATCTTACCAAACGAGTACAGCAAAAAAATAGACCCTCACAATCAGTTCTTTAAAACAAAGCTCGGGAAGATCATCTCCCGCTCCTTTCTCTTCCTTCTTCTATGCGAAGTGATAATTATAGGTATTTATGCTTAGACTCGCCCTCTGTCTTATCGCACTAGCCTGGACTTAGAGCAACCATGAGTAACAAGCAGGGGCATGAAAATACCAACCCTGCTTGTTACTCATTTAATAGAGGCTTTTTAAGACTTGCATCTATCCTAGCCGCTGACTCTTCTTTGTCCTTATAGCCACCTATTTAGCTTCTAATACCATTCATTCGTAAGGAAAGTGATTCAAGTACATCAACCACATAAGCTAGTTCTTCCTCTGTATGTGTTGCCATGATCGAGAAGCGGAGCCTAGCACTCCCTTCCGGAACTGTAGGGGGGCGAATGGCTACTGCTAAAATGCCTTGCTCTTTTAAGGCCTCGCTTGCGGCCAGTGCTTCCTCGCTCTTTCCAATCACGATCGGAACGATTTGTGTTGAAGAGCCGGCTGTCGCCCATCCTTGCTGCTGCAGGGCTTCGCGAAACCAAGCCGCTTTTCTCTGTACTGCTTGCCGCCTCTCGTCTGCCTGTTGCACCCAAGCGAGTCCAGCTTCTATGCTACCGATAACCGCTGGAGGCAGTGCCGTTGTGAAAATGAAGCTCCGACAAGTGTTCACCAGATAATCCATCCACAGTTGTTTGCCTGCCACATAGGCACCGTACGCACCCAATGCCTTACTAAATGTTCCCATCATGAGATCCATCTCATCAGCTACGCCTCGGTAATGAGCGAGCCCTGCCCCTTCTTTTCCCCAAACGCCACTGGAATGCGCTTCATCGATCACTAACGCTGCATCATAGCGATGTTTCAGCTCTACCAATTCCACTAGCGGTGCTTCATCCCCATCCATACTAAAGATCGCATCGGTTACAATCAGTTTTCGCTGAATCCCTTTCGCCGTTGCTTCTTTTAGTTGTGTTTCCAAATGCTCTAGATCACAGTGGCGGTAGCGATAACGATGAGCCCGACCTAAGCGGATACCATCAATGATGCTGGCGTGGTTAAGTTCATCGCTAAAAACAGCTGCATCCCGATCTAGTAAAGCTGAAAGCATTCCTACATTAGCCAAATATCCACTACCAAAAAGCAGGGCCGCTTCGCTTTCCTTCCACTGCGCTATTTTTCTTTCTAGTTCCAGCGTTGCCCCATCCGTGCCTACAATCAGTCGTGAAGCGGTACTTCCCCCTCCTCGTTTCAAAGCCTGCGTCGCTCCCACTGTGAGTTCCCGTTCGCCCGCCAGACCCAGATAGTTATTGGAGGAAAGGTTGATAAGCGATTTTCCTGCTCGCTCTAAAGCGGGATTTACCGCCCTTTCTACTGGTAGTAGCTGACGAGTGCGCCCTTGCATCGCAATCTCTTTCATTTGATTCGTCAAATAATAATCCCAATTACTCACAACGCACATTCCTCAATTTCAAACCCAAGATCAGCAATCATTTTATGATCTTCTTCCGCTTGCTGTCCCTGGGTTGTAAGGTAGTCTCCAATAAAGGTGGCATTCGCGGCGTAAAAGGCCAATGGTTGGAGACTGCGCAGGTTCACTTCGCGACCACCTGAGATGCGAATTTCCGTTTGCGGATTAACAAAGCGGAATAAGCAAAGGATCTTTAAGCAACGACGAGGGTTAAGTTCTTGCATCCCTTCCAATGGAGTTCCCGGAATCGCATGGAGAAAGTTTATTGGGATCGAATCAGCACCTAACGAGCGCAACTCCTCTGCAATATCCACAATTTGCTCATCGGTCTCGCCCATGCCCACAATACAACCAGAGCAAGGAGAAAGACCGGCAGCTTTCGCATGCTGGACCGTGCCTACCCGATCCCCATACGTATGCGTCGATGTAATCTGATCATGGTGATCGGCACTCGTATTCAGGTTGTGGTTATAACGATCCACTCCTGCTTCTTTCAGCTGTTGAGCTTGCTCCTCATCCACGATACCGAGACAAGCACAGATTTTAAGTGGCATCTCTGCCTTAATCTCTTTGACCGCGTCCACCACCTGTGCGATCTCGCGCCGACTCGGCCCTCGTCCGCTGGCAACGATACAGTAAGTTCCCGCTTTCCGTTCCCATGCGCTACGCGCTCCCGCAACCAAGGTCTCTTTATCCAAGAAACGGTATTTTGTGATCGGAGCATCAGAAACAATCGATTGCGAACAATAACCACAGTCTTCTGGACATAGCCCGCTCTTCGCATTAATAATCATGTTTAATTTCACCTTGAGTCCATAATAATGCCGACGGATTCGGAAAGCCGCGTGTAAAAGAGCCAGTATCTCTTCGTCAGGGGCGGAGAGAACAGCGAGTAATTCTTCCCTTGTGGGCAACTCTCCGGTCAATACCTTGTCTGCGAGCATATTCCACCGATCAGATCCAGTTGAAACCGCTTTCAATTGATTCTCCATTAGGCTCCCACTCCTTTTAGCTGTTTGTTTAAGGTACTCTTACTCTTGCATTCCTACCATTGTTCATCCGTCCAGCCATGATTGGATACGCTCCATCTGTACCGATGTCTCCACAGCATGTCGAAGTGGAGCTCCTCCTTCGATGTGATGCACATAAGGAGTATGACCGATCACAGGTACTTCTGTCAGTTGTTCAATCATCATACGATTATCCGTAACGGCTTGCGGGCAGTGATTTTCCTCCGTTGCACTGTTAAAGATCACTCCAGCTACAGGCACACCTTTTTGTTGTGCCGCTTTCACTGTTAAAGCCGTGTGGTTCACTGTGCCAAGCGTAGGGCGTGCCACGACCAATAAAGGATACTTCAACCGGCTGGCCAAGTCGGCGATCGTCCAATCCACACCCACGGGTACCAACCATCCCCCAGCCCCTTCGATCAACACCACGTCAACCTCTTTTTGCAACTCTTCTACTTTCTCAAGAATGTCATGAAGCGAGATGGAAACCCCTACGTTACGTGCCGCAATCAAGGGTGCCAGAGGTTCAGCGAAAGAATAGAGAATCATTTCCTCTAGTTTTTGTTGGTTTCCCGTCCACCGTTGTAAAAGACGCACATCACCAGCATCATCCTCTGCCAAGTGCCCACTCTGTACTGGCTTTATCACACCCACTCGATACCCGCGCTCTTGCAATGCCCGTGCTAAACCCGCAGTGATAACGGTTTTTCCTACGCCCGTATCGGTTGCCGTAATGAAGAACCCTCTGCGCTTCATTCGCCTGTTACCTCTACGAGTGCGCGTTCCAAAATGCCTACCATCTCTTCCATTTCTACTTTACTGGTCACAAGCATCGGCATAAAGGTAATCACATCGCCCAAGGGACGCGTAATTAGCCCCAGTTCACGAGCTCGTCGGCAAACGCGCTTACCCATCGCTTCTTGCCAGGCAAAGGGTTCTTTACTCTCGCGATCTTTCACCAATTCGATTCCGATCATCAATCCACGTTGCCTGACCTCTCCTACGTGATTTCTCTGCTCTATTCCTCGTAGCAGTTCTTGCGTGAATGAACTGAGCGACTGTACATGTTCGATTACATTCTCTTTATCGTAGAGGTCGAGGTTTGCCAGTGCCACCGCACATCCTAGTTGATTCCCTGTATAGGAGTGACCGTGGAAAAAAGTTTTCATCTCTTCAAATTCTCCATAGAACGCATCATAAATCTCATCCGTCGTGAGCGTAGCCGCCACTGGAAGGTAGCCACCAGTTAATTTTTTCCCCAACATCAAGATATCTGGTTCGACCTGTTCATGGTTACAAGCAAACATTTCACCCGTTCGTCCAAAACCAGTGGCTACTTCATCAGCCAGCAGAAGAATGCCATGCTGATGACATAAGCGTTCCACCTCTTTCATAAAGCCTGGGGGCATCATGATCATGCCACCTGCTCCTTGTACCAGTGGCTCCATTACCAAACCAGCCACTTTCTCACCCTTTTCCTCCAAACATTGCGATAGTTCTTGCAGGCATGCATCCACACATTCCTGTTCACTCCCGTCAAAACGGTAAGGATAGGGATAAGAAATCTTCTCCGTCTGGAACAACATTCGTTCAAAGGTGGCATGGAAAAGGTCCATTCCGCCTACACTAACCGCTCCCAGGGTATCCCCATGATAAGCATTTTTCATGCTGATGAAAGTCGTACGTTGTGGCTCTCCACGATGTTGCCAATATTGGTAGGCGATCTTTAATCCAATTTCCACTGCTTCGGCACCACTGTCCGAGTAAAACACTTTTTGTAAGCCAGAAGGTGTCAGTTTCACAAGTCGCTCCGCCAGATCCAACGCAGGCACATTGGCCGCTCCCAACAAAGTCGAATGGGCAATAAGATCGAGTTGTTTAATCAAAGCCTCGTTTAATTCCCTTCTCCCATGCCCATGGGGATTAAGCCATACGGAGGCATTTCCATCATAATAAGCATTGCCTTTGATGTCGATCAGCTTGATTCCTTCCCCCCGTTCGATAATCAACGGGTCCTCTTGCAAATATTCTCTCATTTGTGTAAATGGATTCCATAAGTATTTTTGATTTTTTTCTAAATATGCTTGATAGCGGTATTCGCTCTCTCCCATACTTCCCCTCCTTATTGTCAACTAAAAACTGATAATTAGTTAACATTAACGGTTTGAGTATAGCATGAGGGCAAAGAAATTGTCTAGCAACTTCGCCGGTTCCTACTCTTATAACAACAGCACTATATGGAAGGGATAACTTCACTCAAACAGGGGACCATTCGTATGTAGAGAAAAGGACGGCAGATATCCCGCCGTCCTTCGATTCACTCACTCGTTCTTCTCATGCGAAAAGCTTTTTTCAATCCTCTTTCTCTTCCTTATATCCTAGACTTCCTGTAGCAGTAAGGTAAATGTGGTCCCTGCTGAGGAGCTTTCTTTTAATATTAAATCTCCCTGTTGCGCCGTTGCGAGCATTTTACTTATCGATAACCCCAAGCCTAATCCACGCACCCGATCTTTTTTCTTCGTTCCACGGAAAAAACGTTCAAAAATCAGTGTCTGTTCCTCTTGAGGAATACCATATCCAGTATCGGCGATATCGATAGCAACCATCCCTGACTGCTTGCGGTACAAAGTGAGGGTGATCTCCCCCTCTTCACCCATCGCAGCTTGGCTATTCTTAATGAGATTCATCAGAATTTGTTGTGTTCGAGTGGGATCTGCATAAACATAGAGTGGCTGACTGGGTAGAGAGCAGGTAACCGTCACACCCTTACATTCTGCAGATACACTCCACTTCTGTTGCACCTCTTTCACCAGGGTATTTAGATCGATCTCTTCCGGCTCCACATGAACCGAACCTGTCGCATACGTATTAAAATCCAGTAAATCTTCTACCATCTTCCGTAAGCGCTTGGTCTCTTGAAGAGAGAGATCAACAAATTCTCGTTCTTCTTCTTCTGTGACAACCTGATCACGAATGGCTTGCAATAGTCCACTTATCGATGTAACTGGTGTTTTTAATTCATGTGTTACACCTGCCAGTAGCTCCGTTCGCATCGCTTCCAAGCGCTTCAAGCGATCTGCCATGTCAGCAAAAGAGGTAGTCAGCTCATAGATTTCCTCTTCTTTCGCATTCTGTGGCAAATGAACATCATAATTTCCTTGTCGCACTTCCGCTGCCGCCAATGCCACCTCACGAATAGGGCTTGTCAGCTTACGTGACAGAAGGTAGATCACAAACCAACCCATCACACTGATCCCAACGAGGACAATAATCCAGGGAAGAATAGGAGGAGAGTCCTCTTTTTTTAGCAGACTATCTTCTGGCAAAGCCAAATAAATATTGCCGATCACCTCTCCGTCGCTCGCAATGGGTTCAGATATCAGATACCACGTCTCGTTTTCATGTTGAAAAGAGACGGTTTTCGTTTCTTCCACAAATTCAGTCTGAATCATTTCGATGCCTGCGCTTCCTGCATTCTTTCCATTAGGATACAAAACCATCCCTTCATCATTAACTACTTGAATTCTCGCAGGATGTCCAGGAAGGGATGGCTCTCCTGATTGCGGAGGGAGGTGTGGTTTTTCTTGTTGACCCTTATTATTTGGCAGAGAAGAGGCTTCCTTCTCTGTCCCCAAAACCCTTTGAATGAAACTTGCTCGAACTTCAATCTCCCCATTTTCAATAAACCTGCCTTCAATATCATCGGCCAGGAACTGAAGTTGTATCTCACGTTCTCTAAGTCGGTTCTGTTTCTCACTCTCTTTCATCCAATAGACAGAAATAGAAATAATGATGACCATACTGATGAGTAATATGAATACATATCTTTTTGTCCAATGACGAATCAGCGGAACTCTTCTCACTCGCTTTTCATTCATAGATACGGAATTGATATCCTACCCCCCTACTGGTTCGTATTTCCCCTTCCGTTTTCGGCCACATCTTTAATATTTTTCGAATGCGTTTAATAGATAAATCAACCGCGCGATCACTCCCTTCATAATCCATTCCCCAAATTTGATCCAATAATTGATCGCGCGAAAACGTTTGATTAGGATGTTGCGCTAGATAAAGAAGCAGCGTTCGATCCCGAGGGGTAATGGAAAGTTCTTCACCCTCTAATATCACCTGCTCAGAGGCAAAGTCCAACTTTAATGAACCATACTGCACCGTATCTTTCTCTTGAATAACTTGTGAAGAACGACGCAAGACAGCTTGTACTCTAGCTACTACCTCTTCCGTCTCAAAAGGCTTCGTCACATAATCATCGGCACCATGATTAAGCCCTTTTAAACGATAGTCTACCTCCCCTAAGGCCGTAAGCATAATAACAGGACAACTACTTTTGCTACGAATCACCTTTAATACTTCCCATCCATCACATTCTGGCATCATCACATCCAACACAACAATATCTGGTTGCTCCTTTTCGTAGCAGGTAATGGCTTCTACTCCATCATGAGCCATAACCACCTCAAACTCCGCTTTACGCAGGTAAGCATTCAACACACGGGCAATTGCCAGTTCATCTTCAGCCACCAAAACCTTTCTCATACCGCAATCCCCCATTTTTCTCACATAGGATAAACGAAAGACCCCTTAAAAAAGGGACCTTTCGTCATTAAATTATGCTTTTCGTACGCTATACTTCTCTATTTATCTTCCGGTTGCCCTTCTCCTGCTTTCACTCTCTTATCAGGTTTTAGCTCATGTAATTCCTCTTTTAATTCATCCATCGTTTTACCTTCCACATCAATTCCTAGCTCCTCTGCTCTCTTCATAAGCAATTCTTCGCGTAGTTCCTCTTTGCTTTTCCCTTCTGTTTCAATTCCTAGCTCTTCCGCATGCTTTTTCATCTGGTTTTCCCTGATCGCTTCGCGTAGCTCTTGGTTTGTCTTTCCTTCTGTCTTAATACCTAGTTCATTAGCTACCGATTTTAAAATCTCCTCTTTGTCCACTCCTTCCGTGTCGATCCCAAGCTCTTTCGCTAATTTTTCTATGCCTTTCCCTCTCTTTCCTTCATGACCTTTCTTGCCATGTTCACCTTTTTCTCCATCGTTCCCTTGTTTAAGACCCTTGTCTTCAACAGACTGATTTTTCATTTGCTCTTGTTCAGAGGATGCATCCACATTAGCAAAAGTGGTATACCCTCCCACTGCCGTTACTGCCAACGCGCCTGCTAGTGCCATTGTAAACATTTTCTTTTTCATCATTCATTCCTCCTAAGTCATATGCTTTCATCTTGTTGATCTTACGCTTTCTACCTCCATGATAATCACCATTTATGTCAAGATGATGTCACCCTACCTACTTCCAAAATCATCTTAGCCACTAAATCTTGCTTAAGCGATCCCTTATTCGACCGTCTTCATTCCATTGTGCCCACCGCCTTCCCCTTTCTTCCTAATATAAAGAGGAAAATATATTAGGACTGTGTTGAAAGTAAGTCTTCACCTATTGGTTCAACCTACTCATAGACGTGAAAATCCACATCCTTTCCAAAAGAAAAAAAAGAGCCTCACCAGTGAGTGAGGCCTTCAATAGGGGGATGCATCCATCAATCCAAGGGGATAGATCAAGGATGTGGTTGCGATAAGCTTACTTTACACTTCCTATATGTCGGCTAGATGTCAAAGCTAGCTATTCTTGATTTCAACCAATCCATTCACTTATAGATTTTTTTTAAAAACCCCGCGATTGAGGGGTACCTTTTTGAAATAACATTGTCATAATGAATGTTAGTTAAAAAATATACTACAAAAGGGGGACATCCACATTGTTCAAGTTAATCTCTCTAAAATCGCTCTTATTTAACCTGATCGCCTTTACACTTCTCCTGTTCCCACTAGGACAATCCACCGCATTCGCCAATGATGCCGATAAGATCCAAGATACTCTTCAACAAAGGGAACAAAAAATTAAACCAAGCATAAACATAGAACCAGCTAATGATAGTGAAAAAAATGACTACCCCATCATCTTGGTACATGGGTTCGCTGGATTTGATGAACTATATGGACTCCAATACTGGGGCGGACTCAAGGACCTAGAGAAAGATCTGAGGCAAAAAGGGCACGAAGTATACACAGTGGCCATCGGTCCTGTTTCAAGCAATTGGGATCGTTCTGCTGAGTTATATGCCCAGATTAAAGGTGGACGCGTCGACTACGGCAAAGCTCATGCAGAAGAATATGGACATGATCGTTATGGTCGCACCTATCCAGGCCTCTACCCTGAATGGGGTGAAGTGGATCCCGATACCGGTGAAGTGAACAAAGTCCACATGATCGCCCACAGCATGGGAGGGCAAACCGTTCGTACACTCATTCAGTTGCTAGAAAATGGGCATGAAAATGAAAGCGTTTTCAAGGAAGAGAAAGAACAATCTCCTTTGTTTAACGGTCAAGAAAAAGATTGGGTACATGGAGTCGTCACCATCTCCTCTCCCCATGATGGAACAACGCTTACCAGCTTTGTCGACCATGTGGTGCCTCAAGCTCAATCCCTTCTCGCCGGATTCGCCGGTCTTCTGGGAACGCACAAGAATCCCGAGATTGATATGAAATTGGATCAGTGGGGATTGAAGCAAAAACCAGGTGAATCCTATCGTGACTATTCTCGTCGAGTACAAAATAGCCGGGTATGGGATACTTCTGATCAGAGTAAATGGGATTTAAGTCCACAAGGTGCTAGAGAATTAAATGAATGGGTGACGGCATCCCCTGACGTTTATTACTTTTCCGTCGCCACAGAGCAAACACGACGTAGCCTCTTTCGTCGTTATCAAGCTCCTGAAGCGTTGATGAATCCTGCTCTGTACGCCACTAGTTTCCACATGGGGCGCTATAAAAGCACAGATGATGGAATAAACATCGACTCCAATTGGTGGGAAAATGATGGAATTGTTAATACCAACTCAATGGATGGTCCCACAATCCGTTCTACTGACGAAATTGTCTCCTATAAGGAAACTCCCCAAAAAGGGAAATGGAATTACATGGGTGTTATGAACTCTTATGATCACTTCGATATCGTCGGTGCAGGGATACGTGACATGCGCCCCTGGTATCGTGATTTAGCCGACCTTCTGAGATCTTTACCGAAGTAGAAGAAGACTGTCTTCACAACCTATGGGTACATCCCATCGGCGGAAAAGGACGTAGGGGAGCTCTTTTTAATGACCTTGCCACAGAGCAGCGCAATGGGCTATAAAAAAGAGCTTTCCACGTCCGCTTCCTTATCACGTAAGAACATTCATCATTCACAATTGTCACTTTCAAACAAAGGCTGTCATGCACATGAATGTAAGCGCTTTCAAAAAAGTCAGCCGTAAGACACCTTTTCTCTGTGATTTCTCCTTGTTTTTGATTGAAAATAAACAATATTCCGTCTAGGAGGCGATTAAATTGAAACACCGTTCTTTTGTTCGACCGTGGACCCTGATCATCGTCGCGTTGTTTATGAGCTGGCTCCCTTTAGGCTCCTCCCTATCAGCCGCTCCTAATTCTGTAGAAATAAACGAAGCGCACCCATTTAATGAATCGCGCGACGCCGCTCAACAAGAAAAGCAGATCGATTCACGCATCGAGATTGAGCCAACATCCTCTCAGAAAAACAATGACTACCCCATCATCTTGGTACATGGATTGGGTGGATTTGATGAACTGTATGGCATTCAATACTGGGGTGGTCTCATCAATATTCCACAGTATCTAGAGAAGAAAGGACATGACGTACACGTCGCCTCCATCGGACCGGTATCAAGTAACTGGGATCGTGCCTGTGAGCTCTACGCGCAGATTAAAGGCGGACGTGTGGATTACGGCTTAGCGCATTCCCAGGAACATGGTCATGACCGCTATGGTCGTACCTATCCTGGATTCTACCCTGAATGGGGAGAAGTCAACCCCGATACAGGTCAAGTAAACAAGGTTCATTTAATTGGTCATAGCTTGGGAGGACCTACTTCTCGCGCACTGATTCAATTGCTAAACGAAGGACATCCAGCGGAACAAGCCAACACCCCAGCAGACGAACGCACCCCTCTCTTTGATGGAGGGAAGGACTGGGTTCATGGGGCAATCACCCTTGCTTCTCCTCATGATGGGTCCACCAGTACCTATCTAATCGATGACTTGATTCCCCATATTCAAGAGATTCTTGCTACCTTCGCCGCCCTCCAAGGAAATCGTTCAATCACTGACTTCGACTTTCAGCTCGATCATTGGGGACTCGTCCGTGAGGACGGAGAATCGTTCGAAAGCTATATTGAACGGGTGAAGAACAGCAACATTTGGAAGACAAAAGATACCGCTAAATGGGATGTCCGTCCACTTGGAGCGAAGGAATTAAGCGAATGGATGCCTGCTTCTGATGATGTCTACTACTTTTCTGTCAGTGCAGAACAAACGTATCGAAGTATTTTCACTGGTTATTACAAGCCTGAACTCTTTATGAATCCGATCTTTAGTGGTGGTTCTACCTTTATGGGCAAGCACACCTCCAACATCGATGGCATTCCAATCGACTCTAGTTGGTGGGAAAATGATGGTGTCGTCAACACCAATTCCATGGATGGACCTACTCTGGGTTCAACAGACGAGATTGTAGACTACAATGGTACACCCCAGCAGGGGCAATGGAATCATCTCGGCACCTTACATTCGGTCGATCACATCGACATCATCGGCATTGGTGTACGGGATATGCGTTGGCTCTATAAAGATTTGGCGGACCTGCTCGCTTCACTCCCTGAGTAACACTGCTAGGATTTAATAAACAAGAAGTTGGCCAGATAAAAACCACCTTCATGGATAACCCACCCTATTTTTCATGTAAAAGCTCATAGAGAGGTGGAGGTTCCCCTTTCTTCATGAAAAAGCCCCGCGAACAAAGCATGTTCGCGGGGCTACTTGTCATCCACACTTGAAATTTTTCTCCCGACCAGATCACCCACCCATAATTTGTCCACGAATCTCCCCTGAAGGATACCCTCTCGTGTGAACATTGACATAGGTATTCCCACTGTTCATCTCATCAATCAGAGACGTCAACGTTTTTCCTTGCAACGGCCCCGTTAAATCTTGTTCTGTTATCGTCCCAACAATATTGGCAATCCCCACCGTAATGGGGCGACTAAAGGAGTCATATAAAAAAACGACAATGGGTCCGTTCTCCTCTCGTCTTCCCAAATGGATATGAGCTTGTGTAAATAGATAAAGACTTCTTAGATCCAAAAGGAAGGATAAACTACGTTCATCGGGGCTGAGAATAAAAGTAATACTTCCGTCTGCCGTCGTATGGACAGGTGGAACTTCCTCTTCACCTGCCAAATAGGTGTAATAAGTAATCGCCATCAATCATCTTCCCTTATGGCTGACATTAACCTATCCTATGTGAAAAGGCACTCGTCCGATTGGGCAACTGCTTCATTATTCCTATGTAATAAAATTATCGTCTTTTCTGCCGGATTAACTTTGGTTCTCCTCAAAAGAAAAAACCATCAACCCTCCGATAAGGGCGTGGCTTTTTTAAAGAAGTAACTGATCTAAGTCCAGTTACTATCCTTTCTTATTGATTTTCATATACTGAGTAGGTTGGACAGACTGACCATTAATCATCAATTCGATATTTCCTGGATTGCCAAACTCTAACCACAAGTCGGTGCTTACATGTTTCGG
Source organism: Mechercharimyces mesophilus (assembly GCF_059818345.1). Taxonomy (NCBI): domain Bacteria; kingdom Bacillati; phylum Bacillota; class Bacilli; order Caryophanales; family Thermoactinomycetaceae; genus Mechercharimyces; species Mechercharimyces mesophilus. Next base: position 32,301 of record NZ_JCBAPH010000003.1, on the reverse strand, counting down.
ATGCTCTATGCGGAAGAACTCACCGGATTTCAACTTAACATCTTTTAAGGATCCTTCACTCTGATTCTCACGAATAATAACAGAGGACTCCTCTTTGGCTTTCACCTCAATCACAATATCGACTTGCCCGTAAAAGTCATATTGGCTATTGGTTTCATCACGACTGATAAGTGCCAATTGCTCAGAAGCATAAGCCTGGTTACTACTATCTGCCTCTTGAGAAGCATTCTTCGTTGACTGGCTTGCGCTACTCGAATCTACCTGACCATCTTGTCTGGCCGTCTGCGTCTCTTCCCCGCCCGTGAGGTAAATGATAAGACCAGCTGTAGCGATGATCAGCATCACTCCAAGTGCCGTACCAAGCTTCATCCATTTATTTTGGAAAGAGAAAACCTGCGCCCAATTAAATTGCCTTGTTTCCGGTTGAGAACGAGAGACGCGAGTAGCTGGATAATTTCCTTCTTCTTCTATATGTACCGTTGGAGCTGAAGGAGGGTTAGGAAGAGAATTCCGTGCTGGTTCTCGGTTCCCATGAGCATGTGGAAGGGATCTCCCTTTTAAGCCCAATTGGTATTGTTGTAGAACTTCCGTCGGATCTAGGCCCAAATACTCGGCATAATCTCGCAAATATGTCCTTACAAAAAAAGGAGTCGGAAATTCACTCAAACGACCCTGTTCCAATAACATAAGTGCATCGACAGGAATGCGTAAAACATTTGCAAGTTGACCATATGTTAATCCTTGTTCTTCCCGTGCTCTTCGCAACTCAGTACCTAATTCAATCCACATTTCATCTCACCCCTTCGGCTCGTATCGATCATACTCCTAATCTAGTAAATAGTTAGAGATAGTATAGCATCTGTTCTGCGAAAAATCTTATTTCTCTCCATATTTTTATATAAAATTAACCTTGTTGTAATACAAAAGGTAGACAAACACATTTCACTCACCCCATTCAAGCGAAATGCTTCGTTCCCTTTCTACTCGCTCCGTTTTTTTCACCTAGGTGCCAAATTGGTCCTCTTGGTTTTTCTGCTATGTTTATACCATTCGACACACCGTTCGAAATTTCCTTTTTTCTCAGCAGAGAATCTATTATTGACAAGCCTAGATATTTTCTGTAATATCCTCTTTTAAATCAATTTATCAATAAATCAAAGTAAAAGTGAGCGAAAGGATTGGTGTTACTTGTATCGCTGGCTAAGAGTCTATGTACTGTTGATTATCAATTTTTTTCTCATGAATTTGCTCTTCTACACGTCAATCACCACATTGTTTATGCAATCACTAAATATCTCCATGACGCAGATCTTCGCATTGGAATCAGTACTAGCGGCTGTTCTATTTATCGCAGATATTCCTTCGAGTATTTGGGCTGATCAGATGAATCGGAAAGTGGTTATGATTATGGGAAATGGCTTAGCAGTAATGGGAGCGCTCTTAATCGCATTTGCTGATGGATACGGCGACCTTATATTCAGTTTTATACTTGAAGGCGTCAGTATCGCTATCTTGTCCGGTGTACAATCAGCCTATATATATGATGAACTTTTACAGATAGGGAAAGAGGATACTGCTACGAAAGTGTATAGTCGATTACATATTGTAACAACCATTGCCACGCTAGTTGCTCCCATTATCGGGAGCTATGTCGCCTTCCAAACGGAGCTTAGAGTACCTATTTGGATTACAGTGATCGCACTTTTATTAGGGTGGATATCTACTTTCTTTCTTCCTAACCAAAGGCCTCATTCAATGGAAGAAAAGGAAGAGAACGAAAGAAACAAGATTAAAGGATGGTATTACTTTAAAAAAAGCTTTTTTCATATCCTTCGCTCTCCCTCTCTAATCTTTTTTGCACTTAGTGGCCCCACCATATGGGTAATCGTAAATAGTATTTACTATTTGAATCAGATCATCTTTGAAAGAATCGACATTCCTATATCCAAATTCGGATTGATCATGGGGATCGCTACACTCATCTCCCTCATCGGAGCTGCATTATCTGCTCGTATCCAAAAGAGGATAGGGATCGTAAGGTCAATTTCTCTCAGTTCCATTCTTCTAGCAGCCTGCTTTCTATCCTTAATCTGGGCGGAGAGTATCTATACAACTACAATCATCATCGGGATTCTCTTAGGAGCATTAGCCTTAAGATCACCCATTCTCTCCAGTGCCACGAATAGCCAGGTACCTTCCGATATTCGCTCTACGACTTTATCACTTCTCACAATGACTGGCACCTTTTTTACGATACTCTTGCAACCGGTTATCGGGTTTTTTGCAGACTTGAACATCGACTATGCACTCATTTTTTGTGCATCGATGATCCTCTTCATGACGTATTTATATTATCCCAAACTAAGAAATGTTCCTTTAAACTGATTGGAACCTCTACAAATTGTAGAGGTTCCAATCAGAGTAGGTATTCAAATAGAGACCTTTCTATCCCATACATAACAACAGCATGCTAAACCTGAATTTGATTCGAAATCTCATTCCGTTTCCCTTCTCTTCTCTCGTTTACTCTAAACCCTCACAAAAGCGATGAGGCCCTACCTTCTTGTTTAAGGAAAGCGGAAGATAACTCTCTACTGTTGTTTCTACAAATAAAACCTCAATAAACCATCGTTTTCTCTGTCTTCATTTGCAAGCTATGCCCAATGTGATATACCTTATCTAATGCTTTTAACTGCTGTTCCGCAATACGCTTTACTACAGGTACACTAACCGCATTTCCTGCTTGCATATATAAGTGAGAATTTGCCATATCTTCAGGAAGAGTGTATCCATCATCGATAGGGAATCCTTGAAATTTAAAAGTCTCTTTGGGTGTAAGTTTTCTTATTCCCCAATCATCAATAATGAGGGGAACATTATGTCCTCCGGAACCCATGTTTGCTGTGAGAGTTGGACATACATTACTTTGATTTTCTCTTACATAAACACGGCGAAGTTGATAAACCGTATCCTTGCGTTTCATTTGTTCATTCAACATAGGATAATATTGAGAGTTTTCACGATAGTAATACTTTTCATCTTGTTTTTCGTGACGATCAAGTACATCATCAATGGTGTTTGTTAATTCCAACTGCTCGTCCGGCCACTTAAAATGTTGTAACGCTTTTTTGTTTTTAAAGCCAACAATAAATATGCGTTCACGGTTTTGTGGAACATTCCCATGTGTCATTGTATTGTATATTCTATCGTCAATGTGATAACCACTGTCAATTAACATCTGCTTAATAACGCCAAATGTTCTTCCTTTATCATGCCCACGTAAGTTTTTTACATTTTCCAAGAAAAATGCTTTGGGCTTTTTTGCCCGAATAAAACGAACCACATCATAAAACAGTGTTCCCCGTGGGTCTATAGCTTTTGTATGCCCTCCACACTCTGGACAGAAGGCTCCTTGGACATACTCATCATAAGTTACCATATGCTCTTGATTGCAGTCGTGACATTGGTACTTCATTCCATGTCTTTGTCCTGCCACTGAGAAAGCGACACAGGGCCACCCTGCGGTAATGATATCTGTTTCATCAGGCATTTCAAATTCATGGACATTACGAATATCGTCTTCTAATAGAAGATGCTTAAAGTTATAACGGTAGGTTATACACGCATTCTTGTCCAATTCATTTGCCCATATGATCTCTGCCCCTGCTTGCTCAAATCCTTTGTCTATTCCACCTACACCTGCAAAAAGGGATGATACAGTATATCGATAGACATTCTTTGTTGTCATCTAGTACACCTCCACACGAACTGACGTTCCGTCCGATCAAGCATACCCTATTGTATCATGGATCAACTTTTTTGGCTGCCCCTTGCGCTCAATTCTTAAATTCTTCCTGGAAATCAGCGTAAGAACCTTTGCTCGCAAAGTTTATTTTAAAGCGATGATCGTTATATTTCGTGATAAGCACTGAATCAATACCCACACGATCAAGATCATGATAAGAAACAACTTGCCCTTCTGGTATTTGTAAAATAGTGCAAAGTATCCAATCACCCAATGCTTTATTAGGATTGCTCATCAATCCTTTTCCTCCACTTTGGCAAATACTCGCATCCATTTTCTTTCCGTCAGGTAGGACAAGTATGAATGGATCTTTCTCCCCTGTATGCCTGTTATAAGGGAAAAAACCTGTAAATTGTTGATGTATCCAAGAAGGAATAGGAATATAGATTTCGTTTGGTTTTCTTGGACGTTTGTCTCCTTTGGCATTCCACTGATTTAAACCACTCTTTTCCTCCACTTTCCCGGAACGTGCTGAATATAGAGGTAAAAAGATTTGCTGGTATTTCTCCTCTTCTGATTGGTTTACCATGTAGTATTTCTTACTTTCATCACGAACGCCCACAAGAAATTCGAATGGATTATCAAGGATATCCACCTGAAAGCTCGCTACAGGTTGGTTACAAATAAATTGCTTATAAAGTGTACTTTTTGCAATATAAAATTTATAGTTCGCATGTCTATCTTTAAAGAAGATATTTTTCTCTGTCGTCTTTTTTTCATCCAACTTCAAGGTATCAAAGTCAATGTAGTTCATTTCTTCTTCATGTAACTCGAACTTGCCGTCTTTTCGAGTAACTAAATGATAAATCATTTCATCTGTTCCGTGGGCGCGTTCGGTAGCCGCTAATCTATTATTTCTTAATTCGGCTATTTTCTCCATTGTTCCTTTCTTGTCTAACTGCCGAAACTTATCAATGTCTTTATTGAACTCGGCTACTTTCTCATATTTCTTCCCACTACCGTGCATAAAGGTCTTTAAACCGATCCCTACATTACCTTTAAATGCATCAAAAGATATGTCACCTCGTGCAAGGTTATTGGCATCTAGAGCCCGACAGAAGATGTTCTCAGCAGCCCGGTAGTATAAGTAAGGTATTTTGTTCTCACTAAAGAGATTCGAAAGAGACCCCACCATTTTCAACAATTCTATGTAATGCGCTTGTTGTTCTTTTGTTTGTCTATCGAAAAACATTTTATTCCTCCCCCATTTTAATATGTAAATATTATCATATTTTCATTTAGTATAATAGATTCATGCACAGACCATAGAGCCTACAGACCTACATTAATAATGCCTTTTGTTTTAATTGATGAGCTTCTTCATTCATGACGTCTTATATTATCCCAAACGGAGAAAAAGCCCCTTGACCTAATTAAAGCCCCTACACATTGTAGAGGCTTTAATTAGGTTTTCCCTCTAATGAAGCAGGGTGTTCAGGGTATTCAACTTACTCTCTCAACCTACTCTTCCTACTCCTACTCCTACTCACTGCAGGGTACATAAACCGTAACTTTAAACAAGTCCCCGTCCAGACTAATCCCCATTCGCCCTCCATGAAGATCAACGATCGATTGCGCGATGGCAAGACCCAGGCCAGACCCTTCCGTATGTCGAGACAGATCAGCCCGCTTAAAGCGCTCCAATAACTCATCGACATCTTCCCCTAGTTCGTAGCGCGTTATATTTTTCATCGTAAATTGCGCTTCCCCCTTTACTTGCTTAAGGGAAACATAAACACGGGAACCAGCCAATGAATATTTCACTGCATTAACGACCAAATTGTCTAACACACGGGACCATCGCTGCCCATCCACAAAGGAAACGACCGGATGATCAGGCAACGAGAGACGAATATCCAAATCCGCACGTACGAAATCCTCTTGATATTCAGCTAGTACTTGTTGCATTAACTGAGTTAAATCAACTTCATCGATATGAAGCTCTAGATTGCCCGTTGCCATTTTAGAAACCTCGAATAGATCATCAATCATCCGCTTTAAGCGCTCTGACTTCCGATCCAAAATCTCAATATACTTCCCGCGTTCCTTCACTGTTAGCTGAGGATCTTTAAGTAGATTTGTATACGTAATGATTGCGGTCAACGGTGTGCGTAAATCGTGGCTCACATTGGTAATCAATTCGGTTTTAAGCCGCTCACTTTTTGCCTGTTCGTTTAGTGATAGACGATACCCCTCACGCAATTGATTGAGATGCTGAGCATGCCTCGCAAGCGTCGACTTACCATGAATAGGAATGGGCTCTAGTAATCGGCCACTCGCAATCTGCTTAGCCCCTGAAAATAAACGGTTCAAATACCCAATACGAGCAAATAACCAAGCAACCGAGGGGATTCCTACTACAAACACGCAAAAGAAATACGGGAAGATGAAAGCTGAATCCGCCAATACCCAAGAAGTGCCTAATCCCCAGAAAAAGAGTACGATTAGAACCCAGATGGTTCGCCAATCAAAGATTGATGTTTTTATAAAGGTGCTTACGAACCAACCGTTTTTCAACTTGGTCTTAAAATCTTTTTTACTCTCTATCTCCTCCCACAACCAGATGATTTGGTGAAGTGCACTCCAAAGAGATATAGCCGTTAATAGAAGATAGAGGGTGATTCCTAATAGCCCGAGCAAATTAAATAGATAAAAATTTCCATCCATAAATGCAAATGGTACTGAAATGAATAATAGCAAGAACAGAATAAGAAAGATATTCATGAGGAAAATCATCAACTTACTATCCAACGGCCACTTAGCATAACGTCGCTGAAAGGAAGTTTCACGAAACCAGGACCGCTGGAATCGAAGAGGAAAGCAGAGTAAACCTAACGCTATCACACTAGCACCAGCCCACACATACATAAAGATTTTATGAGCCAGAAACACTTGATACAGATTAATACCAATCAGGATATGAGCATCTTCTTCTGCCACGATAATTTTCCCTTCATACGCCCGATTCTCCCCCACGACGTTGTTGATGAGATTATTTATAGTATGAAAATAATATTCTTCCTCCACATTGGGCTTGAGAAATTTAGGAGCATGATACTCTTTCGTGAATACCGCATCCACATTGACATCACCATTGGAGTAGGTCTGCCCTGTTTTTTTATCCTTCAACTCATAGGTAAACCAATCATAGGAATGAGAAAACGCATCTTTCCGATCCTCGATTTCCTTGAGATAACCAACTACTTGCTGTTCCACTTTCTTTTTGTCCCATTCAATAAACTCCTGCTCCCTTTCTTGAATCAATTCTAATTGATGTTCACGATCGCCATCTTCCTCTGCCTGTTGAATTCGTTCCCCATATCTGTCTTCTATTTGTTGTCTGCCTTCCTCATCTATTCTTTCATCCGTATGGGACCAGTACCCATCTGAGGAAGTCTCAATGACATTTTTTATTCCCTCTTCGTCCACTTCGGTTAGAGAGAGGGTCATGAGCTCATTAGTAAATAGCGCATAACTCTCCTTAAATTCTTCGCTATCATAGTAATCTCCCACTAGATACCTATATTCACCCTCCAAGAGTAAGTACCCCATCGTTAATATAATACAAAGGAGAAAGCACCAAGCAAAAGATCTCCTTATATTTTTTTTATTCATGTCATCCCTCTTTCTACTCTTACTCTGTCGAATTTGTTCCTCTCCTCTATCACTTGTTTCTACTATGAACAAAGCGCAGATTAAACTTCTTTTTCTACCTTGTAACCGATTCCCCACACCACTTTAAAATACTGCGGATTTTTCGGGTCAGCCTCTACCTTCTCTCGGATATTACGAATATGTACAGCCACTACATTCTCTGCATTGTAAGCGGGTTCATCCCAAACACGTTCATAGATCTCACGGATAGAGAAAACACGTCCTGCATGCAACAACAAAAGTTCGGTAATCTTATATTCTATCGGTGTCAGCTTCACCCATTCTCCATCGACACTCACTTCTTTCGCTTCTTGATTCAATGAAAGGCCCCCTACATGCACATGATTGGCGGAACCATCATATGTACCCAATTGCACATAGCGACGTAATTGCGATTTCACACGCGCAATCAATTCTAGCGGGTGGAACGGTTTGGTGACATAATCGTCCGCTCCCACAGAGAGACCATGAATCTTATCAGAATCTTCTACTTTCGCACTCAACATAATGATGGGTATATTGGAATACTCACGTATCTTAAATGTCGCCGCAATGCCATCCATCTGTGGCATCATGATATCTAGTATCATCAGATGTATCTCATTTTCTTTTAATAACTGTACGGCTTCTCCTCCATTGGATGCTTTCAACACGTGAAAACCTTCATTTTTTAAATAAATCTCAATCCCATCGCGAATATCATGATCATCGTCGGTAACTAAGATGGTAAATGAATTCATACTTTCACTCCTCTTCCTGTCTTTCACACTACTCATTGTAACGGTTAACTCTTTGCATTCTCCTAGGAAAAAACCGAAGAAAATCTTAAGAACTTCATCTCGTTCACTTCATACAAGCACTAACCACTGCACTGAATAAGAGAAAACACTGTTTGCCCCTTCTGAAGTAATCTAGGAACATCGATCGGACATATGCAGAAAGAATATAAAGGAATAGGATCAACCGGTTAAGGCTGATCCTATGATTCGCAAAAACTCATCCGATTTCCCATGCACATACCGCCTTCCTTCGCCATCCATACAGTCCATATGAAACTGCAACCCAGTACAGTAGTAGCATTACCTAACCCCGCACATCTCTCAAAATAAACTCCAAAAATCTGCTACTGAACATCATGCCCTTCCTACTTGCAGCAAGGCACTATACACGGTCACTCGCAGTATTATAAATGTCTTCTTTTTGTTTAGGATTTCTAAAGCCTACAGCTAGAAAGAATATTTCGTTCTTTTCTTCTCGAACCTCATAGATAATCCGCAGGTCGGTTCTTGATCCTTCCCGCGGATTCAGGACAGAGTGAAATTTCTTTTTTCTAAACCCAATATATGGCGGTTCTTTTAGCCTTGCTGCATAGAAGGGATGGCGGATAATCTCATCAACAGCCTTCAGAATGCAAGCGTAAACCTCGTCGGTATCTATTGATTCTTCTTCAATCATGTTGATGTCATCAGTGTTGAATTTATCGTGGTATTCTGCTTGATAAGGAGGCTTCACTTCTTACTAGCCTCCTTCCTTTTATCAAACGTTTCTCGAAGCACATCCGTCATTGTCTTTCCCTCTGGAACCTTGTGTAACTCTCCCTCCTTCAGACGAGACTCAATGATTTCCGCCCATTCCTTGTCTTCTCTTTCATCTTCGAGCTCTTCGAGGGTCTTATTGTTGATCTCTTCTAACCATTGGTGAACCCAGTTCACCTTTTCACTATCCAAGCGATCGATCAGGCGATACAAGTCTTCCTTCCTCTTCGCCATTTAAATCACCTCTTAACTTTATTATAACCGATTACTCGCCATATTGTTCAGATAACTCATGGAACAATAGGGGAGATCGTTTCCCTCGATAAAACAATGAGTATACAAGGCAAAGTCAAAGTGGCCCCCCGCTATCACTTTCTTTTAGCGTATGGTAACTGTACATGCCCTCTTGCTTCTCTCATTTCTCTCAGCTTTATAGGCCCGAACTCAAATGCTCGTGTATCAGCTTCCACTCTCCCTCATCATTGCGAACAAATACATTCGTGGCTCGTCCACTTCCAGAAGCCTGCTTTCCTCGAAAGATTCCTTCCCAGGTATAGGTATAGATACAGGTAGCCATATGATCTTCTACTGCCAACCACTCCACCTCTGTCGCCCCATATACCTCTTCACGAATCTCTTTCCACGTTCGTTCAAAATAGCTTCTAATGGCCTGCTGGGTTCTACAAGATTGATTAGGAAACCAGTAGACAGCACGCTCATCTAATAGCTTCGCCACATTATCAAAGACATGGGAGTTGGTAGCATCAATGTAGGCAGTTAGAGCCTCTCGATAACTCATCTCACTCTCACTTCTCTCGAGGAAACATTTTTTTATATATCGCATTCTTCTCTCTGTTATACTTAGAAGATTTCTTTTGCATTAGGTGGCAAGGTCTTTACATGGTGGAGAAATTTCGTCATGTTGGTATCGTCATTTACCGGATAAGAATAAGAAAAAGAGTCAGCTACCTCGTTCGCCAGTGTGCGAAATAGCTCACAAGCAACAAAGATAGCATCCCATACGTGCTCCAAATCGCCATCCGAATACGTACTTTTATACTTCTCCCAATATCCCATTGGCAAGTATGTCTTAAAGTACTTGCTCATTTTTCCGGTCGAAACTTGAAAATCCTGTTGCATCCCGATCCACCACGAAACCATCTTATCCAACTCCGCACGAATCACATATGCAAACATAAGCTTCGCATAAGGAAGTTCATCTCGCCATAATCCTTTGGCTACATTTTGTAGGCACCACCAAAAGTTATTGCAACAGCCAGCGAATTCTCCCTCTGTCGGTTTCTTTACGCGATAATCCAGATCTGTAGGTGAAGAAATCTCTGGAAGACAACCATCTTTATCTAGTAGAGGAACCGTCAGTTTGTCATTCTGATACTCCTCTAACATTGCCTGTTTGGTTAGCAGGCGCAGATCCATCCGATTTCCGTCGGCGAAGAGCATTAAGTAGGCGTAAGATCGATTAAAATCAGCCGTACCACCCGCCCACTGATCATTCTTATCTGGTTCTTGGATCATCAGTAGGTCCCCGAATACCGCAATCCATCCCTTATCTTCGATAAAGGAAGCCGTCTTTTCTACCACATAGACGATATCATAGTCCTGAAAAATGTCCTTCGGGACATGCGGATTGGTTCTCGAACCATTCATATAGACTGCTCGAATCCGCTCATCCTTTTCTGCTACTCCTAGAATCAAGCCAAACATATCTTTTTCGCTTCGCATGAGAGTACCCCGCTATCTAATACCGTTCTAGCTCATTGGCTTTCATTCATTTAGCATCTATTTTTTCACAGTCGACTTTAAAGAAAAACTACGTTCTAATAAACCCTTTTTTAAATAACTCATACCATTCTTTTAAATCATCTCCTTCTAAAACACCCAATCTACTTAAAATGTCTCTTGAAAACTCAATGGCGCCACTTCCATTAGCAGTGATGAGACAGCCCTCACTCACCGATTGTGCTTCAATATAATTTTCATCCCCTTTATAGTGAGGCGCCCCTTCTTTTAAATATGGCAGTGAGTTTCCTGTGTGTCTACGATGATCAAGAAATCCGTGGTTCCCTAAGAAAGTGGTTGCATCACAAATGGCTGCAACCGGAATGTCTTCTTTAAAGCAATACTCCACCAGTTTCTTTACTTGATGATTCTTTTCATCTCTCCACCCCGTGCCTCCAGGAATAATCAACATGGAAAAATCCATTTCAAAAGAGAAGTCTTGCAAATGATAATCTGGAACCACCGTAAATCCACCCATTGAAACTTTAGGGTCCTTGTCAATCGCGATAGTCTGAACTTGAAAGCCTGTTCCTGGCTTATTCAACTCTGCGGTCACATAGCTAGCTTCCCAATCGGCAAAACCATCCGTAATAAAAACCAATACTTTTTTCATCTATTCTCCACTCACCTTCATTATTTTCCATGATTTATAGACATTTTTCCCAATATTTTTAATCCCTGAGCTTCTGTCAATGTATGCAACAAGGTTGGTGCCACACGCCCGAATGAAAGCAATCAACATGGGAGCATCTGGTTGTCTCATAGCGTGGTTGATGGGTGGGCGGCATCTCCTATCGTTGCCTGATCCACGGCTCAGAGTCTCTCAGGGAGAAACCGCTTGCCCATCTTCCAATCAATCTTAGGGGGAGCTTTCACCCATGTCTTCAACGACGGTTTTTTCACTTAGCAAAATCAAGTTTCACTAAGTGGAGATTTTCATAGAAAAAGCCGTTACCATGATTATCTCATAGTAACAGCTTTAGTAAATAACTTTCTTACTTGGTACTCCATATTTTTCGCCATCCAACAAGCGGACGATTGCCTTCTTCTAATCTTTACTCCACCGTTACACTCTTCGCGAGGTTACGTGGTTTATCGACGTCAAATCCACGTGCTGTACAGGTGTAGTAGGAGATCAATTGAAGTGGGATCACTGTCAGTACTGGACTAAACAGGGGCAGGGTGCTAGGAACAGTGATCACTTGGTCCACCGTTTTGTCTAATTCGCTATCCCCTTCACCTGTAATGCCGAGCACATGGGCTCCACGGGTTTTGACTTCTTCAATATTGCTCACCATTTTATCGTACACAGAATCCTGTGTCGCAAGTGAGATCACTGGGATGCCTTCTTCAATCAAGGCGAGAGTCCCGTGCTTCAACTCACCTGCTGGATAAGCTTCTGAGTGAATGTAGGTAATTTCTTTTAGCTTGAGCGATCCTTCCAATGCCACAGCAAAATCGAGACCCCGTCCAATGAAGAAAAGATTCTCATGACGAGCGATTTCATTGGCAAACGCCTTCAGATCACTGACATCTGCTAAAGCTGCCTCTGCCTTCTCCGGTAGGACAAGCAAAGCATCCACCATTTTCTTGATGTCTTCTTCAGACTGCGTGGCACGAATTCGCGCCAGATAAAGACCCAAGAGATAAATTGCCACCAGTTGCGAAGTGTAGGCTTTCGTCGATGCCACCGCAATCTCTGGTCCAGCCCAGGTAAGCAGTACATCATCCGCATCACGTGCTACCGTACTTCCCACTACATTGGTAATCGCAATTACTTTTGCTCCTTGGCTCTGCGCTTCACGCATCGCTGCCAACGTATCTGCTGTTTCGCCCGATTGGCTGATCACAACGACCAGCGTGCTTTCGGTAATGATCGGGTCGCGATAACGATACTCAGAAGCCACGTCCACTTCCACTGGGATACGCGTCAGTTTCTCCATCACGTATTTTCCGACCATGCCTGCGTGATACGCAGTGCCACAAGCGACAAAATGAATCTTGTCGATCCCCTGAATCACTTCATCGGATAGAGAAAGGTCACTAGATAGATCAACCACTCCACCCTTGATGCGACTAGCAAGCGTATCGCGTATCGCTTTGGGTTGTTCATAGATTTCTTTGAGCATGAAATGATCGAAGCCTTCTTTTTCCGCTGTGACAATGTCCCAATCAACATGAAGCGGATCACGGGTCACCTGTTCTCCAGAGGTCTTCATCAACTTTACTTCATCTTTCGTCAAGACAGCCATCTCACCGTCTTCCAAGATCATCATTTCACGGGTGTGAGCTAAGATCGCCGGGATATCAGAGGCAATGAAATTCTCTCCTTCGCCTAATCCCAATACAAGTGGGCTCGCCAAACGCACAGCCACCAGTTTGTCCGGTTCATATTCACTCGTGATGGCGAGCGCGTAGGCACCTTCCATTTTATGAACGACCTTTTGCACCGCTTGAACGAGATCGCCATCGTACATTTCGGCGAGAAGATGGGCAATCACCTCGGTATCCGTTTCCGAAGTAAAAGTACGTCCTTTGGCCTTTAACTCTTCTTTCAGCTCCAGGAAGTTTTCAATGATCCCATTATGAACCACTGCAAATTTTTGCTCACTATCTGCATGTGGATGGGAATTTTCATCGGATGGCTTACCATGAGTCGCCCAACGCGTATGACCAATTCCGATTGTACCGGGTAACCCACGTCGCTCGAGACTCCCTTCCAAATGAGCCATGCGACCTTGTTTCTTCTGGATTCCGATTGTTTCCCCATTGTAAACAGCCAGACCAGCTGAATCATACCCACGGTACTCCAGTTTTTTCAAGCCATCAAGTAAGATGGATTGCGCTTCTTGCTTTCCAATATATCCAACAATTCCACACATCGTTCCCGTCATCCCCTCTCAAATTAACACTTCTCGTCTACATTTATTCTTCAAACGGACATTCGTCTATACAACCCAAACTCAAGTTTATCGTACTGAAATTTTTGGCGTGTCAGTCACCCAACACGTTTGTATTTCAGTTCGGCGGCCGCGATACCGACCGGGAGGTACCCGCCGAATTTTCGATCAACCTCCACCTCGTCAACTGCTTTCGCTCGCAGTCCTGGCGCTTTTCTCAACATAATCACAGTAGGCTTATACTCTCTTTTCTTCCTCACCTCCTTTAAAAAATGAGCATCTCTTTACACCATGTTTTATATCCTATGCGAAAACCAACAAAATGTAAAGAGATATATTTTCATCATAGCTTTAACTTAACATAAAAATTATGGTTAGGATTTTCCCATCTCATTCTAATGCAACGATTAGGCTTCTTGTTCATTGAGAGACAAAAAGCAGGACATCGGAGTTCAGCCTCTTGTTCTCTCCCACACAACACTCTTTATGTTAAACGTAAAAAAGAGCGACAGGTTCTTCATCGTGTCGCATACTTTTTCAGCTGTTTAAGTTTGTTTGATTGCTTCCGCGATTTGATCCACATATTCTTTTATCTGCTTTTCATCTGGACCCTCGGCCATCACACGCACCATGGGTTCTGTCCCCGATGGACGAACCAGGACACGCCCTTCACTTCCCAAGGTCGATTTCACTTCCGCAATCTTTTCTTGAACTTTGGAGTTCTTTTTATAAGCCTCTTTATCTTGAACGGTGACATTAACCAGTACCTGAGGATACTTTGTAAAAATCTTCGCATGGTCACCCAGTGTCTGGCCTTTATCTTTTAAGACTCTAAGCAATTGTACCGCGGATAATAAGCCATCCCCTGTGGTACTATGATTTAAAAAGATGAGATGACCCGATTGTTCTCCACCAAAGACGATCTCTTCTTTTCGCATCGCTTCCATCACATAGCGATCTCCTACTGGAGTGGTTTCCACCTGGATTCCTAACTGATTCATCGCCTTCAAAAAACCTATATTACTCATGACTGTAGCCGCTATTTTGTCCCCTGATAATTCTCCTCGTTCCTGAAGATACTTCGCACAAATCGCCATAATAGCATCACCATCAAGTAGCTGTCCACTCTCGTCAACCGCTACCAAGCGATCGGCATCACCATCAAAAGCCAAACCAATATGCGCTTGGCGACTAACCACTTCCTGTTGGAGGTTTTGCGGATGGGTGGAACCACAATCTACATTAATATTAATCCCATCCGGTTTTGAATGAAGGGCAATCACATCGGCTCCCAAATCCCGGAGCAAACGCGGAGCCAAGTTGGACGCTCCCCCATTGGCACTATCCAATACAATGGTCATCCCACATAAGTCCATATCAATCGTTGCTTTTACATGCTCTAAATAACGGTGAAAGGCTTCTGGACGATCATTGATTCTCCCCACTTCACTCCCACTAGGACGGGGAAGCTGATCTTCTTGCTGAAGCAACAAAGATTCAATCTCCAATTCCGTCTGATCTGAGAGTTTAAACCCATCTGCTCCAAAGAATTTTATCCCATTATCAGGGAAAGGATTATGGGATGCGGAGATCATAACCCCAGCCCCTGCTTTCATCTCTGTTGTCAAAAAAGCAACCGCTGGAGTTGTCAGTACACCTAAGCGGGTGACATTCACCCCAACGGAAGTCATCCCTGCAACCAAAGCGGCCTCCAACATCTCGCCGGATAGACGCGTATCCCGTCCAACCACCACATGATTCTTCCCTGTTTCTTTAGTTAGTAGATAAGCACCAGAACGTCCTATTTTAAATGCTAGCTCTGGCGTTAATTCGGTATTAGCCACTCCACGTACGCCGTCCGTACCAAAAAATTTTCCCATCTTGCTCCTCCTCTTTAACGCATCATCATTCTTTTTTCTTAATGGTTACCTTTGCTTTAACCTCACTATCTCCTTGAATTCGGATATAAGGAGGCAATTGAAATTGAACCGCTCTTTCATACGTTCCTTCTTTTAAATTGGCCACATCGATATATGCAATGATATCTTCTTTATCCACTTCCTTCAAATTTTTCGGTGCCCCTTCAAGGGTGACCGACATCTCTTCTGAAGCGGGAGTAATAATCTCTGCTGATAGCCCATCCTCTAACCCATTGGTTTGAATCGATAAGCGATCCATCTTCTTCGTCTCGGATGAGACTACTTTTACGGTAATACGCACCATCTCCGGTTCCACTTTCACTGCATCATCACGCACCGGAATGGGTAATTCAAAGGTACGGTCACTTGTAACATCGGCCAAATCCAATTCTGGACCCTTATAGGCTGTTAGATCGTCTACATAACTCTTTGGCCCATATACCGTAACCTCTTTCTCTGCAGATTCAATCTCAGCAACGGCGTAACCATTTGGAAGTCCATCCTCAATATCGATCGTCATCGGAACGGTTGCATTTGGTGCCGCAATCGGTATCTCTACCTCTACGACCGACGGCTTGATCTGTAAATCATCCAGTGGCCCTTCATCTCCGTAAACCTGCAATTCCACCGACTTGGTAGTGGTCTCTTTTGCTCCCTCAATGTTAGCGACGGCTTTAACCGACTTGACCTCTTCTAATTGAGATTCCGTTCCTCGTATCAGCACCTTGGTCGGAGATAAAACAGGGTCACCCGCTTTGTATCCCTCTGGTGTACTGCCCACAACCGTGACATCAACACTCATTTCTTTTTGTTGCAGTTCTTCTAAGGTAATGGAAACATAGGCTGGATCTACTTCCGCCTCCACTCGATTGGGTATCCCATCCAGTTCGATCGGTACTTCATCATGTGTTCCCGGCTCCAATCCCTCAAGATTGATATATGCACGATATTGAGTGGGGGAGATCTGATCCAAGGCGGAACGGCTCCCCGTCAAGCTTAAGTTAACAGTTTTAGGTGCATCAACTAATTTATAGAGAGATTCATCGTAATTCGTATCCAAGGTTACATTTCGAATAATCATCGGATGTTCTTGATCATTAGGAAGGAGAAGAGATTCTTCGTTTACAATGGCCCACATCATGATAGCCAGGGCAACGGCAACGAACTTTAATATCCGATCACTCTTTAACCACTTATTCACGCTTCTCCCCCCTTTTCCAAAAGCTTGATGATTTCTCAGGAGGACGCAATTCAACGTATAATCGCGATAATAATTCTTCCTCCGTTAAACCACGCTCTAGCTGACCATGAATAGCCAACGAGATATGGCCTGTTTCCTCTGAGACCATCAAGGCAATCGCATCCGACATCTCTGTAATTCCGATACCCGCTCGATGACGAGTTCCTAACTCTTTGCTGATAAATGGATTTTCTGATAAGGGGAGATAACAACTAGCTGCTTCTAAACGACCTTTCCTCATGATGACAGCCCCATCATGAAGGGGAGCGTTAGGCATAAAGATATTCGTCAATAATTCGCTACTCAGCTCCGCATCTAGCGGTACACCCGTTTCAACATAGTCAGATAATCCTGTTTCGCGCTCCAGTACGACCAGTGCCCCCACTTTATCTTGGGACAGATAAGCAGCAGCTTTAGCTAATTCGCCTGCTACCCGTGTCACCACTTGTTCCTCTCCAAATGAGCTACGGTTAGCGAACAGTCGTCCTCTCCCTAGCTGTTCAAGCGCTCGCCTTAACTCTGGCTGAAAAATAATGATAATGACGAGTAGCCCTAACTCAAATAAATTCTCAATGAGCCAGCGTAACGTAGAAAGTTGCAAAAAAGCACTTAACATCCAGCCTGCAACAACCACCGAGATCCCTTTAAGCAATTGAATGGAACGAGTTCCCCGCAGTAGCTGGAGCAACTTATATATTAGATAGCTTACAATCGCAATGTCGACAATAATACTCAAGTATTGGCCCAATCCATCTATTACTCCCATAAGCCGCCTCCCCGACTCCATTCGAATCGGTATTCCTTATTCGCCAATATATTATAACACAGCGTGTACGTACACCCTTTTATTCTCCCAATGAAAGAAGACCTCTCTGTAAGGATAAGAAGAACTGCCCCGCAAAACTTTCTCATTCTTCATTTCAGCACGGCAACCACTCGAGAAAGGAATGAATAACTATATTTCAAGTTACTCTAATCGTTCTTTCTCCTGCCGATGCACTTCTTCCTTACAGATGAGGGTCCTGCTTCTCTCTAAAACCTCAACAGCAAAGTATCTGCTTATCTTCTTTCATCAACCTGTATTCCGCAGACCTGCTGCAATCCCATTTATCGTCAGCAACACTTGTTCCAGTAGCTCCGCGTCTCCCTTTTCTTCTTTTCTAAGCTGACGCAACTCACGCAACAACCCTACCTGAATATAACTTAGCGGATCGACATAGGGATTACGCAAGCGAATCGACTCACGAAGAGGTGGCACATGGCCCAACAGTACTTCTTGGTTGGTAATCCCGAGTGTCATTTCTTTCGTCAACCTATATTCTTCCTCCATCTGCTGATAGAGAGCTTCTCCACGGGGAAGATTCACCGCCAACCCTGCATACTCCTTCGCAATCGAAAAGTCCGCCTTCGCTAGCGCCATCTGTAGATTGTCAATGAGGGAACGGAAGAACGGCCAATGCTGATACATCTCGGATAACTGTTGACGCTCACGCTCTCCTCGTTTCATCACTGTTTGGATAGCTGAGCCAGCGGCATACCATGCTGGGAAAAGAAAGCGACTCTGCGTCCAAGCAAACACCCATGGTATCGCTCTTAGATCCTCAAATGCTTGACTATTTTTCCGACGAGACGGCCGGGAACCTATCTTTAGCTCCCCTATCTCTGGAAGAGGCGTCGCCTCCTGAAAGAAGGAAAGGAAGTCTGGGTCTTCAAATAAAAGATGTTGATAAGTTACACGAGCTTGCTCTGAAATCTCTTCTAAGCAGTCAATCCATTCCGCTGATGGTCCTTGTTCACTACCAGAGTGAGCCGCCGCTGTCTGTAACAACAAAGCAGAAGTCGCTTGTTCCAAACTTCGCATCGCGATCGGTTTCTGAGCATAGCGAGAAGAGAGAACTTCGCCTTGCTCCGTGATTTTCACTCCGCCCAGTATACTGCCCAGTGGCTTAGCCTGGATACTGCGATAGAGCGGTCCGCCTCCCCGGCCAAGGGCTCCCCCTCGTCCATGGAAAAACTTCGCTTCCAAACCATATTGATTGGCTAATCGAGTCAGGTTTCGTTGGGCACGATAGAGCTCCCAATTGGCAGTGAGCACTCCTCCATCTTTATTACTATCGGAATAACCCAGCATGATTTCCTGTGTAGGGTGCTTATCTTTATAGAAGGGGAGATAGGCTGGGTGCTCAAAATAGGCCTGCATAATCTCTTCCGCACGGTGGAGATCATCGATTGTCTCCAGAAGTGGCACCACATGCAAACGAGAGATAGCCTTCTCTTCGGATTTCTGATGGAGCCCCACTTCCTTGGCTAACAACAGAACTTCTAACAAGTCACTGGTTCCTTGTGTCATGCTGATCAAATAATTGCGGATGGCTTCTTCCCCAAACTCCTCTTTGGCCTGCTTAATCACGGCAAACAATTGCAAGCACTCCGCAGTCTGCGGTGAAAAGGACATGAAAGAGGCCGTCAGCGGACGAGGATCTGCTAATAATTGCGTCAAACGCTTCATCTTATCCTCTTCGTCCAATTGGTTATACGCTTTCTCAATCCCTAAGTTCGCTAATATCTCAGTAATGGCCTGCTCATGTACTGCACTATGTTGACGAATATCCAAAGTCATCAAATGGAAACCAAATAGATCCACTTGACGTATCAGACGGGTTACGTGCAAATCAGCCACATGATGCGCACGATGGGCAGTCAGCGATTCGCCCAACAACCTCAGGTCTTTCTTAAAGGCTTCTGGCTTCGCATAGTAGCCTTTTTCTCGCTCTCCCGTCCGGGTATGGCGCAGACGAGCGAGCATATACATACATTTCCGACGATAAGGTTCGTGCTCGTTTCGCCACTCCCCTTCCCCAACGTCTTCTAGAGCCACTTCCTGTTGATCCCTTTCAATCGAGTGTTGCAAGTCGTCCGTAATCTGGATGCGACGCGTCGAGTAACTTAAGATCTCTACCATTTTCTTTATTTTCTTCTCATACTTCGTTAAAACCAATTCTCGATGCAACTCGAGGGTATTCCATGTAATATCCGGTGTCACAGATGGATTTCCATCGCGGTCTCCACCAATCCACGACCCGAATCGCAAATAGGTAGGAACATGCCATTCTTCTTCTGGATAGTAGTGCGTTAGAGATGCTTCTAACGAACGATGTATTTCAGGAAGAACTTCAAACAACGTCTCATCCAAATAGAACAGCCCATTACGTACCTCATCTAAAACATGAGGCTTGCGATGACGAAGCTCATCACTTTGCCATAGTGCGAGCACTTCCGCTTGAATTTCTTGTTGAATCGAAGCACGCTCTTCCTCAATAAGAAGCGGATCGTCTAATTTCATCACATTCTCTGCAATTCGAGAGTGCAAATCCAGGATGGTACGCCGCATTGCCTCTGTTGGATGAGCGGTCATCACCAGTTCCAATGATAAATAAGGGAATAACTCCTTGATTTCTTCTGCTGTCGTTCCTCTCTCCTTCAAGGTTTTCACTGCGCTCTCTATCGATTGTGGCTGTACCTGAGTCTCATCCGCCCGCTTATATTCCCGATGACGGCGAATACGATGGTTCTGCTCAGCAATATTTACTAAATGAAAGTAAAGAGCAAAAGCACGGATAACATCCCGCCGCATTTCCGGTGTCAACTGTTCAATCTCTTCCTTCAAGTAACCAATTTGCTCACCATTCCCGGATGCACGTATATTTTTCGTCTGTTCTCTGATTCTTTCCACATGTGCGAACAAATTTTCGCCACCTTGTTGCTTTAATATGTCCCCCAAGGTAGCTCCCAACATACGAACATCTCGCCTAAGAGGTTGATGCGGGTCTTTCCCTACTGCTTTCTCCATCTAAAATCACCTCATGCACGTTTTAAATAAGAACGACCCAAACAGGAAGGTTTGGGTCACATCTTTCGTCTACAATACTATCTTCCCGAAAATGGACTCCATTAACCCTACTGCCACTTTTGCCGTTCGGTTAGCGTTATCTAAAATCGGGTTGACTTCAACCAATTCCACTGAAGATAAAATACCACTACTAGACAGCATCTCCATCGCCAAGTGGCTCTCTCGATAGGTCATACCGCCAACAACCGGGGTCCCTACCCCAGGAGCATCCGTTGGATCCAAGCCGTCCAAATCGAGACTTAAGTGAACACCATCTGTACCAGTGGACACTACCTCAATCGTCTTCTCCATGACGGCTCCCATTCCCATACGGTCAATATCGTGCATCGTGAAGACGGTAATCCCCATCTCTTTTATCAGGGCTTGTTCTCCCGGATCCAGCTCACGCGCACCGACGATCACGACATTTTCTGGTTTCACTTTAGGTGAAAACCCTCCACACTGAACCAAATCAGGGTGACCCACTCCTAAGCTAGCGGCCAGTGGCATTCCATGGATATTACCAGAAGGAGATGAATCTCCTGTATTCAAATCTCCGTGGGCATCAAACCAAATTAAACCCAGATTGGATACATGCTTGGAAACCCCCGCAACCGTTCCGATCGCAATGCTATGATCACCACCCAATACAAGAGGAAAGCGGCCTTTATCCATCACATCAGCCACAGCGATCGCCAGCTCTTCGTTGGCCGCTACAACTTCTTTCAAATACCGATGTTTTGGATCCTGCTCTGTTGATGTATTTTGAATGGGAACCGTAATATTACCCCGATCCTCCACTTCATAGCCCATCTCACTTAGACGCTTTTTCGCACCAGCATAGCGAATGGCACTTGGCCCCATATCTACTCCGCGTAGTCCTTGTCCCATATCCATAGGTACACCAATAATTGAGATCGATTGTTGTTTCTCTTTATTCATGATGTTATTCGCCTCCATCTATCAAGCTATCCTATATGTAAATCTGTATTCACACTCATCCTATATTTCTATTGTACCATAGAGCGTATCCAATCAAAAAAAGTGAAATAGCAAAACACCCTTTACCATATGGTAAAGGGTGTTTCATATTGGAGCGGAAGACGGGAGTCGAACCCGCGACCCTCGCCTTGGCAAGGCGATGCTCTACCGCTGAGCCACTTCCGCATGTTATTTAAAAATCATGGTGAGCCATGCAGGATTCGAACCTGCGACACCCTGATTAAAAGTCAGGTGCTCTACCAACTGAGCTAATGGCTCGCATTTTGGCTGGGGCGGCAGGGATCGAACCTGCGCATGACGGAGTCAAAGTCCGTTGCCTTACCGCTTGGCTACACCCCAACAGCTTTCTTTTAAGTAAGATG
>NZ_JCBAPH010000003.1:0-10095 GCF_059818345.1 Mechercharimyces mesophilus | reverse complement strand
CTTCCTTACCATGGAAGCGCTCTGCCGACTGAGCTATGGGAGCTTGGCTCCTCCAGTAGGACTCGAACCTACAACCTGCCGGTTAACAGCCGGACGCTCTACCAATTGAGCTATGGAGGAATAAATTCATCAGACGATAGATATTGTATCATATTTCTTAAGAAATCGTCAACCAACTTCAAGCTGTTTTTAAGCAGAAAGTTTCCACATCACCTGATTGTAGAACAAACCATTTATAATAGTCACTTTTGGCGACAGGGATTAATATATCACGGTTTCTGGCAACCGTCAATACTTTTGAGCGAAAATAATTTTGAGAATATTGCTCTATTAAAAGCGCAGAACATATACACAGTCTTTTTATCTGTTATTCCCTCTATCTCGAAGCTTCTCTCGCAGTAAAATGTAGCGCTATAACAGAGTTTCGTTTTCGCCTTTCTATATCTTGACGAGTAGACCAATTCTGCTGAACGCTTCACCATTTGTTTTATAGGGAGCATCCGTGGACATTCAATGACATAATCAGAATTAGAAGAGGTAGTAGAGAGAATATCCTAATAAAGTAGAAGGGAAGGAGATTCTGATCTCTCCTTCCCTTATCATAAACTGTCCTTACTTATCCACTAAATTCTCCTTCACCCAGGTTTCTGGGTCCTCTTGCTCCTCTTGGTCCCCTAGGACCACGACGTCCCCGTGGCCCTCTCGGTCCTGTAGCTCCTACGGCTGTAAGTGAACCCAACTTAAAGACAAACGCATCCGATGTTCCACCAAAGTTCGACTGAAAAGCTCCTGAAGTTAGTGGAAAATCGGTTGAGGCTGTTTCACCTGTGACATAAATATGATCCGAGCCATCCAACGCAATGCCATTTCCACTGTCAGCTAAGCTCCCTCCTAAATATGACGAAAAGGAAATTCCCCTGCCAGAATAGCTCACCTGGGTAATGAAGGCACTCTCAGTGGGTGAGGCCAGGATATTATCCTGGAATGCATCTGAAGTAATTGGGAAGTTCGTTGATCCTGTCTCTCCCGTCACCCACGCTTTTCCTAGTGAGTTTACCGCTATGCTATTTCCTCGATCTTCTCCTAACCCACCTAAATAAGTGGAGAATGTCAGCTTTGAACCTGCCGGATTGATTTTAGTAACAAAGACATCGGGCGATACGCTACCTACTGTGGTTTGAAAAGCGCCTTTTGTCACGGGGAAGTTCGTCGAATTTGTCTCTCCTGTCACATAGGCAAAACCGAAATCATCTACATCAATACTGTTTCCTTCATCCGCGTCTAATCCCCCAAGGTACGAGGAATAGACTTGAGCACTTCCTGCCGCATTTAACTTCGTAACAAAAGCGTCTTCGTCGCCTCCAAAAACCGGTTGGAATGAACCTGGAGTTACAGGAAAATCGCTTGACTCCGTACGCCCAGTGACGTATACATTGTTCGCACCATCAATTTGAATTCCAACACCTTCATCATCAGCGCTTCCTCCGAGAAACGTAGAGTAAATCAGGCCCGAACCTGCGGAATTCAGCCTGGACACAAAAGCGTCCGTCGCACCACCAAACACCGGTTGAAACGAGCCGGGTGTTATAGGGAAGTCAGTGGAGGTGGTTGAACCTACGACGAAAGCATTGCCTCCCCCATTCACTTTAATGCCCCCTCCAATATCCGTTCCGGTCCCCCCTAAGTATGTAGAATAAATTAACATTGACCCAGCATCATTTAGCTTTGTAACAAAGGCATCTACCATCCCCCCTCCGAAGGTCGGTTGAAAAGACCCCGTTGTAGTCGGGAAATCTGAAGAAAATGTCACTCCTGTCACGTATGCCTGATTACTACCGTCCACCGCAATACCTAACCCAGCACTCATACTACTGCCCCCTAAAAAGGTTGAATAGAGCAGAGAGGTACCTGAGGTATTTACTTTTGTGATGAACGCATCAAAAGTGCCCCGTAATGTAATCTGAAAGACCCCTGAAGTAACCGGAAAATCAGTCGATAAGGTCCCTCCAGTTACATACGCATTCCTTTCCTCATCTACGGCAATACCCAAGGCTTGATCTCTCAAATTCCCACCCAGATAAGAGGAATAAAACACCTCAGGATCAATGCGCAGAGGAAGATGTTCATCTATTGTCTCCTCAAGTTGAAAGCCAAATGTTCCGTCATCATAAATTCGGAAACGAGTCGCAATGGCTCGTTTCTCTCTTCCCTCTCCCTGATAACTAATAGGCGCTGCTTCACGTATCATCCCACACAAAGTAGGAACAAGAAGCCCTCCCTGTTCTGTAATCAATGGAGGCTCTCCACCTTCATAAGCAAGACGAATTTGATTCAGATTAGCCCCCGGTTGCACGAACATGTCGTATTTTAACCGCCCGTCATTGCTATAGAAAGTGACATCGATACCTGGCCATACATTTTTATAACAAACACGTTGGTAGCCATGGGGATTGTCTTCATCATAATTAGTAAATATCTCCCCTTCTCCTTCCGGAATAACCTTCTGCGCTTCACCTCGAAAGCATAACAACATAGAGGTGTCTTCAGAAAGGAAAAACCGAACACCACTTTGTGAGAAAACAAGATGAAGATATTCGCCTTCTTCCAAATCACAACGATAGCTTTCTTCTTCCCACTTTTCAAAAATAACCGAGCGATTCCCGTTATACGTCATCCCCTGAAATAAGGACATCCACTATCCCTCCAACCAAGCGTGGTATTTCATTATACGTTGAATCAGCCTAGTCCTAGTAATAAAAGACCCTATTCTTTGATATGATTTACTTTCAGGTAACATCCGCTTAAGGATCACTCCCTTACCATTCGGAAACGGATGAAGAACGATCCTTTAACTGGAACAAGAAAGCCCTGGTTCCGAATACGGAACCAGGGCTTTCTTGTTTTACCCACTCCAATACGATCAGTCAACACTTTAATCAATGCAGCGGATGATCGGATAGAACCGACACAGAAAAGAATATCCGATGAACCCTGAAGCCTAGAAGATGCTTTTTCACCTAGTGCCACTTAGGCGCCCTTTCTTAACTTGGAAACCGCCCAATCCGCACTATTCTTCTAAGTGACGGGACATTAAAACTCCCATCACTTCTTCCAGCGAGAGGCCCTGTTCCCGTAAGAGCACCATCATATGATAGAGCAGATCAGCGGTCTCCCATTTCAGCTCTTCCTGTTCTCCATTCTTGGCAGCGATAATAACTTCTGCCGCCTCTTCCCCCACTTTCTTTGCTATTTTGTCGATTCCTTCATTAAAGAGATACGATGTATAAGACTTCGAAGGACGCTTTTCCTCCCGCTCGGCAATCACATTCTCCAAGCGCTTCAAGATTAGCAGAGAATCTAAATGCATCGCCTTCTCCCTATTGGTGAAACAACTGTACGCCCCAGTATGACAAGCAGGACCTTCAGGAAGAACCTGAACAAGCAGGGCATCTCGGTCACAATCCCAATCCATCTCTACAATTCGTTGTGTAGCCCCTGAGGTCTCCCCTTTATGCCAAAGCGCTTGTCGTGAACGACTGTAAAACCAAGTCTCTTTCGTCTCAATCGATTTACGTAAAGATTCTCTATTCATATAAGCAAGAGTAAGCACATCACGACTGCCTGCGTCTTGTACGATGACAGGAAGTAATCCATTGCTATCAAACTGAACCCTCTCTATATTCATCTTACATTCATCCCACCTTCTTGAAGAGACTTTTTCACCTGCGTCACAGAGGTTTCTTTATAGTGGAAAATAGAAGCAGCTAAACAGGCTGACACCCCTGTTTGTAAAAACGCTTCTTTAAAATGATCCGCATCCCCCGCTCCTCCTGAAGCAATGACAGGAACCGAAACCTGTTCATTTACCTTGCGCATCAAATCGTGCGCAAAACCTTCTTTGCTCCCATCAGCATCCATCGATGTGAGCAAGATTTCCCCTGCCCCCCGGCGAACAGCCTCTTCCGCCCACTCCGTCACCAACCAAGTGCTCTTCTTTCTCCCTCCATGAGTATAAACCCGATAGTCCCTTATCTCTGGATCATATTTCGCATCGATGGCTACTACTATGCACTGTGAACCAAAGGAAGAAGCACCTTCAGAAATTAATGCAGGACGGAGGAGTGCGCTTGTATTAATGGAGATTTTATCTGCTCCACTGCGCAGAATCTCACTCATCTCTTCTAAAGAATGAATTCCTCCGCCAACGGTAAAGGGGATGGCTAACTCTGCTGCCACCTTCTCTACCACCTTCACCATCGTCCGTCTTCCTTCATGAGACGCAGAGATATCCAAGAGCACGAGTTCATCCACCCCCTCCTGGTCATAATACCGTGCCAGCTCCACTGGATCACCCGCATCCCTTAGCTGCAAAAAGCCAATTCCTTTCACTACCCTTCCCTCTTTTACATCGAGACAGGCAATAATCCGCTTGGTGATCATAGAACGCTCACTTCCTGCAATGCGGTGTCCAGTCTCAATTGCCCTGTATAAAGGGCTTTGCCGATTACAACACCACTGACACCCTGCGGCTTGAACCTTTTCAGGAGCTGAAGATCAGATAATCCGCACACACCTCCAGAAGCAATCACATTCACGCCTGATCTCGTAGCCATCTCTTCGATCGCCTCCACATTGGGGCCTGATAACATACCATCCCGAGCGATATCCGTGAATATAATGTGACTCACCCCTCCCTGTGCAAGCTCCACTCCCAAATCTACCGCTTTCCGCTGCGAACTCGTTTGCCAACCTTCGATGGCTACATAACCCTCCCGAGCATCAAGCCCTACGGCAATCCGCTCTTTGTACCGGTCCACCATTCGGTAGACAAAGGTTGGATCAGATAAAACGGAACTACCAAGGATTACACGTGCAACACCATTCTCTAGATAATTGCGCACGTCCTCCTCCGTCCGAATCCCTCCACCCACTTGTACCTTCACATCCAATTGACGGGCGATTTGAAGTGGATCATAAGCGTTCTCCCGCTTTCCTAACTTCGCTCCATCGAGATCCACCACATGAATCCATTCGGCTCCTTGCTGTACAAATTGTTCGGCAATCCGTATAGGAGAGTCTCCGTACACCTTCTCCTCCGAAAATTTCCCCTGCTCCAGGCGCACACATCTTCCCTGATAAATATCAATGGCGGGATAAAGGGTAAACGTCATGTTTTTCCCTCCTCTCTCTACAGACTCCAATAAAATTGCGTAACAGCTTGATCCCAAGGGTCCCACTTTTTTCTGGGTGAAATTGCGTTCCCCACACTTGTCCCTGTCCCACAATCGCAGGTAGTTGAATCCCATACTCCGTATTCGCTAAGATGATTTCCCGATTTTCTGTATGAACATAATAGGAATGAACAAAGTAGGCGTGCCCCTCTTCCATACCGTGGAATAAATCGGTTTCTTGTTGAAACGACAGACGATTCCACCCCATATGTGGTACCTTAAGAGGAGAAAAGTGACCGATCTCTCTCGGAATTCTCTTCACTTTCCCCGGTAGTAAGTGGAGTCCATTCACCTCCCCTTCTTCACTTTCCTCAAACAAAAGCTGCATACCCAAACAGATCCCTAGTAGAGGTTTTCGTAAATAGGCCACTTGTTCCAGCACATCGATCAATCCTCGTTCGCTTAGATGCTTCATTGCATCCGCAAAATTCCCAACACCGGGGAGAATATAGGAATCTGCTTCTCGTAGTGTATAGGGGTTTCCGCTAATCATATAGGGTTCTCCCAACCGCTCTACTGCTGTCTTTACGCTAAACAAGTTCCCCATGCCATAATCGATAATCGCAAGCATCTACAGCATTCCTTTCGTTGAGGGGATACTTTGTCTTCGGGCATCGATCGAAGTGGCTTCATCCAAAGCCCTTCCTAACGCTTTAAAGATGGCTTCTATCATGTGATGGGTGTTTTCTCCATAGAAGACACACACATGTAAGTTCATACGCGCTTCAATCGCCAACTTCCATAAAAACTCTTGAATCAATTCTGTATCAAAAGATCCTACTTTAGCCTGTGGAAAAGTAGCACGAAATTCCAGATGCGGGCGGTTACTAAGATCGATTACCACTTGCGCAAGCGCTTCATCCATCGGAACCATCGCTTGACTATAACGCTTGATGCCGTACTTATCACCTATTGCTTGGTAAATCGCTTGCCCTAATACCATCGCAATATCTTCTGTCGTATGGTGATCATCAATATGGGTATCACCAGTGGCAGTAAGCATCAGATCAAAATGACCGTGATACGTAAATAGATCTAGCATATGGGTAAGAAAAGGAACGTCTGTCGTTATCCTAGACTCCCCCTTCCCGTCGATGGTGAGAGTAAGGCTGATGTCTGTTTCCTTCGTTCTTCTTTTGACCGTGGCCTCTCGCTTTTTCACCTTGTCCCGCCTTTCTGAGCTAGACGTTTTTCAATCGCCCGGGCATGTGCCTCAAAACCTTCCAAACGAGCGAATCTCGCAATCTTCTCGCCATGTTGAATGAGTGATTCTTCGCTATAGTATAGGACACTTGATTTTTTCAGAAAATCGTCTGTGGATAAGGGACTGGAAAACCGAGCTGTTCCATGAGTAGGCAAAACGTGGTTGGGACCGGCAAAGTAATCTCCCACTGGCTCAGAGCTAAAGCGTCCTAAAAAGATTGCTCCCGCATGACGAATATAAGGGAGTGTCTTCATCGGTTCCTCCGTCATGATCTCTAAGTGCTCTGGTGCCAGGTGGTTGACGCAATCAATCGCCTCTCTCCAATTTTCCATCAGGATAATTTTCCCATGATCACGAATCGAGGTGGCTGCAATCGTTTGGCGAGGTAATGTAGAGAGCTGGGTCTCTACCTCTTGTTTTACCTGGTTTGCAAGATCGGGTGATGTGGTCACGAGGATCGCCGCTGCTAATGGGTCATGCTCTGCTTGCGATAATAGATCAGCAGCGATTTCCTCCGCAATGCCCGTTTCATCCGCAAGAACCACAATTTCACTAGGACCCGCAATCTGATCAATATCCACATTCCCATATACGGCTTGTTTCGCTAAAGAGACATAGATATTTCCTGGACCAACGATTTTGTCTACGGCAGAGATGGTCTCCGTTCCATAAGCCAATGCAGCAATCGCTTGGGCGCCACCCACTTTGTAGATCTCTTTCACTCCAATCTCAGCTGCTGCAACCAAAACACTCGCTGGTAAACGGCCGTCGGGTTGCGGAGGAGTAACCATTGCAATACGAGGAACCCCTGCTACTTGTGCAGGAATGACATTCATCAGTACAGACGAAGGGTAGGACGCTGTCCCACCAGGAACATACACACCCACTGCATCCAGCGGTGTCACTTTTTGTCCTAACATCGATCCATCTGCTTGAAAGTGAAACCAAGACTCCTTTTTCTGTTGTTGATGAAAAAAACGTATATTGGTAGCTGCTTCCCCTATTACCTCTATCATCGCTGGTTCAACCCATTTATACGCCTCTTGAATTTCCTCTGTTGTCACCTTCATTTCATCGATAGCGATTCGATCGTACATTCGTGTCCATCTGGCAACGGCGCGATCCCCCTCCTTTTTAACCTCATTCATAATCGTTTGGACAGATTGCCTCTCTTTCCCCGCATCCTCCATCATGAAGAAGCGACGTTTGGACAGATCAGGGTTCCTCGTTATCTGCATTATGAATAGCCCTCCTCTCTAGGTTGTTGACAGTGGACAACTTCGGTTAACCGATTGACCAACGACTGAATGAGATGACCTTGGATAGAATAACTAGCCGGATTAATAATTAAGCGGGAAGTAATGGATGCGATACGCTCCCATTCAATTAAGCCGTTCTCATGTAGTGTTCTTCCCGTCGAAACAATATCGACGATGCGATCTGCCAACTGGAGCACAGGAGCCAGTTCTATCGAGCCATTGAGGCGAATAATCTCTGCCTGTTGTCCTTTCTTCCTATAAAAAGAGGTCGCTATGTTGGGGTATTTGGTAGCTACTTTGGGAGAATGCGTTGGCTCAGGACGTACAGGCCGGCCAGCAACTGCTAAGTAACACGGACTAAGATGCAGATCCAATATCTCATACACATTTCTTTTCTCTTCTAGCAAGACATCTTTCCCGCAGATCCCTACATCGGCTACACCATGTTCAACATAAGTAGCTACATCGGCTGGCTTTGCTAGAATAAAGCGAAACCCATCATTGGAACTAGGGAAGATTAATTTACGCGATCGACTAATCCCTTCAGGTATCCTGTACCCTGCTTCTTGTAACAACTGGACCGCATCATGAAAGATCCTTCCCTTCGGAAGGGCCACTGTGAGCATGGTGTTCAACTCTCGCTTCCCTCCTCTAGTATTTGTTTGTTATAAAAAGAACGAATATCTGTAAATGAATTCATATAGGCATCCAGGTCTACCACACCGTTCACCGATTGTAACGTCACAGCGATCCCTTGACTACGTAACTTGCTTGCTTCTAAAATAGCTTTTTGCCGATTTTCAACATCAAAAAGAATACAGCATACTTCTCTAACACTCTCTACTTGCGGAATCGCTTCTAATAGACGTTCAAAGTGAATAGCAAAGCCAGTAGCGGCGATTGATTGATGATACCGTTGAAAGAGATCATTATACCTTCCTCCACTACCGATAGAGGAACCGACTTCCCTCGTATAAATTTCAAATAAAACTCCCGTATAATAGTTCATATGACTCATCATCGCTAAATCGAATTGTACATAATCTTCCACACCATAAGCTTTCAACTGTCTCCATAGCATTTGTAATTCTTCAAGAGCATCATGACCTTCTCTCGTATCCACTAACAATTCCGCTTGTTCGACAATCTCTATTCCACCACGAAGAGAAAGGAGGGAAAGCAATCGATTTTGTTCGTCTAATGAAAAGGAAGACGTTTTTACCCGTTCTTGAAAACCAACCGCATTTTTTTCGAACAAAAACTGTTTTAAAGAGAGAATGATTTCTTCTTCTGAAACGATCGATCGAAAGAGTGCCTCTAGAAAACCAACATGTCCGATTCCTACTCTAAAATGAGATAACCCCGTACCCTGCAGTGTTCTTACCAACAAGGAAATAACCTCTGCATCTGCTGATATCGTGGGATCCCCTATCAATTCCACTCCCACCTGTTCAAACTCAGTAGGGGAATCTGTTCCCTGTAACTGTGCACGAAAAACGGTATTGGCATAGGCAAAACGTGCGGGATATTGGTCATCCGCTAGCTGTGAGGCAGCCATACGTGCAATCGGGGTCGTCATATCAGGACGAAGAACCAAGGTATGACCATCTCGATCCAGTAATTTAAACATGTAGTTCTCTGTTAAAGCAGAAGAACGACCCACCGTCTGATAATATTCCAGCGTAGGAGTAAGGAGCATCTCATACCCCCAAAGTTGAATCTCTTCAACCATTCTCGTTCGAACCCACTGCTTCCGCTGGTATAAATTTGGGAGGGTATCACTCATTCCTCTCGGCTTCTCAAATAAAAGCAAAATCTCCCCTCACCTTCTATTCATTATTTATACTTTAACTTGCTAATATGTTAACATATTAGCAAGTTAAAGTGAAGGATGAGAGGAACATGCCACTGCGTAACACGAAATGGATATACTGGTGCTACGCGCAAAAATGTTCGAAGCAAATTTATGTGAAAGGGTTTGGATAACCACCCTAACAGGAAATCTTTTACGTACCACCCTAGACCTTAACGAAGCTACATCCACATATACAAACACCCTTCACTTCCCCGATTAAAAAAGTGAAGGGTGCTTGTTTTTGTCCGTCCATGAGGAGAAGGAGCTTTCACCTTTCTTCCATTAGAAGGATTATGGTCGAAACATTATTTCACCATGTGGAAACTCTCATAAACGCTGACCTCTTCTCTCTCTAAGAGGCCTTACTCAACAACAAAAACAACCCTTTCACTTCGATTGAAATGAAAGGGTTGTTTCTTATGATGCCTGGCGACGACCTACTCTCCCAGGGACCTGCGTCCCAAGTACCATCGGCGCTGGAGGGCTTAACGATCGTGTTCGGTATGGGAACGAGTGGGTCCCCTCCGCCATTGCCACCAGACATAT
>NZ_JCBAPH010000002.1:0-454678 GCF_059818345.1 Mechercharimyces mesophilus | reverse complement strand
GCCGCCAGCGTTCGTCCTGAGCCAGGATCAAACTCTCCATAAAAGAATTTGATTGCTCAAATTTCATTGACTTGGGTCTATCTTTCGCTCTTCAGTTTTCAAGGAACAATTTCTCTTTATCCCCGCCATCCGGCGGTTTGTCTTGTCCACTCTTTCGTGGCGACAAGATCTATAATACCATGCTGTGATATTCTCGTCAACAGGTTTTTTCGTTTTTTGTTGTTTCCTCTTTCCCACATCGCCATTCTCTTGTGGGAACAAGAAATATACTAGCATGACCCAGTTTTTTTGTCAACGTCTTATGTAATTATGTAAAACCGTGAGCAATCGATTTCCTTTACACTTGTTACGGACACCGCATATTCAGCTTCCTCTTGCCGTTATATCCACGTATACAAGGCGTTAGCCCATAAAAAGCACCTTCACCACTACCAGATAGATAAGGC
This sequence comes from Mechercharimyces mesophilus, assembly GCF_059818345.1. Lineage (NCBI taxonomy): Bacteria > Bacillati > Bacillota > Bacilli > Caryophanales > Thermoactinomycetaceae > Mechercharimyces > Mechercharimyces mesophilus. The sequence goes on along the minus strand of NZ_JCBAPH010000002.1, from coordinate 454,232 downwards.
CAGGCAATCCTAAGACCCCGGTTACAAAGGAGGTGACTGGATTAATAGGGATTTGAAACTGAATCCACTTACCAGCCAAGTTCAACAGGAACAAGACGACAGCTCCCACGACAGAATACAATAGCCCCCACCACATCCATTTTAGTGGTTGCATGACAGAACGGCTAATCAACATAAAAAGAATGACACTCCCTATTCCCACAACAATCCACCAACTAATTTGCATCGGACATTGCCCCTTCCTCCACTATTGGTACAAGCATATGCACGCCTTATTAAAATAGACCATCGGAAAACGAAACCCGTCATTCTATACAAAAAAGAAGCCACGTTTCTTCAACTGGGAAGACGCAGCTTCTTAGCTTGACAACGGTCGAACAGCTACCGATTAAGATAATCGTCCTTCTTACTTTACGTTAAATCTCTTCTTCCTTCCATCGCTTTAGACAGCGTTACTTCATCCGCATACTCTAGATCGCCTCCTACCGGCAAACCATGAGCAATCCGCGTGACACGGATACCAAAGGGACGAACCAATTTGGAAAGGTAAATCGCTGTAGCTTCCCCCTCGATATTAGGGTTGGTCGCTAGAATGAGTTCTTTCACCGTATCATCTTCTAATCTTCGTAATAAATGAGGAATATCTAGCTCATCAGGTCCAATCCCCTCCATTGGCGATATAACTCCATGTAAGACATGATAGAGGCCGTTGTACTCCTTCATTCGTTCCATCGCAATGACATCCCGGGGGTCTTGAACCACACAGATCACCGATCGATCTCTATTTCTGTTGCTACAAACCGAGCATACTTTGTGATCCGTTATATTTTTGCAGATCTCACAAGGGGTTAGATCTCGCTTTGCATGTACGAGGGCTTTGGCCAGATCAATGACATCCTCTTCTTTCATTCCTAATACAAAAAAAGCCAGGCGTTGAGCCGTTTTCGGTCCAATGCCCGGTAGCCGCATGAACCCCTCCATCAAGCGTGTAATCGGTTCCGGCGTATACACTCGTTCGACACTCCCATTTTTTCTTTTTTACTAAAACATGCCCGGGAGATTCATACCACCCGTAAACTTACCCATATCTTTTTGTACAAGCTCATCCACATTTTTTAAGGCTTCATTAAATGCAGCTGTAATCATATCTTGTAGCATTTCCACATCATCAGGGTCTACCGCTTCCGGTGCAATGACAAGATCAATCAGTTCTTTCTGCCCATTCATGACTACCTTCACCACGCCACCACCAGCAGTGCCTTCAATTTGCTTTTCTGCTAGTTCTTCCTGCGCTTTAGCCATCTGTGCCTGCATCTTTTTTACTTGCTTCATCATCTGATTCATATTTTTCATTTTGTTTTTCCTCCCTTATTTAGCGAAACAACATTAGTCTGTCACTTCTACCATATCCTCACCAAACACTTTTACAGCATGTTGAATAGGATCATGTGATTCCTCATCCTCTACTGTAGTCGAAGAGAAACTCTCTTCATCTGCAGAGGAAGAGGGACTTTCAATCGTGTCCCAGTCACTTTTCATCACGGTGATCAGTCGCGGAATCCCCACCAACTCTTGCAGGAAACGCTCAATAAGTGATTTGTTTCCCTCTTTTTCCGTAGTATCCCGGTGTATTTGATTTTTGAAGGCAACCACGACCGCATCTTTCGTCGCCACCACGGGTTCTCCATTCATCAACCATGCATGAACGGTTATCTTTTCTCTCTTAATTTGATTAAGCAATTCAGGCCAGCTCTGATTCACCCTATTTATTAAATCTGGTTGAGCTTCTTTTTGTAAGGAAAGCAGGTGCCTATCACTGGGCTTTTTCTTCGCCGGATTGGATGCCACTCTCTTACTTTCGTTTGCTGACGATCGATTCCATTCTTCAGGTGCCTGAGCCTTCACCGGATCTCTCTCTGCGAGATTTCTCACATTCTCTTCAAGATCGTGTACCCGTTTCTCTAACTTTTCTACGTATCCTGCAGGTTTTGCTGCAGGTTCACACAAACGCATAAGTGCTAGTTCCAGTACCATGCGATCGTGATGAAACCGTTTAATACTCTCTTGGAACAGAATCATCTGCTCCATTTTATCCATCCACTCAGCCGCGGATAATGTGGATCCACTTTCAATCAATGGTTCTCTATCAGAAGAAACGCCATCACGCTTCCCCGATAGTGCGAAAAGCAAGTCCCGGCAAGCATAGATAAGATCTTGCAACAGCTTCTCTGCTTCCACACCTTCCATGAGGAGTGAATCCATATGATCTAGCGCTTGCTTCGCGTCTTGTTTAGCGATCGCTTTTAGAAGGTGATTGATCGCATTCTGAGAAACCGCTCCCGTCACCATACGAACCGACTCTTCATTAATTTGATCTCCGCTAAATGACCGTACTTGATCCAGTAAACTGAGAGCATCGCGCATGCCTCCATCGGAAGTACGGGCCACCTCGAGCAAAGCTGGTTCATCGCATTCTATTCCCTGGTCTTCACAAATAGCACGTAAATGTACCAACATATGCTCTAACGCAATTCGACGAAAAACAAAATGCTGACATCGCGAGAGAATGGTCGCCGGTAGCTTGTGTGGTTCAGTGGTAGCTAGAATAAAAATCACATGAGAAGGCGGTTCTTCCAAGGTTTTTAATAGGGCGTTAAATGCCTCTGTGGTCAACATATGCACTTCATCCACAATAAACACTTTATAGCGGACTTCCGACGGTGCATAGCGTACGTTCTCCCTTAAATCGCGGATTTCATCCACCCCACGATTGGAGGCAGCATCGATTTCCACCACATCCATAAGAGATCCTTCTGTAATCCGCCGGCAGGCATCACATTCGTTACACGGTTCCGGGCGTGGGCCATATTCACAGTTTACAGCCTTGGCCATAATTTTAGCCGCGCTTGTCTTGCCCGTTCCACGTGGACCACTAAACAAATAGGCATGAGAAAATTGCCTAGAAGCTAGCGCATTTTGCAAAGTTCGTGTCACTTGCTCTTGTCCGATAAGATCAGCAAACGTCTGCGATCGATAAACGCGATATAAAGCCCGATAAGCCACAACAATTACCAACTTTCTCTCCTGCTTACCTAACTTGTCCGTAAAAATATCATACTATAGAACACTCCGTTTTTCCAAAGAAAACGTTCTTCGTTTTACCACTATACGCACAGCGACTTACCCTGATTCTACGACGGGCAATAATACGCGAAAAACAGTCCCTCGCTCCGTCGTCCTCGCTTCAATACTTCCATCCACATCGTCAATGATGCGCTTGCACACAGCCAGTCCTAGACCTGTGCCATTTTCCTTGGTCGTGAAAAAAGGCTCAAAGATTTGATCCATCACCGTCTCCGGAATACCAGCTCCGGTATCATACACTTCAATTTCAACGCGCTTGCTCTGCCCCTCCCCCGAACAATGGACCTCGATGGATAAAGTACCTCCATCATCCATAGCATCGATACTATTTTTACAGAGGTTTAGAAGCACCTGCTTTAATCCCTTCTCATCTGCTAAAACTTTCGGTAAACACCTTCCAGGTTCTTGGTAACGAAGATAAATATGATGAAGGTTGGCCTCACTTCGAATGACGGGAATCATACTTTGAATCATACTTTCCACGCATACAAGCTTCTTTGTAGTCGATTCCGGACGACTAAGGTGCAAAAATTCTCCCACCAGATGATTAATGCGGTCAATCTCACGTAGCATAATCTCAGTGTAACTATACTCTTTAATATGTAAATTCTCATTAAATGTATGTTTCAACACTTGCAGGAATCCTCGGATCGAAGTAAGTGGATTTCTTATTTCGTGAGCCGTACCAGCCGCTATTTCACCAATCAAGGTAAGGCGGTTTTGTCCTTCCAGCTCACTTTCCATTGCACGTAATTGGGTCATGTCCAGGAGAGTGACACAATAACCATCTACCTGTGACTCTTCATCATATAGTGGACACACATCAAGTAGAACGACTACTTCATGCTGATTTATGGGCCAAGTAACCTCGATCGGCTTTACACTTTCTCCTGCTAGAGAGCGCTCTACTAGGGACAACCCCTCTTCCGATAAGGAAGTGAATAGCTCTTCACAAGGTTGGTCAAGTAGTTGGTCACCATCTCTTCCCGTCAATGCACTCGCCTTTTGATTGATGGTAACAACCCTTCCCTCTTTGTTAAGAAAGACAGCTCCTATATCCAGATCATGAACCCATTGATGTGCATACCGATTAACTACTTGCGATGATTTCATATCAAAAGGGGTACAGAAGAGAAGGTGGAAATATTGTTCTTCCATTTGCCCACTCACCATATGAGCCGTCATTGGAAGTAGCTCTCCTGATAGCAAAAGAAATGACCCTTCAACCCAACGGGAGCTCTGTTGATGTTGATGAGGACGGTAAATTTCATGCTGGACCTCATTGGACAACGAGAGGAAATGAGCAAAATCCTCTCCTTCAACCTGTTGCCATTTCAACTGCAACATAGTCAGAAAGGGTTCATTCGCGGAGGTTATGCGCCCATTCCCATCCATCATAATGGCTGCATACTCTGCCTGCTGAACCCAATCCAAAAGCTGTCCAAACTTTACATTAAAGGCGATCGTCATGTTGTCACCCCCCTCTTCCCCTTCCATTTTTGTTTCGCTTTTGAAACTATATCCTCCTGCTTATGTATGGAAATTCCTTTGATCATAAAGTTATGAAGGAAAAGCAAAAAAGAGGCGCTTCACTAGTTAGACAGCAAAGCGACCTCTTGGTTTTTATCCATAGAAATACCGCGCACCTGCCCTCGAACAATATCGCTATAAGTGGCACCTGTATACTCAGCTCAGATCAGGCATCCCTGCGGCACATAGGGGAGCTCCCTTAGTGCTGCTTCCGTCAGGACCTGACACAGTTCGAAAGTCCCTATTGCGCAGGACCCGATCCTCAACACCTCGTATACAGACCTAGCCTTACAGAGACAAGCCTCGGGTAGGAATTCAGCCCCGGTAAGGCGGATTCCGGGTTACAGGGCACCGCCAGCTCCCCACCTAGCACGGTCTATTTATTATAGCATATTCGTATGTTACTGACAAATAACGATAAAAGCCGCCTTTATGACACACAATGTTCATAGAGAGGCGATGCACTAAACATTTTTAGAAGAGCTTTTCATAGAAAACCACATGGTCGATTTTTTCAATTAGTAAAAAAACCTTAAGCAAGTGGAGACTTTCATAGAAACAAGTTCACTCGCCCATCAACCACTTAGGCGAGTGAACCCAATGCCTTCAAGCTACTGTACACTCACTCAGAGTGTGCTATCCGTTCCATTACTTCATCCCTGCTTCTGCTCCTACACTTAATGCGTTGGCGACTCGACCAAACTCTGAAGCATGCGGACGATCATCATCATCAGCGTATCCATAATCAACCATTCGATTCCTATTCAAGCACAACTTTGTAAAAGAAGGTCTGAGTAAATCGAACAATTGATACCGTTCCTGTCTCTCTGGAAAGCGTGATTGATAGGCGAGGATACCCGCTCGCACTTGCGCCCAGAAAGTTTCTTCCGCTAAACCATGATGTACCTCTAAAAGATCAGACAGGTAGCGGAAGTGGCAAATGAAGAGACCCGTAAAGATGAATTGGCACAATCCTTCTGGGGGTTCACTCCGCAAGACCTCTTTCAATTCTTGCGACAATCCGGCTAACTCCGGTAGTGGCTCTTGACTCACATTCACATCGTCAACAAAATCTTTTACTGCTAACCGGTGCGGAACACCATCTTTCAGCACGAGAATGGTATTTTGTCCATGCGGAGAGAAAACGACACCGTATTTGTACAGATAGTGGAGAAGCGGAGGCAGGATCACGCCAACCAATTGATCCACCCATTCCTCTACACTTAATCCCGACTGCTCGATGAGTCGTGAAACAAAGGGTACTCCTTCTCCATCCACATATAAGAGAGAAGCTAGAGTAATCGGATGCTCTCCCTCATCCAAGTAATTATAGATACTCTCACGCCAAATACAGCCGAGCATTTCCAAGTACTGATAAGGCGCGCCTTCCAACTTGCTATAGTAAGGATGATCATAGTTAAGACTGGCAATCTCTCCTGGGAGAATGGTACGGCACTCCTTTTTTAAGAAGTCGTCTTGTTCCCAAATACCCTTGATATACTCGGTAATCTGAGGTGCGATTACCGTGCGCTCCCCCGGAAGCCCGCGATACACCAGCGTATTTAATATACTCATCGGTAGCTTCACATGATGACGTTCTTTTTTACTACGGTTGACGAAAGTACGAATGGATTGTTGAGGTAGATAACGATCGACTCCATCTCCTAGCGGAATAATACGGAGGTTAGCAAGCTCCTCTGGAAAGAAAGGAATAATGTAATTGTCCCATTGCCACTCGTGTACAGGGATAAAGAAATAGTCCTCAGCATTGACGCCTCGTTCTACCAGCTGGGAGATAAAAGATTCGTATCGCTCATCGCCAATTTCACTACGGATAAGCGCTTCATGTTCCACTTTCTCCACCGCATGAAAGGTAGCCATTTTCCGATGAACGGCTAGCCAAGAAAGAACCACTTCTTTTTGTTGCTCTGGTGCGTAATCTAAGTAGTCTTGGTAGCCAAAACCGATTCGACCTTTGTTATACGTAATCCAAGGGTGCCCCTCCATTTCCCCTTCCAAATCCGCATAATCGAGTGCCGTCAGATCCTTATTCGACTTTTTCTTTTTCTCATGGATATGAGCATCAGCAATCAGGGTTTGATTGTATTCACGAATCAAATGACCTGCTGTCAGCGAAGTCATACCCACCGTTGTTTGAATATCTAAAAGGAACTGAATCGGATTCGTCGCTTGCGTAGACTCCCCATCAGCATGCCGTTCGATCGATTCCGCATCGATACGGTAGCTATCGAATACCCGTTTTTTAGCAGAGAAGGTATAGAGGACTCCACTTTTCAACTCTAGCCGATAGGAACCCTTTCCTTCATTCTCTTCCAGCAAAGTCGGTTGCAACATATCTTCGTATAAGAGTTCGGCAAACATCTTCGTCAAAAGTTGTTTTGATACATGTTGCCACGTCTCTGGATTTAAATTTTTTTTTACGGTTTCCATCGCTTCCATGTCGGTTCACTCCCCGTTCTATTTTGTGGTGGTGGTTGTACTGGTATTTACACCAAACTGCTGGAATACGTTTCGCTCATTGAGCGGATACACTTCCCGCCCGGTCAAAGCGCGGATAATAACAGAGTTACGATGAGCACCCAGTCCCAAATCAGGAGCACCTATGCCATGTGTATGCATCTCACCGTTTTGTACATAGACGTGATTATCTTCTCTCGTAAGTGCAACCTGATAATCTTCGTTGATGATAAAGCGGCCATGATCATCCCAACGAACCTCATCTTTGATGCCCTCAATACAAGCTGGTAAGCGATGCTGGTAACCAGTAGCCAAAATGACAATATCACTAGCGTGTGTAAAGCGCTCTTCTTGTTCGCGTTGCATACAATGAAGCGTATAGTTGGCGGAATCCGCCTTCGCATTGGCTGTGATCTCTTGTAGTTCTGTCATTGCCAGCATGCGTACAGGAGGAGTGGCTCCTCCCACCGTCCGTTCATAAAGGAGGTCATAGATTTCGGCAATCGTACTCGCACTAATGCCTTTATATAGCAGATCCTGCCCCGCCAAGCGCTCATCTCGTTTTGTTTGTGGGAGCGAGTGGAAATAGCGTGTATAATCGGGAGAGAAATGCTCCAATCCAAGCTTGGAATACTCCATCGGGAAGAAACCATCCGAGCGTGTGAACCAATCCAATTGGTATCCATGCTCATCTTGTTCCTGAAGCAGCGTTTGAAACACCTCAGCCGCACTTTGCCCTGAACCCACCACTGTAACGGAACGCGCACTGCGGCAACGGTCCAATCGTTTTAAAAACTGTGCGGAGTGAAATACATCCTCTTCTGAGAGCTCTTTAAAGCGTCCCGGTATACCCGGAACACTGCCTACTCCGAGAACCAGATCTTTCGTCAAATAGTGGTGGGTACGTCCTGTCTCTACCTCCAATACTTCTACACGATAGTAAGAACGACCCTCCTGTTTCACCTTCTCTACTTGGGTCACGCGTTGCCCAAAACGACAGCTTTCCAACTCCTGCGAAACCCACTGGCAATAGTGATTATACTCCCGTCGCGGAATAAGAAAACGTTCGTAAAAGTAAAAATGATACAGCCTTTTCTGTTCCTTAAGGTAATTTAAGTAGGAGTAAGGGCTCGTCGGATCAGCCATGGTAACCAAATCAGCAAAGAAAGGAACTTGCAAGGTCGTCCCTTCGATCAAGAGACCTGGATGCCAATCAAATTGTGGCTTTTGCTCTAAAAAGAGCGCATTCACTTCCGACAGCGGGGATAATAGCGCCGCCAATCCTAAATTAAAGGGCCCTATTCCTATCCCGATGACATCATAGATCGGAGCTGTACCCATTTGTTTGTCAATCATCCCTTCACTCTCCTCTCAAATTCCTCTCGTGTACAGAAAAGGAGGGCAGCCCGCTTATCCGGTAAATCGATTTCCTTTTGCAAGAGATAACCACACTTATTAAAGATATGGATCATCTTTTCATTACGAATATCGGGCTCGGCCACCACTTTCTCTGTGCCAGGGTGTTCAAACATCTTTGCGGTAATCGCCCGCAGTAAGGCGAAAGCATATCCTTGGCCGAGGTAGGAAGGAGGACCGAGCAGGAGATGAACACCTTGATCCTCTGGGTGTGCATCATAGCGCGTTCCTACCACATCATCTTCGGCCCAATAGGTCTCCCAGTAGCTCATGGGCTCCCCATCCAGCATGCCAATATGCAAGGTTTGGTGAGGATCTGCCAAAAATGTAGTCAAATGCTCCCGATAAGCCTCACGGGAAATATCCAACTGCCAAAAAGGAATCACATGTGGCTGATGTTGCCATTGATGGAGTCGCTCAAAATCAGCTTCCATCTGGACCGGCCGAAAGGAAATTTCTTTATTGAGCGACTCATCTTTTATGCGATAAGGAACCCCATCATGGTAAAAAGAGGGACGATCTTGCTTCATACGTTCGTCTTCACTCCTTTTCGTAGCGGGTTCGCTACTTTGACATAGACGGATTGACTCTCCATCGGCCCCACCAATTCATCCATATCATAGAGACGTGTCAACAGATTGGCTTTACAAGGAATCTCCTCTCGTTCCAAAAGGCTCTCCAGTAGCGAAGAAGGTTGGCGATTCTTCGGAAGCCATCCTCGCAACACATCAGCCAACATTTCTAGTAATCCTTGCTCTCCTACTAAGTGTGCCACACCAAATGCATTGATCAGCCCCATCAAATGGTTTAGAAAAAGGTAGTAGCGCAACCGCTCATCCGCTACCTCATCTTTACACATCGTCTGACTCTTCTCGTTAATACCAGGGAGTGCAGCTTTCAGTTGATCGAAGGTAGATTCACAATAGTAGTAGCCTTGGTTGTCCCGATAGTAAAACTGACTGGGATACCCACCTTCCAAGCGAACCACACTATTTTGTTGGTGTGCTTCCAAGGCAACACCATACGTCATATACAGCCACAACATCGGTTCGAGAGAGATCTCTAAGTATTTTTTGAACCAGTCCAAGCTGACTTCCTCCGTCGTACGCCCTTCACTTGTTGCCAGTTCACTTACGATCGTTTGTAGGCGAGAACCTTCTCCAGTCAACGAATCTTGACACAAACCGGCAATAAGGGAAACAGACTGGTCATGGCTACCCACAAAAGGATTTTCTCGCAGCACCATCTCAAAGCCTGACTCTTCTCTACCAGGAATATCAATGGTTATGTAAGCAGGGTCTTGAATGATGTGGAACGCCGGATGATGCTTCTTCAGTTGCTGTCCGATCTCACTTTGCATCATGCGTGTTACTTCCACCCCGCGTTCCAACTCTTTCATCTTGTTGAGACGGATCGAGTTGGTAATCTTGATTGGCACGGAACCCTTCATCATAAAACGTGCTTGTGGATGGTACACCGTACGCAAGGAAGAAGTAGGAGCGTAGGCTCGCCCTCGTTGTCCTAAGTCCTCTAGTAGCCCTTCTTTGAGCAAACCTTTTACATCGGGATCTTGTAAAAGATGCTTTGCTTGCAATGGATGAACCGGCAGAAGAGAATAACCATCTTGTGTCAGATATTTCTCTTTCCACTCCTCTGATAAAGTAGGATCAAAACGCAGTTCCTCTTTAATCGCTTCCGTCGCTGTTTGCTCAAAAGTAGAGTCTTCTTTTACGATGGAATGATGGGCACGGAAATAGTGCATGGGATGCTCCCCTTTGAGTTCAGGAGCATAATCACGCTGCTCCACTTCCGAAATCCCTTGTCGGCTTTTCGGGGTCGGATGTAACAAATGACCAAAGATAAGGGACTGTTCCGCATCCAAATAGGTGAAAGAAGACTGCATTAATTTTTTTGCGTCACCCTTCCGTGCTTCAACAAAATCGGCAATATGTTGGGCACTTTGTAAACTGCGATAGACCAATTCATCCGCACTGGTTTCGCGGCCACGCGCCAATTCCAATTCCTTCGTTACCATCGTAATCATGGTCACATAATCAAGGGAATACGCCTGTTTTCTCTCTCCAGCAAAATAATAGAGTGGAAAGGCGAATACGTGGCGATCCGTCAAGGACCAGTATTTAACCGGTGCAACAATCTCCATCCCATGATGGGGTAGGTCACACCGCACAAAGCGGGTACACTCTATCTGAGAGCCGATCTCTTCATAAACCGGATCGCGGAGGAGTTCCTCACGACTGAGTAATTCGTAACCTCCTACTTCCCTCAAATAACAATTAAAGAAGCTTTGCATGCTTGCTTGTTCTGCTATGGACGTAGACATGCTTTCATCCTCTCCCCCCATTTTATTTCCATTTCGCGTCCTACTCTCTTCACACTCGTCAATATTTCTTTCATGTCAGCGGTGGTCGTGCGTGGATTGAGCAGAGTCAATTTGAGATGAACCCTACCTGCCACCCGCGTCTGTGCCAATACGACGTCTCCTTGTTCAAGTAACGTTTGCTTAATGAGGAGATTGATCTCATCGGATCCCTCCGCAAGCTCAGCATCCGGTCGGTAACGGAAAACCACTGCATTAATCTGCGGCTTCTCCCCTACTCCTTCTAGTTGTGGATCATCTGCAATCAGCTGGGCTGCTCCATTTGCTTGCTCCATCGTACGTTCAATGAGATGGGCAAATCCGGCTTGCCCGAGCATTTGCATGCTGATCCACAACTTTAGAGCATCGAAGCGACGTGACGTCTGCACCGATTTCCCCACTAGGTTGGGAATCCCCGCTTCTTCCTGTTCCACAGGGTTGAGATAGTCAGCATGACGCGACAACCAACGGAAGTTGGAACCATCACGCAAAAGAAAAGCCCCACAGCTAATCGGTTGATAGAAAAGCTTATGAAAATCAACCGTCAGGGAATCCGCTCGTTCGATTCCAGCTAACTTGTGACAATGCTGTTCGCTCATCATTAACGCACCACCATAAGCAGCATCCACGTGGAGCCACATACCCCAATCTTGGCAACGGTCGGCCAAGGTCGTTAGTGGGTCAATGCTACCGAAATCAGTGGTACCGGCAGTGGCCACCACCGCCATTGGTTTTGCTCCTTCTTGTTGTAATCGATTCCATTTGCGCTCCAAGTCCTGTACACTCATCCGTTGTTGTTCATCCGTCGCGATGGTCACAACCGCTTGCTCACCCAGACCCAGTAGCGCCGCGGATTGTTTGACCGTAAAGTGTGCAGCTTCCGAACAAAGGATGCGTAATTGATGCGCCTCCGGTGGTAATCCCTTCGCCTGGACATTCCACTGCCACTCCTCTTGGATAAAGCGATCTCGCGCTAAGAGAAGTCCCTGGAAATTGGATTGAGTGCCTCCACTAGTAAAAATCCCGTCCGCACGCACATCTTGGTAATAGAGTTGACACAACCACTGCACGACTTTTTCTTCTACGAGCGTCGCTGCGGGGCTCTGATCCCACGAGTCCATCGATTGATTGGTCGCACTGATCAAACTCTCCGCTGCCAAAGAGGCTATAAGCGGGGGACAATGCAGATGGGCTGCACAGCGCGGATGATGTACCGCTACCGAATGGGCCAGTACCTCTTCTCCCACCTCTGCCAATACTTCACTCAAATTACGCCCCTCAGGCGGTAAGTGCGATTGACTTTCCCAGGTTTGACGCAAAGCATCTACTCCCTTGCCACTGTAGGGTCCATCAAGGGTAGCATAATGGTCAAACAGGAGTTTCTCTACCTGTGCCATCACCTTCTGGTAAGCGTTCTTAGCGGAGGAAGTCTCATTTAGGAACAAAGAATCTATATCAACCTTTTGCTGTTTCCTTCTTAACTCATTCATGTCGTTTATCCTTTCACACCAATGCACGCTCTGCTTCCAATACGGCTTCAGCAAAAATATCGGCAATCGCATCGATTTGCTCTTCTGTTACAATCAATGGGGGTAAGAAACGCACCACACTTCCATGACGTCCTCCCAATTCCAAGATCAAGCCACGACGGAAACATTCCTGTTGAATCCGTTTTGCCAATGCAGGATGCGCTGGATGACTGCCGATCACATCCGCCGCTTGATCTTTATCCACGATCTCAGCACCAATCATGAGTCCACGGCCACGCACATCCCCGATTGCATTCGCCATTTGTTTGACGGCTTCGAGATGGTTCATCAAACGCTCTCCCATGCGGGCTGCATGTTCTTCCAGTTTGTTTTCCCGCACATAGCGAATGGTCGCCATTCCGGTTGCCATCGCCATCTGGTTGCCACGGAATGTTCCGGAATGGGCTCCTGGTTGCCACTCGTCCAGTGATTCATCATATACAACCACCGATAATGGCAGGGAACCACCAATCGCCTTAGAGAGGATAACAACATCGGGAGTAATGCCAGCATGTTCAAAGGCAAACAACTTCCCTGTCCGTCCCAATCCCGTCTGCACTTCATCCACAATCATCGGGATTCCATGCTTACGTGTCGCTTCCCGTACACGCCTCGTCCATTCATCCGGTGCTGGAATCGCCCCACCTTCTCCCTGTACGATTTCCATAATCAACCCTGCTGGTAGTGGGATACCATTTTCCGGATCAGCCATCGTCCGCTCCACATAGTTGGCTGCGATCTCCGTACCAATCGCACCACCTTGTCCAAAGGGACAACGATAATCATAAGGATAAGGCAAAAAGTGAACATCGGGCATTAGGCTGTTCACCGCATTTTTCGGTCCAATATTACCGGATAAACTTAGCGCTCCGTGCGTCATACCATGAAATCCCCCATGAAAGGAGTACATGCCCCGACGTCCAGTTGCTGTTTTGATCATTTTCATCGCCGCTTCCACCGCATCCGCTCCAGACGGTCCGCAAAATTGAATTTTTGCCCGGTTACTAAAGGATGCTGGCAGACTGGAGAATAACTCTTCTACAAACGCATCTTTCACTGGTGTTGTAATATCTAATGTATGTAATGGTAGATTGGAAGAGAGCACTTCCTGAATGGCTTCATGTTGAACCGGGTGATTGTGTCCCAAAGCGAGTGTACCTGCACCGGCCAAACAATCCAGATAAACTTTGCCCTCCACATCCGTAACATGAATGCCTTTTGCTTCTTTCATCGCAATGGGGATGCGTCGAGGATAGGAACGGGCGTTGGATTCCCTCTTCTCCTGCCGTTGTAAAAAGTGCTCGTTCCCTAATACTTGTGTCTCATTCATACGGATCACTCCTTCAATAATTTTGTAGCTAAGCTATATATCGATAATGAGAATCATTTTCAACAGTCTCTTTTCGTCCCAATATATCACGCTATTTAAGGGATGTAAATGTATATATATTACTGGCTTATAATACTAGTTTAATATCCTGCAAAAAATAAATTGCTAATGAGAATCATTTTCATTATAATAGGGGATGTAAAGATTGGGAAGGGGGAAATCGCAAGATGGAGAAAAAAATGATGGAGTCGATGACGACACTCTTCACCTATAAAGATCCTGAGTTGGGACAGACATTTTCCGTCCGACCGGTATCCTTTACGGAGGATTTACATCTTTTGCATCAATGGATGCATCAACGTCACATCGCTCCTTTTTGGAAATTGGATGTTCCTCTAGAGGAGTTTAAAGAGTACTTTACGAAGTCGTTTCACAACCCTCACCGCCAACATTATATGGTTCTACTCGATGAAGAGCCATTATCGTATATTATGATCTACGAAGTGAAACACGATCACATCAAAGATTACTATGATTACACTGAGACAGACCTAGGGACACATACGGTTATTGGTATGCGCAAACATGTTCATGAAAAATACTTGGTCTCCATTCAAGACATCATGTTGACTTACCTTTTTCATACTCACCCAACTAACCGTATCGTAGGAGAACCCGATGTCGGCAATCGCATCATCGTCCCTGCAGCTAAAAAAAGTGGATTCCGTATCCACAGTCAAATCGAGATGCCCCATAAGAATGCATTCCTAATGATCTGTGAGCGGGACACCTTCTCTAATTGGAAAGAATTAAAAGGTTTGGAGCTATCCAAATGAACTTCTTTCATTCATGATTAACGCACTTTCTGTTCTTCTAAAAAAGAAGAGGCAAATTCCCTTTTCCTACATGAAATAGAGAAAGCCTCTTTCTTTCTGCTTTTTAAGTCCGGTCCGGCAAGGCGGATCAAACACCATTATTCCTTTTATTCGTCTCTTATCCTTCTTGATCAATCGAGTTGGAGAGAAAACAGAAAGGACAGTATTGAAGGAAGGGGATTGAAAAAGATGGAGACAGCATTCCGTCTACTTGAGCAGGAATTTCATGTATACTCGTCCGCTCCAGCCAACCTCGGATACGCCATCGACGCGGACGATTTCGTATCGGGCCAGGCGTTGGATTCCATACTTACCCTACTTGTCAAACAACTCAACCTAACTACACCATCCGTGGTAAATGCCTCTCTGCTAAGTAAGTATTATGCCCGCACCATCTGTGCAGGCTTCTTTTTGATGAGCTATTGCAATCAAGGGATTTCGTTTGCTGCTTCCAATCTCCAAATAGGGGCAACCACAGATGGCAACTTAGCCATAGTGATCAAGAATGCCACTCCTACACCCGCCCCAACAGAAGATCGGCCTGTTTGGCGCTCTCACTGGACAAAGGAGATTTTCGCCAATAACCTCTCTATTTTGTTTCAAGAGATGAAAGAGCGTTACCGTGTCCCCTTATCCACACTATGGGAGAATACATTTGTTTACATAGACTATGGCTATCGCAAGTGGATAGAAGAAGCATCTACGAGCGAAGAAAAAGAAAAACTCGCCTCCGACTTCCGCTTCCTCCTACAAGAAGCAAGTCCTGAACACTTCGGCTATAGCGACAAAAATCCACTTAATCTACATGGGGACTGTCCGCCTGAGCGAACCGAAGAAGGGCTCCCTATGCGGAAAACTTGCTGCCTCTATTACAAAATAACAGAGGATCAATGTTGTCGTAATTGCCCACGTACGATCAGTACGGAGGATGCCTGCTCCACAATGTTTAGCTGAGCAGATAACAACTTGCAAGACACTCTCAGACGAGACAGCCGACTCTTAATTATCTTGACCCGCTGTCAATTCACGTGCCCGTTCGTTGGTTGCCTCAATTGCTTCACGCATAATGTTCCGTAACCCACTTCTCTCTAATACTTCCATCCCAGCAGCTGTCGAACCACCCGGTGAGGTAACTTGATCTCGTAAGTACGCTGGGTCTCCTCCTTCAGTCAGCATCTTTCCCGCACCATAGATCATTTGGGCAACCATCTGATGCGCTACTTCTGCTGACACCCCTACATCCCGCGCCGACTCTTCCAACAACTCTGCCATTCGGTAGATAAAAGCAGAAGCACTTCCCGTAATTGCAGTAAGATCGTGTACTTCTTGTTCACTACAGGACACGCCTTTTCCGATCCCTTCCACGATCATTTCCACCATTTCTTTTTGTTCGGCCGATACGTCCTTATTCCATGTATAAAGCGAGATCGATTCACCCAGATGGGCTGCGGTATTGGGCATCAGCCATGCTACGGCGGCATTGGTCGGTAGATGTTTTTCTAACCGCTGTAGACCGATCCCACCAGCGACGGTGGCAATCAACTGATCCTTAATATGAGGAGCCAAAGCAGTTAAAACCTCAGGATGATGATGAGGGGGCATCGCTAATAGAACCACATCGGCATCAGAAACATGCTCCTGCCAATCGTCCGCTACCACTACCCCATAACGGTCTTCCATCTCTTGAAGACGCTCTTGATTGGAACGATTGGTTACGACAATCTGGCCAACTTTCTCCCTTTGTCGGTTCATCAGTCCGGCGATAATCGCTTCTGCCATGCGGCCCGCACCGATGAAAAGAATGTTTACGCTTTTCATTTTCCATTCCTCCTCTTTTTTCATTCATCTCGATAAACTATCAACCGTATTTAATTACACGCTAAGCATACCGAAGGAGCGAGCGAGAAAGCAACTTGACTACTCCATCCTCCTCCGATCGCTGACTCTACTCGTTTATTTCCTCCTGTTACAATATAATAGAAAGTAAAAGGTATAAGCCATGACGCTTTGTCATGAAGATAAGATGGAGGAGATCCGCATGCAGCCATCAGAAATCCGCAACATCTACTGCGTGGGTCGAAACTACGATGCCCACACAAAAGAGCTAAATAACGAAAGACCTTCTGAACCCCTCTTGTTCACGAAACCTACTCATGCATTAACCTATACAGACGGAGGAACCATCCCCTTTCCCCATGCACAAGGGAGTGTTCATTATGAAGCGGAAGTCGTCGTACATATCGCTCGTCCCTATGAAAAAGGCATGAGAGTAGATGATTGTGTTGATTATCTTTCTCTCGGATTAGATATGACACTTCGTGATCTCCAAACCCAATTGAAAAAGAAAGGGTATCCCTGGCTACCTGCCAAAGGATTTCGCCATTCGGCCATTTTGACTCCCTTCATTCCTTTCCCAGGAGAAAAGAAAAGCCAACAAACTCCTTTCACTTTACATAAAAATAAGCAACTTGTACAAACCGGAAAAATGAGCGAAATGACCTTCTCACTTTCCACTCTGTTAGAGTATAGTGCCACCACCTTTGGTCTGGATCGTGGCGACATTCTTTTTACTGGTACCCCTGCGGGAGTGGGAGAGGTTCACGATGGAGATCAATTTCAATTGTATTGGGGAGAAAAGCTCATGGGAGAGTGCACCATGCGGGGTTCTTCCACTTAACTAGTATCTAAATTGCCAAACGACTATCCAACATGGCGAGGGGATAATAAATGATCATTCGAAGAGCCCTCACTACCGAAGCAAAGCGATTAAGCCACTTAGCACTGGAGTCCAAGTCTTACTGGAACTATAGCGAAACATTTATTCAAGAATGCAAAGAAAATCTTACTATTACTCCAACATATATCGAAAACTATCCTGTCTATGTACTCCAAAACCAAGAGGGAATCATTGGCTTCTTTTCATTCCTCACTAGTTATACGGAAGAAGCAATGCTCGACTTCCTCTACATTCAACCACGATACATTGGCAAAGGATATGGGAAAACTTTGTGGGAAGCACTCATTCAAAAGGCAGGAGAGAAACAAATCCCTTCCTTTACCATAGCAAGTGACCCACATGCCCAAAGATTCTACGAGCGAATGGGTGCGATCAACATTGGAGAAGTCCCTTCAGAAGTATTTCCGGACCGCTCCCTTCCTCTATTGCGAATGATTGTTAGTGAATGAGCCCAAGCCATTCACTAACAACCACCCTCTCTCTACTTTTTTCATGTCTACAAACATCCCTTTCTTATCTTGAAGAAGCATGCTTTAACCCCGGTTTCTCCTCCTCCGCAAAGAACATACTAAGCCCAATCCAGACCACTGCTACGATCAATAATAGAATGGCGATTGTAAAAAAGATAAACTCGTGTCTTACCAACCCAACGGAATATCCTACTATTGCCAGTGATGCGGGTAATCCCGCCTGTTCGATAACACCAAATACACCGAAAACCCTGCCGCGGTACTCATCTCTCACATTTGTTTGCACGTAGGTCATGTTGCTAATGCTAACAAGTGATGAGCCTACACCAAATAGTCCTGCACATATATAGAGAACGAAAGCATGTTGTCCAATTGCAGTCCCAACAATCGTAACGGACATCAGGAGAAGTCCCACTGCTGTATAAAATGATGTATTGAGATTCTTTCCAAACTTGGCTACATACGCGCTAATTATTAGTGATCCCACTGTAATTGCCGAAAAGAAGATCCCGTATTCTTTAGGACCCGCCCCAATCTCCTCCATTCGAAGTGGCATCAGAACTTCCAAGGGGCTGTAGCTAATCATCATCAAACCAAAGATGAAGGGTATGATGAACAACATCTTGGATGAGATTAAATAGCGAAATCCAGCTTTCATCTGCTCTAGTATCCCATCGCTTGTCCTCTCCTCTTTGGACTTTTTCTCAGGAAAGACCATAGCAACAAAACAAAGCGACATCATATAAAAAGATACCCCATTCAGAAAAATAGCGGTGAGCGATCCCATTTCCGCAACCACCCAACCTCCTACAGCAAAGCCCAATAGCGTTGTGATTTGCGCATTCATACTATTGAATGCATTGGCTCGTCCCACTTCCGCTGACGGAACAAGGCGAGGAAGAAGTGAACCAAAGGCAGGGCGATAGAAAACGCCGATTACCCCCATAAGAAAGGCAACAACCAGAATAACATTTACAGAAAGTTGATCCATCCAACCAAAAAAGCAGAGGATGATCATCCCCGTACCACGCAAGATATCTCCCACAACGAGAAGCCTTTTCATCTTCTCGATTCGGTCGATGATCACACCTGCTATAGGGCTAAACAAGTATGGAATCGCAGCCACAGCCATAGTGATAGCTGTATACTTTGCTGTTCCTGTTAATTCCAGTACCAAGTAGGATAAAGCGACAATGTATAACGCTGTTCCCATAAAGGATTGAGCACTACCGACCCAAAACAAAAAGAAATTTCTATTCCATAATTTTTCAACTTCCAATACGAACTCCTCCGGTTGCTTGTAATGACTATTAAAACCATATCAATATGTAATTTAGACCATATTTTATATCTTAACATCTTTTATAACAATACTTTCTATATTCTTTTCTCATATAAAAACGCACAAATCGCCCGATAGGCCATAAGTGCGTCTACATTTCCAACAAAGGTAGGCGTTATCGTTATTGAAGTGTGCTTACTTCCACTTAATATTGCAACCCATACTCGGTTTTTGCTTTTCCGTTACCTCTTTACCGGTCATCACTTGATCAAGCGCAGAACGAAGGGACTCTCCAGTCACGGGTATGCCATTGGAAGGGCGAGAATCATCTAATTGGCCTCGATAAGCACACTTCATGTTCTTGTCAAAGAGATAAAAATCAGGGGTGCATGCTGCTTGATATGCTTTCGCCACTTCCTGTGTCTCATCGAAGAGATAAGAAAAGGGGTAAGCCAACTCCTCAGCTACCTCTTTCATCTTTTCCGGGGAATCATCCGGATACTTATCCACATCATTGGCGTTAATTGCGATAAAAGTAACCCCTTTTGCCTGGTACTCGTTCGCCAAAAGAACCAATTGCTCCTGAACATGCACGACGAATGGACAGTGATTACAGATAAACATGATGACGGTTGCCTTCTCTGATTTAAGCTCAGCGAGGTGCTCGGTTTTCCCTGTTATGGGATTGTACAAGGAAAAAGAGGGAGCCTCTTTCCCCAATGGAAACATATTGGACTCAACTCGCGCCATTACTTTCCTCTCCTTTCTTAAACCGAAAGCTAATTCTTCGGTCCAATCACTCATATAGATTCCCAGATTAAATACAGCTCAATCCTAACACATACCACCTTTAAAAGGTACCGAAAAAAAGCGCCCTTACCGCTTTCCCAGCGATAAGAGCGCTTTTCCTTCATTGGCGGAGAGGGTGGGATTTGAACCCACGGTACGAGGAATACCCGCACAACGGTTTTCGAGACCGCCTCCTTAAGCCACTCGGACACCTCTCCACAAAAGATTATTTAGCCTGACAATACAATATACTACAGGATTACTGACCAAATGTCAAGGATGCGATCCACTTACCTCTTACTTTCCCCGTAACCGTCGAAAAAAGGAAGTGAGTAATTCTGCACACTCCGCTTGCATCACATCAGGAATCACTTCCGTCCGGTGATTAAAACGCGGCTCATCTAACAAGTTCATCAAGGTTCCTGCACATCCCGCCTTGGGATCGGTCGTCCCATAAATCACACGTTCCACCCGTGACTGTACGATCGCCCCCGCGCACATCGGACACGGCTCCAACGTGACATACAAATCACATCCCATTAGTCGCCATCCCCCTAAGCGACTCGCAGCATCACGTATGGCCACCATCTCCGCATGCGCCGTAGGATCGTTCGTCGTTTCACGCAAATTATGACCACGTCCTACGATTTCCCCAGCTCGCACAATCACCGCTCCAATAGGCACCTCTCTGATTGCCTCTGCTCTGCGCGCTTCTACGATCGCTTCTTCCATAAAGACGCGATCATCCACCCTCTCTTGCGCCAAACTCGTCTGATTCTCTTTCTGTAATTCCTTCTTCTTTTCTTCCAACTTCTTGTCGCTCCTCATCTAGGCTTCACATTGATAACAGATTCCGTATATCTCAAACTTGTGACCCGTTATAGCAAATCCTTCCGGCTCTCCTAGCAAGGCATCCATCGGGCACGCATGAATGCGACGGGTCCGTCCACATTCCGTACAGATCAAATGATGGTGATGCCGCTTCTCTCCACAGTTTAAACGATAACGACGTTCACCAATCCACTCCGTTACCTCTAGGATTCCTAGCTTTTCAAATAGGCTCAAGTTGCGATAAACCGTATCCAAGCTAATGCGATCATACTCCTCCTGCATGAGCTCCAGCAATTCCTTAGCCGATACATAACGATCCTGTTCGGCAAAAATTCGCACCATCGATTCTCGTTTTCCTGTATACTTGTACCCTTTTTCTTTTAAAAGGAGAAGTGCCTGTTCCATTCTCATCGTATCGACCCTCTCTTGTTCAAACCCAGCCCCTTTTTTAGCCCGATCACTAGCAGTAATAGGAGAACACCCGTCAACACAATCGTCCCCCCAGATGCCCACTCCAAATAATAAGCTGCCGTCAGTCCACATAGCACCGCCACTTGCGCAAACACCACCGACCACCCTAACAACTGCCGAAAGCTTTGTGCCACCTGGAGCCCTGTTGCAACCGGTAAGGTCATCAGGCCAGACACCAATAAGATACCGACAACACGAATGGAAGCCGTAATGACCAGCGCCACTGCCACCATAAACAATCCATTGATCCATGACTGTGGAATCCCGGACAAGCGCGCATTCTCTTCATCGAAAGAGAGCGCGAATAACTCTTTATAGAAGAGTATCACGACAGCAAGCACAATTCCAGTAGCGACAAGGATTCCCTTCATCTCGCTCGCATCGATCATGAGTATACTTCCGAAGAGGTAGCCAGCCACATCCACATTAAAGCCATCAGCCGCACTGATAAGAACAACGCCTAAGCCAATCCCTGCAGATAATACAATGGGAATCGCTAACTCTTGATAATAATGAAACCAACGGCGTAAGCGCTCCACAAAAAAAGAAGCTGCTACCGAAAAGCCAAGCCCCATATAGAGAGGGCTAAAAACCCAGCCAGGAAAAGACGCTTGCAGATAAAGACCTGCCGCTACTCCCGACAACGTCACATGAGCCAATGCATCAGCAATTAACGAGAGGCGACGTACCATCAAGAAAACCCCGATCAAAGGAGCAATGAGTCCAATCAATATCCCCGCGATGATGGCATGTTGCATAAATTGAAATTCAAATATAGCGTTGATCATTGCATTCTAACCCGCTTTCGTCGTTACTTCCTCACGAATATAGCGGAATCCCATACGCTTTCGCCATGATGGACTCCTTCTTCTCTATAAAATCTTCTACCCTTCCATCATACAGAACCTGCTTGTTTAGGCATACCACACGTTCAGCATAATGAGCGACATCCATCATATCATGCGTAACCAATAAAATCGTCAGCCCCTCACTGTCATGAAGATACTGTAGGCGTTCGTACAATTGCCAGACGGATTCCTGATCCATCCCCACCGTCGGTTCATCCAAGACCAGCCATTCCGGTCCGCTTACCAATGACCGCGCAATCAACACACGCTGTTGTTGTCCACCAGAGAGTTGACCCATGTTCCGTTTCTGATACTCCTGCATGCCTACCTGTTCTAATGCTCGCTCCACTTCCCTCCAATCGCGCTTCTGCAAGCGCCTGAATAGCCCTTTCTTTCCATATAGCCCGGAGGCCACCACTTCGCTGACGGTCGCAGGAAATCCTGCATTAAAACGATTCGCCTTCTGCGAAACATAACCGATACGTGCTCGATCGGTAAATGTTGCGATCGGTTCGCCAAAAACCTTTACCTGGCCCTGACTTGCCTTCATCGCACCGACAGCCAATTGAATCAGGGTAGATTTACCAGATCCATTAGGACCCACAAGGGCAACAAACTCTCCTTGCTCCAAACGCCAATCCACTTGTTCAAGCACGGCTCTTTGCTGATAAGCATGCGAGACACCATTTAACTGACAGATTGTGGTCATCATGACGAAGCCCCCAATGCTTTTCTTAACTGCATAGCATTCTCTTTCATAATCGAGAAATAATCCTCACCTTGCGCTTCTTCTTCTTTCGTCAGTCCTTCTAAGGAATGAAGAGCGCGCGTCTCTACTCCGGTCTCTTGTTGCACAACCGACATCGCTTGTGGATCAGTTAAGGTTTCCACTAATAAAACCTTCACATCATGCTGCCTGATCGCTTTGATTATCTCTTGCAGATCCTGTGCAGATGGTTCGTCCGCAGGCGACAAGCCATGAACGGCAATCTGAGTCCAACCATACCGCTCTGCTAAATGGCCAAACGCCTCATGCGAGGTGACAAACACCTTTTTTTCCGCTCGTTCTGCTATCGTTTGTAGTTCTTGATCCAGCTGATCCAATTGCTTCGCTAATTTTTGATAATTGGCTTCATACTCTTCTTGGTGGTCTGGATCCGCTTGAATAAATGCTTCACAAATCGCCTGCGCCTGTTTCTTTGCCAACAGGGGATCCAACCACACATGGGGATCTTGTGCTCCATGATCATGACCTGCTTCCTCCTGACCTATCGCTGACTCTTCTGAGTGCGCAGAGGAGGACGGCTCATCTTCTCCATGTTCCATTTCTTCTGTTTCATGACCTTCTGTAAACAGAGCGTCAGATGTATTGACGATGACCGTCTCTTTTTCATCAAACAAGGAAGTTGCTTGCTTGGACCAGGATTCAAACCCTCTCCCATTATAGAGAAAAACATCCGCCTGACTCAGACCAGCCATCTCTTTTGCACTCGGTTCATAGTCATGAGGATCTACCCCAGCTGGTACGAGGTTGATCACTTCAACATGCTCTCCTCCCAACTTCGAAGCGAAATCGGCTAATGGATAAAAGCTTGCATACACACGAACCTTACCCTGATCGGCTACCTTATCTTCAGCACATCCACTTAACCCCATAAGCCCGATGATACTAATGCTAAGATAAATAGCGATCAGGGGAACTCGTCTCTTCAATTTTCATTTCCTCCTCAAGCAGATCCGTTCTGTTTTCTATACCATATTACTTATTATAAGTGGGTTGCCCACAAAAGTAAATCGTAATGATTACGTTTTAATCTTTTATTTTTTAGAAAACCCGCTGGTCTATCTCCACACGCCTCGGATGAAAGCTTCCCGTATGGGAGCTTCAGGTTTTCTCGATGCTTGGTTGATGGGCGAGCTTTCACCCTCATCTCATAAAAAAATGCTGCCTGCTAGATCACTCTAGCAAACAGCACTTTCTGTCCACTACTTAAATAAACCAAGGAGTGTCTGACGAATACCCAGGTTACCCGTACCCGGTGCTTTCGCAATGCGTCCTAACGACATCAAGAACATCGCTCCGATGAGGTAGCCCGTAAGAACCCATGCGCTTTTCATCACCATATCCACATCTCCGATAGAAATTGCTGCCCTCAATCCTTCTATTGAGTACGTCATCGGTACGAGTGGATGCACCCACTGAAGGAGGGTTGGCAATAGTTCCGTAGGGTAGGTCCCTCCGCTAGCAGTTAGCTGCAACATCAAAATGAAGATGGCAATAAATCGGCCAAAATCATTAAAGAACAAGACCAATGTCTGATTGATGGCGATAAAGGTGAAGGCCATCAAGATCGTCAGTCCATACAGTGAGAATAACAGCTCTGGCTCAATCCCCAAGCCAAACACGAGCGCGGTGGTCACAATTAACGCTTGACCCAATCCGATTAGAGCACCTACGCCCCATGACAGAGGATGGAAGTTGTCAATGGACGGTCGATGAATGTCTATCACAGTAAATAGCAACATCGCTCCAACCCAAAGTGATAGGGATAAGAAATATGGAGTAAATCCAGTCGCGTAGTTGGGAACAGGATGGATCGAATCCTCTTCCACATCGAGCGGATTAGACATCATATTGGCTTTGTTATCAGATCCCTCTAGGTTTTCGTTTGCTTTTTCTACCCCGCTCTTTAACCCGCTCTCCAACTCACCGCTTCCGTCCTCCAGTTTTTTCGCACCATCCACCAGTTGCTCAGAACCATGGAGCAATTGATTCAATCCTTGTTCCATCTCACCCAATTTGCTCGTTAAGAGCGTCGCGCCATCTTCTAATTCGCTCAAACCGCTCTCCAATTCTTTCACTTGATCCACTTCACCCAGTAATTTATCTACTTTATTTAGCACTTTCTTCATTTCATCCAGCTGCGTTAGAAATCCTTCAAACTCCGTTACAGCGTCTTCTATGAAGTTTCTCTTTTCATGCCAATCTGAGCGCAACTGTTCAAGACTCTTGGTTTCATCCCCTATGCCTACCTCCAACTCCTTGAGATAAGGATCCTCCGCTAATTCGGGATGTTTGTCTAAAAAAGCATCCAGATTTTCTTGCTGTTCCTTGTTTATGTCAATCACTCGTTCCAAATCATCAATGCCTTCATTTATCTCTTTCGAGTTCTTTTCTAGAAGAGTGATGACCTCTCTCGTTTCCGCCATTTTCTTTTCTATTTCAGGGATTTTCGGTTTCAGTTCTTCCTCGATTTCCTTCTCAACATCGGCTACTCCTTGATGGGCCTGCGACAATCCATCTTGAAGTAGGACTGCTCCACTTTGTAATTGGGAAGCGCCATCATCAGCTTCCTTCAGTCCTTCATGCAAATCGATCATCCCGCCATACAATTTTGAAGAGCCCGTATGCAATTGATCGGCACCATCAGCTGCTTCCCCTAGGTCCTCAGCTGCTTTCTCCATCTCCTCAAAAAGGCCCTCTGCATACATTTTGGCTATCTCATGTTCGAGGCTGCTTTCCAACTCACTCACGACTCGTGAACCAATCTGGGTAGAAATATAGTTATACCCTTCGTTCGCATAGTACTGAATCATCGCCGCTTCTGGCTGCACTTCCGTCACACTGGCTGCATGTTGCGAAAAATTTTCGGGTATCAGAATACCTAGGTAGTAGCGATTCTGCTCAAACCCTTCTTCCATTTGTTCACGAGTAACGAATTCCCAATAAGCATCATCATTATCCTTCAGTTGTTCAACGAGTTCGTCTCCTGCGTTAAAGGTTTCCCCGTTCATGCTACTTCCAATATCCTCATTAACCACCGCAATCGGTAGGTTTTTTATATGGTCATATGGATCAAAAAAGGCCCATAAATAAATGTAGCTATACATAAGCGGGATCATCATAATCCCTAACAATCCCAAGCGTAACTTTTGACTTTGAAGCATATTTGGCAAATGCAATGCCGGGAAGTATTTTTGTTTTGTCTTTTTCAAGGAAACCCTCCTTTGCAGATAGTATTTACGAGTACAGTCTAACCATGATAAAACTGACTGGTCAGTACAGTTTATTATAGTACATATCCAAATATCTTCGCAATCACCCATTCGTCATTTTAAAGCGAAAAAAAGAAAGTATTTATCTCCTTTCCTCTTGAAGAACACCCTTTAATATGAACCGTTCTAAAGAGTCGATCAGTCGTGGAGCAGCTTCTATCCTGAGCTGTTTTTCATCTTGTTCTGGTTTTTTTAAAAGTTCCTGCAAAACTGCCACACTAACAGCACCGAAAATAGAGTAAGCCGTTTCCGTCGTCTTCACTTCAGTGAACGAGCCCGACTTCACTCCTTGTTGGAGCACCTCCTCAATTAAAGTAACATATTCACGGATATGTGTACGAAAATCATCCTGGCGCTTGGCTGAACCCCATACTTCACTTAACAACAGTCGGGCAAATTTGTTGTGTTCGACAAAATAGTGCACTTGCGATGTGATCAATTTCTTCACTTTTTCTTGTGGGTTTGTCACCGACTCCACTTGTCTACGTATCCCATCCACCAGAGATTCCATACCTTCGTCCATCATTGCCACAAATAACTCTTCTTTGCTGGTAAAGTGATAGTAAAGAGTCCCTTTAGCTACACCTGCACGCTTAGCGATATCATCCATTTTCGTTTTATCAAATCCGCTATTAGCAAAAACATCTACAGCAGCAACAAATATTTGCTCGATGGTTTCGTGTCTCATATTTCATCTCCTTCCACTGCCCCTGCACAGATAAAAAAAGGCCTCGATTCCAAGGGATCGAAGCGGTTAAAATGATGGCGCACCCGAGAGGATTCGAACCTCCGACACGCGGTTTAGGAAACCACTGCTCTATCCCCTGAGCTACGGGCGCACGTGATTCTTATTATATCATGTTCCCATCACCCATACAATGAAGGGACGGTTGTGCCTAACTTCCTCTTCACCATAATCAGTTGAGCTTTTACACAAAGCAAAGAATAGAAGAAAGGAGATAGAAGCAAGAAAGCAAAGAATTTTTTCCTCTATATTTTCAAAGCTTCTGCTCATCTCCTATCTGATCCACCACCCTTTGACGTTCGTTTTCCTCCATACTCTCTTCTTGTAGGCTCCTCCCCTCGCCAAAGGTAGATAACACATCAATCGTATGAAAAGAGAAATTCCCGTCCTTCATTTTCATACACTATAGAACTTCACTACTCTCTATGTCTTCTTTGCTTGCGCCAAGTGATTTTCTTACGCCTTCTTCGCTGGTATCGCTCCGGTAGATCCAGAAGCAACCGGAACAACGAAAGGAGAGCCACGACCAGTTGAATCCACCGTTCCATCTTCATCCCCACCTTTTGATGAACGTGCTTAGCTCTATTATAGAACGTTAGTTCTATTTAACCAAGCCATTCGACAAAATAGTAGGATTTTTTTAAGGTTATTTAATCCTTATTCCTTGGTTCCTTATCCAGCGATCCATCTGAATCAAGTAAGCAAAAAACTGTGGAACATTCATCAGCTGTCCGAACCATGGCATATGAGCCTTGGATAAATTAGAGGCGGCAAAACGGCGAATCTCTTCACTGTTTACCAAGGGTAATAGAGGCGAGTCCGTATCTTTTAAGAGTTGAACCGCTTGTTCTCGCACGGTATTTAAATATGCAGGATGATGTGTCTTCGGGAAAGGACTTTTTTTCCGTGTACGTACATCTTCAGGTAAAAGCCCCTTCACCGCACGACGCAACAATCCTTTCGCTTGCCCATCCAGTGTCTTCATTGACCAAGGTACATTCCAAACATACTCGACCAGGCGGTGATCACAAAAAGGAACCCGTACTTCCAACCCAACCGCCATACTCATTCGATCCTTGCGATCCAATAATGTGGGCATCCAACGAGTCAAGTTGAGATAAAAAAGTTGCCGCATACGTTGCTCTTGTGGGGATTCTGTCTCCATCAGAGGCACCTCATCCAATGCTTCTTGATAACGTGCCTTCACATACTCCACTGGGTGAATTCTCTTCTTTACCTCTGGAGAGAGAAAACGCAAACGCTCATCCAATAATCTCGCCCAAGGGAAGGTTGTGGCATGAACCATTTCTTCACGATGAAACCACGGATAGCCCCCAAATACTTCATCCGCACATTCTCCAGAAAGCACAACGGTTGCTTTTTTCTTGATTTCACGGCAAAAAAGCAGTAATGACCCATCAATATCTGCCATTCCAGGTAAATCACGCGCATCTGTCGCCCAGATAAGCGAGTCGGCAAGTTGCTTAGTATCCAGTAAAATTGGATGGTGATGGCTACCGAGAGCATCTACCATTCGCTTCACCCAGGGGGCATCTGAATTGGGCTGGAACTCATTCTCAGAAAAATAACGGTCATTGTCCTGATAATCAACGGAGAAGGTATGAAGCGCTCCTTTTCCTTCTTCGCTGAAGACATGTGCAGTACAGGCAGAAATCGTGCTAGAATCCAATCCTCCGGATAACATGGTGCCCACCGGAACATCCGATACCAGCTGCCGCTCAATGGCATCCTTAACGAGAAAGCGTACGCGCTCGATCGTCGTATCTAAGTCGTCTGTATGCTCCTTACTCTCCAATTTCCAATAAGCTTGCTTCTTGATCCCTTCTTGACTGACACGCATCCAATGCCCTGGGCGTAGTTCTTCCATACCACGAAAAATACCATGACTAGGTGTACGCGCAGGTCCGAGTGCCAAGATCTCCGCCAGTCCTTCTTCCTCAACAATCGGCTCAACTGTCGGGTGATCAAGTAGTGCCTTCAACTCGGACGCAAACAAGAAACGCCCTCCACTAGCGGTGAAGAAAAGGGGTTTGACACCGATACGATCTCGCGCCAAAAAGAGTTGCCGTTCCCGTTCATCCCATATAGCAAAAGCAAATATTCCATTTAAGTACTGAGGACAATCCAATCCCCACTCAGCATAAGCGGCTAAAATTAATTCGGTATCGGAACGGCTAGATAAAGGATATCGGCTTTTTAGTTGTCGTTCCAACTCCGTCATATTATAAAGTTCCCCATTATACGTAATAACCAGATTTCGCCCACCAAATGTGCGTACCATCGGCTGGGTTCCGCCTTCCGGGTCGATGACGGTGAGGCGTCGATGAGCCAAAGCAACGTGGGTTGATAACCACATGCCTTCCGCGTCCGGTCCACGATGGGCTTGTGTTCGATTCATACTCTCGATAACTGAACGTTGTTGACTGACATCATCCTGCCAGTCTAACCATCCACAAATTCCACACATCTATAAAAACCTCCCCGCCCACGGGATTTTCGCCCATGTCGATCGCTGTTCCCTTTCATATTATGAAGACAGGAACCCAGGGGTTCTTAATAATGTTTGAAAAGGCACGATATAACTCGTTCGCCCTCACTTCCATTGGATCTAATGTCATAAGATAATGCAATAAAAGAAACTAATTTCTCCCTACTTTCGTATGATGAATAGGACGATAAGTAGCGGACAAGGAGACACTAATCTTGCCTATCACAAAGAAAGAAAAAGTCCTGATCATTGGAGATCCTGGAATTGATGATGCGCTCTCTTTTATGTATGCATTTCTAAACCCTCGTATTGAGATTGTTGGGATTGTCGCAAGCTATGGAAATATCCCACTTGCAGAAGCGATCCGCAATTATAAATTTCTTCTACGGTTAACCAAGTTAAACGTTCCTTTAATCATTGGCCCGAAAAAACCCTTAAGTGGTATAGAACCCACTTTTGCTACTGATTTTCATGGACCTGCTGGCTTTGGTCCTTTCGTGATCCCTGATCTTCCCTATCCGCTATTGCCTTTCGAATTTATCTTTACCCTCATTAATAAATTTGGTAGTGAATTAAACATTGTAGCAACCGGACCACAAACCCCACTTGCACTAGCCGATATCTTAAACGGAACTAGCCTACGTAAAGTGAAGAGTATAACGATTATGGGTGGAGCTTACCTTGTACCAGGAAATATAACGGATATTGCTGAATTTAATTTCTTTATCGATCCACCTGCAGCAGATATTGTCTTGCAACAATTACCCCGCGTCACTGATATTCCGTTAAATGTAACAATGGAGCAAGCACTCATTCCTGAAAGCATCATTGAGATTCTATCTACAAAAAGGGTTAATCCTTTCTCTCCTTTTATTGGACCCCTCTTAACGTTCTTCTTGCGTGCCAATGAAAACGCTTGCCCCGGTATTGCAGGAACACCCGTGCACGATCTCGTCGCTATGGCATCCTTGGTTCGTCCCGATCTCTTTACTTTTGTGAAAAGAGAAGCGCGTGTCGTGCGAGATGAAGGTATAGCCAAAGGGGAGAGTATTGCTGATTTTCGTCTAAGTGCCAGGGTTGCCCCCATGAACCCCACCAAAACCGATCGAATCGCCATCGCCATCGATGTAAAAGGATTTCTAATAGATTTCGTACGAATTTTAACGTTACCGTTTCCCACAATAAACAAAAGAGCCCATGTTGTACCGAAGAAAAGGAATCCAAAAGCGAAAATAGCCACGTGATGCGCTTATAGCACGAGATAAGTAGGTAATGAGAAACGTGGAAACGTATTTGAAACGACGGCTTTGATATTCTTTTGGTTAGGTGTATAAGAAATAATGGGATAACCATAACAAGAGGGTGAACAATTCACTTCTATCCTGCTAGGCAAGGAAAGTACAGTATTATCGGGATTGAAAAATCAATAGAAACGAGATTAAATCAGGTAAACTTCTATTGATCACTGTACATCTGCTCTCTATATCAAAAACGCCCCTATCGCATTTCCGCGATAAGAGCGTTTTCGTCTTTCCCTATCAGTTGGCGGAGAGGGTGGGATTCGAACCC
Source organism: Mechercharimyces mesophilus (assembly GCF_059818345.1). Taxonomy (NCBI): domain Bacteria; kingdom Bacillati; phylum Bacillota; class Bacilli; order Caryophanales; family Thermoactinomycetaceae; genus Mechercharimyces; species Mechercharimyces mesophilus. Next base: position 423,246 of record NZ_JCBAPH010000002.1, on the reverse strand, counting down.
ACGGAGGGCGTGAACCCTCGGCGGTTTTCAAGACCGCTGCCTTAAACCTCTCGACCACCTCTCCAGAACCTATAACCTAATTAGATATTATAAAGATAAGGAAAAGAAAAGTCAAGGAAGTTCTACATCGATAGATTGCTATATCCACTAACCTCATATACTTCCTATAGTCGCAAGAGGCATGGTAAAATAGCTCGTTTAAGCAGTATCTCTTTCTCATTATGTATAAAAGTATGCTTTCTATTTTAACTATCTTACTATACAAAAATAAGTGTAGCAGTCAATTCCAACCTATGGTATCATTTCTTCAACGTCTAAGAAGGAGTGATCCGATTATGTCGATTGCTGTTCTCTACGGGGGAACACGAAAAAATGGTAATACCGAAACTTTAACCGAATGGGCCATTTCCGAATTGGATACGGAAAAAATATATCTTACCGATTACAATATCCAACCGATTAAAGATCAGCGACATGAGCCAGCTGGTTTTACTCCGGTTGATGATGACTATGATTCGATTATTGATCGGGTGCTTCCCCATCATATTTTAATCTTCTCTACCCCTATCTATTGGTATGGGATGACTGGGATTATGAAGAACTTCGTTGATCGTTGGTCACAAACCATGCGTGATGACCGCTATCCCAATTTTCGCCAGCGTATGGGTGAAAAGAAAGCGTATGTGATTACCACCGGAGGCCCCGATTCCACCATTGTCGGACTACCCATGATCCAACAATTTCAATATATCTTTGATTTTATGGGCATCTCCTTCGAAGAATATGTCATCGGTCATGGAGGGCGACCAGGGGACATCCTCGAAGATAAGCAAGCGCAGTTTGCCGCCAAGCAGTTGCAAGCCAAACTGTCAGAGCAACTCACTCATTTTTAAAGCGAAGCCCCGTAAACCTTCACCTTCGCACTCCTTCATCTTGCCTCGCAAAAGGAGAGCTTAAATAACCCTAAACACGAAAAAAGTGACTTGATCCCATTGACGAGGATCAAGTCACTTTTTATCAACCTACCTAGCTGCTTCTTGTCTCTATCTATATCCATACTCCTTTCGGAAACACCAGCTTGCTTCCTCAATATGGATAACTAAACTATATCTCAACACCCAATTTCTTCATTATAGTCAAACCGGAGCCCTATTCCTATCATCAACAGACTGCATCATACTACCAACGAGCAGCCCACGCTTCCACTTCTACCTTCAATGACTCATCCGCTAAGGCAGATACGTATGCCATCGTTGTCGACGGTGGGTTTCCCCCGTGAAATTGACTCCACATCTGGCGAAACTTATCCCTGTCGATCGATTCCGTTAACCAGATATTCACCTTCACAATATCCTCTGCGGAGACTCCTTCTTCCTGCAATATATGAAGGATATTTTGTAGTGCATGGCTCATCTGCTCTTCCACACTGGTGGGGATATTTCCTGCTGGATCATTTCCCACCTGACCGGAGAGAACCAATAAATCGGCTCCTTTTGGAATAACAGTGAGGTGGCTATATGCTCCTACTGGTGGTGCCACAGACTGAGGGTTCTTTCTTGTTATGTTCATGCTCATTCCCCCACTTCTCTTCCTAAAAAACTTCCTATTGAAGACTCCAACAACCCTATATGCCCTCTATTTTGACTGGATACGCTCCAATCCGCCCATATACGGCCTTAACACTTCCGGGATAAGGATGCTTCCGTCTTCTTGCTGATGATTCTCCAACAGTGCAGCCATCGTACGACCAATGGCTAAGCCGGAACCATTGAGGGTATGCACAAATTCAGGGCGCGCATTGGGCTCTCGCCGGAAACGAATGCTTGCCCTCCGCGCTTGAAAGTCCTCAAAGTTACTACACGATGAAATCTCACGATAGGTCTCCGAGCTGGGAATCCAGACTTCTAGATCATACTTCATCGCCGCAGTAAAACCGAGATCAGCTGTGCACATCTTCACCACTCGATAAGGCAACTCTAGTAGTTGCAACACTTTCTCCGCATGGCCTACCAATTCTTCCAACACGGTATACGATTCTTCTGGACGAACAAAATGCACGAGTTCTACCTTGTTAAATTGGTGCTGACGAATAAGACCGCGTGTGTCCCGACCCGCTGCTCCCGCCTCTGAGCGGAAGTTGGCACTATACGCTGCATAGCGGAGAGGAAGCTCTTCGCTCGTCAATATCTCCTCGCGGTGGTAGTTGGTTACAGGTACTTCTGCTGTTGGAATCAAGTAGTAACCATTATTATCAATTTCGAAGGCATCCTCGGCAAACTTCGGCAGTTGTCCGGTTCCTAGCATGCTATCTGGATTCACCAGGTAGGGAGGAATCATCTCCGTATAACCATGTTGGCTCGTATGTAGATCCAACATAAAGGAGATCAACGCCCGTTCCAATTTTGCTCCTGCACCTTTATAGAAGACAAAACGTGATCCCGTCACTTTACTCGCTCGCTCAAAGTCGAGCATTTCTAACGCGGTGCCTGTTTCCCAGTGTGGTTTTGGTGTAAACGAAAAAGTAGGGAGGTCACCCCAATGACGAACGGGGACATTCTCTTCCTCACTTTCACCAATAGGAACACTTTCATGAGGCAAATTGGGAAGTTGCAGTAAAATGGTTTCCAACTTTTCTTCCACTGAGCGCAACTCTTCGTCGAGTTCCTTGATGGTTTCTCCCACTTGCCTCATTTCCGTAATTTTATCTTGAGCATCCTCTTTTGCTTTCTTTAGTTCGGCTATTTCCCGGGAAACAACATTGCGCTTATTCTTTAGCTGTTCGTTTTCTTGCAGAATTTGGCGGCGTCGCTGATCCAGTAACTGAAATTGATCCAATCCCTCAATCTCTTCCCCACGATTTTTCAGCTTCTCTTTCACTTCTGCAAACTGATTACGCAACAATTTGCTATCTAGCATGTTAAGCGCCTCCTTTTTTTGTCATTCGAAAGAAAAATAAGCACCACAAGCATTCCATCCAAAGGGACGGAAGGCCCGTGGTGCCACCCTTTTTAGCTCGCTTACCCTATCAGTAAACGAAACTCACTTTCTTAACAGAGATAACGGTCTGCTACCGGTATCGTTTAAACAAGAGATCCCTTGTTGTACACGTACAGCTCCGAGGGGGATTCACCAACGTGCGGGACGGTTCGCACCCTCCACCGCCTCTCTGTTTCTCCGCTCCAGTCGGTTACTCTTCCTCTTTGACGCTTTTCGCTATTCCTTCTTTTACGCTTGCACCCTGCTCATCAGCTGGCTCGTGAGGCAAGAGACTCTTTCACCATCTCGAGGAAATAGGCATGGACGCGCTTATCATCCGTCAGTTCTGGATGAAAGGAGGCTCCCAAAACATTCCCTTCTTGAACGGCGACAACCTGATCATCCACCTGTACCAATGGGGTAACATTTCCTCGGATGGCGGTAATGATGGGCGCGCGAATAAAGACGGCTGGGAAATTATCGGCCACTCCCTCAATATTTAAGAGCGTCTCAAAGCTCTCCCGCTGGCGACCAAAAGCATTTCGTTCTACTGTAATATCGAGTATCCCTAAGTGGGCTTGCTCACTTCCCTCTAAGCGTTTAGCAAGCAAGATGAGACCGGCACAAGTGCCAAATAGGGGCTTCTTTTGACGGTGCATTTGTAAGATCGGCTCGTAAAGATCGTATTTGTGTATCAGTTTACTAATGGTGGTGGATTCACCGCCAGGTATGACGAGACCATCCAGCTCTTCTAACTGATGCGGACGCTTCACCAAAAAGGCATTGGCCCCCGCTTCTTCTAGAAGACGAACATGCTCCCTGACGGCTCCCTGTAATGCGAGCACGCCGATTTTCATTTTGCTTCCGTCCTCCTACCAACCACGTTCTTGCATACGTTCATTTTCTTTCAGAGAGGAGATCTCGATCCCCTTCATTGCCGTTCCTAGTTCTTTCGATACCTTGGCAATGAGTGCATAGTCTTCGTAGTGAGTCGTCGCTTCCACAATCGCACGCGCAAATTTCTGCGGATTGTCCGATTTAAAGATTCCCGAACCAACGAATACACCATCGGAACCCAACTGCATCATCAACGCCGCGTCGGCTGGTGTGGCTACTCCACCTGCGGCAAAGTTCACAACAGGAAGCTTCCCATGTTCGTGTACATACTGCATCAGTTCAAAAGGAGCACCCAACTCCTTCGCCTCTGTCATCAATTCATCTTGTGACATCGAGCCGACTTTACGAATCTGGCTCATCATCTCACGCATATGACGAACCGCCTCTACGATATTGCCGGTGCCTGGTTCCCCTTTTGTCCGTAGCATGGAAGCCCCTTCACCAATGCGACGAAGAGCCTCTCCTAAATTGCGCGCACCACATACAAAAGGAACCGTATAAGATTTCTTATCGATGTGATACACTTCATCAGCAGGAGTAAGTACTTCACTCTCATCAATGTAATCTACGCCAAGCGCTTCTAAAACGCGCGCTTCCACGATATGCCCAATACGTGCTTTCGCCATGACTGGAATGCTTACCGCACTCATCACTTCTTCTACGATTCGTGGATCTGCCATCCGTGCAACGCCACCGGCGGCACGAATATCGGATGGTACCCGCTCCAGTGCCATAACAGCCACTGCGCCTGCTTCTTCTGCAACCTTCGCTTGTTCAGCATTGACGACGTCCATAATGACGCCGCCTTTTTGCATTTCTGCCATGCCACGCTTGACACGTTCTGTACCTGTCTGTTGTTGCAAATCTCCCATGTGTGTGCCTCCCACTCTATCCTTGAAACCTTGATCCAAGGTGGTCATCCTCAATTTATGCTTATTGTAAACGATACGGCATGAGGTTGGCAACAAGAATGGATTTTCATCCCTTGTTCGCCGGAGTTATCTTGTTATTGACTGGCTAGCGCTTATTAAGATTTGACGAAGTTCCTCTTCTGCCAAGACAAAACGTGGCTTCGGCCATCGAGGTAACCTGGAACTTTGGAGAAGTTGCCTAATGCGCTGAAAGGAAGCTATAATTTGTGGTAGTGCCCATAGCGGTAAATTTCCAGATACCATAAATGGATTCCTTCCTAATTGGATAAGGCGTGCATCAATCACAGCAGAGGTTACCAAGGGATCTCGTACAAAGCGGTAAGCTTCGGCTGTAAGGCCGAGTATCTCAATAGGCAGAATCACGTTCTGCGAAGCACCCAATCCCTCTAAGGTAGAATTGACTGTTAATATATTTCTGATCAGCGCTTTTGTATTCGATATGTTCTCAGCGATATTAGTTGGAATGGGACCTTGCACTAGTATATCTTGTGAAACTCTCATTTCGTTACCCCTTTCCTTTCACCGAGCGAATGATTTTTTTCAATGCTCTAATGTATGATACGCACTAAATATCTTATGGTTCTTTTAATTTATAAAATTGGCTTTCTATCTCTTTCGAATGTCCTATTGATTAACTCTAAAAAAAAGCATGTGGCTTAAGCCACATGCTCATCTATATCTATGGGTAGAGTCTTATAAATCTTGACCGGTTATTCTCAAAGGTTTTTCTCTTAAAAGAGATAGGAGATAGCACATCTGCCATGCAATTTTCTACGATTACATATGGTAATTGGGAGCTTCTTTCGTAATTTGAATGTCATGAGGATGACTTTCCTTTAGAGATGCATTGGTAATCTGAACAAACTGCGCATCGTTTTTCAAGGTTAACAAGTCAGGTGTCCCGCAGTAACCCATCCCCGCACGAATGCCTCCCACCAATTGATGCACCGTATCCGCCAGCGGACCTTTATAAGCGACACGTCCTTCAATGCCCTCTGGAACTAATTTTTGCTGATTCTCTTGAAAGTAGCGATCTTTACTGCCGGCCTGCATCGCTCCCATGGAACCCATCCCACGATACACTTTAAAGCGTCTGCCTTGATAAATCTCCGATTCACCAGGTGACTCCTCTGTCCCAGCAAACAAACTGCCTAGCATGACCGCATCCGCACCCGCAGCCAATGCTTTCACCACATCTCCAGAGAAACGAATGCCTCCATCAGCAATAATGGGAATGCCATATTTCTTTGCTACTTGAGCACAATCATGAATCGCTGTTACCTGAGGAACGCCAATCCCCGCTACAACACGTGTCGTACAGATGGAGCCAGGACCAATTCCCACTTTAACCACACTTGCTCCCGCTTCGATCAAATCCTTTGTTCCTGCTCCAGTGGCGACGTTTCCTGCTACAATCGTCAGATCAGGATATTGACTACGCAAATGCGAAACGGTATCCAGAACTCCTTGAGAGTGCCCATGAGCCGTATCGACGACGATCATATCTACCTCTGCTTCTACTAAGGCAGCTACTCGCTCAAAAGTATCTTTGCTCACACCGACGGCAGCCCCTACTAGTAGTCGGCCACGCTCATCTTTGGCAGATTGCGGGAATAGGGTCGCCTTCTCAATATCTTTAATTGTAATAAGCCCTTTTAACATCCCACTCTCATCCACCAATGGCAGCTTTTCAATCTTCTTTTCTTGCAAGATCTCCTTTGCTTCTTCTAGCGTCGTTCCAACTGATGCGGTTACTAAGTTTTCTCTTGTCATCACACCCGCAATGGGGGTTTGGAAGTCACGAATAAAACGCAAATCACGGTTTGTAATAATCCCAACCAACTTTTGTGATCCATCCACAATCGGTACGCCCGAAATTCGATATTTAGCCATTAATGCTTCTGCTTCCACCACTTCTTGCTCGGGATGAAGGAAGAATGGATTGGTAATCACGCCACTTTCCGAACGCTTTACACGATCCACTTCCTCTGCTTGTGCACCAATGCTCATGTTCTTATGAATGATGCCGATCCCACCCTGGCGCGCAATCGAGATCGCCATAGGTGCTTCCGTCACCGTATCCATCCCGGCACTAAGCAATGGTGTCTTCAGAAGCACCTTGTCTGAAAGACGGGTCGATACATCGACATCTTTTGGTAACACTTCGGATTTTGCCGGTACTAAGAGCACATCATCAAACGTCAGACCTTGTTTTGAAAACTTATCCTCCCGCATAATTGGTTTACCCCTTCTCTGGTTTTAGTTTTACTTTAAGCAAAGGTTTGTTCATCATAACGCATTGTCGGTTTGTACAAAATAAAGGTTGTACTTTCATTGTAACAAACCATGCAGAAAATGTTTTATGAAAAACAGTCTTGGAATAATAATCTCCCAATCTTTTTGGGATCTGTTACAAGGAGGTTGCCTACGGTATGTCCACCAATCGATCACAGAAACCCATTCGCAAAATACCCGGCGAACCCTCTCTGAAAACAATATGGGAACAATACCTACTCCTCGAGTGTGAACCGCACGTGATTCGGTTATTACAATCCAAGTATGCCCCCTATGGAGAAGGAGAAGCAAAGAAACTAGCTTATCAGACTGCCGAGGCGTTTATTTTTTATATCAAGCAAGCACGCGAAACCTATCATGCCAGTGCTGTAGCCGATGTGATGGTCAAACCACTACTCAGTTACTATGGAATGAGTTATTTATGTAAAGCATTTATCCTTCTTCATGATCCTTTTTATCCACAAAACACCGTGATGCTTCAGCATGGACTAACCGCACGAAAGCGAAAAAAGAAAAATTATCGCTTTCATCACGATGACGTTCGTGGACAGAAAGATGGCCTCTTTTCCTTACTACTTCAAGCCAATGGTTGTCCATCAATGGCGGGAGAGAGCATCTCCATACAAGATTGCTTCGGTCTCATTCCAGAAATGCAGACGAGTTATCAACAGGTCTTTGGGGATAAAACATTGTTCCCACTCATTCTACACACAAAATCCTCTGCTGAGGAAATACAGACGGAGAGTGGTGTCTACTTCTCTGTAGAGGAAGGTATCTTGGATACCCTTCATTTAACGAAAAAGGCCTTTATCCACAAGTTAAATCGACTGAGTCTAAAGAACCACCCCATTCAGATCTCTCTTGAAAATGTGGTTACTCCCCAAGAAGAACGACTGCATTTCGTCTGGAAGCACCCCTCCATCCGACATGTGGATCAATGGCCGTTTGGATTTCATCATCCTTGGTTTCGTGAAGATAGACAAGGCGGCTACTACCTCTATGCAGGTAATAGCCGCCTTCTACCCTCACTCCCGGAGGAATTGATTCACTTTATATTGCTCTATGGCCTCAGTATGCTCTGTCGCTATGAAGCGCCACGTTGGGTGGAGATGATCCACACATTTTCACAAGTGGATCGTCTTTTAGCCCATGAGTTTCTCCACTTGACAGAGCATAAGATTCCTCAATTACTTTGGAAAAAAATGATGGAGGAGAAAATCGTGTTTGGTTAATTTCTATTCCTCATCTTCTTCCACGTTCTCCGCAGCAATCACGGTTTCCCCTTCTATCTCTTCTTCCTCAGAAAATTGAACGCGTGCCACGGTGGCCACTTCTCCTTCGCCTTTGAGAGAGATCAGCTTGACGCCTTGGGCGTAGCGACCGTAACTAGAGATCCCGGAAATGTTCATACGGATGACAACACCTTCAGTAGAGACAATCATCAAGTCCTCTTCCGGTGTGACCACCTTCAGACCCACGATGGGTCCATTTTTCTCTGTCACGCTTAAGGTTTTGATGCCTTTGCCTCCACGGGATTGAACGCGGTATTCGGTCAATGGCGTACGCTTCCCGTATCCCTTGGTGGTGACGATCATGACCGCTTTTTCGGGATCTGCAATATCCATTCCGATCACTTGATCTCCCTCAGCCAAGGTCATCCCTTTGACACCCGTGGCTGTCCGGCCCATCTTGCGTACATCCTCTTCCGAAAAACGAATCGACATGCCGTAGCTGGTACCCAGGATAATTTCCTCATTGCCGTTGGTTTTATAGACACCGACAAGCTCATCCCCGTCACGCAATTTAATCGCAAAAAGCCCGTTGCGGCGAATGTTTTCGTAATCTTCCAGGCCTGTCCGCTTCACAATACCGTGTTTGGTGGCAAAGAAGAGGTAACAATCAGGCGTAAATTCTTTTACGGGGATAATCGCTTGAATATACTCACCAGGCTCAATTTGAATGATGTTGATCACAGGCGTTCCTCGCGCACTCCGCCCAAGCTCCGGTACATCGTATGCCTTTAGTCGATAGACACGACCGGTATTGGTGAAGAACAAGAGGTAGTGATGGGAGTTGGTGACAAACAGATGCTGGACAAAGTCATCTTCACGCGTTCCCATGCCCGCTACACCACGGCCACCTCGCTTCTGCGCACGATAAGTGGAAAGGGGCATCCGTTTGATGTAACCACGATGGGTCATCAAGATAACCACTTCATCTTCTGGGATCAAGTCTTCATCTTGAATGCCATCTTCCCCTAATTTGATACGCGTCCGCCGTTCATCTGCATATTGCTGACGTACTACCGTTAATTCATCACGCACAACGCCACGGATTCTTCCTTCATCAGCCAAAATGGCGCGAAGTTCTGCAATCAGCTTCTGTAATTCCTCGTACTCATTCTCGATTTTTTCCCGCTCAAGACCGGTCAAGCGTTGCAAGCGCATGTCGAGAATGGCTTGAGCTTGTTTCTCGGAGAGTTCAAACTTCTCCATCAAGCCAGACTGAGCCTCTTGCGTCGTTTTGGAACCACGAATAAGTGCAATCACTTCATCGATATGATCCAAGGCAATGCGAAGACCTTCCAAGATATGAGCGCGCTCTTCCGCTTTGTTCAAGTCAAATTGTGTGCGGCGACGAACCACTTCGATCTGATGGTTGATGTAATGGTAGAGTACTTCTTTTAGGTTAAGTACTTTGGGTTGTCCATCCACCAGTGCCAGCATATTTACGCCAAAGCTCGTTTGAAGAGCCGTCTGCTTATAGAGATTATTGAGGGTAACTTTGGGATTAACATCCCGTCGCAATTCAATGACGACACGCATTCCATTACGGTCAGATTCATCTCGTAAATCCGTGATACCGTCAATCTTCTTATCACGAACCAAGTCAGCAATCTTCTCTACCAGGCGTGCTTTATTGACCTGATAAGGAAGTTCATCAACGATAATCCGCATCTTCCCACTGCCTGCTTCTTCAATGCGGGTTTTCGCCCGCATCGGGATGGAGCCACGGCCGGTACGATACGCTTTCTTGATTCCTTCTCGTCCTAAAATGCTTGCCCCCGTTGGAAAGTCAGGCCCTTTGATAATTTGCATTAGATCATCAATGGAGACCTCTGGATCCTCCAACATCTTAAGCAACCCGTCAATCACTTCACCCAGGTTATGTGGAGGAATATTGGTTGCCATTCCGACGGCAATCCCAGCTGCACCATTGACGAGCAGATTGGGAAAACGTGCTGGCATGACAACAGGTTCTAGTTGTTGTCCATCATAGTTAGGAACAAAGTCAATGGTCTCTTTGTGAATATCTCTTAGCAACTCAGCTGTTATCGCAGACATACGTGCTTCAGTATAACGCATCGCTGCCGGGGAATCCCCGTCCACCGAGCCAAAGTTCCCGTGACCGTCCACCAACATATTGCGATAGGAGAAATCCTGTGCCATCCTCACCATCGCTTCGTAAACAGCAACATCACTATGTGGATGATATTGTGCTGTCACATTACCGACCACACGCGCTGACTTCTTATATGGTTTATCTGCTGTCATTCCAAGCCCGTGCATGGTGTACAAAATCCGTCGGTGAACCGGCTTTAATCCATCACGCACATCAGGCAGTGCCCGGCTGACAATAACACTCATCGCATAGTCAAGAAATGCGGTTCGCATCTCTTGACTAATATTTACTTCCTGAATCCGATCGGTCCCTTCCGACATGCTTACCCCCCGCTTTACACATCCAGATTCTGAACTTGCTTCGCATACTCCTGAATAAACTCCCTGCGTGGTGCTACCTTGTCTCCCATCAACGTTTCAAAAACTTGATCAGCATCGATTGCATCTTGAAGAGAGACTTGGAGCAAGGTCCGACTTTCTGGGTCCATGGTGGTTTCCCATAACTGGGTTGCATTCATTTCCCCTAGACCTTTATACCGCTGAATGTCTACTTTTTTGCCATTCATTTCACTAATCACTTTCGCTTTTTGCCGATCGTTATAGGCATAACGGATTGTTTTCCCTTGTACGATCTTGTAGAGGGGTGGCTGAGCAATATAGACATACCCTTCTTCAATCAAAGAGCGCATGTAACGGAAAAAGAAGGTGAGCAAGAGCGTGCGAATATGAGCACCGTCCACATCGGCATCCGTCATAATGATGATCTTGTGATAACGGGCCTTATCGATTTGAAAATCCTCGCCCACACCCGTTCCCAATGCAGTAATAATCGTCCGCACTTCCTCGTTGGAAAGGGCTTTATCTAAGCGGGATTTTTCCACGTTGATAATTTTCCCACGCAGTGGCAAAATCGCCTGGAACATGCGATCCCGGCCTTGCTTAGCCGTACCACCAGCGGAATCCCCCTCTACCAGGTACAATTCACTGGAACTTGCATTGCGCGAAGTACAGTCTGCTAGCTTTCCTGGGAGTGAGCTTACTTCCAATGCATTTTTTCTACGGGTTAATTCGCGTGCACGTCGGGCTGCTTCACGTGCTCGGGCTGCTGTCAGTGCCTTTTGGATCACTTTCTTGGCTTCTTGGGGATGTTCCTCAAGAAAAATGTGAAAGTGTTCGCTAAAGAGCGATTCCGTGACGGTACGCGCTTCACTGTTGCCCAATTTGGTTTTGGTCTGCCCTTCAAACTGGGGATCAGCGATTTTTACACTGATAATTGACGTTAAGCCCTCACGCACATCATCACCGGTCAAATTGCTGTCTTGTCCCTTGAGAAGGTTATTGCGACGCGCATAATCGTTAATGACGCGTGTCAATGCGGATTTAAATCCTGCTTCGTGTGTTCCACCCTCATGGGTATGGATATTGTTAGCATAAGAGTAAATATGACTTGAAAAGCTATCGTTGTATTGCATGGCAATCTCTACATTCAGTCCATCTTTGGTACCCTGGATGTAGACAGGTTCTTTATGCATGACCTCGCGGTTGCGGTTGAGGTGCTCCACATAAGAGCGAATACCCCCATCGAATTTATAGTGATCCGACTTATCACCCCGCTCGTCAGTGATGGTGATAGCCAGTCCACTGTTTAAGAACGAAAGCTCCCGGAGTCTTGTTTGTAAGGTGTTATAGTCGTATTCCGTCGTTTCTGTAAACACGTCTGGATCAGGCTTAAAGTGTATTTCAGTCCCAGTCTCATCTGTCTCACCAATCACTTTAAGATCAGCTTGGGGAACACCTCGTTCATATCGTTGGAAGTGAATCTTTCCATCCCGTCTTACTTTCACTTCTAACCATTCCGAGAGGGCATTTACAACAGAGACACCCACACCGTGGAGACCTCCGGAAAACGTGTATCCCTCACCACCAAACTTCCCACCAGCATGCAAAACGGTCATGACCACCTCGACGGCAGGTCGTCCAAGTTTGGAGTGAATTCCTACCGGAATTCCGCTCCCATTATCGACCACAGTGACCGAATTATCTTCATGTACGTTGACTGTAATCGAGTCACAACGCCCAGCTAATGCTTCGTCAATACTGTTGTCGACGACTTCCCATACCAAGTGATGAAGCCCACGACTGCTCGTTGAACCAATGTACATCCCTGGTCGTTTACGAACGGCCTCTAGCCCCTCTAGTACCTGAATTTGCGACTCATCGTATAGATGATTGTTCTGTTCCGACACGGTTGTGCTCACCAACTTTCGCGTTGTTCTTGCTCGCTTATAGAAGAAGAAGTGACTTCTCCTTGCTTCACTCGATAAATGTTTGCATGATGCAAGGTTTCTGTATCGATTCCTTCTGTGGAAGTGCTGGTGACAAAGGTTTGCACCTTTCCACGGATAGCCTCCAACAGATGGGTTTTTCGAAAATCATCCAACTCGGATAACACATCATCCAATAACAAGATCGGGTAGGAACCGGTTTGTTCATGAATCAATTCAAGCTCCGCCAATTTGAGTGAAAGTGCCGCTGTTCGCTGTTGTCCCTGCGATCCATACAAATGCAAATTGGTCCCATTGGCGAACAAACGAATGTCATCACGATGAGGTCCAAAGGAAGTAGTCCCCTTCTGTATCTCCCGTTCACGTCCTTCTTCCAATGCTTTCATCACTTCATCATACCACGAAGCGTCTTCCATTGCTTGAACTTCGAGTGAAGGGAGTGTTTCAATGCTTAATTCTTCCTTCCCCTGCGTGATGACGTGATGAATCTCTTGTGCCCAATGCGATAACTTATCCACAAACAACAGCCTCTTTTTCCACAATCGAACCGCAAGCTCTGCCATTTGGTGATCCAAAACGTCCAATAGAGTACGGTCTTTCTTCCGACCATGAGAAAGGTCTTTTAAGAGGCTGTTTCGTTGCACAATCACTTTGTTGTAGCGATTTAAATCATAGATATAGCTCGGACTGATCTGCCCAATCTCCATATCGAGAAAGCGTCGTCTTATCTGTGGACTTCCCTTCACAATGGCGAGGTCTTCAGGTGCAAACATAACCGCCGTCAAGGAGCCAATGTAGTCGCTCATGCGTCGTTGTTCGATCCCATTGCGGCTTACTTTTTTTCCTTTGCTGGTTAAGAGAACCTGGAGCTGATGAAGAGAGCCGTGGGTTTCAACTTGAGCCTCAATCTTGGCAAAATCCCGTTCCCAATGAATCAGCTCTTTATGAGAGCGGGTGCGGTGAGACTTTCCTATTGCTAACAGATAAAGAGATTCCAAGATATTCGTCTTTCCCTGCGCATTATCGCCAATAAATAGATGGAGATCCGAAAACTCCTCCAATTCTAGATGGAGGATGTTGCGATAACCCACAAGCTTTAGTTTTCTAACACGCAAACGATCCTCCCCCTTATCAGTCTCAGTCGGTTTGGACCACTTTGAACATGCCCATCTCTTCTACTTCGACTGTATCTTCGGGTAGGATTTTGCGCCCTCGCCTTTGTTCACGTACTCCATTAACCAAGACGATGCTGTCCGCCAAGAACAACTTGGCTTCACCGCCAGAGCTAATCACATCCACCTTCTTTAACAACTGTCCTAGCGGAATATAGGGAGTGTCGATAGAGACTGTTTGCACGGTTTCCCTCCTGACGGTTTTCAAGTGTATCCTTCACTTTAGAATATGCTAGCGAGTCCGAATGGGAACGATCAAATGAAGCGCATCATCACGATCCGCTGGCTGAATTAAGAAAGGAGTCATCATCCCTGTACATAATATGCGGATAGAGTCACTCTCAATGGCGCGCAAAGATTCCATCATGTAGTGAGCATTGAAGGCGATCGTCATTTCTTCCCCATTGACCGTCGCGCTGACTTCTTCTGTTACGCTCCCAATCTCCTTATCGTCGGATTGGACCTGAATGGCTCCGCTCTCTTTTACAGTCCATTTTATCACATTATCGCGTCCATCCCGACTGATTAATGCTGCCCGCTCTACTGAATGGAGTAATTCTTTTGTGGGAGCAGTTACTTCTGTTTTTCCTCCACTGGGGATCACCCGATTGGTATCAGGATAGTTCCCTTCTAACAGACGCGAAAAAAATAAGATGGACCCTGCTTTTACCAAAATTTGGTTCTCAGAGACGATAACATCAACCATACCATCTTGATCCGCTAAGATTTTTGCCAATTCGGTCATGCTTTTTCCTGGTACGACAACATTAGAGAGAGTGAGTTCTGAAGGGGATTCCACTTCTGCCTTTCGTTTAGACAATCGATGACTATCCGTACCGATAAAGGTGAGTTGACCCTCAGCCAGCTCCCACAAAACCCCGGTTAAAATACCTCTTGCCTCCATCGTTGCAGCAGCAAATCCTGTTTGGCGAATCATCGTCTTCAGTAGATCTGCTGGAAAGCTGAACATTTGATCATCATGCAACTCAGGTAACTGTGGATACTCATCTGCATCCAACCCTTTTAGTTGAAACTGGGAATGCTCCGAACGAATCGAAGTGAGGAAGCGATCTCCTACCTCCACTTCCACCTCATTACCTGGTAACTTACGCACAATGTCTCCAAAAATCTTTCCAGGCAGGACAACAGTACCTATTTTATCCACAAAAACTTGGTCTTTATCATCTTTTCGTTTTTTAATAAATACTTGAATGGTAAGATCCGAGTTGCTTCCTGTTAACGTTAGACCGCTTTCATCTGCGGTTACTTTTATACCAGTTAAGATCGGAATCGTCGTTTTTTGTGAAACCGCTTTGGAAACTTGCGAAACGGCCTCCATGAAGGTTGACCTTGCAATACGAAATTTCATAGTGATCCTCCTTGTAGGCGAATGCTAATTCTACCACTTACGCTTGGAAAGAAAAAGTCTTTTGCAAATGAACATATTCGCAGGGGTACTTGCATATATTATTATTTTATCTTTTTCGTCGTCTTAGTAATAGGGGTTGTGGATATGTGTATAAACCTGTCGAATCCTTAGAATAAAAGAGGAAACCGGTGTGGACAAGGTTGTGTATAAGTAGGTTCACTTTATCCACAGCATCCACACCGGTTGGGGATTACTCTGTAAGTTGTTTTTTGATGTCTTGAATAATTTGTTGTAGATCGCGATCTTCTTTTTGTCGTTTGGTGATTTTTTCATGAGCGTGGATAACCGTGGTATGATCTCGTCCCCCAAATTCATGTCCGATTTTGGGAAGTGAATGAGCGGTCATCTCGCGTGACAGGTACATGGCGATCTGTCTTGGATAAGCAACGCTTTTGGTTCGCTTCTTCGACTTTAAGTCTTCAATCCGTAACTTAAAGGTATGACACACCACACGTTGGATGTCGAGGATGCCAATTTCTTTCGGTCCGGCATCGGAGACAATATCTTTGAGGGCTTCCCGTGCCAAATCAGTAGAAATCGGTTGATTCATGAGTGCAGAATAGGCCACGACACGGATTAAAGCTCCTTCTAACTCACGGATATTGGTGTCGATGCGGGTGGCGATATAAGCCATGACATCACTTGGTGTATCCAAATTGTCAGCGATGGCTTTCTTTCGCAGAATCGCGATGCGGGTTTCCAGATCAGGTGGCTGTATATCCGTAATTAGCCCCCATTCAAACCGCGAGCGCAGTCGATCCTCCAAGGTGGGAATCTCTTTGGGAGGACGATCACTAGAGATGACGATTTGCTTTCTTTCTTCATGAAGAGCATTAAAGGTGTGGAAAAATTCTTCTTGTGTTTGTTCTTTCCCCGCCAAGAATTGAATATCATCAATAAGTAAGATATCCACATTGCGATATTTGTTGCGAAAATCAACGGTTTTATTGTCACGAATCGAGTTAATAAATTCATTCGTAAACTTTTCGGATGAAAGGTAAACCACACGGGAGCGAGGCGTATGTTGTTCTACATAATGCCCGATGGCATGCATTAAGTGGGTTTTTCCCAGCCCCACACCCCCATAGATAAAGAAAGGGTTGTAAGCTTTTGCAGGCGATTCAGCGACTGCTAAGGATGCCGCATGGGCAAAGCGATTTCCAGATCCAATAACAAAGGTATCAAAAGTGTAGCGTTCATTAAGCATACTGACTACTTGATCTGTTGTTTTCGGTTCCTCTGGGGGTTTGGTTTCTTTTTTTTCCGTAGCGTTTTCGCTGTTCTCTTCCTCTTCTTCCGCCTGAGTCATCGTAATAAAATGGACTCCGATCATGGATCCTGTTACCTCTTGTAAGGTTTCGCGGAAGAGATCCGCGTAATTGGTACTTAACCAATTGCGTACAAAATCGTTGGGGGCGGCTATGGTGAGCGTTTGCTCACGGTAATCGACTGCTTCTGTTGCTTTTACCCAGGTTTCATAACTGGGTTTGCTTAATTTTTTTTGAATCTGTTTGAGTACTTTGGACCACAATTCTTGGTAGTGCATGTCCATTTCTTACCCCCCTTCTTTCTTCTCGATGCATTTATCCTCACACTCATCCACAGCTTATAAGGAGAAAAACAGTGAATGTAAGATCTAAGAAGAAGTTATCCACAGTATCCACAAATTGATGACGGAAAACCCATCCACAACTGTGTATAAGCGAGGTTAGACTTATCCACAGCGTGTGGATAAGTCTAACTTTAACCGGATCGATTCACATAAAGAAAACATCAATAGAATACCAGATTATTAGGGGAATGACAATGGGAACGCATCGACTTATCCACAATCCACAAGGGTGTGAATGAAAGAATCCACAAGCGCAGGATATGTGGATAACCGGTGGAAAGATGTGTGGAAGGAGATTGAAGTGCAGGTTTTCCACATGTGGATAAGTTGGAAACAGACGTTTCTTGACAACCTCTTTTTCCACTCGATATAATGATCTGTAGTCTAAAGTTATAACGGCGCATAGTTTGTCGGAATAGAAAGGAGGAATCCTGGCGATTTCCTTATCCGCAAGAAGAGGGAAAGGAAAGCTAGGTACCACAAAATGAAACGCACATTTCAACCGAGTAATCGTAAGCGGAAAAATGTACACGGTTTCCGTCAACGGATGAGCACCAAAAATGGTCGCAAAGTACTCAGTAACCGTCGTCGTAAAGGAAGAAAAGTATTGTCCGCATAAGCGAAGGCCACACTGTTTCAGGTGGCCTTTTTTTCCTATTTAAAGATCAGAAGTAGGGTTTAAAAAAAGATGCTTTGGTCCCATACTGGAGAGGGTAAGGGAGGCGAGAAGGAGGGATTGGTGTGCAAACCGAATATCGACTAAAGAGACGGAATGATTTCCGGCGCGTTTTTCGCAAAGGGTCATCTGTCGCCAATCGACAATTTGTTGTGTACCAGTCAAAGCGAAGAGAAGAAGGGCAGATTCGCGTGGGGATCTCGGTAAGTAGAAAAGTGGGAAATGCCGTGACACGCAACCGTATCAAACGTCGCGTCAAAGAGATCGTCCGTGAATGGGTTTCTGTTCTTCCTGATGAGACAGACATCATTATTATCGCGAGAAACCCTGCGGCAACGATGGATTATCATCAGATCCAATCTAGCTTACGCCATGTTTTTCGGAAAGCAGGCTTGTTGCAGCGAGGGGGGCAGAAGTCATGATGAAATGGCTTGCCATCTTGCTCATTCGCTTTTATCGTCGCTGGATCTCACCCTTATTCCCTCCTACCTGTCGCTTTTACCCTACATGTTCTCAGTATGGTTTGGATGCCATCACCCGTTATGGACTGATACGAGGGGGATGGTTGACAATAAAACGCGTGGTGAAATGCCATCCGTTTCATCCTGGTGGACACGACCCTGTACCTTAATAGAATAGAAATAGATATTTTTATGTTTGGGATAAAAGGAGGCGTCTTCTTGTGAATCGTCGACGCTTAAGTCTACTCCTCCTCTTGGTAGTAGGCATGATGGTGGCTACAGGATGTAGCCCGACACAGATGGATCAAATAGATCCTGAGAATAGCTTTTGGGACAAGTTCTTCGTTTCTCCTCTCTCGGATGCTTTGGACTGGTTTAATGGTGTATTAGGCAATTATGGTTTTGCGATTATTGTATTAACGATTATCATCCGTTTCTTTCTCTTGCCACTCACCCTGAAGCAGATGAAAAGCTCGAAGGCGATGCAAAAGTTGCAGCCAGAGATGAAGAAGCTACGGGAGAAGTACAAGAACGATCAACAAAAGATGCAACAAGAGACGATGAAATTGTTCCAGAAGCATAATGTAAACCCGATGGCAGGGTGCTTTCCCATTCTGGTGCAAATGCCGATCTTGATTGCTTTTTATCAAGCGATCATTCGTAACACCCATATCGCAGAATCTGATTTCTTGTGGTTAGAGCTAGGAAAGGCCGACCCATTTTACATTTTTCCTTTGCTCGCAGCGGTTACGACTTTCTTGCAATCGATCGTGATGGGTATGGGGGATAATCCACAAACACGTCTTTTCTTGTGGATAATGCCGATTATGATTTTCGTGCTCGCCTTTAACTTCCCATCGGCTCTCTCCGTCTACTGGGTGATTAGTAACCTGTTTACGATGATTCAGTATGCTATTTTAGGAGACAAGTTTAAAAAGAAAAAAGAAGTCGCTTCTTAAACTGTGCGGTAAACAAAAAAACTCTCCTTTGGGGAGTTTTTTGTTTACGTATCGCTTTATGATAAAATAAAGCGTCGAAGAGGTAGATTGTATCGGTAGTGGAGGTGAGGACGGTATGGAACAAGATACGATTGTGGCGGTTGCTACCGCGGTCGGAGAAGCAGGAATCGCTGTGATACGAGTGAGCGGACCGGAAGCGATTTCGCTAGCGGACCGGGTATTTCGCGGGAGAAATAGACTCGCGGAGGTAGACACGCATACCGTTCATTATGGATATATTCATCACCCGGAGCACGGGGAGCGTATTGATGAAGTTTTGGTAACGGTGATGCGAACACCACGTACCTTTACCCGTGAAGATGTGGTAGAAGTAAGCTGTCATGGAGGGACCATCCCGGTGCAAAAAACGGTAGAAGCTCTCTTGACGGCGGGGGTACGCTTAGCAGAACCGGGTGAATTTACAAAGCGAGCCTTTCTTAATGGGCGCATCGATTTATCACAAGCAGAAGCGGTTATCGATCTGATTCGCTCTAAGACGGATCGGGCCGCTCAAGTGGCTCTACGGCAAGCAGAAGGACGTTTATCGCAAAAGATCCAGAGGCTACGCCATGAGATCGTGGAGACACTGGCCCATCTTGCTGTCAATGTAGATTATCCAGAATACGACGCAGAGGAAATGACGAGCGCACTCTTGCGTGAACGACTGCAATGGGTGCAAGGGGAAGTGCAAGCCCTTCTGCGTAGTGCTCGTCAAGGAAAGATTTTACGTGAGGGGATTGCCACCGTGATTGTTGGCCGCCCGAATGTAGGAAAATCTTCCCTTCTAAATGCTTTGATTCAAGAAGATAAAGCCATTGTGACGGAGATTCCAGGTACCACAAGGGATGTGATCGAGGAATTCGTCAATGTCCGTGGAATCCCCTTGCGTTTAGTGGATACGGCCGGTATCCGGGAGACGGAAGATGTGGTCGAACGTATAGGAGTAGAGCGTTCACATCAAGCATTATCCGAAGCGGATCTAATGCTACTTGTGCTCAACGTAGCAGAGCCACTAAACGAGGAAGATCGTAAGTTACTCCGTCATATTGAAGAGCGGACTGCCATTGTGATTGTGAATAAAACAGATTTGGATGCTGTGTTAGATTTGGAGGAAGTGAAGCGGGAAATTGGTGATACGCCGTTAATTACCACTTCAATCAAAGAAGAGCAGGGCATTGATCAGTTAGAAGAAGCAATTTCTGACCTTTTTTTTCAAGGAAAAGTAGAGTCGCCTGAGTTGACCTATGTGAGTAACACGCGTCATGTTCATCTGTTGGAGCAAACGCAGAAGCAAGTGGTGGAAGCGCTTCAAGGGATCGATCTGGAAGTTCCACTCGATATGGTTGAGATCGATCTAAAAAATGCATGGGAATCCCTTGGGGAGATCATTGGTGACGCCGTTTCAGAAGATCTGATCGACCAAATCTTTTCCCAATTTTGTCTAGGGAAGTGAGGGGAAATGATGGAGATGGAAACAAAGTACGATGTGATTGTGATCGGAGCAGGGCACGCCGGTTGTGAAGCAGCTCTGGCGTCTGCACGTATGGGCTGCTCCACCTTGCTTCTTACCTTGAGTCTCGACATGATTGCTTTTATGCCGTGTAATCCTTCGGTGGGAGGACCGGCTAAAGGACATGTGGTGCGAGAGGTGGATGCACTGGGAGGGCAAATGGCGCGTACAATCGATAAAACCCATATCCAGATGCGAATGTTGAATACAGGCAAGGGACCGGCTGTATATGCCTTGCGAGCGCAAGCGGATAAAGTGCTGTATCAACAGGAAATGAAACAGGCTTTGGAGAAAGAACCGCAACTCACCATGCAACAAAACATGGTGGAGAAGCTTATCGTAGAGGACGGCGTGTGCCGTGGAGTGGTCACTCGTACCGGGACCCGCTATCTAGCTGAGGCCGTGATATTGACCACCGGTACGTATCTGCGCGGGAAAGTGATTATTGGTGATTTGTCTTATGAGAGTGGTCCCAACAATCAGCAACCTTCGATCGGTCTATCGCAGCATCTAGAAGAACTAGGATTTGACCTTGTGCGCTTTAAGACGGGGACTCCACCACGGGTGCATGCAGATTCGGTGGATACGAGCGAAATGGAGATCCAACCGGGGGATGAAGTCCCTCGTGCTTTTTCTTACGAGACGACGGAATACATTACGGATCAATTGCCGTGCTGGTTAACCTACACGAATGAAACGACCCATGAGCATATTCAAGCAAACTTACATCGTGCCCCCATGTACTCAGGGGAAATCGAGGGAACGGGTCCGCGCTATTGCCCTTCAATCGAGGATAAAATTGTTCGCTTTGCGGATAAGAATCGGCATCAGGTTTTTTTGGAGCCGGAAGGGCGTCATACGGACGAAATCTATGTACAAGGACTCTCAACCAGCCTACCGGAAGACGTACAACTGATGATGTTACGTACGATGAAAGGCATGGAAAAGGCACAAATGATGCGTGCGGGCTATGCGATTGAATACGATGCGATTGTTCCGACCCAATTATGGCCCAGCTTAGAGACAAAAAGGCTCCCTCGCTTATTCACAGCTGGGCAAATTAATGGGACCTCGGGCTATGAGGAAGCGGCGGGACAAGGTTTAATGGCAGGAATTAATGCCGTACGTAAAGTTCAAGGAAAAGACCCCGTCATTCTTGATCGTTCACAAGCTTACATTGGTGTGATGATCGATGATCTCGTAACAAAAGGAACCAATGAGCCTTATCGCCTACTCACCTCACGAGCCGAATATCGCTTGCTGTTGCGTCATGATAATGCCGATATGCGGTTGACAGAGTTGGGTCATGAGATTGGGATCATTCCACAGGATCGGTTTGAGCGCTTTACGCAGAAGCGGAGTATAGTGGAAATGGAGATCGAACGCTTACGGAAGACGATCATCAAGCCGAGTCAGGAATTAGCCACTCTTTTAGAGGAACAAGGCTCCAGCCCAGTCTCACAAGCGACTGATTTGGCCAGTCTGCTTCGTCGACCAGAAATTCGTTACGAACATATTGCGCAACTTTCGTCGCCCTCCGCACTCTTGGAGGCGGGCGCAGCGGAACAAGTAGAGATCCAGCTTAAGTATGAGGGGTATATCAAAAAGTCACTGCAACAAGTAGAGAAAATGAAACGGATGGAACGAAAGAGTATCCTGGAGTGGGTAGATTATCAGAATATCCATGGCATTTCTTCTGAAGCACGTGAAAAGCTAGATCAAGTACGTCCATTATCATTAGGGCAAGCGGCCCGAATTTCAGGCGTCAATCCAGCTGATATCTCCATCTTGTTGGTTCATATTGAACAAGGTGGCAAGTCGTTTACCAAAAGTGAATAGGAGGGGAAACGAGATGGGAGAAAGCCAACAATGGTTGGCTGAGGCGGCATCCAAGCTCGGCATTACTTTAACCAAAGAACAGTTACATCAATTTCATCTATACTATCACTTGCTGGTTGAGACGAACAAACAATTTAATCTGACTGCTATCACGGATGAAGCTGAAGTTTATCTCAAACATTTTTACGACTCCTTATTGATGGCGAAGGTGGTCCCCTTTTCTACCCTCTCATCGCTGATCGATGTGGGAACCGGTGCAGGATTTCCAGGAATCCCACTTAAAATCGCCTTTCCTCATTTGCGCCTTTGTTTGATGGACTCCTTAAACAAGCGCGTGCAATTTTTAACGGATGTGGTGGATGAACTGGGTTTCTCTCAAGTGGAATGTGTGCATGGCCGAGCAGAAGAACTAGGCCAACAGGCACACCTGCGTGAGCAGTTTGACATCGCGACCGCCCGTGCTGTCGCAAAATTAAACGTACTAGCAGAGTACTGCCTTCCCTTTGTTCGCCCTAACGGTCAGTTTATTGCGATGAAGGGTGCGCAAGTAGGAGAAGAGATGGAAGAGGCGTACCCAGCAGTGAAGAAGTTGGGTGGATCAAGATTAAAATTAGAAGTATTTTCTTTGCCACAGGACCAGGGGAAGCGTCACTTTATTATGGTGCCCAAAGTGGCCACTACTCCGTCGCAATATCCTCGGCGCCCGGGAACGCCGGCGAAAAAACCGTTGCGGTAACGGATAGAGGGAAGAAGCGAAGGCAATAAAGCGATTGCTGCAGAAATGATTTTGACAGGAAAAAAGCTGACTGATCAGGTTTATCAACTGACAGTCAGCTTTTTGTTAGCCGAGATTGTTAATCAAATTATGGAGACCTCGTAGTGCAACCTTTCTTTTTTCCTGACTCATTGATGATTGCCGATCAAACGGATCACTAAAATCTTCATACGCATTATAACCATAGGGATCTTCTACTTCTATGGAATCACGCTTCAATGAGTCAGTTGCCGGCTTTTTTAGCGGGGGAGGAGACCTCTTTTCCGTTTGTGCATTCGTTTTGGTTGCGGCCACTTCCTCTTCTGGAAAGTGGTTTTTGGTACGTCGCGCTTTTTTTGTTATTGATTTCGCTTGGGTATCCGCTTTTTTTTCTTCCCATACCACCTTACTCTGGTTTCCTTCCTTTTTTGTGGATGAGGATGGATGGGAAGGTGGTGTGGATGGGCTAGTAGATTGTTTGGCTAGTTGCTCTGTTTGCTTACGATGAGATCGTTTTTCGTCCATGTGGATGACAGATGGATGATCTCGGCGCTGCCGTGTTCGTTCCTGTACGGAGGACTTTCTATCGGGTGGGTTATAAAGTGCCTGTTCCTTTTGTGGTGCCTCTGTCTCCTCTTGTTTATTGGCCCTAAATTGGGCAAGCGGATCCTTATGCTTAGGTTTGGCAGGAGGTCTACGGCTTTGCATACTGCGTGTAAGTTTTTTGCGGAGTTCCATCTCTCGTTTGCGGAAGGATGGTGTATCATCAACCAGGACTTCCGTGGTTTCTTGCGGCTTGGTTCTTTTTCGAACAGGACGATGGATCATGCGTGAGCGCATGTGAATTTCACGTTCTTGCGAAAGAGAAGACGCAGTAGTGGGTTCATCTAGTGTTAGCGGTTGATTCACTTTTTCTTGAAGAGCATGCATGGTATAGACGATTTGCTGACCTTGTCCTTCATCATTTGGAAGTTGAGTCATGATTTTCGTCTGCTTCTTCTCGAGAGAGCTCTGTTGTTCATCTGGATAGAACACTTGGTGGCTTGTTCCTTTATTACAGGTTTGAATAAAGGAGGCAATCTCATCTGGATGAATGGGAAGTAAGAGAACGGACTTTCCATCAGCAGCTTGTTTTTTCGCTAACTGTTCGCCTGTCTCTTTATCAGGGCTAATAAGGATAAGATCGAACGTTTCAGTTTGATAGGCCATGGCTATTTCCCCTCCTTCTTGAGATCGTATGAGGATCCATTTCTTTTGATAATTAATAAAATGTTTCATAGAGTATAACTTGAAAGTTTCTTCCTTCTTTAATCATAATGGGATTTCATATAGATAGTAAAGAGGATTTTCATTGTTTTGTAAGGAATCCGCTCGAAATGACAGATCGAATGGAGAAGAATATGCTTGGTGAATAGTTCCTCCCTTAAGCCACAAGGACTTAAGGGAGGTTATCATAGATGAACGCACGTTTTTCAGTATTCGTTTCTTACTTCTCTTCTTTTTTCTTATTAGTGGTCTTACTGCTATTGTTTCTAGCAGTAGGAGCTTGGAATTCTTGTTGGATCGAAGCCGCTACTTCTTGATGATTCTTCGATGGAATGGCCGCTTTAAATTTGGATTGCGTAAACTTACAGAGACCGAAGGCATTAGCAAATTGAGCTTCGATACCATAATCTTCGGCAAAGATCAGTTTGTCGCCGAACCGCTCATGGTAAAAGGGCTTAAATGGAATAGAGGAGCCACCCGTTAAGATAATATAGGTGATATCATCCCCGTAATCGAGACGGTTCCAAACTTCATTGACGAGGGATTGGCCAATCTCCTTAATGCAATCGTCTACGATTCCTTCTACGTTAAACACATTTCCTTTGTAACTGATCTCCCCAGAGCGAACGACCCGATTTAAACTCCAAATGGGGTATTCTTTGCCTTGTCCATCAGGATCCATCTCACGGGTGAACTCTGTCAAGCGCTTGGAAAGCAGGTTGTATACGTTGAGCATAGCAAAGCGAGAGGTAAAGCTTTGACGTTTAATAATGGTTTCACCGTGTAACGTTTCTACATCGGATGTACCAAATCCGAGGTCATTGATGCTCACTTTACGAATAAACAAGTCTTCATTGAGCAATTGTCCTTCGCGATCAAGCGCGATTTGGAAGAGAGTTGCCATCGGTTGGCTAATCACATACAGATTTTCTGGTTTAATTTCAAATTCGACCTTACGATAAGGAAGGTTCCCTTGTTTCATTTCGAAGGAGTGCTTCCCAATCAAACGACGCTTTAACTCATCTTTATAGTCAATGTAGCTATCTGTCGGGAGCGCTACCGAGATAATAGGCTCTTCATCATCCTGTTGCAACATGAGTGCCGTGCTGACACGGAACATAATGAGGTATTCATTTTCACGGAACCATGTTGGGCTGAAAAGACGGCGTTCATGGGAGTCAAAGAGTTCATCGTCCCCTGATTGCTCAATCGCTAACTTCCCGACAAACCATTCGCGATCGCCTTCATTTTCACGGTACATAATGTTGTGAGGGTCATTGTTGTAAGTAATTTCGCCAACACGGTTGGGGACGACCATGTTGCGGATAAACATCTTATAAAACTTATCTCCATTGCGAGCGACCACTTTGGTTCCATAGTAACCTTGGTCATTTCCGATGTATACAGGTGTACTCATCATTATCTCTCCTTTTAATGGGTTGTTTTTGATGGCATGTCAAGCGTAGGTAGGATTTTGCTGTCGAGCAGTCCTGACGATCGGTTCCTCTTTTTTGCATGGGCTTAGACCCGCACTTCTATAAGTGAACTTTTCCAATCAGATGAAGATTCAACTTCTCCTCATTCCCCGATGTTTCAGCATGGACTGAAACGAGTTTGATGGTGTTTTGTGAATAGATATATAGTTGCATATACAAATTTTTTACAAATCAGATATTTTTCTATCACAAACTCTTTATCTAGGGCTTTCAGATATTTTTACTCATCCTACTCTGTACGCGGATACTTGATAGTGGGCAAGTTTTCCTATGCTCATATTTAGATTCTATCAAGTGGTGAAGATGAAGGTCAACCAAAAAGGATTAGTAGGAGTTTTCTATAAAAATCTATCTATTACCTCTATATAATAATAGGTAATGATGTTATCTACCGTCTTATTATCTTTATATGGAAAAGTTGTTTGATAAGGGGATTGTATCAATATATAATTCTCCGCTACCTAGCGAATCCCTTTTCTGAATTTTTGCATAAATTACCATTCAGGATTGTTTATTGTGAGGAACTCTTCTACTTACTTTGGCATGTGAATTTCATGGAAGGATTTCACTCTTCTCGCCATCACGATAAGAGAATGTTTAAGTATTTACAGAGGTCTCTATGAAAGTCGTTCCTTGTTAAAAATGATTTCATGATGAAAAACGATCTTTGAAGATAAGGATAAAAGCTCCTCTAAGAGTGGTTGGAAGATGGGTGAGCGGTTCTCCTTAAGGGAGACAGAGCTGTGGATTAGACGAAGTCCACCAACCACACACCGAGGGAACCTGAAGCTCCGTTGCTGGTTGCTATCGTCCGGAACGTATGGCGTAGTCTATGAGTGTTTTCTATGGAATGTTTCACGTGGAACATTATAATAGAAAGTTTCTTTTTCCCATTCAACTTCCGTGGGAGATCATATACAATAGCGGTAGAGTAGAGAATTCATTATAAGGAGGGCAGAGGCGTACGTGCTCATAGGAGTGGAGCAAAGGGCGCCGTTTTGGATGAAGGAGCCGTTTACGCGGTGGTTTGGGAAAGAGGAAAAAGTGGATAAAGACGAACTAAAAGAGTTATCCGTCCATGAAATTGTCCCCAGTCCCTATCAACCGCGAACCATATTTGATGAAGATCGAATTGATGAACTTTGCGAAACAATTCAGAAACATGGTGTAATCCAACCGATTGTCGTTAGGAAGAATGAGCAGGGGTACGAGATCATCGCGGGAGAACGTCGTCTGCGAGCAGTACAGAAGCTCCAGATGGAAAAGATCCCAGCGGTCATCCGAAACTTCAACGATGGACAAGCAGCGGCTATTTCTTTGATTGAGAACTTACAACGTGAAGGACTAACGGTGATCGAGGAAGCCAAAGCGTATCAACGTCTCATGAAGTTGCAAGGTTGGACTCAAGAGGGATTAGCGAAGCAACTAGGCAAAGGGCAATCCACTATTGCAAATAAAGTACGCCTGCTGCAATTGCCAATGGAGGTACAAAACTCCTTATTAAATCGACAAATTTCGGAAAGGCATGCACGTGCACTATTGGCTTTGCCAACAGAAGAAGTACAAATGAAAGTGTTACACGAGGTTCTCGATAAAGAGTGGAACGTGAAGGAGACGGAAAAGCGAATCGAACAGCTTTTGTCTAAAGAGGGGAAGCGAAAAGCGAAACGAAAGGCTGTCTCCAAGGACGTCCGCATTGCGATTAATACCATATTCGAGTCAGTTAAAATGGTGAAGAATACAGGTATGCAAGTGGATACGGATGAGCGTGAACACGCAGATCACTATGAAGTGGTTATCCGCATTCCGAAACAGAAAAAAGCAAATCAAGAAACCAAAGGTGGAAAGTCATAATGGGAAAAGTCATGGCGATTGCAAACCAAAAAGGTGGTGTTGGAGTGCGTCCGTAAGGGTTTTTGAACAATGCCGTACAGGCTGGGAAGCGAGAGATTCCTATGATCACCTAGCTTACCCAAAGAGGAAACTTGGATGGGGAACATAGCATGCTAGGAAAGCGCATACCACCAATAGCGAGCAATAGTGGATGATGTGCGAGATCAGTAGGGGCAATATGGCTAAAGCTAGACTGCTTGAAACCTAGTTTCTTGACCCTAACCACCGGGATGTACGAAGGCTCGTTGTTACGTACATGGAAAGAATGAGCGAATCTTTTTCCAACGGGTTCGATCCTCTCGATTCTTTCCTAGCGAATCAAGTGATTCGTGAAAGAAACGAACGGGTGGCCTACGTTGCTCTATTGTGTTCAAATATCTAAACGGAGATGGCCTAAGGCAAAGGTTAGTAAGCGATCTTTGCGATGGTCACGGAGCCTCTGTAGTAGTCCGCGGTAGGGAAAGCCTACTACTTGGCGAAGAGAGGCAGGTTGTTCAAGCGATAAGGAACGGAGGTATGCGAAATGCAAAAAGCCGAAGTCGTCTTATCGATACTGAGTGAAAAAGCGCAGATGGATCCGCAATTTGTTTTTACTCGTCTTTATCGATTGTTTTTTAATCCGGACTTTTATACTTATGCGGACAAACGGCTAAATGGTGGACGAGAAGCTAGCCTCACTCGTGAAGAAATTTTAGCCCTGATTGATACCATGAAGAATGAAAGGTATTACCCGACACCCTACTCTACCTCTGAGAGCCTCCAAATGGATCAAGTGGTGGAAGAGATGGTGTGGCTCGTATTACATACGATCTATCAACCACTCTTTTCTAAGAGGCTCCATCGTTCTTGTTTCAAAAAGGACCGTTTGACAGCGTTACAATCTCTGAGAGAAGAGTACAATGGTGCACAGTGGTGTATTAAGGGAAAGATTGATTCTCTCCTACCACTGTTGGATCAGAAGCTGCTTTTATCACGGATTTGGCAGCGAGTAGCGGATGGGCGATGGATGGAGCTATTGCGCAGGATGATGATGGGAGGAGTACTGCAACGTTCTAGCTTGTTGCAACAATTATTAAGCGATATCTATTTGTACGAGTGGGACCATCGATACGGCCGGGAAGAGGATCCGTCATCTATCTATGTACGCTATGGTGGAGAGTGGCTCTTCCTATTAGCAGGGGGCAAATCGGATGCCATCTACTGGAAGGATGAAATGGAGTCTACCCTCACCCAATCTCTAGGTTTCTCTCTCAATGTGGATTCGCTTACTCTCCACCATCTGGGCAAGAGCAAGGTTTCTTTCTTAGACTACGAGCTCTCTAGTAGATCGAATCGAAAAGGGAAACAGGGATCTTCTGTAAAGTCTCTACAATTACTTGTGCCAAGTAGTCAAATAAATAAGCTTTTGCGTCCCTTTCGAAGAGAAAGCCAGCCTATCCATCATGCTGCTCGTCTTCACCTATCGATTCCCATGATGATTCAGCTCTACAATCAGGAAATGGAAGAGGTTTATCGCTACTATTGCCTTGCGAGCAATGTGAACAAAAGGATGCGTCAATTTCACTATTTTCATTATCGTAGCTTAGTCAAGACGATTGCTCGCAAGGAAAATCGGTCAATGAAGCAGGTATTACAAAAATATGGAGTCTTAGTATCGGTAGAGAATGGAGGAGGGAAAAGAAAGCGAATTGGCTGGGAGGATGGACAAAAAAATATTTTCTGCTATCATCATTCACCTTTTATCCCACTATCCTCCCCTCCTTCCCTTGATCAAAACCGATGAGAGTTTCCATCAACCAGGCTCCGAGAGCAACTGACACGTTTGAGCTGTTTGCTTTTATCGGGGAGAGTAGAGGCGGATCATGGCGGTCTTCTTAGAAGAGATCCATCTGTGCGTGTAAAAGAACTCAGGAACAACTGGAGAGCCGAATACATCGAAAGGTGTACGTTCGGTTCGGAGGGGGGTCTACAGAAACCTGCGATATCCGTTCGTAAGGCGCTGTTTTCCTACCCTACAAAACAACCACTTCGATTAATCTGGGAGCAAGTTTAGCCTCTCTGGGCAAACGTACTTTGCTCGTTGACATTGATCCACAAGGGAACACCACCAGTGGGATGGGAATCAATAAAGCCGATGTAAAAGAGTGTATCTATGATGTTCTAGTAAATGATGCTTCCATGGAGAATGTAATTTCCCCAACGAAGGTGGAACAGCTCGACATCGTTCCTGCTACGATACAATTGGCAGGGGCCGAGATTGAGCTTGTACAAGTGATTTCGCGAGAAAAAAGATTAAAACAGGCGCTGCAGCCTGTTATCGATCAATATGATTACATTTTGATCGATTGTCCCCCTTCTCTTGGAGTGATCACGATCAATGCTCTGACGGCATCCGATACGGTGTTTATCCCCATTCAATGTGAGTTCTACGCATTGGAAGGCTTGGGACAGCTTCTTAATACGATTCGTTTGGTACAAAGACACCTCAATAAAAGTCTGGAAATTGAAGGTGTTTTGTTGACCATGTTTGATAGTCGGACCAATCTATCGGTTCAAGTGATGGAAGAAGTGAAAAAGTATTTTCAACAAAAAGTGTACGAGACGATGATTCCCCGCAATGTTCGTTTAAGTGAAGCGCCTAGTCATGGGATGCCCATTCTTGTTTATGATCATCGCTCGAAGGGAGCGCAGTGTTACTTAGACTTGGCGAAGGAAGTGGTACAAAATGGGGAATAAACGCTTGGGAAAGGGATTAGGAGCACTATTACCTGAAATGGAAGTGGAGGATAAGGATATTCAAGAAGTAGCCGTTGAGGATTTGCGGCCCAATCCTTATCAGCCACGGAAAAGCTTTGCCCCCGAGGCTTTACAAGAGTTAGCAAATTCGATTCAAGAACATGGGATTGTACAACCCTTGGTGGTAAGAAAAAGCATTCGAGGATATGAAATTGTTGCTGGTGAGCGTCGCTTTCGGGCGGCTAAACAGTTGGAGATGGTACGGGTACCTGTCGTTATCAAAGAGTTTAGTGAAGAGCAGATGATGGAGATTGCGCTCATCGAAAATGTACAACGAGAAGATCTAAATCCGATGGAGATCGCTCAAGCTTACCAACAATTAATGGGTCATTTTTCTTTAAAGCAGGAAGAGTTGGCTCAAAAGGTAGGAAAGAGCCGTCCTCATGTAGCAAACTTCTTACGTTTATTGCAACTCCCACAGTCGATGCAAGAGAATGTTTCACGTGGAACATTGTCAATGGGACATGCGCGCGCATTATTGGGAGTGCAGGATCCTGAACTGCAGCGGCGACTAGGAGAGAAAGTGATACAGGAAAAAGCGAGTGTGCGCCAGTTAGAAGAATGGATTAAGCGACTTCATGATCAGAAGAAGCCATCTAAGCGAAAGCAGGCTGAGAAGCCAGATCCGGCTGTGAGGCATTATGAAGATTTACTCCAGGAGATCTTTAGTACTCCTGTACACATCAAGAATGGCCGACGCAAAGGGAAAATTGAGATTGAGTTTTTCTCCTCGCGTGAATTGGATCGTCTGATTGAGATTTTGCAACGCGATCGAATGATTGACTAGGCTTTTTGCTTAGAGAGTCGGTCGCTAGAAAGGAGGAAAGCGTCGTTGATCTACTTAGACAATGCTGCAACCTCATGGCCCAAACCTGCTACAGTAGGAGATGCGATGGCCACTTGTTTACAAAAGTATGGAGTCAATCCTGGACGTGGTGGCTATCGCTTGGCCCAACAGGCGACAACGGCTATTGAACAAACGAGGCAAGTGGTAGCAGACTTTCTTCAGATACGAGATCCGTCTAACGTGATTTTCACTCCGAACACGACCTTTGCTATGAATCTAGCAATAAAGGGGCTAGTCCGTTCGGGAGACCATATTATTAGTACCGGTTGGGAACATCATGCGACAGGGCGTCCACTGGAAACGTTAAAGCATGAAAAGATCGATGTAACTTACTTATCAGGAGATCCTCAGCAGGTGGAACAAGAGTTGAAAGAGGCTATTCTTCCTCGAACCAGACTGATCATCAGTACGCATGCTTCCAATGTGACAGGGGAGCGGATGCCGATTGAGAGCATTGGTCGAGTCGCTCGACAGAAGGGGATTTGGCATCTGGTAGATGGTGCACAAACCGTTGGACATCTGCCAATAGATGTAGAGGAGATGGCGATCGATCTGCTCGCGTTTCCTGGTCACAAAGGCTTGTTGGGACCACAGGGTACCGGGGGGCTCTATATTCATCCTGACTGTCCGCTCATACCCATGATCCAAGGTGGGACAGGCGTACGTTCGGAAGAGATGGAGCAACCCGGCATGCGACCTCAAGGTTTTGAGAGTGGCACCTTAAATGCACCGGGTATTGCTGGATTGCGTGCAGGTATTCAATTTATCGTGGAACGAGGAATAAAGGAAATTCATCAAAATGAAATGAGGCTGACTCATCTACTTTCGGAGAAATTACGAGCGATAAATGGGATTACTCTCTATTCTCCTCTTTCATGGGAACTTCCGCTCCTTCTTTTCCGTATGACAGAAGTGGACAGTCAAGAGGTGGCACTTATCTTGGATCAGCATTATGATATTGCTGTTCGTGCAGGTCTCCATTGTGCGCCACATGCACATCGAAAGTTGGGTACATTGCAAGAGGGTGGAGCCATCCGCGTGAGTCCTGGATTTTTTAATGATCAGGAGGATATCGAACACTTGGCGGTAGCGTTGCAAGAGATTCGACAGGCATTTCTAGGATAAAGAAAAATTCGTATAACGATTAAAGGATGGGGGTGCTTCATGCATATATTTATTATTAACCCCGTCTCTGGCAAAGGACAAGGTAGTAAGATTTGGACTCACAAAATCAAGCCCCACTTAGAGGGAGATAACATTCCGTACAAGGGTTTTTTTACCTCTTATCCTGGACATGCGCGACAATTAGCGAGCCAATGGAGAAATGCATTGGGTGTAAAGGCGATTGTGGTTATTGGGGGAGATGGAACCCTCAGTGAAGTAGGTAGCCAAATGATTGAAAGTGAAATCCCATTGGGCTTAATACCTGCTGGCTCCGGAAATGATTTTGCAAGAGCCAATCGGATCCCCTTTGATTCAATTGGAGCACTGAAGAGGGTGCTCTCCCATCAAGTGCAGAGAATAGACAGCGCTCAATGGGAGAGCGGTTCACTGATTAATTCTGTTGGAATCGGATTTGATGGGCTAGTGACGCAATCTGCTAACCAATCAAGATGGAAATCCATGATAGGGAAATGGGTTTATGTCTTTGCTATGATTCGGGCTTTGTTCTCCTATCGCCCTGTGACGGTTGGAATAGAAGTAGATGAAGAATGCTTTGAATACCATCGGGTGTGGATGGTAACAGTTTGTAATATCGCCAACTATGGAGGGGGAATGAGGATCTGTCCGGAAGCTCAGAACGATGACGGAGAACTGAACGTCTGTATTATTCACAACGTGTCTCCTCTGCGTCTTCTTTTTCTTTTTCCATCGGTTTTTCGTGGCAATCACGTTCGTTTTCCTGAAGTTTCTTTTCATAAAGGTAGCCAGATTCGACTTCAACATGAAGAGTCTCTGATCGCCCAGGCTGATGGTGAGGTTCTGACACAGAGTCTACTAGTTATTGAGGTAAACAAAGAATCCCTAGCAATCTTGTAATCACTAGAGTAAAAGGGCCTCCTATTCTGGCAAAGGGGAGGCCTTTTTTTGATAGGAAGCTTGGGTATCATAGGACATTGACGAGATAGCATTTGCGATGATATCCGCCATTTTCATGACGATACTAAGACGGGTATTTTGTAAGACGAAGTATTCCATAAAGCCTGCTACATTAACAATACCCGTTACATGAACCTGCCCTACTTCGGGTAGGTTTTTGTTTACGCCTGCGCCTGGCTTTAAGGGGCCGAGCCCTACTTGTATTCCACCCACACTTCTAAGCTGTCCGAGGCACGCGTCAACAGCTATGACAAAAGGATGGTGAAATTGTTGTTCAATCTGTACCAGTGTTTCTTGTAAGTTGACGGCATGAACGGGCTCGTCCAACGTCCCAAAGATATGTAAGGAGGGTAGAGAAATTTTTTTTAGTTGAGAGCCAACGAGTGGTCCCAGTGCATCCCCTGTTGAGCGATCCGTACCAATGCAGACACAAATCCATTCATGACGACGCGGATAAAGTTGTCTCGCATAGTTAAGCCACTCGACACAACGGCTAAGGGCCACCGGATCGGAATAAGGAATACGAGCGGGAAACTGTGTGGTTGGAGACGGATGAATCGAATCTTGCATATGGTTAGCCTCCCCCTAATCTGATTTTTACCAGTATACGGATTCAACCATGGAAATATACATATAGGGACAACCTCAAGAGAGAAAAAGATGTCTTGAGAAATAGGGGAAAGTAGGGGAGGAATGAAGGTTGCAATTTCGTCTAGGGCAGGCCATAAAGATCAGTATGACGATCATCGGGACGACCATTGGGGCAGGCTTTGCTTCTGGTCGTGAGATATGGGAGTTTTTCGGTTCATATGGGACCAATAGTAGCAATAGTATCTTCCTAGCAATGGGATTGTTTTGGGCTGTCAGTATTATTGTCTTGTATATCAGTTGGCGCTACCAGACAAAAAACTACTCGGAGGTATTGGTTCATGTAATGGGAGAAAAACTAGCCCGCGTTTTTGATTTGTTTGTGTTGGTCTTTTTACTCATCTCCACTTTGGTGATGGTAGCGGGGAGTGGGGCCACGTTCCAACGCTTTAGTGGGTCCTTTTTCTTCGGGTCGATTCTCTTATCGTTAGCGGTGATGATTGTTCTACTTTATGATGTAAAAGGACTCATCTCGATGAATTCGATATTAATGCCTGTGTTAACCGTGATTCTGATTGTCGTCTGTGTTCAATTCTTACAATCTAGTCCGCTAGACCCTACACTGGCGAGTGATCAACAGGCGAGTATGCCGATGTGGCCCTCTGCTATTACGTATGCAGCATTTAATATTTTGTCACTACTGGCGGTGTTGTCCACAATGGGGTCACAAGTTAGTCACCCCGCGGAAATTTGGATTGCAGGAATCATCAGCACCGTTTGCCTCAGTCTTATGGCCGTCTTATATAATCAATCGCTATTGCAAGTAGAAAGCTTGATTCCTCAGTATGATATTCCGTTATTTGCCTTGATGCGGGACTACTCCTCCTTATGGGTGTATTTGATCTCCTTTGTCTTGTGGTTAGCTATCTATACGACGGCAGTCAGCAATGTTCATGGATTGGTATATCGTATGGAAAGATACATTC
The DNA here is from genome assembly GCF_059818345.1 of Mechercharimyces mesophilus. NCBI lineage: Bacteria > Bacillati > Bacillota > Bacilli > Caryophanales > Thermoactinomycetaceae > Mechercharimyces > Mechercharimyces mesophilus. The sequence goes on along the minus strand of NZ_JCBAPH010000002.1, from coordinate 388,037 downwards.
CTTTGCCCCATTGGTTGATGGGATTACTATTATTCACGTTTCTCATTCCCCTTAGCCAACTGGGATTTTCTACATTAGTACAAGTCATTTATCCTGTATATGGCGTACTTAACCTCTTTCTCTTATGTACAATCTTGTTATACCCACTCTCTAAAGAATCTTTAGGAGTAGCAGAGAGAAGTGATTAATGGGTAAAATAGAGAAAGGAAGGGGAAATGATTATGTTATATGGATTCGGTAAGGGATTGATCCTATCGATCTTGGTTCTTTATCATCGGGTCAAAATTGAGGGCAAGGACCACATTCCTCAAGAGGGTTCTTTTATACTGGTAGGCAATCATATCAGCTATCTAGACCCCTTTTATATTGGAGCGACGCTTCCAAGACGTATTAAATATATGGCGAAAAAAGAGTCGTTTGACCACCCAGTGACACGTTGGTTTTTGCGTCATTTGGATGCGTTTTCTGTTGATCGTAGTAAGCCGGATATGCAGGCCATTCGTGTGGCACTTAAACATTTGAAGAGTGGAAATGTGGTAGGTATGTTCCCTGAAGGGACACGTCAGGATCAAGAAGGATTAAGTGAACTTAAACATGGAGCAGCTTATTTATCCATAAAGAGCGGAGCACCTATTATTCCTGTTCATATATCAGGGACAGAAAAATGTTTGCCACGAGGGAAGGTATGGATACGACCAGCCAAAGTGCGTATCGCTTTTGGGGAACCGATTCATCCAGATCAAGAAGGAAAGAGTAGAGAAATTCAAGAAAATGTGAGTCAGCAGATTTTACAATCACTACGAAAGCTATCCCCTGAAGGGTGAAGCTGTTTTCTTCTAAAGAAAGCGGACGTTTCCTACCTGGGCTAGGTAGAGACAATATGGACAACCAATTCTTTCTGGCAAGTGACACGAGTAGTGGATAAGGGGGGATGAAGGGGTGCAACGTAAAGAATTTTCCCTAGGAGATATTGTAGAAATGAAAAAAAGCCATCCCTGTGGAACCAATGCATGGAAAGTTATTCGGATGGGGATGGATATTCGCATTAAGTGTACGGGTTGTGGACATAGTGTTTTGCTTCCTCGCCAGCGATTTGAAAAGAGATTAAAAAAGGTGATTCAACCAGCGGACAACTCCTTGTCCAATGATTCATAAGGGAGACAGAAGAGACGGATGGTGAAGTTAGCTGTCCGTCTCTTTTTTAGTTGGCAAAGAGGAGGTAGGCTGAAATTTCCGCCGCAAACGAAGCATATAGAGTTTGAGAATAATAAGCGTGATAAGTAGCAGAATGGATGAGCGAATCAATTTTTGATTTTCCTCATCTGCGAGAAAATGATTAAGGTTTCTTTCCCATAAGGTGAGAGTAGAAGCTCTTTTTACATCCTGAGTGGTGATGAGAGGGACTTTCTCTGCCTCCTTAACGACTTCACCATTGAGGAATAACTGTGCAGTTGCGACGGGTGTTTGGGCAGGAATCGGTGCCTGTAGATTCCTTTGATAGGTTACACGAACTTCATACTGTTCGCTGTCTTCGATGCGTATAGGAAGACGGATGGTTTCAGTCGGCATGATAGGAACCTCTTCTTTTTCTCCTTCTTCCACATGAATAGTTGAATGGCTAGGTATGGGCTGATTGGTGGTGATCAGATTTTCTACCCGATAGTGATCGATGCCATAGTTCATGAGCTTTGCTGTTTCCGCAAAGCGTGATCCTTTAGAATCTGCTCCCATGACAATTGTAATGAAGCGTTGGTCATTTCTCTGAACCGTTCCCGCAAAACAGTAACCGGCTTCACTTGTAAATCCTGTTTTTAAACCATCAACTCCGGAAAACGCGTATTTTTGTCCTGGTAGCATCCAATTCGTGTTCTCTAACTTGATGGTCTTTCCCACTTGGGGATCGAAATGGGCTTCAGTGTTAGATGAGATCGTAAGAATATTAGGATGATGCGCGATCAATGTTCTCGCTAAAATGGAGGCATCACGAGCAGACATCTGATGTTTTCCCTCTATCTTTGGAGGCTGAGGATAAAGGGAAGAAGGAAGTCCCGTGCTATTTAGAAAATGGGTATGTGACATCCCAAGCTTCTTTGCTTTCTTATTCATACGTTTAACGAAGGAGGTTTCGCTTCCTGCGACATGATGAGCCAATGCGGAGGCTGCATCGTTGGCAGAAAGAATCGACATGGCATGAAATAATTCCTTCACTGTTTGTTTTTCACCCGGCAGTAATTGGACATCTACGGCACCCCCAGCTCCTAAGCGGGCAGCAGCAGAGTCAATCGTGACAGTCTCCTCCCAAGTAAGATGCCCTTTCTCAATCTGCTCCAGGACGAGCAGTTGGGTCATCATTTTGGTCATACTGGCGGGAGGAAGGGGTTTATCACTATTTTTCTCAAGTAAGATGGCGCCTGTTTCTGCTTCCATCAGGAGATAAGATGTTGCTTGGATCGAGGGAACTTCTTGAGCATAGCTGGTGGTAGGAGGGATGAGAATAGAACTGATAAGAAAGAGGAAGGAGATGATGAGACTAGTTATGAGGAATTTTGGCTGTGTCTGTTGCTTGTTCACGGAATCCTCCTTGCGATCTGTCGTGATGAAGTAGAATAGGATGGTTCATTAAGTAATGGAAGATATGGTGATGTAGGAGAAGTAGGAAGAGCGCTCGTTTCTCGATTAGAAAGATATTAATAAGAATAACATAGGGTATATATTTTTTTCCACATAAGAAGTTTATGGGTACAAAGGAGTGAGAAGAACGAGGGAGAGGCGATAGAGACACAAAAAGGAGGGAAAGCCCCTCCTTTCCCACAAATCTATTCTCAATAGATAAAGAAGCCTACTGTTTAGTTGAATTCATTCTACTCTACAGGTTATCGGATTGATCAATCGATGATGGTGAACGGACCTTCTGCTAGCAGGTCTTTTCCTCGCCACAATTGCATTTTGTAGTCTCCGGTATAATAGAAACCATTAAACTTGTCGAATTTCGTGAATTCCCACTTCAAATGCGTGGAACTAGGATCTCGGTCATCGAAGATCATCTCTTCGATGACTCGTTTTTCAGGAAATTTGATCCATCTTATGGTGATGACTGAGGTATCGATTTTCTCATCGAATGTGGCTGACATAGAAAAAGTTTCGTCTTTACCGAAGTGGGTGCGCTGGTTTAATACTTCCTTGTTATTTTCATCTTGAGGAAAATCACCAAACTTGATTTCTGCTACTTCTGCTTCATCTTTTGCTTCCGTACTTTTTTGATCCTCTTGAGGGTTGGAGTCTTCGAAAATCCCACAACCACTACTGAAGACCATGAGGAAGGATAAGAGCAGAGGCAAAGAGAATTGTCTATGGGTGTTCATGTCGAGTCCTCCCCGTTTGCTTAAAAAGTCCTAGTCAACAATTTCAAACTCCCCTTCAGCAAGAAGTTCTTCGCCACGATAGTGTTGCATTTTATATTTACCAAGTTCATAAAACCCATGGAAATCATAACTATCGGTGAACTCCCATCTCCATTTAGTGGAATCTGGACTTTTTTCATCAACGACCCATTCTTGAATCAATCGTTCTCCAGGGAGCTTTAATATTTTCACTTTAATTCGGGTGGTATCGATCTTATCAGGAAAAGTGACAGACATAGCAATGGCTTCATCTTTACCAAAGTGTTCGCGTTGATTTAATACTTCCCAGTTGTTTTCGTCCTTTGGTAAATCTCCAAATTTAATGGTGGCTACTCCTTCCTTCTTCTCCTTTCCTTCCTCTTTCTTTTCTTCCTGTTTACTCTCTTTCGCAGATTCATCTCCTATCACGCTACATCCACTGCCTACGAGGAGCAGACTCAGGCAGAAAAGTAGAATCCATCCTTTTTTCATGGCTTGGTCCTCCATTCATTCTAGTCGGATACTTGATCTTGTTCACTGTCCCGTTGGTTTCTTACATAATCCTGAATCGAGTCTCGTTTCTCACGTACTTCACTTTTCAAGTCGTCGCGTGCGTCATACGTCCAACCCTTGATCTCGGTTTCCCGTTCATAGATCCTACTCTTGACCGTGCTGATGACATCATATTCGTAGTCACGCTCATCTTCGAGGTAGATCGCTGCATCCAATAACTGATGATGTTCTTTACTAGCTAACTCTAACAGTGAATTCGCTTCTCTCTCGACCTCATCCAGTTTCAGGTTGGCATAATACTCCGCTTTATTGTATTGGTCATCGGCCCACTTCTCCCATTGATCATAGAGCAAGCGGAATTGGCCTTCAAAGTACTCTTTCATTTCTACTTTGCTCTGCACGGTTTGATAGGTTCCTCCACCTGCATCGGCCACTTCTTTGAGGGATTTTTGTCCTTCATCGTCCACATCGAAACCTAGGATGTTTACAATCGCTTGGATTCCCGATTGATTAAGTTCTTTCGCTACTTTTGCTGGGTCTCCATCACATGTCTCCACCCCATCACTAACAACATAGATGAGGTTTTGTACATTGGCCCCGCCCAAGTGAGAGGAGAGTGTCTCTCTCGCTGCTTTCATGGAGCCAGCAAGAGGGGTAAACCCCTTAGGTTTTGCTTTATCTAGTGCATTTTGAAAGGAATCCTCGGAGAATTCCCCTAAGGGATAGACTTCTTCAATTCCCTTACAAGAGATTCCCTTATCCGCTTCGTTGCTGGAGCCCTTATGACCGTAAAGTTGTAGTGAGACGTTGGCCCCTTCCGGCATATTGGAGAGAAACTTATGGACGGCCTCTTTGGCCATGTCCATTTTCACTCCACCGTCTACCTTTTCTCCCATACTGCCACTGGAATCGAGGAGGATCACTACATTGACCTCTTGTCCTTCAGGAACTTTGATTTTCTTCATCGATTCTGGACTAGCATCCAATTCGGTGACGCTTGTATCATAGTTTTGAAAAAAATGAATGTTAGACCGGTAATCTTCTCCGACTAAGTTGAGCAGTTTGGTATATAGTTGGTCCGAAGACAACTCTTTTGACAGTTTATCCAGTTGCGGACGAATCTGATTAAGATCATATTTGTCTGCGCTATAGCTCCCTGGTCCGGCTAGTAGCTGAATATCTTCCAGCCGAGATGGAACGTTGATTTCAGGTGGCTTTTCCTTAATTGTCTCTGTGTCAGAACTACTTGTTTTCTCTTTAGTGGTTTCACTTTCTACTGCATTTTTCTCTTCTGGAAACAGAAGCGAACATCCACTAAGGACTAGCAATGAGAGTGCTAGTAAGATGCCTATAGGTTTTTTACTCATCGATTCACCTCTTTTCTGTACGTTTGCAAAACTATTATACCGTAAAATAAAACCAAGGGAAATAATAGTATGGGTGGTTTGTATCAACTTTGAAAGATATTCTTTTCCTTATGAAGTGTAATTCTTCAATTCATTCCTCTCTATACCGCTGTGAAGTGTGCCAAAATGACAGAGGGATTGGGTTTCGATATAATGAACGGGGAATGAAGAATAATACGGATGAATGCCGATGAGAGGATGACAGCAAGATGGCTTTAACAACCGGAATTGTGGGCTTACCCAATGTAGGGAAGTCAACACTTTTTAATGCGATTACGAAAGCGGGGGCCGAGTCGGCCAACTATCCTTTTTGTACGATTGACCCCAATACAGGTGTGGTGGATGTACGTGACGAACGTTTGGATCGATTAACTGAGATCGTGAACCCACAACGCGTTGTTCCTACTGCGATTCAAATGGTTGATATTGCAGGGCTCGTACGGGGGGCTAGTAAAGGAGAAGGATTAGGGAATCAGTTTCTCGCTAACATTCGAGAAGTGGACGCAATCATTCATGTGGTGCGCTGCTTTGAGGATGGCAACATTACGCATGTGGAAGGGAAAGTGGACCCAGCTAGTGATATTGAAACCATTGATACGGAACTGGGTTTATCTGATCTGGATTCGGTCGAACGGCGACTGGAAAGGGTATTACGAAAAAAGAAGAGTGGCGATGCGGAAGCGATAAAAGAGTACGATGTATTGGAGAAACTGCAAGCGGGATTGGCTGAAGGTTTATCTGTTCGCCAGATTGAGCTAACGAAAGAAGATATGGAAGTAGTACGCACCTTAAACTTACTTACGTCAAAACAGGTACTTTATGTAGCCAATGTAGGAGAAGATGAAGTAGCAGATCCGACAGGGAACCCCCATGTCCAGCGTGTAATGGAAATTGCCGAAAAAGAAGGAGCGCAAGTGGTAACGATCTCAGCGCAACTTGAAGCGGAAATTGCCGAGTTGGATGGGGAAGAGCGGGAACAATTCCTTGAAGATATAGGATTGGAGATGGCAGGGTTGGATCGCTTGGTTGGAGCAGCGTACAAACTTCTTGGCCTCATCACCTATTTCACAGCGGGTGAAAAAGAAGTACGAGCGTGGACGATCCGTGAAGGCACCAAAGCTCCGGGAGCCGCCGGTGTGATCCACACCGATTTTGAAAAAGGGTTTATTCGTGCCGAAGTGGTGGGATATGAAGACCTCATGGCGAGTGGTTCGATGAATGAAGCACGCGAACGTGGATTGATGCGCCTTGAAGGGAAAGAGTATGTTGTGCGAGATGGGGATGTCATGCATTTCCGCTTTAATGTCTAGAGAGAACTCACGGATAAGGACATCGGGGAGTGGAGTGAAAATGCTCCCTCTGTCCTACCTCTATAGAGGCTCGATGGTTTTTAGATGAGATGGCTAGGGGAGTGTGTTCTTTCCATCCACACACCACAATAGGGGCTATCTAAATCAAATTCTATAATACCACAAATCAAAATAAGTATTCTCATTTATCAATCAATTGATGTGAATATTTCGGACCTGAATGGTGCTGTAGAAACAAAAGAGAACGCCATTACCAACCGAAATATTAGTTTCCCTTGCTTCTCGCCTTCCTAACTGATAGAATAGTTCAGTGTGGGTTTTATATAAACTCCTTGCTTCATCCAGAAAGGATGGGGCCGCAATGTCCATGAGGAGGTGAACGCAAGATGGGAAATTATGAGATGATGTATATCGTACGTCCGGATGTGGACGAAGAAACATTGAAAGCAACACGTGAAGGCGTGGAGACAACTCTTTCAAGCAACGGTGGTGCAAGCATCGAGAGCAAAGACTTTGGAAAACGTCGTTTTGCTTACGAATTCGCTGACTTCCGTGAAGGTTTCTATACCGTTGTCACATTCGAGGCGAATAATGATACACTGAACGAATTGGATCGTACGATGAAATTGAACGATCGTATTCTCCGCAAGATGGTTATTAACTTGGATGATAAATAAGGGATAGATCAGCTTGTCTACATTAGGAGGGGATCAAGATGAACAGGGTTGTATTGATTGGAAATTTGGCTCGTGATCCCGAATTGCGTTATACCGGCAGTGGGGTTGCAGTTGTTAACTTTGCGATTGCAGTAAACCGGCCGTTTACTAACCAACAAGGAGAGCGTGAAGCAGACTTTGTCAACATCGTCGCTTGGCGTCAGCTAGCAGAGAACTGTGCCAACTACTTGAAAAAGGGACGAAAAGCTGCTGTGGAAGGTCGCTTGCAAACTCGCAGTTTTGAAAATCAAGAGGGACAGCGAATTAAAGTGACTGAAGTGGTTGCGGACAATGTCGAATTTTTGTCTCCGCGTTCGGAGTCAAGTTCGCAAGCAGGCTATAGCAACAATGACTATAGCGGAAACAACCCATTCCAAGATTCATCCAACAAAGATCCCTTTGCTGATGATGGAAAGCCCATCGATATTTCAGATGACGATCTGCCCTTCTAAATAAGAGCGACGGAAGAAATATCGAAGAAGGAGGGAATGGAAGATGGCACGTAGACGTGGACACAAACGACGTAAAGTTTGTTTCTTCACAGCAAACAAGATTACCTATATCGATTACAAAGATGTGGATTTGCTAAAGCGGTTCATCAGTGAACGTGGCAAGATCTTGCCGCGTCGTGTAACCGGTACTTCATCTAAATATCAACGGCAATTGACACGCGCAATTAAGCGAGCTCGGCAAATGGCTTTATTGCCATACACCACAGACTGATAAAAACAGGGGCACCTCTTCGCCCCTGTTTTTTCCTTTCCTCCTTTGCTGGAACAAGGAATTTCGTGTCGAGATGTTGAAAGTACATCTAAACCCTTTTCTAAAAGGAGGGCACCTACGTATGAGCCGGCCCGATCGCAGTGTACATATTGCAAAGAGTGTAAAAGTCATTGACTGGTTGAAGACGGAGTTGATCGACCAGCTGGCCAATCTATTTAAAGGGTTGCATCATGCGAACCAGACTTTAATTGTTGATAGTCTGGCAAGCTTGATTACGGCTGTATATGTTTTGGCACGTCGCCTTGGATTGTCCTACCGCGAAATTGATCAAGCGGTAGTGAAGAATTTAAAAGAGCATGTGGAGGAAGGTCACCAACTGGAAGAGTGGTATCAAGATCTCTCCCATTTGGAAAAATATATAGATGACCGTTAACTTGTTGTAGAGAAAGGGGGAGGCCACCAACTAATGAATTTGCAGAGAAATAAGTTTGATTGGCTCCTGTATAGTGGATTATTCATTGCAATATTTCTAGCAACCTTTACGCCATTGGGGATCATAACGATTTGGATTCTTCCGCTCCCTTTTCTGTTGATGGCTACCAAAGAATCTCTCCCACCAACATTGTTGTTTATCTTGAGTATTCATGTCCTGTTCATCGGATGGGTTTACATAAGTGAAAGCTTTACACTCACAACCTTTATGATGATATCCCTCATCTTTCTTGCTACTCTTATTGGAGCGACGATGGGAAGGGTTTATCGAAGGGAAGAAATGAGTGGAACGGATGTCATACTGGCAGGGTTGATGGTGACATGGATCGGACTTCTCCTGGTCTTCGTCGGCGCTACCATCTGGTTTAATGCCTATGATGTGATGCAATCGGCATGGCAGACTCAGTGGGATGAATCCCTTGCTCTCTTCCAAGAGTGGGGCATGGGAGAAATCGAAATGCAGGAATTACCTGAGCTTAGCACGTTCATTCCTGCGGTGATGGCGATGTTGACGATTCCTTTTCCTCTGATTAATTTTTGGTTAGGAAGACTGTGGTTAAACAAAAAATTTCCCGGGAAACAAGTTCCTCCGTTTTACCAATGGCGTCTGCCGAGTGCGTTTCTCTTGCTTTATGGAGCGATGCTTATCATTAAACTGGTCGCTACGATGAATGAGAACCCATTGCCATGGGTCGACGGGGCCTCCAATTTGCTTCACCTCCTCTTTTTGGTTCAAGGATTGGCTTTTGCCTCCTTTTTTCTGCATCGCAAGCAAGCTCGTCAATGGTGGATGATCCTGCTCGTTTTTTTCGCTTTTATGCCTGTTCTTTCTCTTGTGTTCTATGGATTGGGGATACTGGATGTTGGAACGCAGATGAGAAGTCGAGTGAAAGGAAAGGATTAGAACTGTTGGGTTTGGAAAGAGGCTACTCAATGATATCTGCCTAGGTTAAAATGGAGATAGGAAACGTTAGAAAATATGAATGAATTTCGTGCAGGTCGAGGGGATGTGACCATGCCAAATTTCTTATTGCGACGCTGGTACGGCTACCATATGATTAGCGTTCTTTGTTTCATGTTACTGTTGGTGGCAGCATTAGGTTTTTTTCATTATTACCTTGCCATCATCGCTTTTTGTGGGTTTCTTCTGTTTGCCTACTATTTATACCGAGCGGAACGTGCTTTTCGCGCGGATTTGCAGGAATACATCTTAACTTTGTCCCATCGCGTCAAAGGAGCAACCCAAGCAACCGTAGATGAAATTCCGGTAGGGATCTTGCTCTATGATCGGGAGGACCAAGTGGTGTGGCACAATCCATTTATCAAAGAGATGATGGATACGGAAACACTAATAGGAAAGAGGGTAAATGAGGTATTCCCTTCTTTACTGACGGAAGAAAAAAGTGTAACTCCTACACGGTTGGTGATGGATGAACGGGTATATGAAGTGTCTCAGTGGGAGGATGAACGGCTGTTTTTTTTCCAAGATGTGACGGAACTGGCCAGCTTGGAAGAACAGTACGAACAGGAGCGAGTCGTATTTGGCTTTCTTCATATGGATAATTACGAAGACGCCGGTCAAGGGATGGATGACCAAAATCGCGCCCTCCTTCTTACAAATGTAACCAATGCGATTACAAGATGGGCGAGGGAATACGACATCGCTCTGCGTCGCTTTGATTCAGATAAATTTTTCTTAACGATGTCTCATGGAATGCTGGATCGATTGGTGGAGAACTCGTTTGAGCTGTTGGATGAGATCCGTGAGATGACTCATGAGAATAAAATCCCGATCACCTTAAGTATTGGGATGGCTTCATATGGGGATTCGATGACCAGTCAAATGCAAACAGCGCAATCAGCCTTGGATATCGCATTGGCACGTGGTGGAGATCAAGCTGCTGTGCACAACGGTGAACATATTACCTTCTTCGGAGGAAAAACCAATGCGGTGGAACGACGGACGCGAGTAAGAGCGCGTGTGATCTCACATGCGTTGGCCAACCTGATTCGGGATAGTGAACGTGTCTTGATTATGGGGCACGTGGAACCGGATATGGATGCATTGGGGGCATCTATTGGTGTTCTCAAGTCGGTTCAACTCTGTCAGCGCGAAGGGCATATTGTGTTAGCAGAATCCAATCCATCGATTGAGCAGTTGTTAGGGGCGGTTTATGAGCACGAGGCCTTGAGCGAGGCGATCGTCACGCCGGAGAAAGCACTTCAATTATTGGACCCAGGGACATTGGTTATCCTTGTTGATACGCATAAGCCATCGTTTGCCATTGAACCGCGATTAATTGAACGAGCGAATAAAGTGGTGGTCATTGATCATCATCGACGCGGAGAAGAATTTGTGTCAGACCCGGTACTGGTTTATCTGGAACCTTACGCTTCCTCTACATGTGAGCTGATTACGGAGCTCCTTCAATATCAGAGCGACCGTATGGAGATGGACACATTAGAAGCTACCTCGCTCTTGGCCGGTATTGTCGTCGATACCAAGAGTTTCTCCTTCCGTGCAGGTTCGCGTACCTTTGAAGCAGCTTCCTTCTTGCGTCGCCATGGAGCGGATCTAACGATGGTGCAGTCTCTACTCAAAGAAGACATGGATCAATTTGTTAGACGAGCAGAGATTGTCAAAAATACGGAAGTGATATACGATAAAGTAGCGATTGCAATGGGGGAAGAAGGGGCGCGCTATGAGCAGTTGTTAATTGCGCAAACCGCAGATACCCTTTTAAATATGCATGGTATTGGCGCTTCCTTTGTGATTGGTCAAAGGGATGACGATAAAGTTGCCATTAGTGCTCGTTCACAAGGAGAGCTCAATGTGCAAGTTGTGATGGAAGGAATCGGAGGCGGCGGTCACTTGACGCATGCTGCTGTACAATTAGAGAATATCAGTGTGAAGCAAGCGCGTGCGCTTTTGCTCGAACAACTGAAGAAGTTTTTTGCAGAAGGGGAGGACGCTTAGAATGAAAGTGATCTTTCAGCAAGACGTAAAAGGAAAAGGGAAGAAAGGGGAGGTGAAGGAGGTTTCAGACGGTTACGCTCGTAACTACCTGTTGCCTCGCAATCTCGCTGTTCCTGCTTCTTCAGGAAATATAAACGACCTGAATGAGAAAAAGAAACGTGAACAACAACGGAAAGAACAAGAGCGAGTTCAAGCAGAGGAGTTGGCAGAGAAGCTGGCCCAGTTGGAGGTTGTTATTCCAACCAAAGCAGGAGAAGGAGGCCGTCTCTTCGGAGCTGTTACTTCTAAACAGATTAGTCAGTACGTTAAAAAAGTACACAACGTAACGCTAGACAAGAAAAAGATTCTGCTTGATGATCCGATTCGCCATCTTGGAGTGACGAAAGTACCTGTGAAATTGCACCCCAAAGTAACGGCCACGTTGTCGGTACAAGTGGTAGAGGAGTAAAGGGGGAAGAGGGGCGCTCCACTTCGAAAGTGGGGTGCCCTTTTTGGTTGGGGGAATGAAAGATGAGTGATCTATTTGCCGATCGGTTGCCACCTCATCATGTGGAAGCCGAGCAGGCCGTCATTGGTTCCATCCTTATTGATCCGGATGTATTGGTTCAAGTGATGGAAAAACTGCGTGCGGAAGATTTTTATCGTCAGTCGCATCAGCGAATATTTGAAGTGGTTGTCTATTTATCAGAGCGGGCAGAACCGGTTGACCTGGTGACACTTACGGATGAGTTGCAAAATCGAAAGCAACTCGAAGAGGTAGGAGGCGTCACTTATCTCACCGATCTAGCCAACACGGTGCCAACATCCGCCAATGCGGATCATTATGCGCGCATTGTGGAGGAGAAGTCTATCCTTCGCCGTTTGATACGGACAGCAACGCAGATTGCCGCATCCGGCTATGCCGCAGACCAAGAGACGACCAACATTATTGATGATGCAGAAAAACAAATACTAGAGATCTCACAAACGCGATCGACCAAAGCATTTATTCCGATTAAAGATGTGTTGATGGAGACCTTTGATCGCATTGAATCCTTGCATGAAAACCAAGGCAAGTTATTGGGGGTTCCTTCAGGCTATACGGATCTGGACCGCATGACTTCTGGCTTTCAGAAATCGGATTTCATCATCTTGGCGGCACGTCCCAGTATGGGTAAAACGGCGTTTGCTTTAAACGTAGCACAAAACGCTGCCGTAAGAGCAGGAGCACCGGTAGCCATCTTCAATCTAGAAATGTCCGCTCCACAAATGGTGCAGAGGATGCTGTCTGCGGAGGGAAACATTGAGGCAGAGAAGTTTCGCACAGGTAGCATGACGGAAGAAGATTGGGAGAAGTTAACGATGGCGATCGGGACACTCTCTGAAGCAAACATTTTTATCGATGATACACCAGGTGTAACGGTGTTTGATATTCGTGCGAAACTTCGTCGTCTTAAAGCGGAGCATGGCCTTGGACTGGTGATGATCGATTACCTGCAACTCATTAATGGCTCCGGCAAAGAAAGTCGCCAGCAGGAGATTTCACAAATCTCTCGTTTTCTAAAGCTGATGGCGAGGGAATTGGATGTTCCAATCATTGCTCTGTCACAGTTATCGCGGGCAGTGGAGCAAAGACAGGATAAACGACCGATGATGTCTGATTTGCGTGAGTCAGGGTCTTTGGAGCAAGATGCCGATATTGTCTCCTTTCTGTATCGAGATGATTACTATGATGAGAACTCGGAGAAGAAAAACATCGTCGAAGTACTCATCAGTAAGCAACGGAATGGTCCTGTCGGAAAAGTGGAACTCCTCTTTTTAAAGCAGTACAATAAGTTTCTCAGCTTGGACCTTCGTCATGATGAATCGATGATGTAAGAGAGACTTAGGGACCCCTAGTGAGCCACAACAATTTGAAATTAGGTGGATATATCACCCTGATAGGAAGCGGGAATCTACGTCCATGGTATAGAGGGTTTCCTTCTGAGTGACTTTGACAATTCTCATGCAATGGGCAGTGAAGAAGGTTTAAAATCTTCACTAGGCAAATCTTAATTTCTCATAGCTGAGATTTCAGCCTGAAGATAGGATGAAAGCTTACCCATCCATCATGCTTTGAGAAGATCTGACACTTCTATAATGTGCTATCATCGGGGGTGGAACAGATCATGCGTATTTTCTACGAGAATATGACGATTAAAATCTATCCCATGGCATCGATAATAAAATTTACTTGCCTTCACCCATGGTCTACTCTATTGACCATGGGTTTTTTTATGGAAAAACCCGCAGGGTTTATGCTACATGTCTCCAGATAAAAGTAGATTGCGTGGGGTTTCAGGTTTTTTCGTCACGTGGTAGAGGGTGAGGGAATTTTTCTTCTCAGACGGAAGTACGAATACGTTGTTAAGGTCAACGTGGATAGACGATCGCCTCCTCCTACTTTGCAGATGAAGAGTCAAGTATAGAGCGTCATATGAACGTTAACTTATTTTTTTCATTTAATGTTCGTCTTTTTCGTTGACATTCGTCTTTTCCTTTGGATACACTAGTAGTGATGTTCGGTTTACGGAAGGTATCGCCGAAAGGAGAGAGCAAACCATGTCGACAGTGGTGGTTGTAGGAACACAGTGGGGCGATGAAGGAAAAGGAAAGATCACCGATTTCCTGGCGGAAGAAGCAGAGGTTGTGGCAAGGTATCAAGGAGGAAACAATGCGGGTCACACGATCGTGTTCGGTGGCAAAAGGTATAAGTTACACTTGATACCGTCTGGCATTTTTAACAAAGAGAAGGAATGTGTCCTTGGTAACGGGATGGTATTACATCCTGCCGCTTTGGTAGAGGAGTTAAACTATTTACATGAACGGGGAGTGGCAACGGATTCCTTACAAATCTCTGATCGGGCACATGTGATTATGCCGTATCATCTGCTGTTGGATCGTGCAGAAGAACAGCGCAAAGGAAATGGGAAAATTGGTACCACAGGTAAAGGAATTGGACCTTGTTATATGGATAAAGCGGCTCGTGTGGGCATTCGTGTAGCCGATTTGTTGAGGGCGGACCGCTTTGCTGAAAAGTTAAAGCGGAATCTTGAGGATAAAAACCGCTTATTAGAACGGGTTTATAATCAACAAGGTCTTTCGTTTCAAGAAATATTCGATGAATATAGGGAGTTGGCCGAGAAAATTCGACCCTATGTAACGGATACTTCGGTTGCCTTAAATGAAGCTATCGATAAGGGTAAACGTGTTTTATTTGAAGGAGCCCAGGGTGTTATGCTGGATATTGATCAGGGGACGTATCCTTTCGTAACCTCTTCTAATCCAGTGGCGGGTGGGGTTTGTATTGGATCGGGAGTCGGTCCTACAAAAATTCACCAAGTAATCGGGGTTGCTAAAGCATATACGACGCGTGTTGGAGATGGTCCCTTTCCAACGGAACTCTTCGATGATATAGGCAATACCATTCGTGAGGTAGGTCGTGAATATGGGACGACCACCGGTCGTCCTCGCCGAGTTGGCTGGTTCGATTCGGTTGTTGTGCGACATGCACGACGTGTAAGTGGTATTACTGGCCTCTCCCTAAACTCATTGGATGTGCTAACGGGATTAAAAGAGATTCGTATCGGAACGGCCTACCGCTATCGAGGAGAAATTCTTGAAAACTATCCGGCGGATTTGGATGTACTGGCGGAGTGTGAGCCGGTGTATGAAACATTACCTGGATGGGATGAAGATATTACGGGGGCAAAACATATCAGTGATCTGCCTCTTGCGGCACAACATTATATCGAACGAATTACCCACTTGACTGGAATACCACTTACGATATTCTCTGTAGGTCCTGATCGCAAGCAGACGATCCGTATGAGACCGGTGTATGCATAGATAAGGAGCAGGAGACAGGAAGCGAAAGAAGGGGCCATTGCCTTACACTTTGGCTTCCCGTTTCCTTATCATAGCGAACTCGGTCATTTTTCATTTACAGGTGCTTAAAAAGTGAAAGATTTGCAGGTTAAAAGGTGTAGTCATGTAATTCGATTTCTTTTTCATAATATTCAGCAACTAACTTTTGCAGATCAGCATGGTAGTAGGATTGGTATGGGCGTCTTGATTTGCGGAAATTCCCTTTGGCACGAGGCAAATTTCCATCAAACGGTATACCAACCCTTTTACAAATGGATGCTAAGTCTTGCTCAAGGTTTTCGTATTTACCAATGGTATCAACAACAACTTGATCGTTGATGGTATAGAAAGGGTAATTATAGGGTCGCTTATACCAATCTTTTGCAAAAAAATGGTCAAAAGGTTGATGTGATGCCCGACTAAAATAATAGGCAGAGACGACTTTGTCCCAAGGATTGCGGTCGAAGCAGAACTTATAGTAAGAATTCCAGATATCTTCTCCAACGAGTGGGCGAAGCTCTTTCGCCGTAATATGATTAAAGAAAGTCTTCTTGCCATTTCGCTGATAATTCCGAGGGGAGGCGTTCCATTTGGAACGAATTTTCTCATCGGCAGGGGAGATCGGTGTGATGATATCATCCTGACCGCAATAGCGTGACAGGGATATTTCAATACTCGTGCCTGCTGTCTTTTTTGTCTTTAGAAAGATAAATTGATATTTATGAGATAGGATCATCTTGCAACCTCCGTGCTGGTTATTTTCATTCAGAACATGAATATGCAGGCCACAGAGAGGTTAGACATAGAGAAGAACGCACGACGTTTGGATGACTCCATATGAAATTATCTGCTTCTACAAGCGAACAAGCTGTTCGATGAGGGGAATGAGCAGATCAGATCGGATTGATCATGCTTGTTTCATCATTTATGATAGGTTCCCCCTCGATTAATCTTAAATGAGCGATAAATTTGCTCCAGAAAGAGGATACGTGTCAATTGATGGGGGAACGTCATCGCAGAGAATGATAGGAGCAAGTTGGCTTCTCTTTTTACAAAATCAGCAATTCCATAAGAGCCACCAATGATGAAATTCATATGGCTTGTTCCATAAGTCGTCAATCCATCTAGGTGAGAGGCTAATGCTTCAGATGAGAAGGACTTTCCTTCAATAGCAAGGGTAATATGGTAAGCATCAGGGTGAAGGTGCTTTTGAATGCGCTCCCCTTCCTTTTGTAAGACTTGCTCGATCATAGCAGGATGAGGTGCCTCTGTCAGCTTTTCTTCAGCAACTTCGATGATGTTGATTTTTGCATAAGCGGAGAGCCTTTTTAAATACTCTGCCTCGGCCTTCTTTAAATACGATTCCTTTAACTTGCCAACAGTGATCAGGTTTATCTTCATTGGATTACTCTCCTAGCTTTATTCGGTTTAACGACAGATAATCGAAAGGGATGGAGAAGCTTTTCATCCCTCTTTTACTCGCCTTCTTCTGCTTCACGCCATGTACAGATATAGGATGCTGGCTCAGAACAATAGAAACAATGAGGAGTTGGAATAGCAGGATTCACTTTATCCAGCTGTGGACAGGTCGCTAGTAGATCGACAATATCATCCAGTGCTATATCGAGGTGCTCGTGACAAGCATAAAGCGGTTGGTTTAAGGTTGTTTTCATACATCTTTCCTCCTTCTGGTAAATGATTTGATCAATAGCAATCCCCCTCTCTTTATATAGGGAGGGGGATTGCTATTGAACCACATGATGAGCTGACTTCTATTGACCCGCTTCCACCAAAGTAAGGGTAGCAGATTTTTTCTCACCCTTACGATAAACGGTGAGGGTTACTTCCTGCCCTACTTCGGTTTCATCTTGTAAGTAGTTGCGCAGATCGGCAATCGAGTCGATGCTCTCACCATTGATTGCAACAATGGCATCCTGCGAGGTTAAACCAGCTTTACTTGCGGGAGAGCCCGCTTGTACACTTCCTACTACGACTCCACCTGTCACTTCATCAGGTAAATTGATTTGGGAGCGTTGGCTAGGAGAAAGTGCTTCTAAATTAAGGGATTGAATTCCAATATAGGGTCGAATCACCCTACCATGTTCAATCAGATCAGCAATGAGAGGCTCTGCGTCTTTGGATGGAATGGCAAAGCCCATGCCTTCTACATTTTCGAGAGATATCTTAATACTGTTGATACCGATAACTTGTCCGGCAGCATTAACAAGGGCGCCCCCACTATTACCAGGGTTAATCGCGGCATCCGTTTGGATGACATCCATGGTAAAGGTTCCTTGTTCATTTTGTAGCGAACGATGAGGAGCACTAACAACCCCTACTGTGACAGACTGCGAAAATTCTAATCCGAGAGGGTTCCCGATCGCGATTGCAGGCTCCCCCGCCTTGATTACATCAGAATCTCCAAACTCAGCCACCTTTGTGACATGTGTGGAAGGGATTTCTAGCACAGCTAAGTCAGCGTTTTCGTCGTGACCCAATACTTCGGCTTGCACACGCTGAGGTCCCTCTTCTCCCTCATCATTCATAAAGACCACTTCCACATCTTTATTTCCTTGAATAACATGAGAGTTGGTCACGATACGAGCAACATCCCCTTCTTTATAAAAAACGACGCCTGAGCCGGTTCCTTGAACTTCCCCTGAACCAGCTAAATTGAGAATCCCGACAACTGCCGGTTTTACATTTTCTGCTGCCTTGATAATATCAGAAGTGACGTCAACACTTACTTCCTCATTCTTTACCTGCGTCTCTCCATCTTGTTGTTCACTTGGATTGGCAGTATTCACGATGCCGGCCTTCATCAAACCGAACAAGATACCACCTACGACTACAGCAGTGATGAGGGCAGAAATGATTCCCGTTAAAAAAATGGTTCCCATGTTAGAAGAGGATTTTTCGGGAGGGATGCCATTCAACCCAGTAGAATCTTCTCCACTGTAAGGAGGCTCTGTTGGCGAATGTTCTACCGTTGGATGGACGACACCCTCTTCTTTAGGTTCCTTTGGTTCCTCCTCTTGTTTTTTCTTTTCATTGGGATCATCAGGATAGTTGAAATAGTCCATACCTCTTCTCCCTTCATCTCATTTCGACTTCATCATTCCCTCTTGGAAAAGGCAATATACCAAATCAAGGAACGAGCTTAAGGGTTTCTCCCTTTTTTTGCTTTGATTTTCGCACAGAAACGCTTCTTTGGCAAGGGGATCTATCTTAGCGATTGCCCGTACAGATTCTAGGTAGTGACTGCTTGTCCACGAACAGAGCGAAGCGGCGTTGGGCGATCATGATAGGTAGGAAAGAGGTGAACCTCTTCCCCAACTCGAAAGTCAGCTTCCTTCAACCTTTCGGTAACGGTTAGATGAGCGAGATCGATTAAATTGTTGTCCAGACTAAGGTGTGAGAGGTAGACGTTTTCTCCCACACCACGTAGGATTTCGACAAGTGCTTCACCGGCATCCACATTGGACAAGTGTCCAACATCACTTAGGATACGGCGTTTGGTATTCCAAGGGTAAGGGCCCATGCGCAACATGTCTGTATCATGGTTGGATTCAAATATTAAGGAGTCCACCCCTGTAACATGATCAATCATTTGTTGATTAATATAGCCTGTATCTGTGATTAAACCAAGAGCGGTTTGCTCAGTGGAAAAACGAAAACCAATGGGGTCGGCCGCATCATGGGAGACAGGGAAAGGGGTTATCGATAGGTTGCCAAGGGTGAAAGCCGATCGATTGTCGATCGTATGACATTGTGACGAATCGATTGCTCCGACAGAAGAAGGCAAGGCACCCCATGTCCCCTGATTCATATAGATGGGGAGCTTATACCTTCGTGCAAGTACTCCTAGGCCTTTGACATGATCGATATGTTCATGGGACACAATGAGTGCATGAAGCGACTGAGGGTCTACTCCGATGGTGGCGAGGTGATTTTCGATTTTTTTTCCGCTTAGGCCTGCATCAATCAAGAGGCGGACTTCGTCTGTCTCGATATAAATGGCATTTCCTGTACTTCCGCTGGCTAAAACGCTAAATTTCATTCATTTTCCTCCTTTCGACCTTGATTAGGGAGCAGAAGGGGTTCACTATCACCATAGAAGGCGTTGACATAATAAGCAGCCCCTTCAGCCGTGGTAATTCGCCAGGAAGGGAGAAGATCATATTCTTGCGCCTCGTAGTTTTTACCATGATACCCTAGTTGAACGTCGGTGATCATGGTGCCATCCGGAACATTGCCACCTTCAATCAAGGTGAATAACGCACTTTGTGCGGAATAGACACTCTCTTTGGAGCGGCTTTCTTCAGAAATGGAGAAGGGGATGAGCTGGATTGAGCGGATACCCTTTTCCGTAAGCGTTACGGTTAGTGTCGCATCAAACAATGATAAACCATCCCATTGTTGCTGATAGACGATCACTGATGAGGTGGACAGGAATTCGTCCTGTTGATAATGAGAAAAATCTTCGACGTATTGCTCAAGAATTTGTTGACGTTCCGCCTCACTCTTATAAGTAAGTGGATTGTTAAATTCTTTTTCGTAGTACCCATCTTCACCCATCTTCCAGCTTGCGTCCATTTCCTTCAAGGTGGCATTCAAAACGATTTCTGCTGGTTTCTCCTCGGGAAGATTTGTTTGCAAAGAAATATTACTTTCCTCCATCAGTTGTTCCAGCTCACGTGGAGTAATGTTTTGTGCATCACTCAATTCCATTGTCTTTTCCCATGTTTGATAAACTTGTATCGCCAAAAAGAGATTGAGAGCGGAAAAAGCAATAATGAGAATGGTTTTTGCACGATTCCAATCCATACCCGTGCCTCCTTATGGGGATTGGAGCAAGTGCTCCGTGCCATCTTTCTGGATTACAACCCAAACAGGTACGAGAGATATCTGCGCATCATTCACAGTGGCGCGGTATCCGGGAAAGAGGTTATCCACTTGATTGACATCGATGTTTGCAGAGGAAATCTGTTTGAGTAACTCTTTTCCACTAGCCAGGGTAAGGGTATTTTGAGCCTTCACATCATTGGAGAAATAGTAAAGGGAGCGGTTATACTCAATCAACCTTTCTGATGGAGACCCTTTGAGTCGAATGGTATATAACCCTTTTTCCTCCTCTTTGGCGTAGATGGGCAAACCGTGAGCCAACAGGCGAAACTGGTAGGCATACATTTCATCATTAGGATCTACGTCTATCGTATCTAGGTGATACTCTCCTGTCCAGCCGTTATGCGTATTGATAGAGCTATTGATTGCTTGTAACTCTTCTGCAGGTGTGTAGGAGGATGCCTGTGGAAAAGAAGGCGGGTCCTGAAATGAGATATAGTTGATATCCTCTTCATGAGTTAACTTGCGATTACCATATCGGTAGACAACATACTCTTTAAACGGAAAGCGACTGGCTGACGGATCCAAAAGAAAATTTTTCATATCATTGATGGCAATCGTTTTTAATGGATAAGTAAGTTTCTCTAGCAAGAGATCGCTAACTGGAATGTAAAACGCTTGTGGATAGAGTACTTGTTGTTCAGGAGTATCGTCTTCATTCCAAGGATCGCGAGTATAGATGGGTTTTACTTCTTGAAGTTCTTGGTTACGAAGCGCTACCATCCACTGATCTAAGCTATCCACGATGGTTTCCGCTGCCAGTATTTTTTCGTCTGTATCGGAAATGAACCAGATACTGAGTACATCCTCATTCTCTTCTAACGAAATCCAGATGCGATTGAACGAGTCTATTTCTCCCGTCTTCACCGGTGATCGGAAGAAAGCATTGATCACATCAGATGGAAGTTTATGCGTAAATCGCAGCTCGATTCCCGGCTGCTCTACATAGCGCGCTTCCCAATCCTTCGCTGTTGGACGGATGGAAGAAAGAGAGCCTTGTAGCGGGAGATAATGAATCTTATTGATCAAATCTTGATAAAGGACATGATCGGCAGAAACGGCAGATGTTTTCCCTTGGTCATGAAAAATGAGTTGATGAGGAGAGACCACTTCATAAAGTAATTTCCTTTCCTTTCCGAGTGGTGGACTTAAATAATCTCCACGTGCACTCTCTTCATATGAAGGGGAACTATACCACAATGTACTCGTTAAGATGAAACTTAATAGGATTAAGGAGATGAGTACGAACGTCTTCAGATGTTCTCTCATTCCATCACCTCCGCTTCACAAGAGGGTAGGGTAAAGGTGACAGATGTCCCGATCCCTTCCTCACTATCGATCCAGATATGACCCCCATGTGCGTGTACCATTTCCCGGGCAATAGATAATCCCAAACCTGTTCCACCCATGCTACGGGAGCGGGCTTTGTCAACGCGATAAAAACGATCAAAAATATGTTGTAAATCTGCTTGTGGTATTCCTAAGCCTGTGTCTTTAATCGAGACCTCTACAGCCCCATCCACACGTCGATGAGCGGAAAGTTGGATGGAGTTTCCCTCTGGAGTGTACTTTACTGCATTGGAAAGGAGGTTATCTAATACCTGATCAATTTTATCTTGATCAATATATACTTTGGGCAATTGAGGTGCCAGCGAGAGTGTAAAATGAATGTTCTTTTGTTTGAGAGGGACAGCAAAACGGTCTGCTACCGTCTCCAATTGTTCTTCGATATAAATCGGTTGCCGATTTAACCGAAGTTGGTTCGCATCTAAGCGGGATAATTGTAGTAAATCAGAGATTAAGCGTGTCATTCGCTCGGCTTCTTGATGTGCAACATGGGTGAAGCGCTTTGCTAAGTCTGGTTCGGCTAGTGCGCCATCTTGTAATGCTTCTAAGTAGCTAATAATGGTGGTAAGAGGAGTTCGTAGTTCATGGGAGACATTTGCCACGAACTCTTTGCGCTGACGATCCAGTTTCTCCTCTTCTGTCACATCTTGTAGAACCGCAATCACCCCTACGGATTCCTGATTGGGACGCCGAATGGGTGTAAGGGTTACTTTGATTACTAAGGAATCCACATGATCTTCCCGCTTTAATTCTAGATGTGTTTCTCTTTGCTCAAGAAGTGGTGACGAAGGGGATTCAGTTAGCGGAAGGACGGATGATAGTGGATCTCCTACTTCGAAAGGACGTTTTAAGATTTCTCTTGCGCGCTCATTCCAAACAATGATCCTTCCCATCGAATCGGCGGCTAGGACCCCATCACTCATGTTCGCGAGTACAGACTCTAGCTTTCTCTTCTCCTCTTCCTTCTGGGAAAGTGCTTCGTGTAGATGTGCGGACAGATCATTAAAAGCAACACCTAAGCGTCCAATCTCATCTAAGCTTTTGACCTTGACACGTTGATCGAAGTCTCCTCCCGCCATAGCGGCCGCTTGCGTCGTGATTTCTTTGACGGGATTGGTGATCGTACGAGCTAATACGAATCCGAGGAGTGCGGTTAAAAGTACAGTGACGATGGTAATGTTGATTAGGATTTTCGTGATGTCCAGGATACTGTCGTAGGTTTCTTCCATGTTGGCTTCAATATAGATCGCCCCGATAACCCTGCCCTGATTTTTAATCGGTTTGGTATAGGTTTGGATGCGATTACCATATCGGTTGATGCGGATGGAACTGGTTTCTTGTCCATTGAGGGCTTTGTTAGCACGAATATTTCGTTGCCCGATCAATTCTTTATTCTGTGTATTAGAGGCCGCCCCTAGTACGATCCCCTCTTGGTTTAACACTTGTAAGCTTGCCCCGCCTTTACTGGACGTGCCACGACCGAGAATGAAGAGATCGTCAATGAGGGAATTAATCTCCCCTTCTGTTTCTTGTGAATTGGTTGGCTCTATAATATACGCTTTCAGTTGCTCGGACTCTGATAAGAGATTGGCCTGGAAATAAAGGTTATCCTTAAACTCTTTAACATAGTAGTTTTCTAGCTCACGAAAGAAGTAGACCCCGATGAGTTGCATAGAGATGAGAATCAGAGAAATGTAAATAAAGACCAATTTCCACTGAACACTGTTAATTTTGGAAAACCAGTGTGACAGGCGTTGTCTCATTCGTTAGATGCCTCAGGATCACGCAGTGTGTAACCGATACCGCGTCGAGTAATAATGTATTGTGGTTGACTGGGATCTTCTTCTATTTTCTCGCGTAAGCGGCGAATGGTCACATCTACCGTGCGGACATCACCAAAGTAATCGTATCCCCACACGGATTGTAAGAGGTGTTCGCGCGTCATGACTTGAGCAACATGTTTAGCCATATAGAGAAGCAATTCAAACTCACGATGAGTGAGGTCAATGGTTGTTTGTTGTTTCTTTACAATGTAGCGCGTTTCATCAATACTGATTTTGCCGACATTCACGGTTTCGTCTGTATTGGCAGTGGTGTCGGGTGTTGAACGGGAAGCAGAGCGACGTAAGTTGGCTTTAATACGCGCAAGCAATTCGCGGTTGCTAAAGGGCTTGGTGACGTAATCATCTGCACCTAATTCGAGTCCCAGTACTTTATCCACCTCTGAATCTTTGGCAGTAACCATAATGATAGGCAGTTGGTATTTTTGTCGCACTTGCCGACAAATTTCGACACCATCGACGCCAGGCAACATTAAATCTAACAGCAGTAGGTCGGGTGGTTGTTGAAAAATCTTTTCCAAAGCAGTATGTCCATCGTGAACACACTCTACTTGGTACCCCTCCTTCTGTAGATTAAATTCGATAATATCTGCAATCGGTTTCTCATCTTCGACCACCATGATGAATGCACTCATGCGAAGTCCCCCTATTCTATAACTGAGTCTATGAATTCCGATTATCCTCATTTATATCCACCACTCTATGGGAATAGTCATCCGTGGTGCAAAGAGTGATGGTTCTTTCGTTCCATGATAGATACCCTTGCTCCTCTTTAGTTTACCACATGGACATGGGCGAACTGATGAGTCGATTGCAAGAGGATGTGAATACCATATGTTGATATGCATGCCGTACTAGGAGGGGAAAGGTATGGGTAATCGTAGATACCGACAAGTTGCCAGTAAAATGTCTAAGACAAAGGTGTTGGAAAGAAGTGCGGTTGTAGCGACTTATATACCGGAAACGAGGTGGCTAACTGCACTGGATCTACAGGAGATGCTTAGGCAGTACAACCTTCTTTATATTAAGCCTGACAAAGGAGGAGGAGGGGTAGGAATCATTCGTGTGAAAAAGTTGAGTCCTTCGTCGGTGGAAGTTCGATACCGCAGGTTAAAAAGAACGGTAAGCCATAAAGCGTTGTTTGGACAGCTTCGCAAGTGGATGTTACCCAATCGTAAATACTTGATTCAACGCGGCATTGAGAGTGTTTCTATCGAGGGTCGCCCTTTTGATTATCGGATTTTGTTACAACGACCCAAGGGGGAGTGGGAGTTATCAGGAATGATTGCCAAAATAGCAGCTCCAGGGGAGATTGTAACGAATAGCCGCAAAGGAAGGAAAGCCATCTCGATAGAGAAGTCTTTACAATATGTTACTTCCAACATATCTTATCAGGAGTTACTCTATAAAGAACTCACTGAAGTATCTTATGAAATTGCCCATGTACTAGAGCACCGTTATCCTGGTTTGAAGGAACTGGGTGTTGATATGGGAATTGATCCAGATGCACATTTCTGGATCTATGAAGTGAATACGAGCCCGCGATTCAGTGTTTTCTCACATCTTGAGAACCGGAAGCCATATCGTTTAATTATGAAAAATCATCGAAAAATCACCTCTTGATTGCAGAATTCTCTCTCCTAGTGGGACGAATATAGAAGGCGACTGCCGCATATAATCATGTCAGAACGACAAACAACTATGAGAACAGCGAGAAACATTTTTTAGGGTCGAAAAAAAAACGAGCTAAAATACAATAATCGAACCATTTCGACAGAAACTATCATTGAAATTATATTATTACAGTTGATAAAATAATGATAGAAAAGAGAAAAAAATTGTTTCTGCTTTCTTGTTGTTCTTCTTTGTTGCTCGGTCGTCTTTCATGGGAGTACAGGACAGGCTCATGTGTAAAAATCAACTAGGAGGGATGTACTGTGTCAATCACAGTAGGTGTCTATATTGGGAAAAAGGATCGGTTGCTTCGTTATTGGTATGATATGTTGCCTAAAGGACAATTTTCGATCTTAGTTAAGTATTGTATTCAATCTTATTTACGAGGAAAATATTTCCCTCTCGATTCTGTTACGGACCCATCCGCTTTTGTAGAAAGACTGCAACAACAACTCAAGTTGGCACCGACGCAACGCAATGTAACGTTTTCTACTGAAGACGGATCTCTCTATCAATGGGTAACTAAGTTAGAGAATGGCTACCGTAGTGAAGAGATTAAGAATATCTTAAAGGAAACGGTTCAGCATACGTTGATGAGCATCCCACAACAGACACCCGTACAGACGAATCCCCTCCGTCATCCGACGACTCTTCCCGATAATGGATCGATGCCTGTAAGAAAACAAGAGTCACCACAGTGGAAAGATACTTATTCAAGCAAAGAAGAGTCGGCTTTGAGCACCAATCAGGGGAGAGGGCGTGACTCAGAACAGAGGACACACATGGAACGACAAAAAGTGATGAATCAGCTAGGCTAAAGAAAGAGGAGAGAGGAATATTTGTCAAAAAAACTTACATTTTTTCGATAAGTAAGCAGGGTGGAGAGTGGGATTGGAGGAAAGGATGGAGATCAGGAATTTTGTTTCTTTTCTTTCCTCCAGCAACTCACCTCTTGGGAGCTCTCTTCCTAAAAACCGCTTTTTCTAGTCATTTTGAGGGGATTTATGGTATTCTGATAGAGTGAGAATACCGTATACATAGAAAATAGGATGAGTAAATGCATTTGCTCGAAAAGAGTAAGAGGGTGCCTCTTGCTCTTTCGTATTTCTAAGCTTCTAATAGGGAGGGCCAATAAAGATTTTGTCGAAGAGAAGGGTTTGATCCCCTCTGTATGGAAGGTAGCATAGATTAGAAGCATGCACATGGTCGTCCTCAAGGGGTGGGAAGGGAATGGTTGATGACTCCATATTACTGTTGACTGGATCAGAGCAATTACGATGGATGGGGGCTTCAGTTCTTATTGGATTGGGATTTCTTGGTTCTATTTTGGTAGCTGCCAGAGTAGGCTATCTGGAGCGTATACGAACTTCCGCCTTTCGCTCCTATCTGTGTGTATTCGTCTGTCTGGCAATCGTTCTCCTCTTCGATGAAGTTGCTATTCTTACCGATGACTGGGCTCTCGGTTTTTACCTGGTTTCGACAGCCACTCTATTGACTACACTCACGACACCTCCCCACTGGGTGATCAGTGGTCTCTTCTATCTCACCTTCTGGGGAAAGAGAATCTTTGAGGGACGTGAGGAATGGGACTTGACCATGGTGGCGGGTTCGATTATCCTTTTTGCAGCTTTATTGTGGATGGGTGGAATGATCCAACGGGCACGTGTACTTGTACAAGTGATGAAAGAAGAGAACCAAGAGCTACTACATACAGTCAATGAAGCTTATCGACGGTTACATGAATACATTAATGAGTTAGAAGAGACATCACGCCGTGATTACCTGACAGGTCTTTATAATCTAAGTGGATTTCAAGAACAAGTGACACGTCATTTAGCGAAGTGTGCACCAGGTCAGTCTTATCACGTGATTTGTTTTGATTTGGTGGACTTTCAACAAGTGAATGTGCGTGAAGGTATGGACGCAGGGGATGAGTTACTCGTCCGTTTGGCTCGCCAACTCAATAAAGATTTACCTCCTTATGCCCAAGTGGCGCGTTATGACGGAGACCAATTTGCGATCGGTATTATCGGTGATGAAGCTGTATTGCGCTACTGTTTAGAAAAAGTAGAGAATGTGATCGCTAGTATGCGGACTGAACGAACCATCATCAACTATTGCCAAGGTGCTGCTACTTATCCTGAGGAAGCAAAATCAGCCTCCAGTCTCATTCGCTTGGCAGAAAAACGACTTTCAATCCAACAGCAACGAATACGTCATCAAGTAGAAGAGCGACGGCGGTACTTGGAGAAATTATCGGCGGTGGGCCAGTTGGCAGCTGGATTGGCTCATGAGATTCGCAATCCCCTTACATCTATTCGCGGGTTTATTCAAATATCAGCGAAAGAATCAGAAGAGATGAAGAAATGGGAGTCGATCATTCTTCCCGAAATTGATCGCATCAATGATCTGTTGCGTCAATTTCTCCATTTAAGTGATAAAAAGCCGGCTAAATTTTCCACAATTGAATTAGATTCTCTGATTGAAGATGTTATTCAATTGATGACACCGAAGGCTTTTTTGATGGGACATGAGCTAAATTCTTCTCCTCCTTCCTCCACCTTGACGATAGAAGCAGATCCGGAACAATTAAAGCAAGTGTTGATCAACTTGCTACAAAACGCTCTTGAAGCTTTGGGAGAAAAGGGTTGTGTATGGATTCGGTGGAAAGAATTGCGGGACCGTATTAGTATTCGCATTCAAGACAACGGGTATGGAATTCAGCCTGAATATATCTCCCGTATATTTGATCCTTTCTTTACAACCAAGGGGGATGGAACGGGGATGGGCCTTTCTATCTGTCACCGTATTATCTCTGAACATGGGGGGCATATTCATGTTACCAGTCAACCGGGTAGGGGAACCACCTTTAATATTCATTTGCCTATCCGCCAATCCAGTAGTACGATCAGAGAAACAGATGAACCCTATGATTTGGAAGAAAATCCAGAAGAGGCACTTTTAGAAGTGACAGGTGAGTGAGCACGTGGGACAGGAAAGAGGCAACAAGGATAATGATTGGGGCATACTCCCTATCTTCCCTTGTTCCTTGCCTCCCTTGCCTCTTCACTGTATGATCGGTACAATACAAGGGGAAAAGGGGGCGGTTAGATGAAGGAAAAAAAGAAAAATCAGTTCAATATACTTCGCGATGATTCCACCACCCATGGAGGCTACTCTACTGGAACCTTTAACCTGAGCAACTTATCCTCTGTCTTGATTGATCAAGATGAGGCCAAAATTGACCTAGGTTTAATTCATGCGAAAAGTCGTATAGAACGTGGTATTAAGTTTTCAGCTGAAGAGGATGTGGCTCCAGAAGGGAAGACTTACTGGATAGTGTGGGTTTCCCTAGACCGCAATGAGCAAGGCCCATTTTATGCGGGAGTCACTGCCTGTCCGATGAGAATTGATCATGAAACGCGTAGAGGGTGGAAGAACTTAGCCTACCATGTGAACCGGTTGGATGATGCATTAAAAGGAAAAATTAAAATAGAAGGGCTCAATGAGATCGAAAAAGGGGCTCTAAAAAAACTACTGTTAGCGAATAGCAAAGAGATGTGGGAAAACTCCGCTGCTCTTCATCCGTTTTTGCCATAGTGGATTGGGGACCACGAGGAATAATTCAGTGGAGAAAAATGAACGCTATGTGAAAAATTTCGGCAAAAACTTGTCGAACAGAGTGGTTCACGGTAAACTGAAAAAGAGATATGTGATCAAGATACACTTCTAAGGGAAGTGTGATCGCGGAACCATATTTGCTAGGACACTGAAAGAGCGGGCGCCCAGAAGCCCGCTCTTTCAGTGTCTAAAAATAGAATTATTTTCCTCGAAGCTTTTGGTTTATTCTTCTTCTCATTTCCCCATCCTAGAGGATGAGTTCATCTCTAAAAGGTGGCGATTAGCTGATGGAAGAAGAACAGAATCACTTTGCTCGTCACGGAGGAGTTCATTTTACTCCTAATGTGGAACCGGAACAGGTTAATCAATTTGTAAACCAGCTTCCATCAGAGAAGCGTGATAGTTTGTATGAAGTCATGAAAGAGCTAGATCAAGCGGGTTTAATCACGCTCTATAACGATGGCCTCTTCGCAGATGGAGATGGCGAAGTGGGTGGAAGCGAAGAATGTTAATCAAGAGGTGGTGGTCGATCATGAAGACCACCACCTCTTGATTTTATCCCACATTTTTTGTGGGCCGTCCAATTCTGGCAGAGAAGGTGCGTGAGCCGCACACTTGGCTTTTGGTTCTGAACCGCTTAAGAAGTATTCTTTGTGTGTATGCGGGCAATGGGGAGTAGCGAGTAAACCCGTTTCCGAGTCGATGCTTACTTGAGTAACCCCATCGGGAACTGGAAAGTCTCGTCCCTCGTAGGAGGAGCGGATGCTCTTCATATAGGTCCCCCAAACAAATTGCGAGAGTCGGGATTGTTGGTAGGGGAGCGGTTGATGCTGATCGTTTCCGACCCAGACACAGGTAGCCAAGTCGGGAGTGTATCCAGCAAACCAGGAGTCCCACTCGGTGGTCCCTGTTTTGCCTGCGGCCGGAAGGTCGCCAATAAGCTGTTGGATACGACGACCGGTTCCTCCTGGTTGCAACACTCCTTTTAGCATATCTGTAAGTAAAAAGGTTTTCGTATCAGAGGCTACTCGAATGGGAGTGACGTGATTTCTGGAGAGAGGATTCCCATTGGCATCTTCGATGCGGACGATTCCTCGTGGTTCTGCATGTATCCCCTGAGAAGCGAGTGTAGCATACACAGTTGCCATTTCCATGGGAGTAGCTGTTTCCGTACCCAGTGCCAACGAGGGATGAGGGTGGATCTCACCATGAATCCCTAAGCGGTGTGCCATGGCAACGGCTTGATTTCGACCAATTTGAAAGTGCGTACGAACAGCATACACATTATCGGAGCGAGCAATCGCCTCTCGTAATGAAATAGGTTTGTTGGCATATTGATCATGAAAATTGTGAGGCTCATACACTCCTCCCTCATAGGTGAAACGGGTGGGCTTACTCAAGATTTTGGTGGTTGGTTTCCAACCTTGATCCAAGGCTGCTAAATAGAGAATTGGCTTAAAGATGGACCCCGGCTGTCTTTTGGCAAATACACGGTTGTATTGTGATTCCTGATAGTCTCTCCCACCAACTAAGGCGACGATGGCTCCAGTTCGGGGTTCAAGCGAAACAAGAGCACCTTGCAACGAGCCACTCCCAATATATTTTTTCATGGCTTCTTCCGCAGCTCGCTGTTTGTCTAGATCCAAGGTGGTGTAAATCGTAAAACCTCCAGTGAGCAACTCTTTTTCAGGTATGCCATATTGAGCGGTCGCTTCTTTCAGAATAATATCGCGGAAGTAGGGAGCGGCGGAAGGGGTGGAAGCAGGGGGAGAAGAGAAAGTTAGTGTTTCTGCTTTAGCTGTTCGTTGTTCCTCCTCGCTAATCCATCCATTCTCCCTCATGTTATCTAGGATGGCAGCTTGTCGCTCTTTCGCCCGTTTTTCATCCAATAGAGGAGAGTAGTACTTGGGACCGCGCGGAATTCCGGCTAGCATGGCACTCTCCGCTAAATCCAACTCTTTGGCAGATTGATGAAAATATAGCTGAGCCGCGCGCTCAGCCCCATATGCACCGTGACCGTAATAAATTTCATTTAAGTACATAGTCAAAATCTCATCTTTGGTATAATGAAGCTCTAATTGGATGGTATATAAGGCTTCTTTCCATTTGCGCGCCCATGTCCGTTCGTGCGAAAGATAGAGATTGCGTGCAAGCTGTTGTGTGATTGTACTTGCTCCTTGGGATAGCTTACCGGAACGCATATTCACCCAGATGGCACGTGTAATACCACGTACAGAAAACCCGTGGTGCTGAAAAAAAGTTTGATCTTCCGCTGCCAGTGTGGCATGAATGAGATGAGGTGAAATCTCATTCCGTTGGATAGCGTCCCGGTGTTCTCCTTGATCCAACTGATCTATAAGGGTCCCATGTCGGTCGACGACAGTGGTTGTCAGAGGGATGTCTGGAGTGGGAAGAGGACGTGAATAAAGATATAACGTGAGCACGAGCATACTCGTTACCATGATGGCGATCATCCAGAGAAGTAGGCGCAACAGGCGTATGAGCGGCTTTCTTTTCTGTTGATGAGCGGGGGAATGGCTTGATGAAGGTAGCGGAGGGTTTGGTGGTTTTGCCATGATGTCTACTCCCTTTTTCAGGTTTGTCCGTCTAATGGAGAGATAATGGTGATAGAGAAGAAAAGTCCTCGTTTATTGTGAGCTGCAACAAGGAAGAATATACCTAAATAATTATTTTTCGTGATCGGACGAAAAACATTTGAGACTGCCTATCTGCAAGTAGTATGCTAATGGATATTGCCGTATAAGAAGGAGAAATGGATATGACTACATCGAATACGAACCAAATGGAGCTTTGGTATACGGAGAAGCAAACTCCTCATCATGGGATTACCAGCAAAATCGCTCGTACACTTCATCATGAGCAGACCGATTATCAATCACTGGATATTATCGAGACGCATCAATTTGGGAACATGATGGTGCTCGATGGCATGGTGATGACCACCGATCAAGATGAATTTGTCTATCATGAGATGCTAACTCATGTGGCTATGAACACCCATCCAGACCCCAAACATGTCCTTGTCATCGGAGGAGGAGATGGTGGAGTGATTCGTGAGGTGGTCAAATACAAGAATGTGGAATCGGCTACCCTGGTGGAGATTGATGGACAAGTCATTGAGGCCGCGAAAACCTATTTTCCTCAGATTGCGAGTGGCTTGAAAGATGAGCGTGTTACGGTCAAAGTGGAGGATGGCATTCAGTTTATTGCCGAGCACCCGAATCAATTTGATGTGATATTAGTCGATTCGACGGAACCCGTGGGGCCGGCGGTCGGTTTATTTCAAAAGCCATTTTATAAAGGGATTTATGAGTCCCTGAAAGCCGATGGTGTGATGGTAGCGCAAACGGAATCCCCGTGGTTTAATCGGGACCTGATCCGGCGAGTATATCAAGACATTTCCACGCTCTTCCCCATTACGCGCCTGTATACTGCCAGCATCCCTACTTATCCAAGTGGATTATGGAGCTTTACCATGGGCTCGAAAAAATACGATCCGCTTCAATTGCAAGCAGGCGAGCAAGAGCTAGATACGCGGTATTACACGAGAGAGTTACATTCAAGCCTCTTTCAAGTACCTAAATTTGTAAAAGAATTGACAGAATAGAGGAGAGCACCGTTATGCGTTTTGAAGAAGCTTACTCTGGAAATGTTTTTATTGGATCGACTGATCAGTTGGATGAAGCGGAAGCGGTCATCTATGGCATGCCGATGGACTGGACCGCTAGTTTTCGCGCTGGTTCCCGCTTAGGTCCGAAGAGGATTCGCGAAGTATCGCTCGTATTAGAAGAGTATAGCCCGGTTTTGGACCGCGAGTTGTCCGAAGTTGCTTATTATGATGCCGGAGATATTCCCCTACCTATTGGCAATCCTGAGCGGAGTCAAGAGCAGATTGAGGCCTTTGTTAAGCAGGTATTGGA
This sequence comes from Mechercharimyces mesophilus, assembly GCF_059818345.1. Classification (NCBI taxonomy): domain Bacteria; kingdom Bacillati; phylum Bacillota; class Bacilli; order Caryophanales; family Thermoactinomycetaceae; genus Mechercharimyces; species Mechercharimyces mesophilus. The sequence goes on along the minus strand of NZ_JCBAPH010000002.1, from coordinate 355,306 downwards.
TAAAGGGAAGATGCCGATTGGCCTGGGCGGTGAACATTTGGTCACGTGGCCCATTGTTCGTCAGCTGGAAAAGCGCTTGGATGATCTGGTGGTATTGCAATTGGACGCTCATGCGGATCTGCGCACGGATTATGAAGGGGAAGTTCATTCTCACGCCACCCCACTGCGAAAAATTGTTCAGTTAATTGGAGCAGAAAATGTGTATCAATTGGGGATTCGTTCGGGAACACGTGAGGAATTTCAATATGCGAAAGAGGCAGGCATTCACTTTTATCCCTTTACGGTGTTGGAGCCATTAAAGGAAATTCTTCCACAACTAAAGGGACGTCCCGTCTATGTCACCATTGATATAGATGTGTTGGACCCCGCTTTTGCCCCAGGTACAGGAACACCAGAACCAGGTGGTATCTCCTCAAAAGAATTACTAAATGCGATTCAGCTGCTAGCAGAAGCGGACCTGGAGATTGTTGGCGCCGATTTGGTGGAAGTGGCGCCTCACTTTGACTCGACGGAACAGACACCGATTGTGGCGGCTAAAGTTGTCCGAGAAATGCTCCTTGGATTTTTAAAAGGGCGTTAAGAGGGGAGAGATGGAAACATGAAGCCTGTATGTGTGACCATTCGCTCCACGATTGATCGAGGGCAAGGGGATCACGAAATCATTGAACAGCAACTTCCCGGTCAATTTCAGGAGAAGGGGGATCGTTGGTTTCTGCGCTATATTGAACAGCCAGAAACAGAAGATGAAACCCGCACCACAGTGAAATCAGGAGAGCAAGAAGTTGTGGTGGTTCGTCATGGTACACTCGCTTATCGTCAAACGTATCGACCGGGTCAAGAGACTCGGTCGATGATACAAGCACCGAGTGGATCGATGGAGATGATCGTGCATACGCATACCTATGATCGTGCACGAGAGGCGGGAAGAGGGCGTGTTCAGTTTTCTTTTGCGTTGGCTATGAGCGAAGAATCATTAGGGAAATATCAATTAGAAATAGAGTGGACGGAGGTGTCGGATCTCGATGAATGTGTTAGAACAGATGCATGAGAAGCTCAAGAGTGCGATTCGAGAAGCCGTAATAAAGTCGGGTGTAGTTCCCAGTGAACAAGTACCGGAGATTGTATTGGAAGTTCCGCGAGAAAAACAGCATGGGGATTTATCAACCAATGTAGCGATGCAGTTGGTGAAAGTAGCTCGTAAGAACCCTCGTGAGATTGCGCAAGCTCTGGTGGAGCAAATCGATCACCAGAAAGCATCGATTCGTAAGGTAGAAATCGCAGGTCCCGGATTTATTAACTTTTATATGGATCGCTCCTATTTAACCTCTTTGGTCCCAGAGATTCTGGCAGCGAAAGAGGCGTATGGAGAATCGGACAGTGGCGCGGGCAAAAACGTCTTAGTGGAGTTTGTTAGTGCCAACCCTACAGGAAACTTACACCTTGGTCATGCGCGCGGGGCGGCTGTCGGTGATGCCTTAAGTAGCATTCTAGATGCTGCTGGATATAAGGTTACACGGGAATATTATATTAACGATGCTGGGAATCAGATGGATCTGATGGCCCGGTCATTAGAGGCTCGCTATTTTGAAGCGCTTGGGAAAGAAAGTATGTTGCCACAAGATGGTTACCGCGGAGAGGATATTCGCAAGCTGGGCGAACAAGTAGCCGCCGAGCAAGGAGAGCGTCTGATAGAGAAGGGATCGACTGAGCGGCTTTCTCTGCTACGTGAAGTGGGATTAAAACAATTACTGGATAAAATCAAAGCGGATATGAATCGTTATCGCGTTCATTTCGATGTCTGGTTTAGTGAAAACTCACTCTATCAATCTGGAGTGATTGACGACGTGTTGAAGAAGTTGGAGGCTGGAGGATATACCTATGAACAAGATGGTGCACTTTGGCTTCGTTCAACCATGTTTGGCGATGATAAAGATCGGGTACTAATCAAGCAAGATGGTTCTTATACCTATCTCACCCCTGACATTGCTTATCACCGGGATAAATATGAACGTGGGTATGATCGAGTCATTAACATCTGGGGAGCCGATCATCATGGTTATATTGCCCGTATGCGTGCTGCAATGATGGCGCTGGGTTATCAAGAGGATCGCTTTGATGTTGTCATTACCCAAATGGTGAAGCTATACCAGGGTGGAGAGTTAGTGAAGATGTCAAAACGAACGGGGAAAGCCGTCACTCTGACAGAACTGATGGATGATGTTGGGGTGGATGGTGCACGTTATTTCTTTGCGATGCGCAGCCCGGATACTCACTTAGACTTCGATATGGACTTGGCTGTATCTCAGTCCAGTGATAACCCTGTTTTCTATGTACAGTATGCTCATGCACGTATTTGTAGCCTCTTTAAACAGGCAAGCGAACAGGGCTTTTCAGTTATAGAGAATGCGGACTGGAATGAGTTGAAGGAAGAACAAGAATATGATCTGTTGAAGAAGCTAGGCGAGTTTCCTACTGAGATAGCGATGGCTGCCGAGCATATGGCACCCAACCGCGTGGTTCGCTATCTACATGAGTTGGCCTCCCTCTTCCATAGCTATTACAATGCACATCGCGTGATTGGGGGAAGCGATGCACAGACGCTCGCTCGCTTGGGTCTCTATCGTGTGATACAACAGGTGCTCGTCAATGGATTAACGATGATCGGTGTGGAAGCACCTGAGAAGATGTAAGATGGTAAGAGTAAATGAAGGAATAAAAAAAGGGAGCTGAATGCTCCCTTTTACATAAAGACTTAATTGGAAAGATAAGGATTTGGATTGGTGCGTGTATTGTTTTTCCACACTTCAAAATGAAGGTGAGACCCAGTAGAATATCCGTTGTTACCCACTTTACCAATGAGGTCTCCCTTTTCTACATAGTCGCCTTTTTTCACGGTGACATCCCAAGCATACATGTGCCCATACAGAGTCATGATCCCTCCGCCGTGGTCAATCATGACCACATAGCCGTAACCACCAGCAGGTTGGCTCTTGACGACAATCCCCTCTGTGGCTGCATAGACAGGATCTCCACTATCACCGTTATAGTCGATGCCATAGTGCATCCCTGGATCCGGATTGCTACGGTATCCATAGGTTGAACTGATGGGTACAGAGGAATCAACCGGCCGTCGCATGGGGCCTTGGTAGGCAAAATTTCCAGATTTGATTTCATCGATACGCAGTTTACGCAAATCTTCTTCTACAATTTCTGCTCTACCTTTAATCTCCGCTAGTTGCGTTCTGTTTTTCTCTAGATTTTCTTGGAATTTTTCGTTCTTCTTTTTTCCCTCTGCTTTGGCTTGCTCAAGCTCGTCCACATTTTCCTTGAGCTGATCCTTTTTAGAAGCAACCTTATCTTTTGCTTTCCTATAATTATCGAACACATTCTGATCTTGTCCAATGATTAAGAGAGTATACTCATAGACAGCAAGAAACTCTTCAAATGAGTCGGCGCGCAACAGAGCGGCTAAATCGGCCATTTGCCCCTGAGTGTAGACAGCTGCGACTCTCTTCTTTAGTTTTTCTTTATATACACCGACTAATTCTTCTTGCTTTTCTAGTTCGGTCTCAGTTTCTGCTAACTCTTCCTGTTTTTTAGAGATATCTTCCTCTATTTTTGTGAGATCTTCCTTTTGTTTTTCTAAGCTACCTTCGATATCTTTGATCTCGTCCTCTTTTTTCCCTTTGTCTTTCTCGATTTCTTCTAGCTCTTTTTTCATTTCCTCTTTGTCACTATTGGCTACGACAATGGAAGGTGAGAATGAAGAGGCACAGAAGCAAACCGTAGCAACGATTGCAATGAAATTTATCTTTTTCATCCAATCCTCCTCTGCTAGGCGGCTCAATCCATTTTTCTGCATCATTAGTGGATAGAAGACGAGAAAGAGGCATTCTCATCTTCTATGCATGCCGCACGGTTATCATACTATTATTTAAACATGTTCCCTCAATGGTGTCGACCCCTAATCCTCAATTGAGAGAATTTGTTTTAAGATTAGTCAAATTATTTTCTTTATATAGTTATGTAAGGATATTATTTACATATTCATGGCGATAATGTGTTACTTTTCTGTCATCATGTGAACCTTTTTTGAAGAAAGAAAAAAGCCCTATGATGCGAAGAAAAATCGCTTCATTAGGCAATGAGTGTCCGAACAGCAACGAGAAGGACCAACCAGAATGGAAGACTAAAAGCAGAAGCATAGAAAAGTCCGATTGCTTGGTTCATCATCACTCATCTCCTTCAATGTTTGTTAATACCATTATAATCGGTCAGAGCACTCATATGGGTGAAATCATGGAAACGTAAAGCGGATGTAATATAGCTGTAATACAGAAAATGCTTTCGATGAAAGCGGACAACCTGTGTTGAATAGAATAGGACAAAGCGGACAACAAGGGGGAGAACGATGAGGCTTCGTAGACGACCACGTCCTGTTCGCCGTCAACGTCCCGTTATTCGTGTTCATCTTCATCCCATTCGCATTCGACACCCGTTCAAACTGTTGATTTTCTTAGGGTTTTTTCTTTTTCTGCTCTCCTTTCCATTCATCTATTTCTTTGAGCAGAAGGTAGAAGATACCTTGGTCAAAATGGCACGTTCTGAAGTAAAAGCAATCGCACAAGTAGCGATGAGCAATGGGGTTAAAAAGATGAGAACCAACTTGGGAGAAGAAGTTAATGATGCCATGGTGATAGAAACAGATGGAGATGGAAAGGTGAGTAGCCTGCAGGTAGATCAGTATATACAAGCACTAATTTATGAAAATATTTCTGATGGTGTGCGAGAAGAATTAGAAAAAGCGAGTATGCGTGATATGGGCATTCCAATCGGTTCCATTACTGATAGTGCCTTCTTCGTAGACAAGGGTCCGGAAATTCCTTTTCAGTTTTGGCCCAAGGGATCAACGCACGTCAATATGGAGGCTTTTTATGAGCCTGTAGGGATTAATATGGTAGCGATTCGTCTGGAAGTGGTGGTACGAACGGATCTAGAAATTTTGTTTCCTAGTCATGAGAATAGCAAGTTGAGTATGGAGTATAACTATCCCATTGGGCAGAGAGTGATCGCAGGTGAGGTACCAGAGAATTACTATTACTATAATGGAGAGAGGGAGGATGGCGAGAAAGGGGAGCAGGTGCCTATGCCGATTGTGCCCGTTCCATGAAGTTAAAGGAACGGGCAGAGCGGAGCGATTCCGCTGGACAGCCATTCTCTTTTGACTAGAGATGAAAAAAGCCACCACTGGTGGCTTTTCTAAATATAAATGATTTTTGTTTATAAGTGAGTTAAAATATTGACTAGTTTCCCAAAAGGATCTCTAACATAAAAACGCCGAACCCCCCACGGTTCTGTAGTTGGTCCATATACAATTGGAACTCCATTTTCATTTATACGAGTAAGAACTTCGTCTAGGTTATCAACTTCAATTGACAAATCAGGTACTGGTGTGCCAGATCCTCCCTCAGATAAAAAACTGATTTGAGTGGCCATCTTCTCATTAGATCCATATGTTGCAATAAATCCATGGTCCATTAATTGATCAAGTCCTAGTATTTTCTCGTAAAAGTGTTTTGCTTTGGAAGTGTCCTGCGTTTCAATATTGGCAACAATTCGCTTGACTTTCAATTCTACACCTCCATGGTATTTTGAATTCTAGTTTTCTCGTTACTCCTCAAACTTGCCCTATGTGTAACATAACTTCCGTATTACTACTCCAGAAACCTTCATAAACTTCAACAAAAAAATGCGTAACCTTTCTTAATCCCACCAATACAAAGAAGTCTCTATGACAAGGTAATCCATCAAGTATTAGATCAATATCTCGAAACTGAGTCTCCAATAAACTCTCCCTTTTCTGGAAGACTCAGTTTCGAGATAATCTACCCTAACGATTAATTACAATTCTTTAAAATCCTCCTCTCTACCACAAGCATTTCTCACAATAAGTAGAAGCCATGTCAATTAACAGACATGGCCCTATATTCAAGAAGATTTGTGTGGGAGGGAAAAATATAATAGAGAAATACTAGGAAAGCTGTTTGCTCTTTAGTCCGCTCCTCACTTATTAACATAATGTAGAGGAGCGGGCTCTCCTCGATGTTCTTTCCACGTTCTCCAAACGGTTTCTACCATGCCTTGTAATTCTCTTACACTTAATCCTAGCATCCTGACACAGATCCCATACTGAAATGTTAAGCTGGCACCAGCTAGTAACACGTGGTCTCGTGGAAGTATTGCTTTGATCTCCTCCAGTAAAGGAGTATCTGCTTCTGGTCCGAAAATCCATATACTTCCACTATGCGTGTAGTGTTCGAGTGACCCAATATTTTTAAAAGAGTGGATAGATGGATTGAGATAAAAAGAGTCCCAAGCGATCTGCTCTTCAAGGAGGTAGACCGAGAGTTCATTTTGTATGGAGCGATAGGTGAAAGCTTCATCGCGATGCAATCTTCCAGGGGTTAAGATGTCAACGAGAAAGAGTGAGGCCTCTTCTTGTAACTGGAAGAGGCTCGTTTGTATCAGTTGGCTATCTCGATAGGGAACGATCGGTTCAGGAATGTACTCAAGACAGCTACCAGACTCCAATATATAGGACTGTTGTAGGAAGGAGCCTCGATCTTTACTGGGATGAATTTTGGTAGATGATTGATTTGTTAGATAGAGAGAAGTGTTCTTTCTTAAGTGCATCTGGATGTGATAATGATCAGAATCGAGTAATCCTGGAGAAGCATCCATCATACAGACTGCTAGTTGGGGGCTATGTCGATGGATACGATGGGTCTTCGATACCTTGATTGCTCCATAGTGATAACGGTCCACCATGGTCGTAGCACCATTTCTGAGAGCAAATTCCCCCTTCAATTCACTCGTATACGGAGGAAGGGTTCGCGTGGAGGAGGAGTTGCTCATGCGTTGCACATTGACTCGTTCCACTGCTTTTCCAACCATGCTACGACGTCTGTTGCCCCCTCTCCTGTTTTAAGGTTTGTGAAGAAGTAAGGAAGTCCAGGTCTCATCTTCTCTGTATCATTTTTCATCACCTCTAGACTAGCGCCTACATAGGGAGCAAGGTCCATCTTATTGATGATGAGAAGGTCAGATCGTGTGATCCCCGGTCCACCCTTACGGGGAATTTCTTCTCCTTGAGCGACATCGATGATGTAGATGAAGCGATCGACTAACTCTGGACTAAAGGCAGCGGCTAGGTTATCACCACCGCTTTCAATCAAGATCATATCGAGGTCGGTAAACCTCTCTTGTAAAACCTCAATTGCATCAAAATTCATGGACGCATCTTCACGAATAGCAGTATGGGGACATCCACCCGTCTCAACACCTATGATTCGTTCTTCAGGTAGAGCTGATTGACGTACCAAAATCGCTGCATCCTCTTTGGTATAGATGTCATTGGTAATGACAGCAAGATTATAGTGGTCACGTAGTTGCTTGCTGATCTTTTCGACAAGAGCCGTCTTTCCTGAACCGACAGGGCCACCGATTCCGAACCGCATGGGGCGATTAAGTTTCCCTTGCGGTTGTTGCCATTGTTGATGATGATGATGAGCTCCTTCACACATGCGATATCACTCCTAATCTATTTTTTAGGCAAGTCTATTTGCTATCAAGACATAAAAAGGCGAGAATAGAGTGTTTCATGATTCATGGCATGGATTTCCTGTGAAAGGGAGAAGGAATGAAGAGCAGAGGGAGGTAGGTGTTTCACTTGCTCCCATTCCCGTTCGATGACAGGAATCATGTTACATACGATGCGTTGTCCTTCGGTTTGCCCGATGGACATGAGGCGAATCGCGCTATTCACCATGGTCATGACGTTCGTGTAGGCATACCCTGTGACGCAAACATCCAGCGTTACTTTTAGATGATAGGAAAGAAAGGCATGCAAGGTGGGATGAGTCAGCTCCCCTTTGCCGATGGTTGCTTGCAAAGGAGAAAAGTTGATGGATGGATAAAGAGTGTTTGCTAGCTGGAGCAATCGTTTCCCCATCTTTTCGATCCCCTCTCTCGATTCACGTGCCACCCGTTGCACTCGTAGGAGGCGATTAAAAAAGGTGACAAGTTCCCAATCCTGTTCAGCGAGGGCGTTAAAAATCCCTTTCATCGCTAGACCGTCTAGTCGCAGGAGTGTACTGTGTAATTGCGTGCCGATATAACTTTCGAGGCAGTCAATCTTTGTTATCTTCCCTTCCTGCACGAATGTTTCAAGCCCGAAGGAGTGAGAGAAGGTGCCGATTGGTAGAGCGGAATCAAGCAATTGTGCATAATGAAGTAGTTGAACAGATTCTTTCATTGGTTATCCCTCGCTTATCTGGCTACATATCCAGTTTACTAAAATAGGAAGTATCTCTGGGCCAGTGAAACCACTTCAGCAGGTTCGCATGCGAGCTTCTCACCATCTACTCTTACTTCGTACGTTTCTGGATTGACGTCGATGTGTGGGGTTTGATCATTGTGGATCATATCTTTTTTGCTAATGTTACGGCAGTTTGCTACGACTTCGATCTTTTTTTGTAAACCCAGCAACTCATGGATGCCCTTCGTGAAAGCGACGCTAGATAAGAAGGTTAAGGAAGAAGAGAATAAGGCTTTGCCGAAAGAACCAAACATCGGTCGTCCATAGGAAGGCTGAGGGGTAGGAATAGAGGCATTGGGATCGCCCATCTGTGCGTATGCGATAAGCCCTCCTTTGAGGATCATTTCAGGTTTGACACCGTAAAAGGCTGGCTTCCATAGCACGAGATCGGCCCACTTGCCTACTTCAACCGAACCAACGATATGGGAGATGCCATGGGTTATCGCAGGATTGATCGTGTATTTGGCAATGTAACGTTTGATGCGATCATTATCTCCGAGAGAGTGTCTTGCTATATGAAGAGGTCCGCGTTGGCGTTTCATTTTATCCGCCGTTTGCCATGTTCGCAGAATCACCTCTCCAACACGTCCCATGGCTTGGGAGTCGGAGCTGATGATACTAAATACTCCGCGATCATGTAAGATATCCTCGGCGGCGATGGTTTCCGGACGGATGCGCGAATCGGCAAAAGCGACATCTTCCGGAATGGAGCTGTCCAAATGGTGGCAAACCATGAGCATGTCCAGGTGCTCATCTATGGTGTTAATGGTATAGGGACGCGTCGGGTTGGTGGATGAAGGCAAGATATTTTCATATGAGGCCGCTCGGATGATATCGGGAGCATGTCCGCCACCTGCTCCTTCGGTATGGTAGGTATGAATGGTTCTCCCATCAATGGCACGCAAGGTATCTTCGGCAAATCCCGCTTCGTTGAGGGTATCGGTGTGAATCGCCACCTGTATATCAAAGGCATCAGCGACACGAAGACACTGATCAATGGCAACGGGAGTGGTTCCCCAATCCTCATGAAGCTTTAAGCCAATGGCTCCGCCTTCTACTTGTTCGATAAGCGGTTCGGGTGAGGAACTGTTTCCTTTTCCTAAGAAGCCAAGATTCATCGGAAAAGCTTCCGCTGCTTCTAACATTCGCTGGATATGCCATGCTCCAGGCGTACAGGTGGTGGCGTTGGTACCTGTAGCAGGTCCAGTGCCACCTCCGATCATGGTGGTAATTCCGGAGGCAAGAGCCGTTTCGATTTGTTGCGGACAGATGAAGTGAATGTGGCTATCCACACCACCAGCGGTGACGATTTTTCCTTCTCCTGCAATCACTTCGGTTGTGGCGCCGATGATCATATCCGCATGTACACCCTTCATGGTATGTGGGTTGCCGGCCTTGCCGATACCGGAGATCTTGCCGTCGCGGATTCCGATGTCTGCTTTTATAATGCCTCCGTAATCGATGATGATGGCATTGGTAATAACCACATCCAGTGCGTTGTCGGCCCGCGACACTGTAGATGATTGTCCCATTCCATCACGTATAACTTTCCCTCCACCAAACACGCACTCATCACCATACACGGTGTAATCGTGCTCAATCATTGCCCAGAGCTCCGTGTCTGCTAATCGAACGGCATCGCCGGTTGTGGGACCATAAAGGGAAGCGTATTTCTCACGACTCAGACTGGCCATCACTTTGCTCCCCTTTCCACTCAGCAAGTTTCTGAGCGATTGTTTCTTCCGTGGGCTTGGGATCAAGAGCGCCGTTGATGAGTCCGTTGAGACCATGCACCATTCTTTCTCCACCCAATTCCACTAATTGAACTTCTTTTTCTTCCCCGGGTTCAAAACGAATAGCCATACCTGCTGGCAATTGCAAACGCATGCCATACGCTAAGAGGCGGTGAAAATCGAGCGCCTTGTTTACCTCGAAAAAATGGAAGTGAGAACCAACTTGGATAGGGCGATCTCCACGATTGATGACAAGTAAGTGGATGGTTTGTCGCTCAACATTTAATTCTATATCGCCTTCTTGACAGCGGTATTCTCCTGGAATCACATATACTCCCTCATTTCGCAACATGCATCGATTAAATTATTTCATTTATTATATTGGGAAAATTAAGTCTAATCGGCCGACTAGAAGGTGTGGCTAGCGAATGGGTTCGTGAACGGTAACCAGTTTGGTCCCATCAGGAAAAGTGGCCTCCACCTGAACTTCTTGTAACATTTCAGGGACTCCTTGCATGACATCTTCCCGCCGTAAGATTGTTCCCCCTTTTTGCATCAAGGAGGCTACAGTGAGGCCATCGCGTGCTCCTTCCAGTATTTCAGCCGTAATATAGGCCATGGCTTCTGGGTAGTTAAGTTTCACACCGCGGTCCCTGCGTTTACGTGCTAAATCTGCGGCGACTGTAACCATGAGCATCTCTTTCTCTCGTGGAGTAAAATGTATGGCTATCTCCTCCCCTAACCATCTTGTTGGATGTGAACAGACCGAATCGAGTAACGAAAGTAGCGCATTTTTCCTATGTCAGGTATTATAACATAAATATCGCATATATAGAAACGGAATTTACTAAATGAAGCGAAACGCCTATATTGTGTTAGGTTATCTAACACAATATAGGCGTTTCCCGATATTTTGGTGGCGGATAGTAAGCGAAGAGAAATAGGTGTAAAAAATAGTTTACACAGTGTAACTTATTTGATACATTAAGTATGATTAATTTTACTTTTTTGACGAGTGAGGAGGAAAAGAAGGATGTCTTATCAAGAGAGAAAAGTGATCGCTTCTTTGATTCGTACAGTGCTTATCTCTGTGGTCTGTTGCTTCTATGTGCTTCATAATTACCAAGTTGGAAGCATCAATTCTACAACAGTTTTTCGTTTTTACGGAGAGATATTCATCTTTCTCATTGTTTTCGGAATTGTGACCGATATTGTTGTGAACATAGGGTTAGATAGGATTGGTGCAGTGAAAAAAGAATCTCTATTTACGGACGAGCGAGACAAACTAATTGAGCTCAAAACAATAAAAATTACCCACTACGTGTTTCTTGTTGGATTTTCCCTTTCTATGGCTGTGCTGGTTATGGATATGGAGCCGGTGGTGATGTTTCCTCTGCTCCTTGTCTCTGGGATAGTAGCAGCGATTGTAGGTGACATCTCAAAGATCTACTTTTATCGGAGAGGAATGTAAGGAATGAGGAAAAGTCAGGTCAGTAATCATATTCGCAAACTACGTTTTCATCATGATGAAATGACACAAAAGCAACTGGCTGAAAAGGTAGGGGTGACGAGACAAACCATTGTAGCGATTGAAAAAGAAAAGTATTCACCTTCACTGGAACTGGCTTTTCGTATTGCTCGTGTATTTCAATCGCCTATAGAAGAGGTGTTCTTCTATATTGAAGATAAGGAGTAGGCTTCGTAAAGAAAACTTATGATCCTATGAGGGCAGTCCTTAGGGGAGTATAAATTTATGGGGATAATGGGATCTAATCACAAGTAAAAAAAGGTAGAAGGGTAGATGAGGCACTTGTCTTGTCCTTTGTAGAATGGGAATCAAGAATAGGAGGAAAGAAGGATGCGAGTTAGTACGTTCTCAAGATATGGATCACCCGATGTGCTTCACCTGGGTGAAGTTGAAAAGCCGACTGTAAAGGAGAATGAAGTGCTCATCCGAGTGATTGCCGCTGTCGTAACGACTGCAGACTGTGCTTTTCGTAAAGCGGACCCTTTCATTATTCGTTTCTTTTCGGGGCTAGTAAAGCCAAAGGTTACGATTCTTGGAACAGAGTTTGCTGGCGAAATTGAGGCTGTTGGTAGTAAGGTTACACGTTTTCGAAAAGGGGATCAGGTATTTGCTTCTAGTGGGGCTAATTTTGGCGCACATGCCGAGTACATTTGTCTACCGGAAGAAGGGGCGATAGCATGCAAACCGGAAAGTCTGACTCATGCGGAAGCTGCGGCTGTGTGTGAAGGGGCGTTAACAGCACTACCTTTTCTCCGAGATGAGGGAGAAATAGAGAAGGGGCAACATGTGTTGATCAATGGTGCATCGGGAACGGTAGGTGCTTCAGCTGTTCAACTTGCCAAGTACTTCGGAGCAAAAGTGACAGGGGTATGCAGTACCAGAAATGTTGCATTGGTTCAATCGCTTGGGGCGGATGTCGTGATTGACTACACAAAAAAGGACTTTACCGAACAAAAAGATTCCTATGACATTATTTTTGATGCAGTAGGTAAGAGTTCGTACGCTCGTTGCAAGAAATTACTCAAGCACCAAGGAATCTATCTCTCTCCCACACTAACTTTGGGAATTTATCCACAGATGTGGTGGACTTCAAAAGTGGGAAGTAAAAGAGCGAAATTTGCTGCTACTGGGTTAAGAGAAGCTGGTGAAAAGGCAAAAGACCTCTCGTTCATTCGATCCATTGCGGAGGAAGGAGAGTTAAAGCCTGTAATCGATAAGCACTTTTCGCTACAGGATGCAGCAGAAGCACACAGGCATGTAGAAACTGGACGAAAAAGAGGGAATGTTTTGTTAGATATATAAGGATAAGAACATCTCTCCGAGCAAGAGGGGAGCACTTTCCCATCCTTCGCGCGAACTTTTTCTACTATAGACCTGGAAGTTAGAAAGGCTGGAACAATACACCATATCCCAGCCCTTCAAACTTTGATTTTTGTCTCGTTTACTGGGGATTTCCTTCAATCCACTCTACAATATCTGTAATGACATACTCGGGAATATTAGCGGGGATCGTGTACTCATCTGGTGTACTTAATTCCCCTTCGCCTTCTGTGAAAAAGTGATTTAACTTTGAATAGAGACGATAGTCCACATTATCGCGTGCCACTAGCTCTTCCTGCCAGATGGGAATCTCGATATCTGCTCGAACCTGATAATCGCGTTCCCCTTGTAAAAGGAGGAGAGGTCGGCTTTGTATCTTAGCCATCTCAGCCGCTTTAATGTCATTGATGGAATCCCAATAAATAGGGTGAGGCAGAAGGGAAAAACCATCAGGAGGATCTTCACCATTAAAATCGGGGTCGTTTAACATCTCCAATTGGGTGGTGTTGAATAAATACTGTTCTCTTGATATCTTGCCTATTTCGTAGAGATAGTCCATTTGGTCTAACGTCGTATCTTGGAAGGTACGTGCGGGTGCTCCCATGGCAATGGCACCTGCGATGACTTGATGTTTATCTTTGTTGATCATTTGTGGAATCATCATCCCGCCTTGACTGTGGCCGATGATATAGATGCGATTGCGATCAACTTTCTTTTGACGCTGAAGAAAGCGAGCGGCCAGTAGAGCGTCGTTGGTGGTTTCTTTATCGACAGTGTGTCCGGGATCCCAAAGCGCCTTTTGATAGTGTTCGTACGTTCGTTTGTTATAACGGAGCACGGCAATGCCTTTAGAGGAAAGTCCTTCAGCGAGATCGCGAAAAGGTTTCAGGGCTGCAGCGGTTTCATCACGATCAGCAAGTCCGGAGCCGTGAACAAGCACAATCGCAGGGAAGGAACCTTTTCCTTTAGGGACGGTTAGTGTCGCAGGAAGGGTAAACTTTCCTCTACCAATCACGACTTCTGTTTCTGTGAAAGAGGCAGGGTCACTATAGGAAGGTGGACCAACGATGTTGATAGAAGAGAAGTTAAAAAAGTAGTCATTGATTTTGCCGGATCGCTTTAGTCGCAGGGTGAGCGGGAGTGTTCCATTCTCAAAAGCTATATAAACGTTCACATTGGTATGAACCTGATTTTGATCACTTACCTGTACATGACTAATCTCTTTAAAGGTGCCGTAACTGATAAGATAGGAATTCCACAACTCTTCTAGCTGCTCTTCTGAGAGGCTTTTTCGGAGAGCGGGTGTGAAAGAACGACGTGCTCCTTGAAAATCTTCTTCAGAGAGCTTTTCAATATATTGGCGAGCATTTTCTACATAATGATCCGGCATTCCAAAAGGCTGGTGGTTATTCTCTTTAAATGTCGGCTTTGTCTCGTTTTTAAGAGAGGAGGAGGCGAAACAAGGGGATGAGGGAGGGGCAGTTACAATAGACGGGTGATCAAGAGAAGAGGGATGGAGCAGGTCCTGGCATGTTGCCTCCGAGGAAGCAGAAAAGGCGGTGAGTGGTAGACAAAGAAGCAGAGTCAAACTAATAAGAATTATTCTTCTGACAACTGATCTCTTCAATGTGATCCTCTCCTTAACCCAATTAAGAGCATAGTTATAGTTCAGGGAAATATTGTTTTTCCTACATATTTGATCTCTAAGTCCTTTAACCGAAAAGTTCGTCCTTCTTTTTAAAAATCCTCTTTTGAGTGGGATGTGTCACAGCTTTTTCGAAGGAAGTAAGGGAAGGGGCTGAGTAGAGTTGTTCTGTCCCGTAACATGAATCGTTCGGAGGGAGAGTATGTGCTTGTTTCGGAGGGAATTTTCATTACAGAATATGAATTCGGTTATGAAAAAGCTGATGAAAAGGGCCACTTTCTTTACAGAAAACGAAGAAAATCTCTCGCTATTCACTTTATAAAATATGGATATTAGGACGAAAGATCCTCTCGCAGGTTCAGGCAACCCCATATATAATAGCTACAAATGGAGTTAGAAGGGATGCTAATTTATGTTTCACTGGGTTCGGAAAAGGAAGAAGATTAAACAGGAGGAAGAGCTGAAACGAAGAAAAGAATTGGATTTAAAACGAAAACAGATTCTGAAGCAAAAAAAAATTGAAAGAAAAGAGAAATGGCTAAAAGAAACTATTGAAGTAATAGAAACATCAGTTGATTATCTTTTGATGAAGAAGTTAAATGACTCCATCGGAATCGTAGTTATAACAGATGATAGTGAAAATATTACAATTCGATTACTTAGACCATATGAGGATCTTTTAGCCTTTTGGCACAACAATGTTTTAGATGCCACGTTTGAAGAAGCGAATAACTCTTTCCATATCGATGATATCCGAGTGAAATATGAGGGTAAAGGTGATGGCTCAGTTCTCTTGAATCAACTAATTTCTATGGCGAAGGAGAGAGGAATCAATACAATTACTGGGGATTTAGTTGGTGATGAACGATTTTCTCAGCTCCGTCGATTTTATCAGAAGAATGGCTTCTCAGTTAGTTTTCCTTCTGATTCTATGGGAAGGATCAAATGGATTAATCAGAGCGAAGATCCCGTATGTGAGAAAAGTAACAAAAAATGAGCAAAGTAATGTTACAGAAGATGGCGTAGAAACTGTCCAGACTGTCTAGATGAAGGGTAGGGAACGTTTCTGATATAATCCATAACGGGCCGTCGGGGGTCCGTCAAAGCCTTCTCCTTTTTCGGAGAAGGCTTTTGCATGCGTGCGTTTGAAAAAGTATACGATTTCATCGGGTAGATTGGCAGAATCCTTTCGCGTTTGGAAACCATGTTCTAACGTTGGTTATCATGAAGTTGTTTTTGAGACTTCTCCATTAATTTGGGAAGCTTTAAAGGTTATGTTTTACATCACTTAGAAGTAGGTGAAGTTGGAAGTGATTAAAGATAAAGGAGGTAGGAATATTTGAAAAAAATTGCTATAGTGGTTGGGCTTATAGTAGCATTCTTGCTATTGTACTACATAGCACTTGTATTTGGGTTATCAATCAGTTAATCGCTAATTCAACCGTTGGAGGGGTCTCAAAAACGATTCTTTTTGAGACTATCATCGCAGGGGGAGGGTTGCTTGCTCAAACCCGCATTTCTTCCGTCTCAAAACTCGGTATCAAATTCAAAGCATCTATACTCTTGGATTATGAGACAATAAAAGAGAAGAGAGAGGGGGATCAGTGGAGGGAAACTGATCTTCCATGTATTTAAATCTCTTTCTGAAATTGAACGGGAGATCATCCGCGAGTGAGCGAACGCATGCAGGTTTGGTAGTAGCAAGTCAACGAGGTAAACTTGGCAGTCGGACACGGAAGATGGATGAGCAGAAAATAAAGATGGCTCATTTCTTGATGAAGGACCTTAATCTAGGGGTTTGCGAGACGCTACATATATTGAAAACAGCGCTTCACAGACATCTTAGGAGAGTAATCTGATAGGGTATCAATGTCGGTATAGTTCACTTAACATTCTCATGATGAGAAAGAAGGGATGGATTCTATAAAAAATCTCTTTTTTTAAATCCTCCGGATAGTTGATCCATCTGGAGGATAACACTTCGTAAAATAGGAATGAATATACTATTATCAAACTCACGTTGAGAGAGCCAGAAAGGGACTATCCTCCCCGGCTCTCTTTTTATAAATATGAATCAAATGAAAATATCCATTGCATGTTCGAGTCAATCATATATAATAGTAGCCAAGTATGCATTTGTTAGGAGGATTGAAAATGTTAGGAAACCATTCAAAAGAAGTAGGTGAAATTCTTAGGCGAATTCGAAAAGAAAAAGGATTGCGCCTAGAAGATATTGCAGATAATAATATTTCGCCGGCAACGGTGTCCAATATTGAGCGTGGGGTTCCTCATGTGCTTCCAGCAAAGGTTGAATACCTTATGGACAAACTCGAGATCAATGAGAATGACTTGAAAATTAGGATGTCAGGTGTTGAGAAGGAGTTAGGCTTTCTCGAACTCAAACTTACATCAATTGAATCTCTTCTTGACCAGCAAAACCATATGGAAGCAGAAAAAATGCTTGAAGATTTTGATGGAGTGAGTACAGAGCATCCTCTAGCCTCTCTTCTCTTTTACATACGTGGCCGGCTAAATGTAAAGAGAAAGAAATGGTCCAAAGCAGAAAAGGAACTATTGAATGCTATTCGCTTATCCGAACAAAATCACAACAATATTCATGTGGATGCTTACAATGAACTGAGTTTGGTGTCCTATTTCAAAAACAATCTAACAGAGGCAGTTGAGTACGCTAACAAGGGTCTGGAGACATATAACCCAGATGGGAAGCGAATGCATGCTTTTGATGTCTTAGTTGTTAACAAAATTGCTTACCTAGAGAAGCTGAATCGGATCGGAGAGGCTTTCTCCATACTAAATGATGTTTGGGAGAGGAAAGAAGAAATCAAAAAACCAGAACTACTGCTACATTTGTATCATTTGAAAGTCATTTTACTTCGTAAAACAGGATATGTTGACGAAGCTCTGGAGGTGGGGCTCGAGGGAATTCAGCGGGCTCGACTCACTACGGAATATAATCGCATTCTTCATCTATGGGATGCACTGGGCAGTGTTTACTTACGCATTAACGATTTGTCCAGCGCAGAAATCTGCTTGAGTCATGCACTTTCTCTTGAGAAACTAATTAGTAGCCAATATTATTTTGTATCGACCCTAACCAAAAAAGGTATTCTTCATATGCGAAAAGGTGAGACGGATATAGCAGAGGAATATTTACGAAAAGCTATTGCGATTGGAAAGGAACAGCATGCTGATGTATATTTGTTGGATGCTCTAGCTTTTATGGGAGACCTTCAAGCTTCATTAGAAAGACATGGTGATGCTGTTGCTTTTTATCGCCAAGCATTAAGCATTACGGATCATTTAGACTTCAAACGGAAGAAACACTCTATTCTTTTCCGTATCATTCAATCTCTCCAAAAAACAGGCTCAAAGGAATTGTCCGCCGAGATAGAGAATATGCTTGAAACACAGAAAGAAATAAAGGAGGATCCGTTGTTCGATGAAATCATTTAAACTAATCCTTGTAGCCGTCATCTTATCCTTTGGTATCTTGGCGTCATCTCCACTCGAAAGTGATTTATATTCTACAGATGTTAGAGAAGAGGCAGAGCCAAGTAGCACATAAAAGATAAGCTTAGAGAGAAAACCCCTTATCCGATGATAAGGGGTTTTAAAAATATGATTATTTATATTCATCTAAAGGCTAAATATTATATTCTGCTTTATAAAGGATCTAATTCCAATCTCCTTTTGATGATAGCGATTTGATTAGTGAACAATCGCCAGTTATTCTTGTAGCTGTATTGTGCCGTTCAGCATACTTAAAAATTCTCATTAACAGCTCTTCTTTGATCAGGAAAGTATCCTTTTTGATGACTCATTTCAAGTTTTATCTCTCTTTTTTATGTACTGGAATTTGAATCTCTGTAACGAAATTATTTGAATTCTCTTCATTTCCAGGATGTTTTATACCACAACCTCTTGTATGGCCAGTTATTTTATAATTATTTTGTTCTATCCATTCTGCAAGTGCAGTCATTGCAGGCACAATGTTTTCGTAAGCGCCAGTGTATTTAATGGTTGCTGCGTAGGGTATTTCTGGTAACTCTTTATAAGTAAACCCGTTTTGGTCTTCAAGCAATTTTTCTATAGGGACAGCAACTTCAATTTCAACTTCATGCTCTTTATGTTCATCATCATAATAGATAGAATAAATGCAGTTATTCTTTGTTTTAACACCCTTTTCCGAACAAAAAGAATTTAGTTGTTTCCATAGTTCATCTTCTTTGCTGTAATTAGTAATGACTCTTTTTAGTGATAGTACATTAATCGATGATATTTTCTTTAATTCAACTATATATTTCATACTATCCTCCTTTAGCTTATTCAGGGCCTTAATTAGTCTTTCATGTTTGAGGTGTTCAACATCAATGTTATCTCTAACTTGATTTAACTTTGAATTAAGAACTGCATGTAAAAATGCTTTATTATCATATTTATCAATGATCTCATTCATCTCATTCACAGAAAAACCCATATCACGAAGCTCGACGATACGATTTAACAAAGGGATTTGAAATGCGCTATATAGACGGTATCCTGTATATCGGTCGATTTCCGCAGGACAAAAAAGCCCCAATTTATCATAGTGTCTTAGCATACGTGTAGACACCCTTGATAACTTTGAGAATTCTCCTATTCTAAACACTAGCATCACCGCCTTTATATATTTTTTATTGTTCATTCATCCAAAAACATGCTAGGCGCTAGGACATCTTTGACTGTTACTGATATTGCTGATGAATCGAGATTATTTTTTATTCTAGACCTTATCACGGTGACAAAGTCAATATGTTCTAGCGAAATTTCCTGTGTTAATTGTTCACTCCATATTTTACTTACATACAATGAATTTTTTCAATGATATCCCATACCCTTGACATTTGTTAACGAGATCGTTTCTCCTCCCCCATATTTAATCCTTCTACTAAGCTCGTTTTAAATGGAGACAAGACTAAAAGTGATCGGATGAGTAGCACTGAAAATTTCCCGCTAAATGTAAAACCCATCTCTTGTGGCCCGAGATGGGTTTTTTCGTAGAGGAATGTGAGTGGTTTTTTCGATCTCCTCTTTTCATCGAGGAGATCGAGAAAACCGCTTATATTTTAGTAGTAAGCTCCGCCCCTACAGAAAGCGAATATAACTGCTACGAGGAGTATGAAGCACAGTAAACCAATACCAGGAAATCCACATCTACTTCCACATCTACCACTCATTTCGTTTCCCCCTTTCCTTGTACTCATTATATAAATATGTGGAAATAAAAATTATGTAAGTGCGAATATCATAGTTTGAAAAAATAGGTTTAGATTCATAGTTAGAAAACGATGAGGAATTGCATAATACGCTATATTTTCGGAAAAACCTCCTATAAGATTGAAGTTGGTTCCGATAGTCGTGTTTATCCTACTTGGTTGTTCGGGAGTGGTAACTTTTTTTGTAAACATTTATGTACTATCTGAAAAAAATTAAATAAATCTTGAATAGATAAAGATAAAAAAAGGTACTTGGCACATTTGCCAAGCATCCTTCAGTCTAGTTCTCAAAATCCCCCTCAACCAAATGCTGTAGAATAGAAAGCTTATTATCCCAGAATTGCTCGAAGTAGGAGACCCACTCTTTTACTTCTAATAGCTGTTCAGGTTGAAGAGAGTAAATTTTTTCTCGTCCTGATTTGCGGTTACTTACCAGATTTGCATCTGATAGAATGTTTAAATGCTTTACAATCGCCGTCCTACTGATTGTAAAATGCCCGCTAATCTCTTTTATAGAACATTCATCTTTAGCGAGTAGCATCAGCATTTTCCTTCTTGAGGGATCAGCTATAGCTTGATAAACATCATGTTTAGGTACTGCAGTCATTATTCCTCTACAACCTTACGCAATCTTTCGTTTACTATGCTGTCCCAGCCGTTGTCCATGGTATTGCGTGTATCCAGCTGTGTCTTGTCTGTAGGGTGCATCTTCTCATCCGGATGACCCCAACCAGTATGAATCAACGTGAACTGAGTTTTCTCCTCAACCTCTTCTAATAGAAAATGTATCACCCAGCCTTGTTTTCCCCAGGAGAAGGAAAGTTCTTTTGGAGGATTGACCGTTAATACTTTACATGAGGATGTTTCAAAGGGAGTTTCAAGATAAAACTCATGACCCTCAACTGCTTTAAAGTCATTTGGCATAAACCAGTCAGCAATTCCCTCTGAAGTAGATATTGCTTGCCATACCTTCCTCACAGGGGCATTAAATATAACCTGTTTTTTAATTTCTGGTACCGTCTGATTTTGACTCATTCTTTTAACCTCCTTTAACCTATTGGTTTCATATAAATTATAACACCGAAAGGTTATATGTCAAAAGTTAATACCTAGAAACTTACATCTAGAAAATCATAATTTTGGAAACAGCCAACTTTACAATTAAGTAGATCCTAACTTGTTCAATTAAAGGATTAGAGCATGAAAATTTCAGAACTTATTGATACGATCAAAAAGCTACGAGAGAGCGTATCAGTCATTAAATCATAAGAAATGACCCGCCCTTCTGACAAAGGATAAGCGGGTCATTTTTCCTCTTACAGATCGTATTAAGCGTCTAAAGACACTAACTCACTAGATGAGAGAAGATTTCCTCCATCTCAAGTGATTGTACGTCGATTACTTCTACTCCCGTTAGTTTGAAGTGCGCCAAGGTGGTATTTGCTCGCTTGCTGATTACATGAAAGGGAGATTCCGTACTACGATAGACAACACCGGGTACATTCATTTCGGGAGTGGTTTTTAACCAGATTCGTTTCCAGTCAGAACGGAATTCATCTTTCTCAAACGGACCCACCATTCTCCCCTTGTTTAACAAGATGATATAATCGGCCATCTTTTCAATTTCGTTGAGGTGATGGGTCGTTATGATGATGGTGCGTTCTCCTTCCTCGATCCACTGCCCTAAGTAATCAAGAATCACTTTTCTTGATTGGAAATCGACGCCGTTGGTCGGTTCATCGAGAACCATAATAGGACTATTGGCAGCGGCGACTAGTAGAAATTGTAGCTTCCGCTTGGCTCCGGTAGATAGCGAATGAAATTTTTCTTTCATGTTCAATTCGAACGGTTCCAAAAGCGACTGTGCGATTTCATCACTCCAATTTGGGTACCACTCCTTACCGAAAGCATAAAAATCTTTTACTTTCCAATTAGGAGGACCTTCAAATTCAGCTGGCATATAGGCGATTTTCTTCTTTAATTCTAAGGAATGATCCACATGGTTTTGTTCCCCAAGACGAATGCTTCCGTGCTCGGGTTTGAGGTGCTGCGTAAGGGTTTCGATAAAGGTTGTTTTACCTGAGCGGTTGGGTCCTACTAATCCATAGATGAATCCGGGCTCCAATTGAAGATCGATGGGCCCTAGTTCAAACGATCCCCTCTTTTTGCGTATAGAATCAATGGTAAACATGATGCATTCCTCCAAGTGAAAAGATTTTTTTAATGGATGGCTATGAAAAGTAGGGTGGTGCGATTTACCCTTTTTTCTGCTTATTTGGTAGAAATCAGAGTGAGAAAGGTGGCTTTTATCTCCTCTTCCGTAAAGCCGAGCTGACTTGCTTGCTCAAGTGTCTCTTTTAATAAATCGTGTAGTTGATTTTGCTTTAAATTTTCTAGGTCGGAGGGACTATAATCCGCAACATAGGTGCCTCTGCCCCGGCGTGTGACGATCAACTTCTCCTGTTCCAAATCTTGATAGGCCCGTTTAGTGGTAATCACACTGCAAGAGATATCTTTGGCGAGCGCGCGAATGGATGGCAACGCCTGATTCGCTGGAAGGGTTCCACTCACAATGAGGCTCCGTAATTGGGTAGTAATTTGAACATAGTAAGGATCTTCTGAATGAGGATCCAATTGGATCGGTAGCAGCAAGTTCCATCCTCCTCTCGATTAAATAGTAAGGTCTCTTGAGCGTAATTTTTTTACGGAGAGGATATAGGTGACATAGTAGAGGAAGAAGGCAACGATCAGAAATAGTAGATTGAGCCAGGGCTGATGTTCGTACATATGGGACAATTGATCGATCCAATACCAGTCAAAGATGAGATGTAACAGGGAAGTGCATAAGGAGAACAGAAGACTAAAGGCAAGCAAGAGAATGAAGGTTCTCTTGAGAGAAGTATTAACCTCAAAATAAAGCAATATGCCGCTTGCAATCATGCTGATAGAAGCGAGGGACAGCGTGAGATGGATCAGTGTCATGGCAGCAGGCACGTTGGATGAGAAGAGGACGAGTAAAAACCCACTTATGCCAAAAGCCATGGCCCATACCAGCATCGAATGGAGATAGCGGCTTCCAACGAGGACTTGGTTGGGAATGGGAAAGAGATTGAGAAAGATGAGCTCACGTGTGGAATCATTTCGCTGGATGGAGGGAAAGGAGTAGTACATCCATTTGCGATTGGTCGGCAGGAAGCAGAGTACGATAATCCAGAAATCAAGAAAGAACGTAGTGTACACCGCGAAGGAGCCTGGTTGAAAAGTGAGAAGTATCGGGATGAGCGATATGGTGAGTACGAAAACAAGGAGTCCTATAGTAATGAGTCCTGCTATCCAGCTATTTTTACATTCTGATAGCGTAAGACGAAACGTATTTCGATGAAACATGAGTAAAATCACTCCTTAGTAGTGTGTGTGAAGGTACTGTGCTAACTGTTTATATATAATATATACACTAAGCACAGTACCCTTGTAAAGGGCTATACGAATATTTTTGTAACAGAAGGTTCTTACTTATTATGGTTCACTTGTTAATTAGAGGAGAAACTCCTCGTTCATAGAGGGAAAAGGATGAATGATCTTTTTGACCTGAGTTTACGATGTTAATCCCCGCTTCCATAAATGGACTTCTTTAACTAGATGGATTCACATTCCCACCTGTATCTATGATCATTCAGCATGGGCAGAAACGAAAAGTGATTGCCCGATTGCCCCAGTGCATCGTGAAAATCCTTAGAGGAGGGAAACTTCTCTAGTAAAATTGCAGGGTTTATTTTTCTCATAGTGAATGATTCATAGTGACGGTTTTTCGGCAGTATATGCTGATATTTTGGCCAGTGAAGGAGGCATAAATGAGAATGAATCATCAGTTGGTGGAATCCTTGTACCGTCTGGTACTACAGCGGATCGACGATGGGATTCATGTTGTGGATCGAGAGGGGATGACATTGTTTTACAATGATGTCGCTGCCGCCTTGGATGGCCTGAGCGTACAAGAAGTGATGGGAGCGTATATCCTCGATGTTTTTCCCTCTCTCAACAGAAAAACAAGCACACTTCTGCAAGTACTGGATAGCGGTCAGGCGATTCATAATCAAGAGCAGGAGTATACCAACCGTTACGGCAAGCAAATCGTTACGATTAACAAAACGGTTCCTCTTTATATAAAAGGTGAGTTGGTTGGTGCGCTGGAAGTCGCCAAAGATATTACGCATGTGAAAAATTTGTCCGAGAAGGTGATGGAACTACAGACGGAAATCCGGACACGGAGTGCTCAAATCGGATCAAAAAAGACCCCTCCGCGTTTGGACCCCATTATGACGCAAAGCGGTTTGATGCAACAAGCGATAGCGCGCGCACACAAAGTGGCAGAAACCACATCGTCTGTATTGGTGGTAGGCGAGACGGGTACCGGTAAGGAATTGATTATTCAGCTCATTCACCGTCGCTCTCGCTTGAGTGAACAATCGTTGATTACGCAGAACTGCGCTGCCATCCCTGCCTCTTTGCTGGAAGGACTGCTGTTTGGTACCGTTCGAGGAGCATTTACGGGGGCAGAAGACCGACCGGGCCTCTTTGAATTGGCGGATGGCGGAACCCTCTTTCTGGATGAAATTCATGCGCTGCCGATTGATCTACAAGCTAAGTTGCTCCGCGTGTTAGAAGAAGGAGTGGTTCGTCGGGTGGGGGATCTAAAAGTACGGCCCGTCAGTGTACGCTTACTGGTGGCGACCAATGTGGACCCCGCTGAGAGCGTACGGAAGGGAATGCTCAGGGAAGATCTCTATTATCGCATCCAAGTGGTACGTATTACCCTGCCTCCTTTGCGGGATCGGAAAGGGGATCTTTCGCTGTTAACCCGTTATTTTATCGAAGAATATAACAAACAATTCGGTAGAACGATTCGTGGGCTGACCTCAGAAGCGGAAGAATGCTTAAATCACTATCCCTGGCCCGGAAACGTACGTGAGTTAAAGCATGCGATTGAAGGAGCGATGAATGTTGTGGAAGGGGAGTGGATTACGCTGAAACACCTTCCAGAGCATTTGCTACAAAAGGATCTGCCACCAGTACTTCAAGTTACCGCGCCGATAGATGACTTGCCCTTGCGTGAGGCGATACGACAGTTAGAAGAAGAGATGATTCGACAAGCGCTTAAGAAACAACAAGGAAACATCGTGAAAGCTGCACACGCTCTCTCCATACCGAGACAAACATTGCAATACAAGATGAAGAAGTGGAAGATTTCCTTAGAAGAACGCCAGGAAGACCTATGACGTCCCAATGAAGATAAAGGAGTGCCGAATATTCAGCAGTTGCAAACAGACATTGGTGGATTCCAGCAGAGATTGAGCGCAATCTTTATTGGCACGCAATTTGCAATAATTAATTGGTGAAAGTTAATTTGGTGCAAGTAGAAAGTGGAGGAGAGGGGGCAAGGGAGATGAAACAAGGGGAACGATATGGACTTCATCGTGTCATTGAGCCGGTAGGAGTTCTGCCACAACCAGCTTGGAGGCTGGATGCTACTCCCGTTTGCTACCCATCGGAGTTACTCTTGGATGTGGAGCGCCTCAATATTGATTCAGCTTCTTTTACACAGCTAAAACAAGAGGCAAATGGAGATTCAGACAGGGTGAGGAAAAAAATCGAGAAGATTGTAGCAGAACGTGGAAAAATGCATAACCCCGAAACGGGTTCGGGGGGAATGCTTATTGGAACTGTGATCGAAAAGGGTGATCAATTTCCTGGAACCTTTCTAAATGAAGGGGATCGTGTAGCTACATTGGTCTCGCTTACGTTAACCCCGTTAAATCTACAACGGATTGGGAAAGTAGAGATGGCGACTGGGCAGGTGGATGTACAAGGGCAGGCAATCCTATTTGCCAGTGGACCGTATGCTTGTTTACCAGCTGATTTACCGGATGCTGTTGCGCTTGCTGCGCTGGATGTCTGTGGAGCTCCGGCACAAACGGCACGTCATGTTGCTCCTGGACAATGTGTGGTCATCTTAGGAGCGGGTGGCAAGTCAGGCCTCTTAAGTCTTTATCAGGCTAAAACCAAGGCGGGTCAGGATGGACGGGTGATTGCGCTGGAGACGAGTCCAGAGGCATGTGCCCAAATCGAGCATCTCCAATTGGCAGATTTGGTACTGCAGGTGGATGCAACCAATCCTGTCGAGGTACTGGCTCAGGTGGAGAAAGCGACAGGAGGAAAGTTGGCGGATATTACGATTAACTGTGTGAATGTCCCCAACACCGAGCTGTCAGCTATTTTAGCGACACGCACGGGAGGGACGGTCTATTTTTTCAGTACAGCTGTTCGTTTTACCGCTGCTTCTCTAGGGGCGGAGGGAGTAGGCAAAGATGTGCACATGATGATCGGCAACGGATATGCACAAGGCCACGCAGAGTTGGCGTTAGAGACGCTTCGCCGTCACGAAGGGCTGTTGCAGTTGTTTGCACAACGTTATGCCAACAATGAACCGAAAGGGGCTATGTAATATGAGGGATTGGCGTGAGGTTGAACTTTGGAAAGACGTAACCGAGGAACAGTGGAATGACTGGCTCTGGCAATTGACCCATACCATTCGCAAGATGGATGATTTGAAGAAAGTGATTAATCTAACACCGGAGGAAGAAGAAGGGGTTAATATCGCCAAGCAAACGATTCCTCTCAACATTACCCCTTACTACGCCTTGTTGATGGATGAGGATGACCCCAAAGATCCGATTCGTATGCAATCGGTGCCGATCTCCGGTGAGTTGCTGCAGACGCAATATGACATGGAAGACCCCTTGTTAGAAGATACCGATTCCCCGGCACCAGGACTGACGCACCGTTATCCTGATCGCGTTCTCTTTTTGATTACCAATCAATGCTCCATGTATTGCCGCTATTGTACCCGCCGCCGCTTCTCTGGACAGATCGGGATGGGGGTTCCGCGCAAACAGATGGACGCTTGTATTGAGTATATCCGCAATACGCCGGAGGTAAGGGATGTTTTATTATCTGGTGGAGATGGGCTGTTGGTCAATGATAAGATTTTGGAATATTTACTAAGCAAACTGCGTGAGATTCCGCATGTTGAGATCATTCGTATTGGGACAAGAGCTCCTGTCGTCTTCCCACAACGAATTACCGAGAATCTGTGCAAAATCTTACGTAAATACCACCCTGTGTGGCTCAATACCCACTTCAATCATCAAAAGGAGCTTACTCCTGAAGCCAAAAGAGCATGTGAAATGTTAGCCGATGCGGGAGTGCCTCTCGGAAATCAGACGGTGATTCTAGCGGGCATCAATGACTGTCCTCACTTGATGAAGAACTTGATGCAGGAGTTGGTGAAGATTCGCGTGCGTCCGTATTACCTTTATCAATGTGATCTATCTGAGGGAATCGGCCATTTTCGTGCTCCCATTTCCAAGGGCTTGGAGATCATGGAATACTTGCGCGGACATACTTCTGGGTATGCGGTTCCAACCTTTGTCGTCGATGCGCCCGGTGGAGGAGGAAAGATTCCCGTCGCCCCCAATTACGTCGTTTCACATAGTGCGCAAAAAACGATCCTGCGTAACTTTGAAGGCGTGATTACCTCCTATCCGGAACCGGCATCTTATCATCCTCATGAATCGGAAGAGTGTGAGTTCTGTGCCCGTGCCAAAGGGAAAACCACGGGGATTGCCTCTCTCATGGCAGATGAACGTCTCAACCTTGAGCCCAAACAATTGGATCGGGAGACGCGGCGTCCGCAACAAGAAGCACCGGATGCGACGGAATCCGAACTGTCGAAAGCGTAAGGTGACCGATGCTTACGCGAATCATTCAAGAAGAGAGGATTACATCACTGGCATTGATCGGGCTTGCTAAGAATGTAGGAAAAACGACAGTGCTCAATACAGTGGTGAGAAAGTGCGCTGAAAATGGTCTTTCGTTGGGTTTGATGAGTATGGGTGTGGATGGTGAAAGGCGCGATGTGTGGAGCGGTCGTACGAAGCCAGCTATTTATGTACCTGCTGGCACACTGGTAGCGACGGCTGCTCCTTATTTGGAGGAAACAAGAGGAGAGTGGGAGTTAATCGCTGCTCTCCCCTTTTTCTCTACTGTAGGTCAAGTGATGATCGCACGTTCTCTACGTCCGCTGAGAAATGTGAAATTGGCCGGAATTACAGGTGGATGGCAAGCACGCAGGGTCAAAGAATTATTTCAACAGGCGGGAGTCAGGCTTACCCTGATCGACGGTGCTTATGATCGCAAGGCTGCAGCCAACCCACTCATCAGCGATGCAGCTATTTTGGTAGCGGGAGCAAGTATGGGACGTACATCGGCGACGGTAGTCCACCAAACCAAAGAGGTGGTGGAGTTGTTTTCCTTACCAAAAATCAGCGAACCTGTTTGGCAAGAAGCGGGTGAACAGGCGGAAGAGACGAAACGCGTGGTTGTTGTGAGGGGAGAAGAGTTAGAAGTGACATCCTATACCTCCTTGTTATTAGATAGTGAGCAGGTGATGAAGCATATCTCACAGACGGAGAGCGAAGGCTTGGCGATTCCGGGTGTACTGACCGAGCGCATGCTCTTACGTTTGATGGAAATAAAGCATCCGTTGACGGTATTGGCTTCTGATCCGACACGCTGTTTCCTCTCTCACTCTCTACTGCGTCGTTTTTTTCGTAAGGGACATCGCTTGGGATATTGGCACTCCTTTCGCCTCATGGCGCTGGCTATTAATCCAGTAGCTCCTGCAGGATATGCTTTTGTAGCAGAGCCCTTTAAACAGGAAGTCCAGCGTGCTTGTCCTACCTTGCCTGTCATCGATGTGATGCGCGATACATGGGATGAAGAAGTGGAACAAGCGGAGGGGAGCGAGTAGGATGGAGTCGTTCCTTGATAAGAAGACAGCAGATGTTATCGGGTTCTCTTCTCTTTGGTCTCAGTTTCGGCCCCTCACTCCAATGGGGCGAAAGCGCAAGATGGAAGGAGTTCCGTTTGTCCCAGGGGAGGAAAAGCGGTGGCA
Organism: Mechercharimyces mesophilus; assembly: GCF_059818345.1. NCBI lineage: Bacteria > Bacillati > Bacillota > Bacilli > Caryophanales > Thermoactinomycetaceae > Mechercharimyces > Mechercharimyces mesophilus. The sequence continues at coordinate 326,414 of NZ_JCBAPH010000002.1, read as the reverse complement.
GGAATTTTTGTTAGAGCAGCAGGCGCTTTGGGATACGGCAGGGAAGGATTCGGTGTGGGAACAGCGGATAGAGGCGCTGTTGTCCAAGGTTCCTGATGTGGAAGATCTCCTTTCCCGCTTGCAAAACAAAGAAAGCCTCGGTATAGGCGACTGGTTTAAGTTGAAGCAATTTTTGTGGCAGGGAAAGAACGGAGCGGAACTCTTACGACAGCATGAGAGGGTGGCGTCTAGCTATAAACTGGCCACACTCCCTTGGGAATCGCTACTCCGTCCCTTAAACCCGAGTACCAAACTGACGCCGACCTTTTCACTAGAAGGGCTAGGAGATCCTCAGCTTTCTTACTGGAAAAAGCAGTGCCTTTATTTGAAAAAAATTTGGCTTGATCTACAAGCAGAAGAGGTTAAAGAAGTCGAAGAGACGTATCAGCTGAAACAAACGGGAACGAAGGAATGGGTTGTTTCCAGGGATCATCCTGATCTAAGCACCCTACGAACTGATTCACGTCTGCGACTGGTACGGGAAACCGTCTTTGAAGTGATCTTCGCGTTGGCGGGGAGTCAGGAAGCGCAAGCCGCCACGCATGAATGGCAAGAAGCAGAAAGGAAGAAAGAAGAAGCGGAACAAGTGGTGCTAGCAGGTCTGTCCGCCCGCTTCCATCCTCAACTCTCCTTAATCATGAGAGCGGTAGAAGCGGTTGCCTATCTGGATTTGCAATGGTCCCGCAGAAAAATGGCAAGAAGTTGGGATGGAGTCAAGCCCTTGTACGCAAAAGATTGCATTACCTGTAATGGACTTATTCACCCCCTTCTGCTTGAGAGGCTGAAAGCTCATGGGAGGGAACCTACTTCTCTTGACTTCTCCCTTTTACCAGGGGTGACTGTTATTATAGGGCCCAATATGGGTGGGAAAACCATGTTTTTAAAAGCGGTCGGGCTAGTAGTTGCCCTTGCCCACTATGGCTTTTTTGTGCCAGCAGTCAAATGCCAGTTGCCTCTTCTCCCTTTTATGGTAGCTGTGATGGGAGATGAACAAGATACTGATCAGGGGTTATCCACCTTTGGGGCAGAAGTGATGCGAATGAAAGAAGTGCTGGCGTATAAGGAAGCCGGTTTACTTCTCCTTGATGAGATCGCTCGCGGAACCAATCCAGTAGAAGGAGCCGCATTATCGGTGGCCATGACACAGGCACTGACAAAACGCGATCATTGGACGGTTCATATTACTCATTATCAAGAGGTTCTGCAGGTATCCAACATGGTTCGATACCGAGTAGCGGGGTTGAGAGAAGAGCTGGGTCCACCCGCTGCAAACGAAGAAGAAGATTGGTTGGAAAGGCTCGCGATGCACATGGATTATCGTCTGCTACCGATTACAGAGGGAGAAGAAATGCCCATGCAAGCATTGGAAGTGGCACGGCAGCTAGGGTTGCCATCCGTCATCGTGACAGAAGCTCAAAGGAGAGTGAAAGGAAAAGACCGAGGGAGGTAGAGAGATGGAAGAACGGTTCCGACTGGATAACACGCTAGTGGAGCGTGCTCGACGAGCGGCCGCACGGATTGCCGGACAGGTGGATGAGTTGGTGGCGCGCAAGACGACGGTGGCAGTGGAACGGACTGTGTTGCGCTTGTTGGGAGTGGACGGCATTGATGCGGAGGGAGTACCACTGCCCAATATCATGGTGGAAAAAATGGAAAATAAAGAACAACTAGGGAGGGGGATCGCCGGACCATTAGTAGAGGCGATGGTACAGACGAATTTATCAGCACAACAAGTAGCGGAACAGGTAGCCACTGGGGCCTTGGATCTTAATAAAGTGGATCGATTAGAGGAAAGCGTGTTGCGCGAACAGGGAAGAAAATTGGCAATGGTTGCACTTGGGCGAATTGAACAGAACCGCGAGCGTCGTTCTGAATGGATTAGCCGTGTAGGAGACCGTCCGCGCCCCTATTTGTACGTGATTGTCGCTACGGGAGATATATATGAAGATGCTGTACAAGGGAAAGCAGCGGCACGGCAAGGAGCCGATGTGGTGGCCGTTATTCGTAGCACAGGTCAGAGTTTATTGGATTATGTTCCTTATGGTGCGACGAGAGAGGGGTATGGAGGAACATTTGCCACACAGGAAAACTTTCGCATTATGCGCGCTGCGTTAGACGAGGTAGGGGAGGAACTGAATCGCTATATTCACCTTTGCAATTATTGTTCGGGCCTTTGTATGCCAGAAATTGCAGCTATGGGGGCTTCGGAGCGACTGGATATGATGCTTAATGACGCCCTTTACGGCATTTTATTCCGCGATATCAACATGCAACGTACCTTAATCGATCAAGCTTTTTCCCGCATGATCAACTCCTTCGCTGGGATTACAATTAATACGGGAGAAGATAATTACCTGACAACTGCCGATGCAGTGGAGTCTAGTCATACGGTGACGGCATCTCAATTTATTAATGAACAGCTCGCCTTGTTATCTGGTTTGCCGGCGGAACAGATGGGGATCGGACACGCATTTGAAATTAACCCCAATATGGAGGACGGACTTCTCCTGGAAATTGCTCATGCTCAGTTGGCGCGTCAGCTGTTTCCCCAGGCACCACTCAAATATATGCCTCCTACCAAGCACATGACAGGCAATATATTTAAAGGGCATGTACAGGATGCGATGTTTAACTTGGTTAGTATTTTGACAGGGCAAGGAATACAACTGCTGGGCATGATGACGGAAGCGATGCATACGCCCCATATGCATGACCGTAAATTGGCGATCGAAAACGCACAGTACATCTTTGGTAATGCCCGTCATCTACGCGATGAAATCACCTTTCGCCCTGGAGGGAAAATTGAACAGCGTGCACAAGAAGTATTAGAAAAAGCGGTACTCATGCTAGAAGAAGTGGAGCAAATCGGACTGTTTACTGCATTGGAGCAAGGGATGTTTGCTGATGTGAAGCGCCCCCGAGAGGGAGGTAGGGGACTAATCGGTGTGTTGGAGCGAGAACCTGATTACTTCAACCCTCTGGAAGAGATTTTGCGTGAGCGGCTTCATCTAAAGAGAAGGGAGGGGCAACTCTCGTGACAGTAGACTTTACCAATGTCAAGCCGTACGGAGATACTTCCAACGATGGAGCTGTCCAACTAAGCTTTACTTTACCTGTCCCATATGGGGAGGAAGCACGCGAAGCAGCGCGTCAACTTGTGGCGAAGATGGGGTTTGTCGAGCCACAAGTTTACCATATGGATGATTTGGGGGAGGCATTTACTTACTTCATCGTGTATGGTCGTTGTGAAGAGCTGATTGATTATTCGCAGATTGAAGTTCCCAAGATTGAAACAGATGTCATGAATTTCTATGAGATTAACCGCTTTATTAAGGAACGTATCGGACGGAAGTTAGTCGTTCTAGGAGCTTGCACAGGCACGGATGCGCATACTGTAGGAATTGACGCCATTATGAATATGAAAGGATACAATGGGGAGTATGGGCTGGAACGGTATCCGGAAATCGAGGCATTTAATCTGGGTAGTCAAGTGCCGAACGAAGAGCTACTAGCACAAGCATTAGAGAAGAATGCGGATGCGCTTCTCGTGTCACAAGTAGTAACACAAAAGGGAGTGCATATTACGAACCTAACAGAGTTGGTGGAGTTAGCGGAAGCAGAGGGGGTACGTGAACGATTTCTCTTCATCTGTGGTGGGCCGCGCATCAATCATGAAATGGCTTTGGAACTGGGTTATGATGCGGGTTTTGGTCCTGGTTCGCTTCCTCCACAGGTAGCTTCCTATGTTGCTCAAGCAGTGGAGAAGCGTCAGAGTGGGTGATACATCCAACATGCTTTCAATCTTATAAAAGTGCTCCCTGCTAACGAGGAAGCACTTTTTTGATCTTTCGAAGTGGGCTTATTCCAATCAGTATGCTCCCGCGCAATATGCTATCACCCGGGTACGCATGAAGGAGACTATAAGTTTTTCTTTGAGTGGATTATATGATTTTGTTTTATGTTTGTATGTTTTGCGAGAGTTAGTAGACTCTGTGAAAGAGAATGTGATAAGATACACCCGAAGTTTGGAGGTCTTCACCTCTATTTCAATCTGAATGGCTCTATTTATACTAACTAAGGGACCAATCGTGGTCTGTTTAGACAGTAAAATAACAGAAATGTTTGCTAGCGAGGTGAACGTTTGATGGATCGACAAGAACAATCAGCTTATTCGTTGTATCACTATGCAACATTTTTTTGGAAGAAAAAAGTAGCATTCTTATTAATATTCGGCTTGTTTTTGATAGGAGCTGTCTGTGTGAGCCTCTATCTTCCTGCGGAATACAAAGGATCTGCTACTTTCTGGATTGGTGAAGAAGGTAGAAGCGATCTGGCTGATTCGGGTGTAGTAAAAGCAGAATTATTACAGAGCGCTGTCGATGAGAAGACCAATGTGAAACTGGAAGTTACTTCCCATGATGCAAAGACGATTTACGTCTCCGTGATGGGAAGGGATGCACAGGAAGTTGAGAAAAGTTTAGATCAAGTAGCACGTTATTATTATAATTTGATACAAACAAGCTATGAAGATAGAAAAAGCTTGGTTGAAGAGGGGATCAACCTCACGGAAGAACGAATGGAGAACCTTGATCCACTCATCGAAACGCTGAATGAGCAGGCTGAAATGCATCCTGATGATAAAAGCATCTTTATTAACCTACTTTCTTACCAGGAAGAACAAAATCAATTAAGTAACACTTATTATCGCTATCGCTTAGACTTGGCTGAGTTAGGAGATCAACCAAGAATGATCTCCCCTCAATCACTAGATGAATTAAAAGTAACCAATACGCAATCCTCTTTTCTCTATATCTTGGTGATATCTATATTGTGTAGCATCATCCTGTCGATCGGTGTCCTTGTTATGTGGAAATACATAGAGAATGGTCGGGAATATCATTCTTCAGAACAAATGTAAGGGAGGTGCAGGGAGAGAGGAGGTACCTGTTTGTTTTCTACTATGAAACGATTTCTTGGTGATTCTCTGCTTTACAGCTTGATGAGTGTAGGGACAAAGATGATCAACTTCATTTTGGTCCTTATTTATACAAATGTTTTTGTAGGGGATTTAAAGCGAGAGTACGGAGCATTAGCCAATATAGATAGCATTATCGCGATTATTACGGTTTTAATCATCTTTGGGACGGACTCTGCCCTTGCCTATTACTATCTTGCAGAGGATGATGAGAAGAAAAAGTGGATATATGTTCAGAATGTGATGTCTATCCGTCTGCTTTTTTGTGTCTCTTTCCTTTTTCTATTTTATATAGGGTCAGATACCATATCCTGGCTACTTACTCAAGACAAAAAATTTGCGTATGCGATCGAATTGAGCATATGGGTACTGCTTTTAGAAACCGTTGGCGTATTGATATTAACTGTTTATCGCTATCAATTTAAGACAGGCAAAGTAGTATCCCTTACTTTAGTGAAACTGGCTGCGATCTCGTTGCTGTCTTATATCTTCTTCATTTGGATGGGCAAGCAGTCGATAGATTTCATCTTTTATGCAAGGCTAATAGGCGTTGGCTTGATGTTACTACTTCTAGGACCCAAGATAGGATCATTTCTTAAACTTCGCTTTGATTACGAAGTGTGGAAAGAAATCCTTACATATGGTGCTCCTTTAGTACCGGCATCGATCGCGATCTGGCTGATTGCAGGCTCAAATCGCTTGATGATCACCCATTTAATGGATGACGGTACGATACAGGTGGCCACTTTTGAACTCGCCTTCAAATTTGCCTCATTGATCACACTGGTTACTTATGGCATTCAGATGGCTTGGCGCCCCTTCTCCATGCAACATAAGGATGATGAAAATAGCCAAGAGTTATTTTCTAAAGTATATGTGGGTATTTTCGTTGTGGGTATGGTTGTCACCATGTTGATCACGACGGTGATAAAAGGGGTCTTTCATCTCCTTGATAATCCTGCCTATTTCGAAGCTTATCAGTATGTTGGCTTTCTATCGCTGGCTGCTTTTTTGAACTTCTATTATTTAATTATCTCAGCGGGACTCTTTATTACGAAAAAGACGACGGTGGTTTCAAAAGTTTTTGGTTGGGTTGCGCTATTTAATCTAGGATTAAATGTGAGTTTGATTGTTTGGCTGGGGCTTTGGGGATGCGTCATGGCTAATGTGATTACCTATGTATTGGCTTTGGTTCTTATCTATCGCAAGAGTCAACAAGCCTGGTTTATTCCTATGCCTGCGTTGAAGTTGGTGTTATTTTTCCTACTGACGGTGATAACGATGGGGGGATTGGTGTATGTGCAACTCCACTCCTACTCTTTGTTATGGCAAGTAGTCCCTTGGATCGTGTTTTTGGCATCGTTTGTTGTACTCCGTCTCGACAAGCATTTATTCTTGCGGAAGGAAGCATAGAGAGAGGGGAGGTCTATTAGTATGGAACTTTTTTATGTTCTAACATGGGTGCTCGTGCTCATTGTTTCTATTTCGATGTTTTCGAGAGCGGGGGGGAGTCTTTCTTTTAGAAAACCAAATATGATTTCCTTCATCTTTTACTATTCTCTCTTTCTTTCTAGCTTTATAGGGGCTCTCCTGATTGTATTAGAGGTGGATCATTCCTATATCATAGATAAGCTGATTAATGAGGAGTCAAGAGTAACGGGTTTTGGACTCATTTCATCTGTTATGGTCCTGTTGCCTCTCTCCATGGTGATGGTTGCACATCTTTTTCGATTTAACAGCAAGCAAGAATGGAGCGATTACTTAGAGGCGCCAGTGGAAGATCATAGGGACGATGAACAAACGCGGGACCGCTTTTTTGAGATTTTTGTTTGCTTGGTTTCGCTATGCTGGGTTGCATTGCTTTATACCCTTTTCATGTCGGATACCATTCCTCTTATAAGTAAACTGATGGGTGATAGTCGTTCATTAGGTGAGTTAAGGCAATTAGCGAAAACAGACTATCACGGCAATATTCTGGTGAAAAACATCCTGGTGTTAAGCTTTCTCCCCTTGCTTTCGTTGGTGGCTTATATTATGGGAGTAAAGACAGCAAAAAAGAAGTGGAAACTTCTATTCTTATTGCTGTTTATCACATCTGTATTTGCCCAAGTATATGATTTTCAGAAATCGCCTCTCATATTTTATGTGGTCATGTTGATACTCGTAAGAATCTTTATAGGTAAAACGAGAGTAGGGTTGCGATCCCTTGCCCTTGGATTCGTGATCGTCGTAGGATACCTGTTGTTTATGTATAGTGCATCAGGAGTAAAAGAGACGAATCAGTATTTCAATTACTCCACAGGTCCAGTAGGCAGAGCCATACTCACTCAAGTTGCACCTACCTTTCTGCATATCGATCGGTTTGGAACGGTTTATTCACACTCACCTGAACTGGGTCTACCCTTCACTATGCCCCATCGAGATACGGAGTTGATGATTCGATCTTCGCGACGTTTGATGTTGGATTTATTTCCAGATAGAGTAGAAGAGGGGACAGCAGGTGTTTTAAACACGCTATATATAGGAGAAGCGTATGCAGCTTTTGGTGTTAGTGGCGTGATCTTGGGGACCATTTTTATGGGGATACTGCTACAATGCCTCTATATTCACTTTATCCGACTACCGAAGCACCCGCTCTTTCTAAGTTTATTTGTTTACTTTACCGTTAATATTCCTCGTGCCCTAGTGGGAGGGTTTCGTGAATTTATCTTTAATCCCCTATGGATCGTGATCTATTTAACCTTTATGGGCCTCTATTTATGGACTATCTACCCACACTTTGTATCTATCTGGTCTCAATATAGGAGGGAAAATTAGGTGAAGAGTATTCTCGTATATTATCCTTTTCCGTTAGCAAAGGATGCAAATAGTGGCTCAAAATTAAGGCCACTAAAGATGGTGGAGGCATTTGAAGAGTGGGCTGAAGAAATCGGGGTAAACGTGATCGTCATTAGTGGTGAATCCAGAGAGAGGAAAGAGGCATTTAGGGATCTGAAGAGAAAAGGGGAGTTAGAGGATCTCTTATTCTGCTATATGGAGAATCAAAGTATCCCCTTGTGGTTAACGGACGATAATCATATACCGAAGAGCCCGCTGATCGATTGGAAGATCCTTTCTTTCTTAAAGAAAAGAGAGGTTCCTGTCGGAGTGTTTTATCGTGATGTATATTGGAAGTTTGATGATCTTTATTCACTTCGAGGAATCAAGAAGTGGATAATGCGAAAGGTTTACCAGATGGAGGAGATCTTTTTTGAACATTATGCACGGACGATTTTCTTGCCCAGCGATGAAATGAAAGAATATGTTCCTATTCATCGTGAGAAAATAGCTCTTCCACCAGGTGGATTTTCTATAAATGATGAAGAAGAGAAAAGGAAAAACGAAACCATTCGTGCTATATATGTTGGTGGAATCTCTGAACGTTACGGGCTCTCGCTTTTAGTTGATACGATGGCAGAATTGGAGCAAAGGGCGATTCCAATCTCTCTAACCTTAGTCTGTCGTGAGCAAGAATGGGTCCAGGTAAAACCAAGTGTCAAAAGTAAAATGAAGCAGTTGGGGATTCTCGTATTCCACTTATCGGGTAAAGAGCTGGCTTCAATTTATAAAGGTGTGGACCTTGCTTTTATTCCTATCTTACCGACGAAGTACAATGACTTTGCGACGCCAATCAAACTATTTGAATATCTTTCATATAATTTGCCAGTAGTTGCTACGGCTTGTAAAGCACAGCGAAAAGTGATTCAATCCGGTCCCTATGGTTTAATCTGTGAGGATACTCCCGAAGCAATGGCGGATGCAGTTGAATCTATTATAGAAAATTATGATAAGTATACCTTTGAGATTAAGGAAACTTTTTATGAACGCCATTCTTGGTTGGCGCGAGCGAAGACTGTGCATAGCGAGCTATTAAAGGAGGGGGAGTAAATGAGAGTGGCACTTTTTGGGCCATTAAAATCGATTCATACACAAAAGTGGATTCGTTTTTACCAAGAAAAGAAGATTGAGATAAAGGTGATTACATTCTCTGATCATGTAGGCACTCAAGAGTATGGAGAGAACGGTGGTTTTGAAGTGGAGGTTTTATCGAAGGTATTGCCGGGGAAGTTATCTTACTTGCCTGGAGTGTACCGCTTGCGGAGAATTCTAGCAGACGATCGTCCGGATATTCTTCATGCTCACTATGCTTCTAGTTATGGGTTTGTAGCAGCGATGAGCCAATATACTCCCTTAGTCACTTCGGCATGGGGGTCAGATATATACCAATTCCCACGGAAGAATTGGATAAACAAAAAAATTTTGCAGTATTCGCTAAAATCGGCAGAGGTCATTTGTTCAACGAGTGAGGCGATGGCGAAAGAAGCAAACTTGTATACCAACCAGTCCATAGAAATCACGCCCTTTGGTGTGGACACGAAGAGGTTCATCCCAGGAGAGAAGTCTGGAAGAGATCCGCGTTTTACCATCGGAATAACCAAAGCGTTGGAAGATATCTATGGTATCTCGGAGTTAATCGAGGCTTTTGCAGTAGTGGAAAAAAGTGATCCAAATGTGCGCTTGTTACTTGTTGGTGAGGGGTCGATGAGAGCGGATTATGAGCATTTAGTCAAGAAGCGCCAGCTAGAAGAGAAGGTAGACTTTGTTGGTGCGGTTGACCATGATGATATTCCATCCTATATTCAGCAAATGGATCTTATGGTTCTTCCCTCACATCAAGAAAGTTTTGGTGTATCTGCTTTAGAAGCACAAGCATGTGGTGTTCCTGTGATTGTAACGGATGTAGGTGGTTTTCCAGAGGTTGTAAACCACGGTGAGACAGGAAGAATCATTCCAGATCACTCTCCTGAGCAACTTGTAGAGGCGATTCAATATTTGATGCATTCACCAGACGTTCGCCAACTGTATGGCCGAAATGCGAGGAAATTTGTAAAGGAGAAGTTTGATTGGAATGAAATCTCTCAGCATATGCTTTCTATTTATGCACAGATTCTTGCCAAAGAGGAAAGATGGAAACGAGCCTTGTAGAGATGAGAGATGATTGCGTTGTTTCCTCGTACAAAAAACCTCCTTCTGGATAGTAGGACCCAGAAGGAGGTCATTTTACTTCCTTGCCAACCACAGGCAAAGCGAAATCATAACAAAAGCAGTGAGTGCGAGAAGCGGGATAGTGATAAACCCAGCAAGGTTGATATATTCGCCACTGCAGGGGACACCACTTGTACAAAGTTCTACTTCTGCTAATGCAGGTACCTTCTGCTGGGCATAATGGAAGGTTGAGATGGCCCCACCAATGAGGCTGAGTGGAAGGGCATATCGAATGATCTGTTTATCATCACGGAAACTTGCGATGCCGAGCAAAAGGACGAGAGGGTACATCAGGATGCGCTGGTACCAACAGAGATTACAAGGGATAAACTCTTGAATCTCACTGAGATAGAGGCTCCCTAGCATGGCTACGATGGAGATGAGCCAAGCAAAATAGATGCCATAGGTGGAAAATAGCGAACTTACTTTCGTTTTCAAAAGGTGTCCCCCTCTTTACAAAGCTAACGAAATGCTATTTATTCTTTTGCTAACTCTTCTTCAATAATCGAGCGGAGGGCATCATAATCGTAAGGATCTTCGACCATTCTTCCATTCACAAAGAGAGCGGGGACGCTTTCGATCTGAACTTGGTTCGCCACTTCCATATCTTGATTGACCGCTTCTACATAGGTTCCATCGTCTAATGCTTTCTCCACTTGAGCGGCATCTACTTCGGGAATCTCTTTCTTAATCACGTCTAAGATATACTCCTTTGTTGCCCAAATCTCGTGGCTATCTCCTTGATTTGTATAGAGATAGTCATAATACGTCCAGAATGCTTCCGGGTTTTGTGCGTAGATCGCTTCTCCCGCTTGTGCTGCTGTTTGCGAATCTTGGGAAACTACAGGGAGATTCATAAATTGAAGTTTTGCTTTTCCCGTATCAATAAACTCTTTTTCTAATTGAGGAATCACACTATCATGAACGGTTTTACAGTGTGGACATTTAAAGTCACCAAACTTTACAATGGTGACAGGGGCGTTTTCGTCCCCTTTCACTTGCTGATTTTCACTAGGAATGGTAAATGCTTTGGTATCGGCCTTTGTGGTGGCATCATTCTCTTGCGAGAAGACAATAAAAGCGATAACGGCAAAAACAATCACCAAGAGGGTAGTTAATGTCATCATTTGTACGCGTTTTTTACGTTGAGCCTGCTTCTTTTTCTCTAATCTTTCTTTTTTATTGGACATGTTCATCAGTCACCTCTTCCAATATGGGAAATATTCTATTAATCTATCATTACTTAAGAGAAAATCACATGTAGAAGAAATCGGGATAATCGCTATTGTTAGAGTGGATATCTTTAAAATTTATCATCTCTCGCTCACCCTAATAGTATCGCATATCTGATAGATAAATCCAATAAAAAAGAAGAAACAGGGGATAAATGGCTGCAAGTTGTGGGAAGCAGCTAGGAGTCGTTAGGTAGATGACTAGTGTTCTATGGAGAAAAAGGAGTGGACGAGCGTGAGTATGTGGTGGTTTGGTGGGCTAAGCATCCTTTTGATTTTTCTACTTTATGTAGGGTTCCAATATTGGTATCGCTTAGGGAGGATGCAACAAGGCGTGAAGCGAACGGTTATAGTAAAACCGGACCCAGAGAAATGGACGGAAGAGGGAGTAAGTGTTACTTGGATTGGTCACTCCACCCTTTTGATCAACCTCTTTGGCACCAAAATTTTGACCGATCCTGTATTTAGTGAGCGAATCGGGGTTCATGTTGGTGGAGGTGTGCAGATTGGTCCCAAGCGTATTACTCCACCGGCGTTATCGCTAGCGGATGTGGGAGAGGTGGATTTGATTCTCGTTTCTCATGCCCATATGGATCACTTTGATTTCCCCTCGCTTAAAGGGTTAGCAGATAAAAGACGAGAAGTGTTAATACCCAAAGGGATCCATCCTCTCATGCGTCGTCTCCCTTTTGGCAAAATACATGAATTGGACCATCATGAGACGATGGAGTGGACGGGCGGTTTAAAAGTTACTTCGGTTCCTGTTCGTCACTGGGGGCGAAGGTTTCCGTGGAATGGGAATTACGGATGGCATGGTTATCTCATTGAGAAAGGTGGCGTACGCCTCTTTTTTCCCGGAGATACAGCGTATACCCCTTCCTTTTCGGCTCTTAAAGGAGAAGGAGCACTGGATATTGTGTTTATGCCGATTGGGGCGTATAAGCCGGATGCTTACCAACAAGCACATTGTACACCTGAACAGGCGTGGGAGATGTTTAAAGATACCGAAGGGAAATGGCTTGTGCCGATTCATTGGAATACGTTCATCCTCTCGCAAGAACCGGTGGACGAACCGATGGAGCGCTTACTAAAGGTTGCGGGCGAGGAAGGGGAGCGCATCGTGATCCGAAAGCAAGGGGAAGAGTTTCAGTTATCACTGCCATAGGAGAGTAGTTGCTAAAAAAAGAGGCAAAATACATGACAAGTAACTTTTATTCCCTTTTGAAAAGAGAATGAATGCCCGCTCATTTTATGATACAATACTGCTATATGTGAATTTAAGGCGGATCTTTTGTTGTTACTTGATTATTGACTCATATCTAATACGATGGAGATAAGAAGGAAAGGAGCGAACATGGATTATGCCTGCATTGCAGATTATTAATCTCATTCTGTTTTTGGCTGTAGTAGGTTATGCGATTTATCTCGTATCTCACATTATCTATAGCCGGTATATGTTTATTAAGCTGGGCCGTCCTGCCGATCTGAAGAAGGATCTCGGTCAGCGGATTAACCAGACCATGGTCAATGTTTTTGGACAAAAGAAGCTCTTGAAAGACACCAAGAGTGGTGTGATGCACGTCATTATGTTCTATGGGTTTATCGTGATCCAATTTGGAGCGATTGATCTCTTCTACAAAGGACTGTTCCCAGGTAAGCATTTGCCTCTACCTGCTTATGGCGTGTTTACCTTTATCCAAGAGCTCGTTGTGTTTTCTGTGTTGTTAGCCACCATCTACGCCTATTATCGCCGTTATGTGGAGCAGTTGGCTCGTCTGAAGAGAGGGTTTAAAGCAGGACTGGTGATTATTTTCTTATCGACAGTCATGACCTCCATTCTGTTTTCGGCAGCGTTTGAACAGATTTGGCATGGATTGGAACCTTCTTGGGAAATGCCGATTTCCTCTCTCTTGGCGGCACCTTTTGTGGGATGGATGTCTGCTTCGACAGCCGCTGTCCTTTTCTACATCTTTTGGTGGATTCACCTCATTGCGGTTCTTTCTTTCGGGGTTTACGTACCGCAGTCGAAACACTTTCACCTCATTGCGGCTCCCATCAACTCTTTCTTAAAGCGGACTGACCCGCCTTCCAAGTTGCGGACAATCGACTTTGAAGATGAGTCACTTACCGAATACGGAAACAGCAAAATTGAGGATTTTGATCAAAACCAATTATTAGACCTTTATGCTTGTGTGGAATGTGGACGCTGTACCAATGTTTGTCCTGCTTCCAATACAGGGAAGGTACTTTCACCCATGGATTTGTTGGTGAAAATGCGTGATCACCTGACAGACAAAGGGGCGGCCATTACCTCGCGTACCCCATGGATGCCGGCGTTTGCTTTTAGTGGTCCCAACCAAGCGGCGCTGAACGTAGGCGTATCCAAGGACGAAGAGGGCAATTACCAATATCCCATTAGCCTCATTGGCGATGTGATTACGGAAGAAGAATTGTGGGCTTGTACGACTTGCCGAAATTGTGAAGATGCTTGCCCGGTTTCCAATGAGCACGTAGATAAGATTATGGATATGCGTCGTCACTTGGTGTTAACACAAGGGAAAATGAGTCCGGAAGTGGCTCGTACCTTCCAAAACATCGAACGACAAGGAAACCCATGGGGACTGAGTCGGAAAGACCGCGCGAAGTGGACGGAAAGCGCGGACACTGAAGTTCCTTCAGTAAAAGAGAAGAAAGAATTTGAGTATCTCTTGTACGTGGGATCAATGGGTTCCTATGATAACCGCAGTCAAAAAATCACACATGATCTGGTGAAACTGCTTAACCATGCAGGGATTGATTTTGCCATCCTCGGTAAGAAAGAGAAGAACTCTGGCGATACGGCACGTCGTCTCGGAAATGAGTTCCTCTATCAACAGTTTGCCATGGACAACATTGCGTTGTTTGAAAAGCATAATGTGAAAAAAGTGGTTACAGCGGACCCCCATGCTTACAACGTCTTTAAGAATGAGTATCCAGATATGGGGCTAGAGGATATTGAAGTGATGCACCATACGCAATTGTTGGCGAAGTTGATCCGTGAAGGGAAAATTACGCCAACCAAAGAAGTGAAAGAGCGTGTGACGTATCACGATTCCTGCTATCTGGGTCGTTATAATGATGAGTATGATGCACCGCGCGATATTTTCAAGTCGATCCCTGGGATTGAATTAGTTGAGATGGATCGTAATCGTGAGAATGGAATGTGCTGTGGTGCGGGTGGCGGTCTGATGTGGATGGAAGAAGATAAGGGTGTACGTGTGAACGTCGCTCGTACCGAGCAAGCACTCAAAGTAAACCCTTCGATGATCGGAAGTGCTTGTCCGTACTGCTTAACCATGCTCAGCGATGGAACCAAATCGAAAGAGAAAGAAGACGAAGTGAAAACAATGGACGTAGCCGAAGTGCTTGCTCTGTCTGTTGATTTCGCTGACAATACAGAAGTTGCCGATGGCGTTCATTGATAGATAGCCGACTTCTTGTTTAACGGCTGGTGCCGTTATCAAGTCACATAACTATAAGAGTGCGATGAAACTCGATTACATGGTTTCATCGCACTCTTTTTCTTATAACGGGAATCCGATAACCTGAACATCATCTTGGCTGATTTTTTGACAGACAACCCTGGACTTATGGAGGAAATGATTAGAGAGAATATGGAGAGGCAATAAGAACCGATTCGTTCTTCTTTAGTAGTGATGGATATGATTTATATTAACTGATTCTGGGTGTTAACGGTAGCGGAAGTACCAACCGTTAACACCCACTTTTTTATATTGGAGTACGACCTTCATATGGTGGATACATGATGCGAGAATGGTGGGGAAAAACACTTATCTTGCTTTAGAATATTAATTAATGAAAGTAATCGTGAAGCATCTTCTTCCACTCTGCTTCGCTGTAAATCGCAATTTTTTCTTTCTGGTTCTGTGTGGTAATGGTCAGGGAGTCCTCAGATAAAGAAATACGCCCGTGTTCTGTTCGTTTGCTGCAGATACGCTTGTCCCGAAAGGGGCTTTTATCATCCGTCTGATAGAAGTGGAGCATGCTTTCAAAATCCGATAATTCTCTCGGGTGTGAATCGATTAGAAGCCAGTCGGTCCAGTGTTTTTCTTCGTCTTTTTGTAAGATAAAGGTGCTGCTTTTTTCGTCCTGTTTCTGTACGCGATATTGTCCGCTTACATCGGAATACTCCTGTCCGTCAGCTAGGGCGATGGGATGAACAAACCCTCCGCCAATCCCCACATCGAATAGGTAGGGACGCTCTTCTAAAGTGACCAGTAGCGCGAGATGAGAGCAATCTGGATTCCAAGACTGCTCCTCTGTATTCCACATGCGACCGGAGAGGAAAGTTACGTGGTAACCGAGTTTCGTCAATACCCAATGGAGTAAGCTATTGGTTTCAAAGCAAAGCCCTCCACGGCGATGGTGGACGATCTTTTCAAATACTTTGCCAGGGTCCATAGAGAGTGGCAAATGGTAATAGGAGATATCGAGGTTTTCAAAAGGGACGTGTAGTAGGTGTTGAAAATGGATATCTTTTAACAATTGAAGGGGATCATTTGTCTGTTGGACGCCAATATGGTTTAAGTACTGTGAGGGATGCACGACCATTCTTCCTTTCTATTAAAATGCAATGGATAAAATAATGAAACACTAGGTAATTTAATGGTCTTTCTATGAAAATCTCCGCTTGATGAAACTCGATTTCACTAAGTAAAAAACCGCTGTTGGAGAGAAGGGTGAAAACTCACCCTAAGCGTGGTTGGAAGATGGGCGAGCAGTTTCTCACTGAGAGACTCTGAGCCGTGGATCAGGCAGCGAAGGAGATATCGCTGCCCATCAACTGCGTTTCGAGAGAACCTGATGCTCCCATGATGACTGCTTTCATCTGGGGCGTGTGGAGGGAGCATGCGGATTTTTTATGATCGTGAATCGAGATAACGAAAGAGTGTTTCTACCATCTTAACATAATAAATGCAGGTGCTTGGAATGAGCTTTACTTCAATCATAATCGTGGTATAATGGACAAGTCTTATTTGGAGCGGAGTAAAAATAGATGCAGAATAGGTAGAAAACCTGCGTAGAGAAGGGGTAAACTTCGCATCTATTTTAAGAACAAAATGGATAGAAAATGACCTTCTTAATAGAGGGAAATGAAGATAGTTAAGAGTTGCCGATTACGAACCGGAGCGGTTCGTTATGTTTTTTATAGAGCAAAGTAAATGATAGTAGAAAGAGGGATGATGTTTGGAAAGCAGAGTAAGTCGTTATTTACATGAGTGGAAAGGCAACATTCGAGGGGATGTGCTGGCTGGCATGACAGTGGCACTTGCCCTCATTCCAGAAGCGATTGCCTTTTCTATTATTGCGGGTGTTCACCCGATGGTAGGATTATATGCTTCTTTTTGTATTGCAGTCGTTATTGCCTTCGTGGGTGGTCGCCCTGGGATGATTTCGGCGGCGACGGGCGCGATGGCACTTTTGATGGTAACACTGGTTAAGGAGCATGGACTAGAGTATTTATTGGCGGCGACAATTTTAACGGGTATTATTCAGCTAATATTAGGCTTTTTAAAGGTTGGACGCTTCATTACCTTTGTTCCACACTCGGTTATTATAGGCTTTGTCAATGCGCTGGCGATCCTGATTTTCATGGCTCAACTGGAGCACTTTGTCGGCGCTTCCTGGGTTATGTATGCGATGGTTGCCGCGACACTGCTCATCATTTATGTGTTTCCCCTGATTTCCAAAGCGGTCCCATCTCCATTGATTGCGATCATCTTGATGACAGCGATTGCGATTATGATGAACCTAGAACTGAAGACCGTAGGGGATATGGGAGAGATTAAGCAAGCTTTGCCCTTTTTCAGCATTCCTGATATTCCCTTAAATTGGGAGACCCTTAAAATTATTCTTCCTTACTCATTCCCACTTGCTTTAGTGGGACTCATGGAATCTCTCTTAACCGCCACTATTGTGGATGAAGAAACAGATACCAAGAGTGATAAAAATAGAGAAGTCCGCGGACAAGGATGGGCCAATATGGTTGCTGGATTCTTTGGTGGAATGGCCGGTTGTGCGATGATTGGGCAATCGGTAATAAACGTTAAATCTGGCGGAAGAGGGCGCTTATCCGCTTTGGTAGCGGGGGTTTTTCTCCTCTTTCTGATCATTGTTCTGGGAGATATAGTGAAGCAAATTCCGATGGCCGCCTTGGTCGGCGTGATGATTATGGTATCGATCGGCACTTTTGATTGGGGATCTCTGCGCGAAGTCTTTCGAATTCCCATCACGGATGCACTGGTGATGGTACTCACGGTAGGAATTGTTGTTTACACGCATGATTTATCCAAAGGGGTTATTGCAGGCGTGGTGATGAGTGCTTTGGTCTTTGGTTGGAAGATGGCCAAGCTTCATACGCGCACCTTTGAAGAAGAAGGACGTAGAGTGTACCAGGTTTCGGGTCAGCTCTTTTTTGGAACGATGAGTCACTTTGTTGATATATTTGACTACCAAGAAGATCCTGCTGAGATTGTGATTGATTTTACGCAGGCACATGTGTGGGATCAGTCGGCTGTACAAGCCATTGCGAAAGCACGGAAGAAGTATGAAGGACTTGGGAAGAAAGTGATCATCCGTGGGTTAAACGAAGAGAGCGAAGCATTGATCCAACGGGTAGGGCTATCTACTTCTGGACACTAGAGGACTTCTGTTAAGGCTACTCTAACAGAGAAAAAGGGTTGCCACTCAGCATCCACCATCTCGACGTTAATCAATATAATAAGGAGAAGGCAGGAATTCGAGAAGAACCTGCCTTCTATTCTCTTTACCTTTCTTTGAGGGGTTTGCAAAAGAAAGCAAGGGGGCGACATCCGCTCCTATTTTTTAGATAAATTTATCTGATTAATAAGAAAAGAGGAAGATCTATGTATACCATCGGACAATTTTCAAAGATTTGTGGTGTCTCGGTCAAAACTCTTCGCTATTATCATGAGATTGGTCTTCTTCCTTCCTCTTCTATTGATACAGAGACCCAATATCGGTATTACCATGACGACAAGATTCGAGAATTAAAAACCATTCTGCTCTTAAAAGAGTGTCAGTTTACGCTCCAAGAGATTAAAGCGTTCCTAGAAGAGCCAGAAGTGCAAAGTTTGCTTCCAACTTTAGAACAAAAGTCGGCTGAGCTTCATCGACAGCAAGATCAGATTCAACGACAGCTGAATCGGGTTCATGAGTTAAAGCAAAAGGTGAAGAACAAGGCTCCTATTGTTCCCGGACCAAAGCTATCGCCAGGTTATTTGGAAGAGCAAGCAGAGTGCACGGTCCTATTTATCCAGGATCGAATTGACTTCACCGATATCGATGTGCTGGTCAGACGGTTATTTGAACGTGTCTATGCTTATGGATGTGAAGTGGAGGGAGATTTACTCGCCGTGTTTCCTGACACCTTGTGGGAGGAGCAAATCGAGGTAGAATTGATGATTCCGGTGAGATCTTATGAGGGGCCTTATATAAAACACATGCCAAAAGGGACGTATGCCTGTATGGATGTGAGGGGACCGTACTCTGATCTACACTATGGTTATCAGGCACTAAAAGCATGGATAGATCAAGCGTCACTTTTGGTGGAGGGACCGTTTATGGAACAGTATATACAAGGCCTTTTACCATCAACAGTGGATCATCCACTTTACTTAAAGCCAAATTTAGGGTTACATCCACAGGACTTCTTGACAAAGATCTTTGTGAAAATCTGTGACTGAGCTAGAAAGGGCTACTTTGCAAAAGGAGGGGGTCCACTCTCCCCTTACTGGAGGGGTTAGGCTAAGGGTAGCAAGAGTTACTCTTGTGATTCTTATCCTAGGAGGGATCAAAGTGGAGATGGGTTATGCCAATTTTTCTTATCTCACAGGGAGTTCATATGAGATCGGAAAACAGCAAGCGATAGAGATGAGAAAACAGAAGGGAACCTATCCCTTTCAGTACGTAGAGGAGCCTCTCTCTGAGAGGATGTTCCGAGATATGGAGAAGATGATGGCGGAGTACTCTCCTCATCTTAATGAGGAGCTAGCGGGGTTTGCAGAAGAACTAGATATTGAGCCTAAGCGCCTCCGTTTTTACCATGAAGCTTGTTTGTATCCTGGAGGCTGTAGCATTGCTGCCGTTTTACCTCATAAGATGCAGGATGGGAAGGCTTATGTCATAAGAAATTATGATCTAAGTCCCTCGCTTACAGACATGCGCCTCTGTTCCACCAGAGTGACTGGATGCTATGCGCACACGGGCTTTTCTGTTGCTACCTTTGGTAGAAGTGAAGGGTTAAACGAGCGGGGCTTGTGTGTGGCTTTTGCTGCGTGTGGAACGCCGGTTGGGCATTATCCTGGGATGGCAAAGCCCGCAGTGACAGGATTGCAATTCATGGTGGTCGTGCGAACGATCTTGGAGCAGTGCAAAGATTGTACGGAAGCGATTGAGTTGCTTAAAGATATGCCAATCGGAACCAATATGAACTTGATCCTCGCAGATGAGGCAGGTGAGAGTGCCTTATTCACGGCGTATGAGGGTGTGAAGGCGGTAAGGAAGGCAGATAGAGACTATCTCATCGCGACGAACCACGCCCTCTTTCCTGAGATCCAGCGCCTACAAGAAAGCAAACTGGTTCAATCTCAGCATCGATATGACTGCTTAGAACAGCAGATTGGAATGGAGGGTAAGCGAAGTGTACAAGAGCTCAGAGAGCTCTTAATGAATGAATATCCACACGGTGTAACCGTTCATAATTATGATGAACTCTTTGGTACGGTCCATTCGGTTCTCTTTCATGTAACGGATCGACAGCTAGAGTTTTCCTTTGGGTCACGAATACAGAATTTGGTTTATACGATGAAAGTGGGAGAGGATCTTCTTTTCAAGCCTGAGCGTATTTACCTTCAGAATGGGTCGTATGGAGATGATTTCTGGAATATTGTCAATAACTAAACAACTACCCTTTCTAGAAGTGGTCTTTTCCAATCAGGTGTAAATCAAGTCTTCGCCGACTTCCCCAAGCGAGCCAAGTATGGACGGAAACGGTTATGGTCGTGTACAGTGGGCTAGATACTCGTTCATTTGTGGTCAGTAGGGCTGGGTGATACGATGCCCAGCCCTACTTTTCTAGGAACCAGAAAAAGAAAGCGAGTAAGGTAGCGATGACTGGATGGTGGTAAGTACGGTTTGGGGCCTTTCTTGCTGGTTTTTTATGATGTTGAGGAAAGGCTTCACCCTGTTGCTCCTGCCATTGGGTGAGAGCTTGTCTACGATATTTTGTTTCGAATAGCATGATGCATTCCTCCCTAGCAAGAAGAAGTGTAATGACATGACTATCGAGAATTTTCGACGAAGATGTTCTACCATTATTATAAGATAGTCAATACGCTCTTGCAAACGCTTACAAAAAGAAAGATGAGAATGTTCGATCTTTATGATGAGGCTTAGACTCCTTCTGCTATGAGGGGGTTTTTCTAGATGAATGGCGTCAGATCTGATTCTCCGAGGGATGCCAGTAAAGAGGGAGGAGCCTGATCATCCTTCTTCTCTCTACTGTCTGAAATACGAGCCAATTTGGTGCCTCTATTAGTGGAGAGGACGGGTGTGATCCCCTGCGGGCCCTTCTTCTAACAGAACATTCTGGTTGCCATAAGATCAATTCCACGGTATCTTTAAGATTGAAGCGTTTTCAAATGTGGAATAGAGAGGGTAAATAAAAATAAGGAAGAGTTTCGAATCATGTACACATAAAAAGAATCTTTGGAGGTGCGAATGTTGAAAGAAACCGTTGTATTAGGTGGAGCGCGTACTCCCTTTGGCAAGTTTGGTGGAGGACTAAAAGATTTATCAGCTGTTGAGCTGGGTGGCATTGCTATTGAAGAAGCGATTAAGCGTGCTGGTATTTCAGGAGAATCAGTAGAAGAAGTAATTATGGGTATGGTATTAGCGGGAGGAGCTGGACAGGTTCCTTCCCGGCAAGCGGCTCGTCATGCTGGACTTCCCTGGGAGGTGCAGTCAGAAACCATTAATAAAGTTTGCGCATCGGGAATGCGAAGTCTTACGCTCTCAGATCAGATTATTCGCTCTGGTGGTGCGCAGGTCATGGTTGCAGGTGGGATGGAAAGCATGAGCAATGCCCCATATCTTCTTCCCAAAGCCCGCTGGGGTGAACGGATGGGAGATGGGCAACTGGTTGACCTCATGATCCATGATGGATTGCGCTGTGCTTTTGAAGGGGTTCATATGGTTGTTCATGGAAGCAACGTAGCGGCCGAATATGAAGTGAGTCGCCAAGAGCAGGATGATTGGGCGATCCGTAGTCACGAGCGGGCCATTGCAGCGATAGATGCAGGGAAATTGGCGGAAGAGATTGTTCCTGTGACAATTCAATCGCGCAAAGGAGAAACGGTCATCGATAAGGACGAATCCCCTCGAAGGGATACCACGATCGATAAACTTTCTTCTTTAAAGCCTGTCTTCCTAAAGGATGGGACGATTACGGCTGGCAATGCACCTGGGGTAAATGACGGTGCAGCGGCGATGGTGCTCGCTTCTAGTGAACAAGCGACAGAAATGGGTGTAAAACCTTTAGCACGTATCATCGGACATGCAGCTGTGGGAATGGAAGCGCGCTACTTCCCGATTACCCCTGCACATGCTGTACAAAAGCTATTGAAGCAACACGATCTAAAGTTGGAGGATATCGACCTCTTTGAAGTAAATGAAGCTTTTGCTGCAGTTGCCCTAGCGAATGGACGAATTGCGGGTTGGAACGACGAGTTGGTCAATGTGAATGGTGGAGCCGTAGCTCTGGGTCATCCCATCGGAGCGAGTGGTACACGAATTACGCTTACCTTGATTCATGAGTTGCGTCGTCGTGGTGGCGGATTAGGGATTGCTGCCATCTGTAGTGGAGCGGCACAAGGTGATGCCATCTTGGTTCGTGTCGACGGCTAAAGGGAAATTTCTTCCCCTGCCTTCGTTCAGGGGAAGAGGCTTACATAGAATAAAGTAGGAGGAATGAATATGAGTATTAGGCGGATCATGGTGATTGGTGCAGGACAGATGGGTAGTGGCATTGCACAAGTGGGAGCGCAAGCTGGTTATGAAGTGACGTTGTATGATATGGATCCTACTGCTCTGGAAAAAGGGGTATCAGGGATAGAAAAACGGCTGTCGCGTGCGGTGGAGAAAGAGAAGGTGAGTGAGGATGAGAAAGAAGCGACGCTGGGTCGCCTCTCTTCCTCGCGAGATTTGACGGAATCTGCGAGCGGTGCGGATATCGTGATTGAAGCAGTTGTGGAGAATATGAATGTGAAGACCGAAATCTTTCGCAATCTGGATTCCATCTGTCCCGCACACACGATTTTAGCCAGCAATACTTCTTCCTTGCCTATAACAGAGATTGCAGCCAGTACCAAGCGACCGGAACAAGTGATTGGCATGCACTTTATGAATCCGGTGCCCGTCATGAAGTTGGTGGAAGTGATCCGTGGATTAGCTACATCGGATGAAGTATATCAGGCAGTAGAAATGTTGGCGAAGCAGATGCAGAAGACACCGGTGGAAGTAAATGATTTCCCTGGGTTTGTGTCCAACCGAATTCTCATGCCGATGATTAATGAAGCGATCTATACGGTATATGAAGGAGTAGCCACACCAGAAGCGGTGGATGAAGTGATGAAATTAGGAATGAATCACCCTATGGGACCGTTAACCCTAGCTGACTTTATTGGGTTGGATACCTGCCTCTATATTATGGAGACATTGCATGAAGGGTTTTCTGACTCCAAATACCGCCCTTGTCCACTTCTGCGTAAGTACGTAAAAGCGGGCTGGCTTGGGAAGAAGAGTGGCCGTGGCTTCTACGTATACGATTAACGCAAGATTGGAAGGAGGAGACGAGGGATGGAACTAAGATTGTCGGAAGAACAACAGATGATGCGCAAGATGGTACGCGATTTTGCTCGTACAGAGATCCCACCATTTCTGGAGACGATGGATGAAGAAGATGTGTTTCCGCGTGCGGTGGTGAAGAAGATGGGTGCACTCGGTTTAATGGGAATTCCGATTGAAGAGGAGTGGGGCGGAGCAGGAGCCGATTTTTTCTCCTATATTCTTGCGATTGAAGAAATCTCTAAAGTGAGTGCGACGCTGGGTGTTATTTTATCGGTACACACTTCGGTGGGAACCTACCCGATTTTACGTTATGGAAATGACGAACAAAAAAAGAAGTATGTCCCCAAACTAGCGAGTGGCCAATTTATTGGCGCTTTTGCCTTAACGGAACCCAGTGCTGGTTCCGATGCGGGTGGCATTCGTACGACAGCGAAGCGTACAGGAGATCACTATCTGCTTAATGGGAACAAAGTGTTTATTACCAATGCAGGGGAAGCAGATACCTACGTTGTGTTCGCTGTTACAGATGCTTCGCTTGGTTCCAAGGGAATCTCTGCTTTTATTGTGGAGAAAGGGACGCCTGGCTTTTCTGTAGGAAAAAAGGAACAAAAGATGGGTCTGAATGGTTCCAACACGTGTGAACTGATATTTGATCAGGCGCAAGTCCCAGTGGAAAATTTGTTGGGCACAGAAGGTCAAGGGTACGAAATTGCCCTTTCTAACTTGGCGGGAGGACGAATTGGGATCGGAGCACAGGCGTTGGGAATTGCCGAAGGAGCTCTTGAGCACGCACAAGCGTATGCCAAAGAGCGAAAGCAATTTGGTAAACCGATTGGTCGTCTACAAGCGATTCAATTTAAGCTAGCGGATATGGCAACCCAGATCGAGGCTGCCAAGCTACTGGTCTACCGAGCCGCCCAACTACGACAAGCTGGGCAGGAGTGTAAAGTGGAAGCGTCCATGGCAAAGATGTTTGCCTCGGATACGGCCATGAAGGTAACGACAGAAGCGATTCAAGTGTTTGGTGGTTACGGTTATACGCGTGACTATCCAGTAGAACGATTGTTTCGCGATGCCAAAGTGACACAGATCTATGAAGGAACCAATGAGATTCAACGTATGGTGATTGGTGGACAGTTGCTAAAATCATAGAAGGAGACAAGCAAAATGAACTTTCAACTTTCAGAAGAACATAAGATGATGCGCAAGATGGTGCGTGATTTTGCAGAGAAAGAAGTGGCACCCACGGCGGCAGAGCGAGATGAGCAGGAGGTATTTGATCGCTCCATCTTTGAAAAGATGGGACCCCTCGGAATTGCAGGTATTCCATGGCCTGAAGATGTGGGAGGTGTGGGTTCGGACTTTCTCAGTTATGTCATTGCTGTCGAAGAACTTTCTCGGGTTTGTGCTTCTACAGGAGTGACACTCTCTGCTCATATCTCACTTGCCAGCTGGCCGATCTATAAGTATGGAAATGAGGAGCAAAAGGAGCGCTTTTTACGCCCGTTGGCAGAGGGAACAAAGATGGGTGCTTACGGCTTAACGGAACCGGGATCTGGATCGGATGCTGCGGGCATGAAAACCACTGCTGTGCGTGAGGGAGAGGAATACGTACTTAACGGGAACAAGATTTTTATTACTAATGGTGGTGAAGCACAAGTTTACGTGGTATTTGCGGTTACCGATCCAGAAAAGAAACATAAAGGGATTACGGCATTTATAGTAGAAGAAGGGACCCCCGGTTTCTCCATGGGGAAAAAAGAGAAAAAGTTAGGGATTCGTTCTTCCCCTACGCTAGAAATTATCTTCGAAGAATGCCGCATACCTGTTGCCAATCGCCTAGGCGAAGAGGGAGAAGGCTTCAAAATTGCGATGAGCACCTTAGATGGCGGTCGCAATGGCATTGCTGCACAAGCTGTGGGCATTGCACAAGGAGCATTGGATCAAGCAACCGCTTACGCTAAGGAGCGAAAGCAATTTGGCAAACCGATTGGTCGTCTTCAAGCGATCCAATTTAAATTAGCAGATATGGCGACCAAAGTAGAGGCGGCACGTTTGCTTACTTACCAAGCAGCCTATTTGGAAAGTGAAGGCCTTCCCTATGGGAAAGAATCCGCTATGGCTAAGCTATACGCAGGGGATATTGCGATGGAAGTAACCACAGAAGCTGTGCAAGTGTTTGGTGGTTATGGTTATACTCGAGAATATCCCGTGGAACGTATGATGCGCGATGCGAAAATCACGCAAATCTATGAGGGTACCAATGAAATTCAACGTCTGGTGATTTCGCGCTACCTTTTGGAGGGTTAACAAGCGAAGCAACCAGGTGAATGAGGGCGAAAGAGGTTTTAAATATGAAAAAGCAGGGCGAAGTAAGTTTTCTACTTTCCTCTACCCTGTATTTGCATCTGGTCACCGAGGGAGGGGGAATATGAAAGAGCTGGTAGAAAACATTCGAGCGCGTGATTTACGTAGTATAGCTCGTGCCATCACATGGGTTGAAAGCGGTGATGAAGCGCGCTATCCCTTGATGGAAGCTCTCTTTCCTTATACCGGTCAAGCCCATCTGGTTGGCTTGACCGGAGCACCAGGAGCAGGAAAAAGCTCATTGGCCGATGCCCTTATTACCCACCTGCGAAATGCCGGTCGCACAGTAGGTGTGATTGCGGTGGACCCCACAAGCCCGTTTACGGGAGGGTCCCTTTTAGGAGATCGTATCCGGATGAACCGCCATGCGTTGGATGAGGGTGTTTTCATTCGAAGTATGGGTACACGTGGTAGTTTAGGTGGTTTGGCTCGTGCCAGTAAAGAAGCGGCCCGTGTATTGGATGCCGCCGGCTTTGATGTCATTCTGGTCGAGACGGTGGGAGTAGGGCAGTCGGAAATTGATATCATGCATATGGTGGATACCGTGGCCTTAATGCTAACTCCTGGCTCGGGCGATACGGTACAAGTTTTTAAAGCGGGCATTATGGAGATTGCTGACTTATTTATTGTTAACAAAGCGGATTTACCGGGTAAAGGGAAATTGATTGCCCAATTGGAAGAATTAATTCATATTGCGATGCAGGGACGAACGTGGCTTCCTGCGATTCTCCCTGTGGTCAGCACAAGTGGAGAAGGAATCGATCGTTTATGGATGAAAGCAAGTGAACACCGAAGCTTTTTACAAGAGAGTGGAATGGGAGCACAACGTAGACGGGAGCATTTGAAGCGGGAAGTGCAGGAAATCATGAGAAATCAAATGGGAGAACTACTTGTTAGCCAGATGGAGACCCCGCCTTTTCAAGCGGATCTTGATCGGGTACAAGCAAGGGAATTGGTCCCCCATCGGGTAGCAAGCCAATGGTTTCAACGTTTGCTTGAAGTCAAATCTACTCCTTAGTTTTGTTCGTGGGCATGAGTTGCCCACGAACAAAAATGAAAGCGGTTTCATATAGCGTGATAGTATACAGGAGGCGAATAATAACGTGAATAGAGAAAAAGAAAAAGCTAAATACCCCATCCGTTTTCTAACCTCTGCCAGCTTATTCGATGGTCACGATGCATCGATTAACCTGTTTCGGCGCTTATTGCAAGCAGCTGGGGTCGAAGTGATTCATCTGGGGCATAACCGCTCAGTAGATGAGGTGGTCAATGCTGCAATTCAAGAAGATGTGCAAGGAATTGCTGTATCTTCTTATCAAGGCGGGCATATGGAGTACTTTCAGTACATGATTGATCTCTTACGCGAGCGTGGAGCGAGTCATGTGCAAGTATTTGCTGGGGGAGGGGGTGTCATCGTTTCACACGAAGTGCAGAAATTAGAAGAGTACGGTGTAAACAAAGTATTTACACCAGAAGATGGACGGGAACTGGGACTTGAGGGCATTATTGCTCATATGGTGAACGCATGTGACTTTGCTACCGTCGATCAGCACACGAGCAAAGAGAAGCTATCCAGCGAGGAACCTCGTTCCGTTGCACGACACATTACCCTGGCGGAGTATGTAGCGGAACAGCGATTAGAGAAAGAAATACTACCAGAAGGGAAGGCTCAGAGAGAGCAAGTTGCGCCTGTATTAGGGATTACAGGTACTGGTGGAGCGGGCAAGAGCTCTCTCACCGATGAACTCATTTTACGCTTTGTGGAAGATTACCCGCAGAAACGTTTGGCAGTATTATCGATCGACCCTTCTAAACAAAAAACAGGAGGGGCTCTATTAGGAGATCGCATCCGGATGAACGCGGTTCATCATCCCAATGTGTATATGCGCAGCATGGCGACCAGGCGGCATCGTTCTGAGTTAAGTCTGGCTACGCAAGATGCGATTCGTGTATTGCAACAGGCAGGGTATGATCTCATCATTGTGGAAACGAGTGGAATTGGCCAGGGTGATGCCGATATTATCGACATTAGTGACCTCTCTCTTTATGTTATGACAGCAGAATACGGCGCCCCTTCTCAGTTGGAGAAAATCGAAATGCTGGATTATGCCGACTTGATCGCGATCAATAAATTTGATCGTGCGGGTTCCCTGGATGCTTTGCGTGACGTCCAAAAACAGTATCGTCGTAATCATCAGCGCTTTGAAGACCCAGATGATGCGATTCCTGTCTATGGAACAATGGCTAGTCGCTTTCATGATCCAGGGATTAACCGTTTGTATCTGGCTCTGGTTGATCAGCTTAAGGAGCGTACTTCATCTAGTTGGCAATCGTCATGCGAATGGGTAGCGGGTTCTCCTGAAATTGCTCATATTATCCCTCCTGAAAGAACGCATTACCTACGTGATATTGCCAATACTGTACGCAACTATCGTCAAGAAGTTGAACAGCAAGCGGAGGTTGCCACCACCTTATATCAGTTGGACGGAACCAAGAAAGCTCTCCATCTTGAATCGGAGACAAAAGAAGAAATGCCTCTTGCCTTAGATGAAGTGATTGCGAAATGGGAGTCGAAGTTGCAGCCCGATTATCAAACGGTGTTGGATCAATGGGAAGCCTTATGTGAAATGTACCGACAGCCTGAATATGTGGTAAAGGTACGTGACCGTACGCTCACCACCCCTCTTTTCACGGAGACCTTATCCGGAACAAAAATCCCTAAGATCTCACTCCCGCGATTTCGCGATTGGGGCGAGATCCTTCGTTGGAACCTATTAGAGGGGGTCCCTGGTCGCTTTCCATATACAGCAGGTGTATTCCCGCTAAAACGGCAAGATGAAGATCCGAAGCGACAGTTTGCTGGAGAAGGCACGCCTGAAAGGACCAACCGACGCTTTCACTATCTGACGGAAGATGAAGGAGCCAAGCGCCTATCGACTGCCTTTGATAGCGTAACCCTCTATGGAGAAGACCCTGATGAGCGACCCGATATCTATGGGAAAGTGGGGGAATCAGGAGTCAGCATCTGTACTTTGGAAGATATGAAGAAGCTATACGCCGGATTTGATTTATGTGATCCTTTGACCAGTGTATCGATGACGATTAATGGGCCAGCTCCAATTCTACTTGCGATGTTTTTTAACACGGCGATCCAGCAACAGGTGCAACGGTTTGTTGAAAAAGAAGGGCGCAATCCAACAGCAACAGAACGGACTGAAATAGAGAAACAAACCTTGAAAAAGGTACGGGGAACGGTACAAGCGGATATCTTGAAGGAAGATCAGGGTCAGAATACATGCATCTTCTCGACGGAGTTTGCCATGAAGATGATGGGGGATATACAACAGTATTTTATTGATCACGGGGTGCGCAATTATTACTCGGTTAGTATTAGCGGTTACCATATTGCGGAAGCAGGTGCCAATCCGATCTCCCAACTGGCATTTACTCTCTCCAATGCTTTTACCTACGTGGAATATTACTTAAGTCGGGGAATGGAGATCGATCAGTTTGCCCCCAACCTCTCCTTCTTCTTCAGCAATGGTTTGGATGCGGAATATACCGTAATCGGACGGGTGGCGCGCCGTGTGTGGTCGGTTGTGATGAAGCGGCTCTATCAAGGGAATGAACGAAGTCAAAAGTTAAAATACCATATCCAAACTTCTGGCCGTTCTCTCCATGCCCAAGAAGTGCAATTCAATGATATTCGTACAACACTACAAGCCTTATTGGCTATCTATGACCAGTGTAATTCTCTTCATACCAATGCGTATGATGAGGCGATTACCACACCAACAGAAGAGTCAGTACGCAGGGCGATGGCCATTCAGATGATTATTACCAAAGAGCTAGGTCTCGCCAAGAATGAAAATCCCCTCCAAGGTTCATTTATCGTTGAGGAATTGACGGACTTAGTTGAGGAAGCAGTACTACAAGAATTTGAACGGATGAGCGACCGCGGGGGTGTTTTGGGCGCAATGGAACGTCAATACCAACGCGGAAAGATTCAAGAGGAGTCCCTCTATTACGAAACGAAAAAGCACAACGGCGAGCTACCGATTGTTGGGGTGAACACTTTTATTAATCCAGAAGGAGAAGAAGAGCCTAATTTCGCACTCACCCGAGCAAGCGAGGAGGAGAAAAAAGAGCAAATCACCAGCCTACAAGCATTCCAAGCCAAATATGAGAAGGAGGCTACAGAAGCATTAACCCGTCTAAAAGAAGTAGCGAAAAGTGGTGACAACTTGTTTGCCGAGTTGATGGAAGCTGTGAAAGTAGCCAGCCTGGGACAAATTACGCAAGCATTATACGAAGTGGGCGGGCAATATCGGAGGAATATGTAAAGAATTTTTCCTAGAAAATGTAAAATAGAGAAGCAGTCTCATCCTTTAGGAGGGATTGAGACTGCTTTTTTGAAACTTTTTAATGAAAATCGCCTTTTATGCAGAAAGAGCCTTCGTTCCTTGATGATTTTTCGGCCCGATAAGGTAGATTACAACTTTGTACAGGAATAGCATCATCATGATGATCCCCTATTTTTGTAGGGTATGATATGCTACAAGGGGGGAGGAGGTAGAAGATGAAGAAGGTACTTCGCTTATTGTTTAGTCGGATGGTAGTCGTTAGTGTCTTGATTATCATACAACTTGTGTTTCTCCTCGTGGTTCTCTTCGGAGTTTCGCAATATGCTTCCTTTCTATACACATTATTAGAGATTTTAAGTGCGCTCTTGGTGGTGGCTGTTGTTACAAGTAATGATAACCCCTCATATAAATTGGGGTGGGCGATTGCCATCTTAACCTTGCCTATTTTAGGTGGGCTCTTTTATCTCATTCGTGGTAGCAACCGTATACCGAAAAAGCATGTCCGACTATTGGAAAGCTATTTAAATAAGCATAAAGAAATTCTCACCTCAACGACAGGTACGCAAGAGCAATTTGCACAGAACCATCCCAAAGATGCGAGTATATCCAAGTTTATCACCCAAGCAGGTGGTTACCCGATCTGGAGTGAAACAGCAGTCGAGTATTTCTCACTTGGAGAGAAGATGCATCAACGATTACTGGAAGAGCTGAAAAAAGCAGAGTCCTACATTATGATGGAATATTTCATAGTGGAAAGAGGGGAAATGTGGGACCCCATTCTGGATATCTTGAAAGAAAAGGTGGCACAAGGGGTGGAAGTCTACTTCATGTACGATGATTTAGGCTGCATTCAAACGCTACCGACGGGATATGATCGTCAGCTACGCAAATATGGGATGAAGGTGGCTGTGTTTAACCCGTATCGCCCACAACTGAATTTATTGGTTAATCACCGCGATCATCGTAAAATAACAGTAATTGATGGTAAGGTCGGTTTTTGTGGGGGGATCAACCTTGCAGATGAATACATCAATGAAAAAAAACGATTTGGCCACTGGAAAGATACGGCCGTCTTGTTACAAGGAAAAGCGGTATGGAATCTGATCATCATGTACCTGTCCTTGTGGAATTTTGCTTCGGATGAGTCAGTCGAGTTAGAAAAGTATCTGAAGTCTTTAACCAAAGCTAAATCGGATGGATACGTGCAACCGTACGGGGATAGTCCGAGGTATGCCGATAAAGTATCGGAGAACACCTATTTAAATATCATTAATAAAGCAACAAGATATGTTTATATCACGACGCCCTATTTGATTGTGGATCACAACATGGTGACTTCACTCATTCGAGCCGCGAAAAGTGGTGTAGATGTGCGTATTGTTACGCCTCATATCCCAGATAAATGGTATGTACATATGACAACGCAATCTTATTATGGTGTGCTTGTCAAAGCGGGCGTGAAGATTTACGAATACACACCTGGATTTATGCATGCCAAAATGGTGGTAGCCGACGATGACTTAGCAATTGTGGGGACGGTTAATATGGATTATCGTAGCTTGTATCTCCACTTTGAATGTGGTGTTATTCTCTATAAAAACAATACCATCCCACGTATTAAAGAAGATATTGATGATGCTATTCAGCGGTCCATGCTCGTTACAGTTGAAGAGGCAGGGCGTGTTCCTTTCTTAAAATGGCTTGTCCGCTCGTTTCTCCGGCTATTTGCCCCCTTGATGTAGGAGAGGGCAACCTATTCTCCTATATATAGAAACAACTTTCCATATTTGACAAATATAAAGATTCATCTTAAGATAACAATAGGGATTATTAGAAAACAATTCCGCGGGTGAATAGTTTACATATGGAGGATCAAAAAATGTCGATTGTTATGAGTCCCATTGGAACGATCCGCTCACCGCGATTAGAAGCAGAGGATGATTTCTGGGGTGATGTGATATCCACCATTCATTTAGATAGAACACAATTTGATCAAGAGGCGGTGGCAGGATTATGTGATTTTTCTCATATTGAAGTGATTTTTTATATGCATCGTGTCTCAGAGGAAAGTGTAAACTTGGGCGCTCGTCACCCTCGCAATCGAACAGACTGGCCTAAAGTTGGTGTTTTCGCGCAAAGAAACAAGGCACGTCCCAATTTTATTGGACTGTCCCGTTGTCGTTTAGTAAAGGTGGAGGGGCTTGTGCTCACTGTTCAGTCTCTAGACGCCATTGATGGTTCTCCTGTACTCGATTTGAAACCGTACATGAAAGAGTTTGCTCCCCAGGGAGAAGTAAACCAACCTGCTTGGGCGAGCCAATTGATGCACTCCTATTACGAATGAAATATTAAAACAGAAAGTAATTGAGGCGATACTATGGAGAGATCTTTACAGTTAACGAAGTTGTTGCAAGAACAGACGGAATCCTCTTCATTTTCTGGAGTGGTTATCGTTAAAGATAAAGAAGAAACGTTATACAGCTATGCTGGTGGCTATGCCAATCGTAGTGACAAAATAGTAAATACGACAGATACCCGCTTTGGTATTGCTTCAGGCGGGAAAGTTTTTACCGCTGTTGCTATCTGTCAATTGGTTGAGAACGGGAGCCTTTCCCTTGACACTCGTTTAAGTGAGTGCTTGGACTTTTCTTTTCCCCACTTTCATCCCGAAGTCACGATTCATCAGCTTTTAACTCACACAGCTGGGATTCCTGATTATTTTGATGAGGAACTAATGAGCGATTTTGAAGAGTTGTGGGAAACAATCCCGATGTATCGTATACAGTCTCCAAAGGATTTCTTACCACTGTTCCAACAAAAAAAGATGAAACAGACTCCAGGAACGACGTTCTCCTATAATAATGCGGGATATATTCTTCTGGGGCTAGTGGTTGAACAATTAACAGGAAATTCTTATCGAGAGTTTGTAACCAAGAATATTTTTGAACCATGTGGTATGTCTGATACGAACTATTGGCGCATGGATCAGTTGCCCGCGCGGACAGCATTTGGCTATATTGAGCAGGAAGAAGGATCTACGTGGAGAAGCAACATCTACTCGCTCCCGATTATCGGAGGACCGGATGGTGGCGTGTATACGACGGTTCATGACATGACGAAGTTTTGGGAGTGTTTGCTCCAGAAGAGGTTGTTAAATGAGCCATTAACAGATACCCTACTTACACCTACTGTTGAAGTGGATGAGGGGTTTGCCTA
Organism: Mechercharimyces mesophilus; assembly: GCF_059818345.1. Classification (NCBI taxonomy): domain Bacteria; kingdom Bacillati; phylum Bacillota; class Bacilli; order Caryophanales; family Thermoactinomycetaceae; genus Mechercharimyces; species Mechercharimyces mesophilus. The sequence continues at coordinate 293,208 of NZ_JCBAPH010000002.1, read as the reverse complement.
CGGATATGGAGTGTGGATGCTTACGGAGGAAGGAAAGCCGGTAAAATATTTTGTTATGGGACAAGACCCAGGAGTTAGCTTTCACTCCGCCATCTATGCTCATTCGAACGTTCAGGCACATATGGTCTCCAATACGGACCAAAGTGTAGGACCCATTGCACGAGCCATCAATGATTGGTTTTTTCAACCTTCTATAAAGTGATGAAATGATGGGAAGGATCGATCCTCACTCTTGAGATGAAGAATGAATCCTCAAGAGTGAGGATTTTTTTGTCGTCCTGTGATGCTGATCGTGCAGACTTACATAGAAAAATTGCATGGTTGGTGCCACACGCCCCGGATGAAAGCAATCAACATGGGAGCATCTGGTTCTCTCATAGCGTGGTTGATGGGTGGGCGGCATCTCCCATCGCTTCCTGATCACTCTGCTCAGAGTCTCTCAGTGAGAAACCGCTCGCCCATCTTCCAATCATCTTTAAGGGGAGCTTTCACCCCTATCTTTAACGGCCGATTTCTCATCAGTGGAAATGAGTTGCATCACATAGAGAGAGTTACATAGAAACGTGATGCCAGGCAAATAAAACTATACATGAAAATGTTATAATGAGAGAATCAAATGACACGTGAAGGAGAACCGTCTAGATGAATGATCAAGAAAACAGCCAAGGGCAAAGAGAAGAGCAAGGGCAACAACAGGAAGACCCCATTGGGCACCAAGCGGGCTCTCCTCTACTAGAGACAGAGATACAGAAGAGTGAATCTGAACCCCAAGAAATCGTCCCAACAGCTCAGAAAGAGAAATCGTGCGAAACAGACCAGATAGCCCCTTCTTGGCAATCACCCACCTTCGTGGCCAAGAAGAAAGATCGGACCGTTCCCTTTTTAATTGGGTGTGGCTCCTTATTTTTTGTCCTCATCATTAGTTCAATCGTTTTTATGGTGATCTATGCTGAAGAGATAGAGAAATCATTTTCTGAACCTTATATGGAAGATGTCCAGGGTAGCTACTCGGATGAAGGAGCATGGAGCGAAGAGGAAGAGTCCTATGCAGATACCAAAGTAAAAATGTTAAATGAAATGACAGATGCGGACCTGTATTTCGCAGAAGATTATCTGGAGACGGAAGAAGAGCAGATTGTTGCCTACTATGACGTGTGGCTCAATCAAAGCGAAGTGACCCTTTTGACCAATAAACATTTGTTTTATGTAGCCGAAGGACGTGCTACATCTTTACAATTGGATGAAATAAAGCAGATTGAACGGTCACAAAGAGAGAATAGCGATGGCTCTTATTTTGATGTATTTCTCATTACTGGCCAAGCAGGAGAACGGATGAAAGTGGAGATCTATATTGGAGAGGGAGGCGATCTCTTTTACGAACTCCTGCAGCAAGAAACAGGGATTGTCGGGAGTGACGAAAGCGGATTTGATTTATGATATAGGTAAAATACCCTTTTTTACTTTCTCTAGATAGATACCCTACCACCTTGTACCCATGAGACATAAACATATAGGGACATTTGGATCAGGGAGGAATGAATCATGGGTAGTTATGCTGGTCAAGGTGGCACGCAAGGATGTAATGTGGGAGGGTATGGGTATAGTAGAGGAATCGGCTATCGCAGTTTGTTACTCTTCCTGCTAATTATTGCTACCATCTTTGTCTTTATTGGAGTTTGTTAGAGAACGATACGTAAATAATCATAAAAACAGCCGCTATCCTACTAGAGCGGCTGTTTTTATGATTATTTTATTTGTGAAGTAAATCACGCAAATAAAGCGCTTTGTAGCTGCTTTTTATAATGCAGGAAGGGTTCCTCCATCATCATCTCTTTCCTACGTGGCCGTGCAAGCTCGATGGGTAACTCCTGAACGATTTCTGCTGGCCGCGAAGATAGAACGATCACACGATCAGATAAATAGATGGCTTCATCAATGCTGTGGGTAATAAATAGAATAGCTTGTTGATAGGTACTCCAAATCTCTAGTAGCCAGGATTGCATCTGTTCTCGTGTGAGTGCATCCAGTGATCCGAAGGGCTCATCCAGTAACCAGATGCTTTTTTCCATCATTGCAGTGCGTAGGAGAGCCACACGTTGACGCATTCCACCGGAAAGGCGGGCGGGATACTCATCAGCAAATGCTTCTAAGCCAAAGGAAGGCAGAAGTTTGCGCGCTTTGTGGCGAGCCGCACGCTTAGAAAAGCCTTGTATCTCGGCTCCCACAGTGGCATTTTCGATCACCGTGCGCCAGGGAAGCAGGGCATCTTTTTGCATCATATAACCGACATGTCCTGTATTTCCTGTGATATCTGTATCATCAATATGAATATGACCTTTATTCGGTCGTTCTAGTCCACTGATAATGTTAAACAAGGTACTTTTTCCGCACCCACTTGGCCCGATCAGAGAGACAAACTCCCCTTGCTGGATATGCAAAGTGATGTTAGACAAGGTCGGTAAGGAGCGCTTGGTGGATGTATACGTCATGGAGATTTCTTCAATGGATAATCTCATCTGCCATTACTCCGGTAGGAATTCATTCGTATATGCATCCTTGGATGGGATGGATTCCTCGATGAGTTGATTATCTACCATCCATTCTGTGAATTTAACCCATCGCTCTTTCTCTTGCCATCCCCACTTGCTTGCATTCGCTTGATAATGCGGACTCATCCATTCTTGTGAGGCTTTGATCAATTCTGGATCGGACTCGGGGGTGTGCTTGATAAGGATGTCAGCTGCCTCTTGTGGCTTATCGATCGCAAATTGATATCCCTTGCTGACTGCACGCATAAATTTGGTAGATAGTTCCCCGTCATTTTCTATTGTGTTTTCACTAGCGATGATAGTAGGTGTATAAAAGTCTAGTACGGGTTCCAAATCAGTTAGATAGATCATATTGAGTGGGACCTTACGCTCCTGAGCTTCAACACCTGTCCAGCCATAATAAATCCAAGCAAAATCGACGTCACGCTTGGTGGCGGCAAAGAAATCCGATTCTCCCATATTGACAATGTCCACTTTGTCTTCTGCTTCATCGACGGAGATCCCCTTCTTCTCAAGAACGGTTTTTAAGAAGGCATTTTCCATCGGCGTTCCCCATCCACCGTATGTTTTCCCAACAAAGTCTTCGGGAGAGGTGATGTCCTTTTCTTTTGGTGAGGCAAAGCCAGAAGTATTATGTTGTAAGATCGCCGCGATTGAAACGACCGGAATCCCCTCTGCACGCGCCTGTGTAATATATTCTTGTGAGCTTATACCAAAATCAGCCTCTCCTGCCCCGACCAATTGGGTCGCGGAGGTTTCGCCAGGAATTTCAATTTTGACGTCTAGGCCTTCATCAGAAAAGTACCCTTTCTCAAGTGCTACATAGAGACCGGTATGGTTGGTGTTAGGGGTCCAATCTAATAACAAGGTAACCTCTTTCTTACTCGTCTTTTCCTGTTCCTCTGCTTGTCCACAAGCGGCAACACTAAAAGAAAGCAGTAAGATAAGGCTAAGGGTAATGAGTTTGCTTCCTCTTATCATTTTTCTTCATTCCTTTCCTCATCTGTTTTTATGTATGTCCAAGGAATCGCCCAGCGTTGGATAACCTGAATTAAGAGAAAGAGGAGGATACTCCAGAAGGTGATGACAACGATGGCGACAAATACTTTATCAGCTGAAAAGGCGTGTTGAGCGCGGATTAAAAATACGCCTAAACCGCGACTAGCACCCAACCATTCCCCAATGACCGCTCCCAACACACTGTAAGTCGCAGCTATCTTACAGCCGGAGAAAAAAGAAGGAAGCGCGTGGGGAAAGCGAACCATTCGAAAGATCTGCCAGCGTTTGGCGCCTGCTGATTGCAATAATCTTACGATATCGGGGTCGGCAGAGCGTAAACCATCCGCAGTACTGATAACCACCGGGAAAAATGTAACCATCGCGACGATTAACAACTTTGGTAGAAGTCCATAGCCAAACCACACAATCAATAATGGAGCAATGGCGATGATAGGAATCGTCTGAGTGGCTACGAGTATAGGGTAAAGTGCACGACGCAACCATGACGAAAGTTCGATGCCGATTGCTAACCCGAGGGAGATGATAATCCCAAGAGAGAATCCCAATAGCGCCTCTTGGAGTGTTACCCATACATGTCGGTGAAGTTGATCGAGGCTGTTCATCAAGGTGATGACAATCATGGTGGGGGCGGGTAGGAGCCATGTTTCTACGTGAAACAGGCGAACGGCACCCTCCCATAGGATGAGAGTCCCTAAAATAAGGAATGAGGCAGGCCATACGGCATGCCAATGATTCTTCCATCCCTTCATTTTTCCTCTTCCCCTTTGTGATGAGATAGCTTTTCTTCAAAGTGGACGCCACTAGGACAATAATCTACTTTGATGATACTGATGACGCGCTCACTACCGGCCTGAACAACGGCTTCTTGTGCTTTCTTGGCGATAGCCATTAACTCATCATAGTTGCCTTCCATGGTCGTTTCCATGGGACCTACTATGTAGTTTACCCCAGACTGTTTAATGACCGCGATAGCGACATCGACTAGACGGTAGATTTCGTGGGTATCATTTCCACGGGGTAAGATTTGCAAACTTACATGTGCATTCGCCATCATGAAGGCCTCCCTTTGAAAAAACCAACCCTTTTGATCGAGGGTTGGTGGCATGCCCCCGATGGATGGGAAGAGGGGCTTTTATTCCTTAAGAAGTACATTTTCTTCCGAATTAATCCCATCGCTAGCCTAGCATATCCGCCCCTTTTTTTCAACTGAAGGGCACCGGTATGGTAAAATGAAGAGCATGTAGGCGGTGATAAAATGAGTACAATGAATGATCATAAAGGCAAGAAAATATATGAAGAAATTGAGCGCTGGCGATTAGTGGCACAGCCCATCCCATCAGGTTCTCCTACAATACACTATGCTCTTGAAGAAGCGATTGGAGAGCAGGTAGCACACGGCAAAGCTCCAGCAACGATTCGCGTGTGGAGAGCGGAGCAAGCGGTGGTTGTTTCTAAGAAAGATATACGAAACGAGCGTGCACAGGAGGCAGCTCAGATGCTCAAACAAGTGGGTTGGCCGGTGTATGTGCGTCAGAGCGGGGGAACTGCCGTACCGCATGGACCGGGTACCATCAATCTCTCGCTATTTTTGCCACGTTCTCCGCAACTTCGGTTTAGTATTGATCAGGTATACCGGGCACTTGGATGGCCGTTTATTCAGCTTTTCCAATCACAATTTGACTTGGAAACTACTTTTGGAGCTGTCCCTGGTTCTTTTTGTGACGGAGATCATAACTTGGTGATCGCGGGACAGAAGGTAGCAGGAACTGCCCAGGTGTGGAAAGGCGGACCCGCGGGGATCTCAACCTCCCATCCAGGATATATATTGGCCCACGTGACGCTTTTGACGCATATCGATCGTGAAGTGGCGATGTCCACGCTTAATGCCTTTTATGAGATGGCCACAGGAGAAAAGCCAGTGAAAATAGAGACCGTGGCTCGGATGGAAGACTTTATTGATATGCCGAAAGAGGCTTTAGATGAAAGTATCTGGGGAGGGTTACTCAACACTTTGACCAATATACTGAAGGTACAAGAAGTGACGGAGCCACGTAAAGAAGAGTGGGAGAGAGCAAAAGAATTGGCGGAAAGAAGTGAACCGGCGTATTATCGGAAGGAAATGGTGAGGGAGTAGGAGGGACTTCGATGTCCCTTAGTACAATATTTTATTTCGACTTCCTAACTATTTCGATGTATAATGATAAGACTTCATTCTAGTTGGAGTATCTTACATTAATGTTAAATATGTAAGTTGAAAATGGTTTTTCAATGGGAATATGAGTGATGTGATCTGGTACTTTCGTTGGATGGAATCTCCTACGAAAAGTGGAGAAGTAGATTGGAACCAGTCGCCGATGGCGGTACATTCTCGATCAGTTAAACTTAAATGGAAAGCGGAAGTAATACCCAATTGGAATCAAGAGAGAACGAGGCAACGAAAAGGGTCATTTGACCTATTCGTGCTGATTTAAATGAGAGGTTACTGGAGGTGGAGGAATTGGACACATTTAAGCGACTGAAATCTTTTTATTGGCCTTATACGCGCTATTTTATCTGGTCCATCGTGGCTCTGGTCGGGGTGACAGCGATCACCATGATGTACCCTTTGCTTCTCAAAGTAACCATTGACGAAGTAATCGGTCAGGGGAAGATGGAATGGGTTCCTTATTTGGCGATTGGGTTTGTGGTGGTAATGACGTTGAAGGGAGCACTATCCTTTGTGCAACAGTACTTTGGTGATCTCTTCGGCATTCGAGCCGTGTATGAATTGCGCAATGCGCTCTATGAAAAGTTGACGGTATTACCCTTTCGTTTTTACGACAATGCGAAAACAGGAGATTTGATGTCGCGTTTGACAGCAGATGTAGAGGCGTTCCGTTTCTTCCTTTCCTTTGGTTTTGCGCAGTTTATCAACTTTTTGCTATTACTGTTGTTTGGTTTAGGCGTTATGGTCTATCTTAATGCTTCATTGGCTATCGTTACTTTGCTAGCGATGCCCTTCTTGGCTGTGGCGGTCTATCGTTTTGATAAAAGGGTTCACCCTGCGTTTAAAAAAATCCGTTCTTCTTTTGCCCAATTAACCACACGGGTGCAAGAGAACGTAAGTGGGATGAACACGGTGAAAGCCTTATCGCGAGAAGATTTTGAGATGAACCGATTTGATGAGAAGAATGAAGGGTACAAAGAGACCAACATCGAGACAGCCAACATCTGGGCGACGTACTTTCCCTTGATGGAGCTGATCGGCAATATTAGTGTTGTTGCTCTTCTTGCTTATGGAGGCTGGCTCGTTATAGCAGGCGAACTCTTGCTCGGAGAATTGGTGGCTTTCTTTAGTTTGATCTGGTATATCATTGGACCTTTAATGTTTCTTGGTTTTATTTTAAATACGTATTCGCAATCAAAGGCAGCAGGCGAACGCCTCTTGGAAATTTTGGATGAAGATGAAGAGATCAAAAGTGAAAGCGATGCGATTGAAAGGGAACGCCTATCGGGTCATGTTACGTTTGACAAGGTTTGGCATCGGTATACGCCTGAAGACGATTGGGCGTTGAAAGACTTCTCATTGGATGCTCCTCCTGGGAAAGTGATTGGCTTCATTGGTGCCACGGGTTCGGGAAAGACGACGATTACACAACTGATCTCTCGTTTTTATCAAGTGGAGCACGGCCAAATCCAGATTGATGGCATTCCGGTCGAAAGCTATGATGTGCGCAGTTTACGTCGCAATATGGGTGTGGTATTCCAAGAATCCTTCCTCTTCTCTTCGACCATTCGGGACAATATTGCTTATGGCAATCCCCGTGTGTCGATGGAGGAAATCGTGGCAGCGGCCAAACGGGCTCAGGCGCATGACTTTATTCAATCTTTGCCGGAACAATATGAGACGATGTTGGGTGAAAGAGGTTTGGGCTTATCAGGTGGACAAAAGCAACGTCTTGCCATTGCCCGTGCCTTGGTAATGGACCCGAGTATCCTCATCTTAGATGATGCGACCAGTGCGGTGGATATGGAGACGGAGCGCAAGATTCAAGAAGCTTTTCGTCAATTGATGGCGGGGCGCACTACATTTATTATTGCTCACCGGATATCTTCTGTGAAAGATGCAGATGAAATTATTGTATTAGAGCAAGGGAGCATTCTAGAGCGCGGAACCCATGAAGAATTACTCCAAATGAATGGTGCCTATCGCCGGATTTACGATATTCAGTTCCAAGATCAAGAGACGGTTGTACCCGCAACCCCACGGAGGTGAAGAAGATGGCAGGTGAAAAAAAGGAAAAACAAGGGGAGAAGAGGCGAGAGCGATTTACGTATTCACAGGATCAAGTGATCGATCAACCCTTTAACTGGTCTCTGATGGCAAGGCTTCTCTCGTACGTAAAGCCCTATGCCAAATCGCTACTGCTTTTTACCTTTTTGGCCCTGATGGTGACTACAGGAGTACGGCTGTTTGCTCCGTATGTGATTAAGTTAGCGATTGATCAAGCATTGGTTAATCAGGATGGAGCGCTGTTGCTCATCTTTGTGCTATCGCTTATCGGTATGTATTTGATCAATTGGCTCGCAAACAACTTGCGTATTCGGTCGATGCAACGATTGGGCCAGTCCGTGATTTATGATGTGCGGAAACAATTGTTTGATCATATTCAGCGCTTATCTCACGGCTTCTTCGATCAGCGATCAGCAGGCTCTATTCTTGTACGGATTACCAATGATATTAATTCTCTACAAGAATTATTGACGAGCGGAATTGTGAATGTGATCATGGATGCGATTCTGCTTATCGGGATTGTCATCATGATGGCGATTATCAGCCCCAGCTTGACGCTAGCGATTCTGATTGTGGTGCCTGTAATGTTTTTTCTTTCGGTGGGACTGCGTCGCCTTATTCGTCGTTCGTGGCAAAATGTACGCTTAAAGCAGTCGATTATTAACTCTCACCTGAATGAAAGTATTCAAGGAATGCGAGTGACACAGTCATTTACACAAGAAGAGGAAAATCGACACTATTTTACACGCTTAAACCAGCAAAATTATCGTGCTTGGCAAGATGCTTCGAAGAAAAGTGCTTCCTTTCGACCTTTGGTCGAGCTTACTGGAGCGATTGGAACGGCGATTCTCATCGTGTATGGATCTTATCTGTTTCAACAAGGAGCGCTTACGATTGGTGAATTTGTCTTGTTTGCTATTTACCTCGGTAATTTCTGGGAGCCTATTTCCCGTATGGGTCAGGTGTACAATCAATTGCTCATGGCGATGGCGTCTACAGAGCGGATCTTTGAGTTTCTCGATGAAGAGCCCAATGTTTCAGAACGGAAAGATGCCACAGCTATGGGTGAGATCGAAGGTCATATTCATTTTGATCGTGTCTCTTTTTCCTACGATGGGAAGCGTCCTGCTTTACAAGGAATCGATTTAGATATTCAGCCAGGAGAGACAGTGGCTTTGGTTGGTCATACGGGCTCGGGGAAAACGTCAATCGTTAATCTGATCTGCCGCTTTTACGATACGACGGAAGGTACGGTTACCATAGACGGTCACGACCTGCGCGATGTTGCTTTGGCTGATTTGCGCAGCCAAGTAAGCATCGTTTTACAAGATACATTTATTTTCTCCGGTACGATTATGGAGAACATCCGCTTCGGACGTCCAGATGCGACGGAGGAAGAAGCGAAGAAGGCGGCAGAAGCGGTAGGAGCCCATATCTTTATCGAGCGACTTCCCAAAGGTTATGAGACGGAAGTGGAAGAGCGGGGCAATATTTTATCCATGGGTGAACGGCAATTGCTCTCCTTTGCCCGTACTTTGCTGGCAAATCCACGCATTATCATCTTGGATGAGGCAACGGCCAGTATTGATACGGAAACAGAACTTAAGATCCAACAAGCATTAAAAACCTTATTAGCTGGACGAACCTCTATCCTGGTTGCTCATCGCCTCTCTACCATCCGTGATGCAGATAAGATTTTCGTGCTTGAGAACGGGAAGATTATTGAAGAAGGAGATCACGATCAGTTGATGAAACAGCAAGGGGAATATTATGACCTGGTGAGTGCTCAGTTTCAAGTGGTTGAAGCGGGATAAGGTTTCTATGAATCTCTATGTGATTGATGCAACTCATTTCTACTGATGCGAAATCGGCTGTTGAAGATAGGGGTGAAAGCTCCTCCTTAAGATAATGGAGAGAACTTAAAACTCCCGCGCAGTCTGATTTGATTCCTCTTAAAGAACCGGATAGGAGTACCCTATCCGGTTCTTTATTGCTTTTTTCAGCAAAGGATTTCATAACTGCCAATCCATCTCCTGCTGTCCACTGTTACGCAATGCTTCATTAATTTTTGAAAAGGGCCGACTGCCAAAAAAGCCTCGTCTGGCTGAGAGAGGAGAGGGATGAGGCGCTTCAATGATGGTATGCCGTTCATCATGAATAAGTGCTCGTTTTTTTTGTGCATGATTGCCCCATAGTACAAAGACGACAGGTGTCTCTTTCTCAGCGACCCGCTGAATGATCGTATCGGTAAACTTCTCCCAACCTTGATTCTTATGAGAATGGGCTTCATGGGCACGTACGGTTAGGACGGTATTAAGTAATAAGACCCCTTGCTGTGCCCAAGGAATGAGAGAGCCCGTTACGGGTGCTTCCACCTCTAAATCGGTTGCCAATTCTTTGAAGATATTGCGTAACGAGGGAGGGAGTTTTACTCCTTCGGGAACAGAAAAAGCCAACCCATGAGCTTGTCCATGATTGTGATAGGGATCTTGCCCAACGATCAGCACTTTGACCTTCTCATAAGGAGTGAGCTGGAGCGCGGTAAATGTCTTTTCCTCTGGAGGAAAAACGGTCGATTCTTGGCGCTCTCTTTCGACAAAGGAATGCAAATTTTTATAGTAAGGCTGATCTTGCTCGTCACGCAAAAGATCCCATCCAACAGGAAGTTGCATGATAAGATCCCTCCTTTTATCGTATTGATAAAGGTGAAAGCTCACCCGCAGAATGGTTGGAAGAGGGGTGAGCGGTTTCTCCTTGAGAACTCTGAGTCGTGGCTCAGGCAACGACAGGCGCTGCCCATTACCCACGCTCCGAGAGAACATACTTCTCTCAAGCTGATTGCTTTCATCTGAGAGAGCGTAGAATAAATCATGGGGTTTCCTATAAAAACCTTCATCTGCTGAGAGAGCAAATGGGTCAGCGGTTGTTTTTCGCCAATCTATTCAACCAAAAGCGACTCTAAGGTACTACGCATCTCCGATGTGAGTGGCGCACTTTTCTGCTCTTGGTAATCAAAATGAATGAGCACTGCTGTTCCTTGAGCAATCAGCTGTCCAGAATCACGATCCGTGATGCGGTGAATCACGGTAAAGCTACTGCTTCCAATCCGCTCTACCTCGGTGGAGATGGTTAGCCACTGGGCAAAGTGTGCCTGCGCTTTGTATTCACAGCTAGTAGAAGCAAGGATGAGCTTCCATTGGTTCACGTCTAGTTCGGGGTCTAACTTTTGAAAGAGCTCCATACGAGCAGTTTCCATATAAGTGTAATAAACAGCATTATTTACGTGACCCAATCCATCACATTCATTAAAACGAACTTGTAGATCTGCTGTTAGCATCCATACTACCTCCTGAGTACTCTATTAGCCTAAATGTCATCAAAACCTGAAGTCTAGAAACCAGTCCTCCAAAATTCTAACACAAATGCTCTTTCTTCCGCTCCAAATGACTTTTACTTCTCTCCAACTTTGTTCATAATGGGGATAGCACAATCTGGTGTTGACTTCCTTGTTCAATGGGATACAATAGACGGAGCAAATGAACACAAATAACGGAGTTAATTGTTTTATTTACCATATAAAGGGTGAGGCTTTGATGATGGCGGAGAACAAGACTTTTGATTTAACGAAGGAACAAATTTATGAAGCGGCCATGGTGGAACTGGCTTATCTTCTCCTAAAGGAAAAGGGAGAACCCATGCTCTACCGCGATATCTTAAATGAAGTGGCGCAGATTAAAGAGATGAGTCAAGCAGAGAAAGATCATTTTATCTCACAGCTATATACAGAAATCACCATTGATGGTCGGTTTATCTGTGTGGGACGTAGCTTGTGGGGTTTAAAGCATTGGTATTCACTTGACCAAGCTACGGACTCCGCAGTCGCGGCCAATGTGAAAGAAGATGATTTCGCCAATGAGGAGTTGGAAGAACTTGAAGAAGATTCTCTGGATGGGGATGATGACATTCAGGAATCCGAAGAAGAGGATTTCTCTGACTATGAAGACGGTGAAGATTACGACACCGACATGGATAGTGAAGATGACTTAGAGGAATCTTCTTGACAACGGTAGGCTCCAGGGATAAAATGATGCTTGGGCTACAGTAGAACGGTTAACATAAGAAGAAGACAGAGCGTCCCCCATTTCATGGGTGGGCGCTCTTTTCTATTTTGTAGAATTGGGACAAACTAGGCTGAGGAGGCATATAATCGATGACTAAATTTATCTTTGTGACAGGCGGAGTGGTCTCTTCTTTGGGAAAAGGAATCACGGCAGCTTCGCTGGGTCGCTTATTAAAAAACAGAGGACTATCCGTAACGATTCAAAAATTTGACCCCTATATCAATGTGGATCCGGGTACGATGAGTCCTTATCAGCACGGTGAGGTCTTTGTTACGGATGATGGTGCAGAAACCGACTTGGATCTGGGGCACTATGAGCGTTTTATCGACATTAATTTAAGTAAGTATAGCAATGTAACCACCGGAAAGATTTATTCCTCTGTTATCAACAAAGAACGGAGAGGCGATTATTTAGGAGGAACCGTTCAGGTTATTCCTCATATCACCAACGAGATCAAAGACCGTGTTTATCGTGCCGCCCGTGAAACCCATCCCGATGTGGTGATTACGGAGATTGGCGGGACGGTGGGCGATATTGAGAGCCTTCCCTTCTTGGAAGCGATCCGTCAGATGAAGGGTGAAGTTGGCCGGAACAATGTGATGTATATTCACTGTACGCTCATTCCCATGATGAGAGCGGCTGGAGAGTTAAAAACAAAGCCCACCCAACACAGCGTCAAAGAATTGCGTAGTATTGGTATCCAACCTCATTTGATCGTCTGTCGCACCGAGCATGCTCTATCGGAAGACCTCAGAAGCAAGATTGCCCTTTTTTGTGATATCGATCAGGATGCTGTCATTGAGGCGCGGGATGCGGAAACATTGTATGAGGTTCCCTTGATGCTTCAAGCGCAAAAGATGGATCAGATTGTGATCAATCACTTAGGATTAAGTTGTGATGAGCCAGAGATGGCCGAATGGACTTCACTTGTACAGAAAGTAAAAAGCCTGCAGAGGAGAACGACAATTGCGATTGTCGGGAAGTATGTGGCTCTACCTGATGCCTACCTGTCCGTAGTCGAGGCGTTAAAACATGCAGGTATTGCAAATGACAGCGACATTGATATTCGTTGGGTGGACTCAGAAAACTTAACCCGTGAAGAAGCAAAAAAAGTATTGGACGGTGTGGCTGGGATCTTGGTACCAGGTGGATTTGGAGATCGTGGGATTGAAGGGAAAATCTACGCTATCCAATATGCTCGTGAACAAAAAGTTCCTTTCCTCGGGATATGCTTAGGCATGCAGATGGCCTGTATTGAAGGGGCTCGCCACCTCTTGGGATTAAAGAATGCCAATAGCTCGGAGTTTGACCTAGAAACATCGCATCCCATTATCGACCTTTTACCAGAGCAAAAAGAAATTGAAGATATGGGAGGTACGATGCGCTTAGGATTGGAACCGTGTAAGCTGAAACCGGGTACACTCGCTCAAAAGGCATATGGTAATGGCTTGGTCTATGAGCGCCATCGTCATCGTTATGAATTTAACAATGAGTACCGCGAGTCATTGGAACAGGTGGGCTATGTCTTCTCGGGTACATCGCCTAATGGCCGTCTGGTGGAGATCGTCGAATTAAAGGACCATCCATGGTTTGTTGGCAGTCAGTTCCATCCGGAGTTCACCTCACGACCCAACCGACCGCAACCGTTGTTTGAACAGTTTATTGCAGCGGCAGTGCCAGGGAATCAATAGCTCTGATCAAAAACGTACATTTAAGGCTCGTTAATGGAAAGTGTACGTAATCATATGCTTATATAGGGATAAAAGAAAAGGAGGGAAGAGCAAGTTATGAGCTCGGACCTCCTTTCTTTCTCCATGGATTTTAATGTAGTGAAACGGTAAAATAGGAGACCTATTCATCGGCCGTCTGTCTGCGAAGCTAGATGTATACAATCAGAAATAAAGGGGTATTTTTGTTGATTTTCCTTTCATTAAATGAATGGATAACCAATTATCGCTATTAAGACACATTATTTGCTGATATTTATGTGAAAGATCGTTTTTTTTTAGGTCAAACAAGAAGGATATTATTGTCGTTACACGAACTATAAAAAATAAGGAAATCGTTGCCTTGTCTCGCTTTTCTGGATAATCTTTTCTTGATGGGAGGGAGAAATAACATGTCCATGAGAAATAAGAAAGTATTAATTGTGGATGATCAATATGGAATACGAATACTATTAAAGGAAGTATTATCTAAGGAGGAATTCGCCATTTTTCAAGCGGATAATGGAAATGCCGCTTTAGAGATTATTGCAGAGCAGGATCCTGATTTGATTTTATTGGATATGAAGATGCCGGGTATGGACGGAATTGAGATGCTTCGGAGATTAAGAAAGAAGCGTCCGCATACGAAAGTGATTATGATGACGGCTTATGGAGAACTGGATCTGATGGAAGAAGCAACGAAATTGGGGGCACTTGCTCATTTTACTAAGCCATTTGATATTGATGAGTTACGTCTGGAAGTCGTGAAGCAGTTAGTTTCTTAAGAGGGAAGAGGAGAATCACATAGGGAAATCGGACAACAAACAAAAAGTTAAAGCGAAAAGGGGGATGAAGACGTGCAGGCCAACTTACGTATGCGTATGAGCCAAGCAGATGCGCATTATGGTGGAGATTTGGTGGATGGGGCACGGATGTTGGGGCTTTTTGGTGATGTTGCGACCGAGTTGCTGATTCGAAACGATGGAGATGAAGGGCTTTTTGTTGCGTATGATTTAGTTGAATTTACAGCACCCGTCTATGCTGGCGACTTTATTGAAGCGACAGGGCGAATAGAGAAGATAGGGAATACCTCACGCAAAATGAGCTTTGTCGCCTATAAGGTGATCGCGGGTAGCCGGGATGACAAAGCTCCCTCTAAAGCGAAAGTATTAGTGGAACCACAGGTGGTAGCACGCGCTTCAGGTACATGTGTTGTCCCGTTAGCAAAGCAACAGAAGGAGGATACTTGATGGAGAAGTTGATTATCACGGCAGCGCTTGTGGGTGCGGAAAGTGGTCCACAAGATACACCTCACCTTCCCATCACGCCCACCGAAATTGGAGAAGCAGCAGAATCAGCTTGGCGCGCAGGGGCTGCGATCGCCCATATTCATGTGCGTGATCAAGAGGGAAATCCCAGCCAAGATGTTCGTCTTTATCGAGAAACCATGGCCGAGATAAAAAAAAGATGCGATATGATTGTACAAGTATCAACGGGTGGTGCGGTTGGGATGAGTTTGGAAGAGCGTGCACAACCTTTGACACTTTCTCCTGAAATGGCAACGCTTACAACAGGATCAGTCAATTTCGGTGAAGGGGTATTCCTCAATTCTCCACAGATGATTCGCGAGTTAGCAGATAAGATTCGTCAATACAATGTTTATCCAGAGTTTGAAATATTTGATGTCGGAATGATCAGAAATTCGATCCGCTTAGTGAGAGAGGGACGGATTACTGGAAGACATCACTACGATCTTGTAATGGGGGTCCCTGGTGGAATTCCAGCTACTTATGAGCATCTGGTTCATTTAGTGCGAGAGTTGCCACAAGGGGCAACGTGGACTGTGGCGGGAGTGGGGAAAGCTCAACTCCCTATGGCTTTGATGGCTTTGGCGATGGGAGGGCATGTACGCGTAGGATTAGAAGATAATTTGTATTATCGCAAAGGAGAACTGGCGAGCAATGAACAGTTGGTCGCTCGTGTGGCACGCATTGCGAAGGAAGTGGATCGTGTTCCTGCAACACCGGATGAGGCACGAACCATTCTGGGAGTAAGAGAGGGATAGGGCACCTATAAACTACGTTTTGTGATAAAATGGAGGAAATATAGAGAAGATAAGGGTGATCGAACAGGGATGTCGCATGAAGTACATGACATGGATTGGGAAGCAGCTCTGGACGAAGTTGACTTGTCGCAGGTACTTGTAGAAGTAGATGGAGCATTGCAGGATCATTTAGCGGAGTCTCTCCGCTTCCCTTCATATGAAGGTTTACTGAGAGCCTCCATTGAAATCGCAGAAGATACGTTTCTCGTGCATTGTTCGGATGAAACGTGGATTGTGTGGAGCGCAGCTCGTTATAAAGAGGAGGACCCTTTATTTTTTCATAGTGCAACTGAGTTGTTGGAATTTCTACATACTCATTATGAAATGGTTGATAACCAAGTCTCTTTTGCGATGCTGTTAGAAGAGGCACCTTCGTTAAAAGCTTGTGATCGCTGTCGGTTAGAGTTTGATCCACTCGATCCATTGCGGCTAGAGTTGGGCTTGGAGCGATTCATGTTGCAAGTGGCCGATATAATCCGAGAATATTGTAGTCCTCAATGTGCCATGGAAGCATGTTACGAAGAGATCTTGGATTGAGAAGCTGACTAGTTAAGGGCCTAAATGATATAATGACAACTTGAAAAACTCGTACACCATTAAGGAGGACATGAATATGCCACTAGTACCAATGACTGCTTTCTTACCACGCGCGAAACAAGAAGGGTTCGCAGTGGGTCAATTTAATATGAACAACCTTGAGTTCACACAAGGGATCGTGGAAGCGGCGAAGGAAGAGCAATCTCCCTTTATCTTTGGAGCGAGCGAGGGAGCCATCCGTTACATGGGACTAGAGAACGTTGTTGCATTAGCGAAGGTGGCAGCGCAGCAGGTAGATGTCCCGATTGCCCTTCATCTGGATCATGGTAGTAGCTTTGAAGTTGTGATGAAATGTATTCGAGCAGGTTTCTCGTCCGTTATGTTTGATGGATCTCACTATCCTTTGGAAGAGAATATCCGTTTGACAAAAGAAGTGGTGAAGGCGGCTCATGCGGTAGGAGTATCAGTCGAAGGTGAGTTAGGTACGATTGGTGGAGTGGAAGATGACCTCGAGGTGGACGAAGAAGATGCGGCCTTAGCCAACCCGCAGGAAGCCATTCGCTTTTGGCAAGAGACCCGAGTCGATGCGATGGCCGTAGCGGTAGGGACTGCACATGGGATGTACAAAGGGGAACCCAAGATTCACTTTGACATTATTGAGGAAGTAAGTAAGAATATCGAGGCGCCTGTTGTGCTTCATGGTGGTTCTGGTGTTCCGGATGAAGCCATTGTTCGCTCTATCGAACTAGGCGTAGGTAAAATCAATGTGAACACGGAAAACCAAGTGGAATGTACCCGCCTCATTAGAGAAAAATTAGCGCAAGATCCGGAGATGATCGATCCTCGTAAATACTTGGGTCCCGGACGCGAAGCGATTAAAGAGACTGTGAAACAAAAGATGCGCCTGTTCAAAAGTTCAGGAAAAGCCTAAGAGGCATGTATCACTGAGGAGGATATTATGAAATTTTTCGTCGATACCGCGATAATAAATGAAATCAAAGAAGTGCAAGAGTGGGGGATATTATCAGGTGTGACGACCAACCCCAGCCTCATCGCAAAATCGGGGCGTGTATTTGAAGAAGTATTGCAAGAGATTGTTACAATCACAGACGGTCCGGTAAGTGCAGAGGTGATGAGCCCTGAAGCCGAGGGAATGATTGAGGAAGGGATGCGGTTAGCCAAAATCTCTGACCAGATCAACATTAAAGTCCCGATGACCTTGGAAGGTTTAAAAGCGGTTCACCATTTTTCACAAGAAGGAATCAAAACGAATGTCACGTTGATCTTCTCTGCTAATCAAGCACTGATGGCCGCGCGTGCTGGAGCTTCGTTTGTTAGCCCTTTCATCGGACGGTTAGATGATATCAGTTATGATGGTATTGCTCTTGTGGATGAAGTGGCCCAATTATTCCATGTTCATAACCTGGATACACAAATTATTGCTGCCAGTGTGCGCCACCCTGTGCATGTGACACAAGCGGCAATGAGTGGGGCGCATATTGCCACCATACCGTATAAAACGCTTGCACAATTGGTACGCCATCCTCTGACGGATCAAGGGATTGAGAAGTTTCAACAGGACTGGGAAAAAGCTGTGAAATAGAAAAATACAGATACCGGCGGAGGTGTAGAAACCCCCGCCGGTAACTATTTTTTGGTGGGAAGGAAGTTCGATTAAAAATGGGTGAAATGAAGAGGAGGGGTGCCGATGCTAAGGATGAAAGGAGGGCGTCCACTGAAAGGATATGTTCCGATCAGTGGTGCCAAAAATAGTGCCGTCGCCTTGATCCCAGCTACGCTGTTGGCCAATGCCCCGGTCGTCATTGAGAATGCCCCCTCCATACAGGATGTATGGTCCTATTGTAAGATCTTAAGCAAGATGGGGGCCGAAGTGAAGCGAGAACAAGGGAGATTGATCATCGATCCCCGCACGGTGGTTAACATTCCACTGGCTGATGAGGAAATCAAAAGCATGCGTGCTTCTTACTACTTAATGGGCGCATTGTTGGGAAGATTTAAAGAAGTGACGATTGGCTTACCAGGGGGTTGCAACCTGGGACCTCGTCCTATTGACCAACATATAAAAGGGTTTGAAGCACTGGGGGCACGTGTCGAACGCGAGGATGGCGAAATTCACATAGAAGCGGAAGAGCTACGAGGCGCTCGCATCTTTTTAGATGTTGTCAGTGTGGGAGCGACGATCAATATTATGTTGGCTGCCGTCTATGCCACAGGTCAAACGGTGATTGAGAATGCAGCCAAAGAGCCGGAGATTATTGATGTTGCTACTTTGCTGAGCTCGATGGGAGCGAAGATTAAAGGGGCCGGTACGGATGTGATTCGTATTCAGGGATCAAGCACGTTATCTGGCTGTACCCATTCGATCATTCCTGATCGAATTGAAGCGGGCACTTACATGATAGCCGCCGCTGCCACAGGTGGCGAAGTGGTTGTGGAAAATGTGATTCCGAAGCATGTCGAACCCGTAACGGCCAAACTACGTGAAGCAGGTGTGACTGTAGAAGAATCATTGGAGAAGATCTATGTGTGCAACAAAGGGCCACTACAAGCAGTCGATATCAAAACCCTCCCCTATCCTGGCTTTGCTACAGACTTGCAACAACCTTTTACCGTATTGTTGACCCAAGCGGAAGGAACCAGTGTGGTAACCGATAATATTTATTCCGCTCGCTTCAAGTATGTCGATGAGCTGGTTCGTATGGGGGCTAAAATACGCAACGAAGGAAGGGTAGCAATCGTTCAAGGGAAGTCCCATTTGATGGGCACCCGTGTGCGTGCAACAGATTTACGTGCAGGCGCTGCATTGGTCATTGCGGGTTTAGTAGCCGAAGGAATCACCACCATAGAGGGTGAAGAACACATCGCACGTGGTTACGAACAAATCTTTCATAAGTTTTCCCAATTGGGGGCAGAGATTTGGGAGGAGTAATCCCTTTTCAGTGAAAAATCGAGTGTAACATATAGGTGGATTGTGTTACTCTATTAAATAGATAAGACATCTGTATGGAGGGGATTTAGCATGGAAAGAAGCTTAACGATGGAATTGGTACGGGTTACGGAAGCAGCGGCCATAGGTTCCGGTCGTTGGATGGGCTTTGGCAAAAAAGAGGAAGCGGATGAGGCTGCGACGAGTGCCATGCGCAAAGTTTTTGACACCATTCCGATGCGTGGCACAGTGGTTATTGGTGAAGGCGAGATGGATGAGGCCCCCATGCTCTATATCGGAGAGAAATTAGGCCTTGGCTATTTGCCTGAAGTGGATGTGGCAGTCGATCCATTAGAAGGAACCAATATTGTAGCCAAAGGCTTGTGGAATGCTCTAGCCGTGGTGGCCATCGCAGAACGAGGTCACCTGCTCCATGCTCCTGACATGTATATGGATAAAATTGCGGTGGGACCCGATGCGGTTGGAGTGGTCGATATTGATGCCCCTGTGAAGGATAATCTACAGGCGGTGGCGAAAGCTACAGGGAAAGACGTTGAGGATCTAGTAGCCACGATGCTGGATCGTCCTCGTCATGCCAAGCTGATTGAGGAAGTGCGTGCAGCGGGAGCACGGATTAAGCTCATTCCCGATGGAGATGTTGCTGCAGCGATCAACACCGCGTTCCCAGACACAGGTGTAGATATCTTGTTTGGAAGTGGTGGCGCACCAGAAGGAGTATTAGCAGCCGTCGCGTTGAAGTGCTTAGGTGGAGAATTACAGGGTCGCTTGCTCCCAGAAAATGAAGAGCAAGTTGCTCGGTGCAAGAAGATGGGAATTGTTGACGTGAAGCAGATCTTAACGATGGATGATCTGGTCAAAGGGGACGATGCCATTTTTGCGGCTACAGGTGTGACCGATGGCGAATTGCTACAAGGGGTTCGTTATAGTGGAACGGCTGCCACAACCCATTCCGTTGTGATGCGCGCAAAAACGGGAACGGTTCGTTTTGTGGAAGGCAAACATCGTCTCGAGAAGAAACCGAATCTCGTGTTAGGCTAGGAATAGCCTATTCGGGTTTCGGATAGAATGGATTGAGAATTCAAATAATAGTGTGGTGACGTGGTACGTATGGAAGTAACTTTGAAAGCACTAGAATCGAGTCGTATGGCGGACCTATTTCAACTGGCAAGGGATTATCAGATCTCCTATTACAGTCAAATGAAAAAGAAAGAACTGGTCTTTTCTATTTTAAAGGCGCATGCAGAAGCGGAAGGACTTCTCTTTCTTTCTGGAACACTGGATATGATGTCGGAAGGGTATGGGTTTCTGCGGAAATCCCATTATCTTCCTTCCAAAGAGGACATTTATATTTCTGCGTCACAAATTCGCCGGTTCAACTTGCGATCAGGGGATTTGGTAGCGGGAAAGGTACGTCCTCCAAAAGAAAATGAACGGTATTATGGTCTGTTGCATGTAGAAGCAGTTAATGGAGAAGACCCGCATCAGATCAAAGATCGTCCTCAATTTTCAACACTTACCCCTCTTTATCCACAGAAGAAGTTTCAATTAGAAACCCAGCCGGACAAATTGTCCACGCGTATTATGGATATGGTAACCCCAGTAGGTTTTGGGCAACGGGGTTTGATTGTCGCGCAACCGAAGGCGGGGAAAACCATGCTTTTGCAGGAGATCGCTAACAGCGTGACGACCAATCACCCGGAAGTGGAATTATTTGTCCTGCTGATTGACGAACGTCCGGAAGAAGTGACCGACATGCAACGCTCCGTTAAGGGAGAAGTGATTAGCTCTACCTTTGATGAGGTCCCAGAAAATCATATTAAAGTGGCGGAGTTGGTTTTGGATCGTGCGCAACGTTTAGTGGAGCAAAAGAAAGATGTGGTTATTCTTCTCGACAGCATTACCCGCTTGGCACGCGCTTATAATTTGGTTATACCACCGAGTGGCCGTACGCTCTCCGGCGGGATTGATCCAGCAGCCTTCCATCGCCCCAAGCGTTTCTTTGGCGCAGCACGCAATATCGAAGAAGGTGGGAGTCTGACCATTCTTGCCACCGCCCTTGTGGATACCGGATCGCGCATGGATGATGTCATCTATGAGGAATTCAAGGGGACAGGAAATATGGAGCTTCATCTTGAACGGAAACTAGCAGAAAGAAGGATATTTCCTGCTATTGATCTTCGTCGTTCGGGTACACGCCGTGAAGAACTGTTGTTAGAGAAGGAAGAAATAGAGAAGCTTTGGGCATTGCGCAAAACAATGTCGGATTCTCCAGATTATGTTGACGGGTTTCTACGCAAGTTGCGATATTATAAATCCAATGAAGAGTTTTTTTCCTCCCTTAAATCGAACAACCCTCGCTCTTCCACTCATGTTTCCTAAATCTCTTTTTCCGGTTATAACGAATCACCTCCCAGCATAAAGTTTGGAGAGAGGAAATTCCTCTCATGATGACTTTGGTGCGAGGTGGTGTGATGACCAGCAAAAAAGTAATTTTAGCTTCTTCGCTCTCTTTGTGTACAGCTACGTGGGTAACGGCAATGGATGGCGCGACAGCCTTAGCAATGGATGAGAAGCAATCACCAAAAAGCCCAGAGACAGATGAAGAAAAGGTGGCGCAGGAAGTACTCGTTCAATACTTAAACCCGATTCTGTCAGTGGATGAGGATCATTTAGCGACGACTGCGGTCGAAGAACTTATTCATATTTTTAAACCAGGAGAGACCCTTTACTCTGTTGGCCAGAAGTATGAACTTCCCTATGAAGATATAGCTACCTTTAACGGTATAACCGATGTACGAACCATTCGTGTGGGTCAGGAAATCATCATCCCTCATCAAATCAAGCGTATACGTGTACAAGGCGATGGCAAGACCATTGAAGATATTGCGAAGGAATACCAAGTGAGCACTCGCTTGCTGGAATTATTGAACAAAGAAGAGGACCTGTCCCTTCTATTTGTGGGACAGGTTCTGCGCGTACCGACAAAAGAGAAAGTGAACAAAAAGAATGAGGTCAAACTCGCATCCAATGAAGAAGCAAAGGAAGCGATAGCGTCATCCTCCGGTTTTACCTGGCCCGTTACCGGTCGCATCTCAAGCCGATATGGATGGCGGAATGGTAGAATGCATAATGGAATGGACATCACAAATGAGAAGCGGGAAGCTAGTGTGATCAAGAGTGCTAGAAAAGGTGTGGTTGTGCGGGCGGGCTATTCGAACGGATATGGAAATCTGGTCGTAGTGGATCATGGGAACGGGTTAGAAACCTATTATGCCCATTTGAGTCGTATGCTGGTCAGTAAAGGGCAATCCGTTTCACAGGGAGCAGAGCTTGGTTATATGGGAACTACCGGCAATTCAACGGGGGTTCATCTTCATTTTGAAGTAAGAAAAGATGGGAAACCCCAAGATCCCTTGACGGTCTTACCATAATAGGGACTATTCCCTCTCTATTGCGAAATCAAGAGGGGCATGCTATAATGAGCCTTGAGTTTTAATGCGAACAGCGGATGGGCATAAGAAAGAGGTGAAGGCAATGAAAGCAGCAATTCATCCAGAATATAAAAAGACGACTGTTACCTGCGCATGCGGAAATACGTTTGAAACGGGTTCAACCAAAGATACCTTAAAAGTGGATATCTGTTCCGAATGCCATCCTTTCTACACAGGCAAACAGAAATTGGTGAACGCAGGTGGACGCGTCGATCGTTTCAAGAAAAAATACAATCTAAAATAATAAAGCCAGACAATGGCCTTTTCAATAAGGTCGATCGCAGAACAGGTGAGCCTCGCCGCTTGCCTGTTTTTCTTTTGCAAAAGGTGGCGATAGAAGGGAGAGCGGATGCTATCTATATGCAGGAAGGGATTTTTCCTCCACATGAGGGATGGATAGAGATTATTTGTGGAGGGATGTTCTCGGGGAAAAGTGAGGAACTGATTCGTCGTATTCGTAGAGCGCGTATTGCTGGATTGCGGGTTGCTGTGTATAAGCCTGTTATTGATGATCGTTATCATGCACAAGCAATCAGCTCTCACAATGGCGTGCATGTAGAGGCGGTCACCCTTAAGCATGCGCGCGATATTTGGGGTGAAATCCCATCCGAGGTGCAAGTGGTAGCCTTTGATGAGGTGCAGTTCTTTGATGAAGAAATAGTGAAGATTTGCACTCATCTGGCCGATAATGGGAAGCGTGTCATCTGTGCGGGCTTGGATCAGGACTTTCGTGGCCTTCCCTTTGGACCGACACCTCAATTGTTGGCAGTTGCAGAATACGTAACCAAACTACAAGCTATCTGTGTTCGCTGCGGGGCACCGGCTAGTCGTAGTCAGCGATTGCTGAATAAAAAGCCGGCGAAAAAAGGGGATCCTGTCGTTCAAGTAGGGGCGGCAGAACAATATGAAGCACGTTGTCGTCACTGCCATCAACTGGAACTGTAGACATGGCACGAAAAGGAGAAGTGAAGGGGCACCTTCTTTGTACATACTAAAGTGCAAAGGAGGTGCCCTCGTGCTTTTACGAATAGGAAAGCTCTTGTTGACGTTTCTGCTTTTCTTAGGGATGCTCACCGCTTGTAATGAGAAGCAGGGGGCCAATCAACGCTACAAGCGAGATGATGGCCTTCATGGGATTACCAATGCGAATCCCAATCTGCGGATTGGTGATTGGTCTTCACCGACAGTGGGGAGTGATGAGAATAAGGCAGAGGAGACCGCATTAATGGTGGCAGGTGTGAAAGACGTATCTGCTACGATTACAGGTCCGAATGCAGAAGTGGAAGTGATTCCTTATCCGGAGTTGAGCGCCAATGAACGAAAACAGCTTCAATCCGCGGTGAAGGAGAAATTAGCCTCCGCTATGCCAAGATACGACATCACAGTCAAAGTGAAAGAGAAGCGTTCTTCTGCATGGGAACGATTGTTTAAGGGGACAGCCCAGTAAACGTCTATTCTAGCTCGCGACCATTTGACTGCAAATAAGAAAAGAGGAGAGAGAGGCTTGATACACCCCTTCTCTCCTTTTAATGTTAATAAATCTGGTACAAAGCCATAAGTCCCAGCGAAATATTGTAGGTGGCATGTGTAATCATCGCTGTCGTTGTATTCGTCCGCATACGAATGATCCCCAAGATGATTCCCAGAATAAAGACGATCAGAGTAGAAGAACTGATGCCATAGTTACTGTGCAACAGGGCAAAGAGAAGGGAGGAGAGAACGAGACCGAAGCGGGGCAGTAAGGCTCCGCGGAAAATCGTTTCTTCACCCAAAGCGGCTGCCAATCCCAGTGTGAGTACACCAGGTATCGAAGTTGTAAGAGGGCCGATCAGGTTTTCAGTCGCCTCTTCCACCTCTTTGCTCGTCATAGAAATCCCCAGTTTGGTGAGTAGCAATTCCAAACCAACAACCAATGCAAACATGAGAAAACCCATAAGTAGTCCGATGCCTGCATGAGGGAGAGTAGGACGCACAATTCCTAGACGCTGGAGGGACTCTCCCCATTTTCTCCGAATTAGCCAGCCTACACCGATTAATCCTAACAGGAAGAGAACAATATCTTGTGCCCAAATGGTTGCGATGGGCATACTACCTTGTTCAGCTTCGGCAAGAGCCTCTAAACCCATTCCCAGGGTCGTCAGCATCTGTACAATGATGAGGGAAGAGAAAGCCAGTGCAACCGTATGAACATATCGCTTAGGATCAATAGGGACGAAGCGGGTAAGTAATCGTCGGACGAAAGGAATGAGGAATACGAAGCCGATTATCGTGGCAATCAGCATTCCGATCATATAGGGACCTTTCTCTGCCATGATGGTTTGTGACTGCTCAGGAGTAATCATGAACTGGGCAGACGTATCAGTCGGAATGAACATGCTTCCGATTCCCAGAGCCAAGGAAAGGAGGAGGAGACCAGCAGTGAAGATAATCGTTACAATTCCCATGCCGAGTCCACCCTGACCATCTGAAGAAGCGGCTTGCAAGCGGTCAGCTATATTGGCAAATAAGAGGATGACGAAGAACGGTATAAACTGTACGATGGTTAAGAGTATCTCGAGCAATCCTATCGCCTCGCGTTCTTTTTTGGTATCCCCTTCATCCTATCAGATTATGAGAAATCAGAGAAGCTAAAAAACACAGCCCTGCATCCTGGCTTTGACGCCTGTTGTCCCGGTCCACTATAATAATAAGGAGTGGCTTATTAGAAGTGGAGTGAAAAAAGTGCTACAACGATTAGAATCGATCCATGAGCGCTATGAAGAATTAAATCGACTTCTTTCCGATCCGGAAGTTTTGAACGATCCCAAACGTTTGCGGGAGTATTCAAAAGAACAATCGGATTTAGAAGACAAACACCAAGCATATATGGAGTATAAGCAAGTTCTGGACGAATTAGAAGGCGCACGTTCCATGCAACAAGAAAAGTTGGATGAGGATATGCGTGAGATGGTGAAAGCGGAGATTGATGAGCTTACCCAGCGCAAAGAAGCATTAGAGGAACAAATCAAGATCTTATTGTTACCCAAGGACCCAAATGATGATAAGAACGTGATCGTGGAAATCCGTGGTGCAGCGGGTGGTGAGGAAGCTGCCCTCTTTGCCTCTAATTTATATCGTATGTATACCCGTTATGCAGAACGACAAGGATGGAAATCAGAGGTCTTGGAGGCCAATTCTACTGGTTTAGGTGGATTTAAAGAAGTGGTCTTTTCTATTCAGGGAGCGGGAGCCTATAGCCGCTTGAAATTTGAGAGTGGAGCGCATCGTGTTCAGCGTGTTCCGACGACGGAATCAGGTGGACGCATTCATACTTCTACTTCCACAGTAGCTGTTTTGCCAGAGGCCGCGGAAGTGGATATTGAAGTACATGATAAAGATTTGCGTATTGATACCTTCTGTTCGAGTGGCCCGGGAGGACAAAGTGTCAATACGACCAAATCAGCGGTTCGTATCACTCACATGCCAACCGGATTGGTGGTTTCCTGCCAGGATGAGAAGTCACAAATCAAAAACAAAGATAAGGCCATGCGCGTCTTACGTGCTCGCTTGTTGGATCAAAAACAACAAGAAGAAGCAGCGAAGATGGCAGATGCACGTAAATCGCAAGTGGGTTCAGGTGACCGGAGTGAGCGCATCCGTACCTATAACTTTCCGCAGAGCCGCGTAACCGATCATCGCATCGGATTAACCCTTCACAAGTTGGAACTCATCTTAGATGGTGATTTGGATGAAGTGATTGATACGTTGGTTCTCGAAGAGCAATCGGAGCTCCTTAAAGAGTCATCGGAATAGGAGAAGACAGGTCATGAAAGAATACAATACCATTCGTGAAGCCTTGCAATGGGCTTCTTCTTTTTTAAGTGAACAGACTACCACTGATCATTCTGTGCAGGAAGTAGAGTGGATGTTGCGTCATTTGCTCCAACTAGAGCGGACTGCTTTCTTTCAGCGGCTAGATGAACCGCTACCGTCATCCATCGGGAGCCTTCTTACTGAATGGGTTCAAAGTAGAGCAGAAGGAACGCCTCTGCAATATTTGCTAGGGGAACACGAATTTTATGGTCGCTCTTTTTTGGTGAATCCATCTGTTCTCATCCCTCGTCCCGAGACAGAACTTCTCATTGAAGCTATCTTGGAGAAAGCGGCCTCGCTGTGGCTAGAAGTGCCCCTTCAAGTAGCAGATGTTGGAACGGGCAGTGGTGCCATCGCATCCACCCTGGCATGCGAGCGTCCAGCATGGACACTGACAGCGATTGATGTATCCGCATCTGCTCTGCAAACGGCCCAGCAAAATGCCACCCGCTTAGGCGTTTCTAAGCAAGTGAAATGGCAACAGGCAGAGTGGCTCTCCGCTGCGATGAAATCAGGACAGCAGTTTGATATTCTCGTCTCCAATCCGCCCTATATTCCAACGGAAGAAATTGAACACTTACAGGTAGAAGTTCGCGAGCATGAACCGCATCTTGCTTTAGATGGAGGTCAGGATGGACTAGATCCCTACCGCATTCTCAACCAACAGGCCCAAAAGTGTTTAAGGCAACCTTCCTTGGTTGCCTTTGAAGTAGGGATGGGGCAGAGCCAAGCCGTTTCAGGCATGTTAGCACAGTGGATGGATCGAGTGGAAGTACGGAAGGACTTGGCCGGCATTGACCGTGTCGTACTGGGATGGTTTAATTCGTAGCCTGTCCAGGGTGTTTGTTTGGTTATACACTGGCGGTTTTTCATGAAATCCCCTCCAGAGTGATTAAAGTGAGTGGAGCCTGTCCATAATGTAGGATATCAGCTTATATGGGGAGGCTCCATTCATGCGCAAGCGCACTTATCCTATTTTATTTATTGTCGCTGCACTACTTTCTGGTTTTTTGTACCTGACGGGAGAAGAAGAGACGGTCATATTAGCAAGTAACTCAGCTGAAGAGGCAGAGATCCCAGAGGAATCGATTCGATTGAGAATCTTAGCTCATAGCGATTCAGTAGCAGACCAAGCACTAAAACAAAAGGTAAGAGACACGGTTTTAGAAGAAATGGGTAGCTGGGCGCAGGAACCAACCAATCTAGAGGAAGCGCGTAAACTTGTACGTGAGCAGGTACCTGCCTTTCAACAATTAGCAGAGAAAACGATAAGGGAGAATGGCTTCTCCTATCCCGTTGAAGTGGATTTTGGAATGGTTCCGTTCCCAACTAAAATGTACGGAGACAAGATTTACCCAGCCGGTGACTACGAAGCGTTGCGGATTACCATCGGAGAGGGTAAAGGGGATAATTGGTGGTGTGTTCTCTTTCCTCCCCTCTGTTTTGTGGATATGAGTAATGGGGATGCCGTAGAGGAGCGATCGGCTCAAACAACGGCGATGGTAACGCAGGGAGAAGCATTGGCTCAGCCACTAACGAGCCCTCATTCTTCTCAACCGGAACCCATAGCCAAGCCGGTAGAAGTACGCTTCTTGTTCGTCGACTCGTTAAAAGAATTTTTCTCTGGATTGTTTGAATGAGAGGGAGAAACGAAGAAGAAAAGGAATCGATCAATGGAAGGCCCCAGCTTCTGATGAGGAAGAAAGGGTCTTTTTTATGCCCAGCCCATTTGATTTTCCAACGTTCTATGAGGCAGATTTCGCACTTCCCGACGTTTTGCATGCAAAAGAGTAAGCCTTCTGATATATGTCCAGTGATATCCCCTCACTCTAGTGCGTATAGATGAAGTAGTTACGAGATTAGAGGGGGATGATCGCATGTTTCTTATTCGTCGAGCGATAGAGGAGGATGTTGCTGCTATTCTGAGCCTTTTACATCAAGCAGAACTTCCAGATGGTGGGGTGGACAAGTATATTCATCAGTTTTTGGTCATTGAAAGAGAGGATACGAAACAAATTCTGGGGGCGATTGGAATTGAAATTCACGGAGACTGTGGGCTGTTGCGCTCGTTTGTCATGGAGAAAGAGATAGGGAATGGAGAGGTAGGCTTGGAGTTGTTCGGAGCTGCACTATCTTTCGCTCAATATTTAAAACTTTCAGAACTATACTTGTTGGCTGGAATAACCAGACGGTTCTTTGAGGAAGCCGGATTTCAACCGGTAGCGTGGGATAACCTTCCTGATTCTATCCGTACATCTGAGCATTTTCAGCGAGCGCGTGAAAGAGGGGGAAGTCCCTTGGTGACCCATTTGTATCAAGCACAGACTTGAGGTGGCTATTTGCTCGAAGCAATCTCTACATCGTGCGTCTTCGTCGGGGGCGGAGGCGTTTTGTTTTGCCTGCGTTGAGATGGTATGATGAGAGAGAAATTTGGTGGAGTAGGTGAATAGGGCTTGGAGAGAGAGACGAAGAGATGGGTTGTTAGTGGCAGTGGAGAATGGAATGAAGACGAAAAAAAAGCCATCGAAACCGCTGCTACGTTGTTACGAAATGAGAAGTTGGTCGCTTTTCCAACAGAGACAGTTTATGGACTGGGAGCAGATGCTACATCGGATACAGCGACAAAGGGAATCTTTCAGGCAAAAGGACGACCAGCAGATAATCCGTTGATCGTGCATATTGGGGCATCGTCGCAGTTGGAATCGTTGGTCTCTTCCGTTCCAACGATGGCAGAGAAGTTGATAGAACAGTTCTGGCCGGGCCCACTCACCCTGATTTTCCCACATCGTGGGACTGTCTCCTCCTATGTAACGGCAGGGTTGGCTACAGTGGGAGTGCGATTACCCGATCATCCTGTCGCAATGGCACTGCTACAAGCGATGGATCTTCCTATCGCCGCTCCTAGTGCCAATCGATCGGGGCGCCCCAGTCCTACTGAGGCTCGCCATGTTTGGACAGATCTACAGCATCGCATCGATGGCTTACTTGACGGTGGTAAGACAGGAATAGGCTTGGAATCGACCGTGGTAGACGTTAGCGGAGAAGCACCCATCTTGCTTCGTCCTGGTGGAGTCTCCCGTGAACGGTTGCTAGATGTTGTTCCCCACCTGGAAATGGACCCTGCTCTTATAGGGAAGACAAGCCGTCCCCGTTCACCAGGCATGAAGTATCGGCATTATGCCCCGCAAGGCGAATTGTGGTTGGCTGATGGGGAGTATGAGCAAAGAGTCTCCTTGATGAACAAGTGGGCAGACGAAGCAAAGGCGATCGGGCATACAGTGGTCATTCTGACGACCGCAGAACATCGAGACGCCTTTGGTAAGCATGAGGTTGTGATCTGTGGCCGGCGCTCACAACCGGATACGGTCGCTCACAGCTTATTTGGTGCGCTCCGTCAATGTGATGAGCTGGGAGCCAACTTGATCTTGGCAGAATCTTTCCCACTGGTAGGGATTTATGAATCGGTGATGAATCGCTTAAGTAAGGCAGCCAAAGGCGTTTTATCTCCATATCAAACACCAGACTTCTTATGCTAGTTCTGTTTGTGTGAGTGATTGCATATCCATCCAAAGAGACAAGCACAGTCGAGGAGGAGAACGGATGGAGCTGACAATGCCGCACTGGGGACAGCTCATGACCGTATCGATGATTGCTGTGGCTCTCGGAATGGATGCTTTCTCTCTAGGAATTAGCATAGGAACGAGAGGAATTGGTTTGCGCCAGGCGATCGCGATCTGTTTTTTAATCGGTCTATTTCATATTTTTATGCCCGTTATCAGTTATGGGATTGGGGGATATTTCAGCCAGCTATTTGAACAAGTGGCGACCTTGGTTGGAGGAGGATTGCTTTTTCTATTAGGGAGCAATATGTTAGTAAGTAGCATAAAAAAAGGGGCAGCAGTTAGCCACATTCATCCCGCCAGTTGGATAGGCATCTTTCTTTTCTCCTTCAGTGTTAGTTTGGACTCTTTATCGGTGGGTTTTTCCATTGGTCTTTTTCAAGCCAATTTATTGTTATCCGTGTTCCTGTTCGGTATGACGAGTGCACTGATGGGAGCGCTTGGGCTCTATATCGGACGCACCTCGGGAGCCTGGCTGGGTGACTATGGAGAAATGGTCGGTGGCACGATATTGATCTTACTAGGGTGTAAATTCCTATGGTGAGGAGCGATCAATGATGAGCGATGCCATTCTTTTCAGTCTCCTGTCGGGAAGTGCCACTTTGGTGGGAGCGTTGATTGTATTAATCAAGCGCTCACTATCCTCGCGATTGATCTCCTTCTCCTTAGGAATGTCCGCTAGTGTGATGATCATGGTGTCCTGGTTGGATTTGTTACCAGCTGCCATAGAATACGGAAGAATTTCTCATCTCGTCATGGGCGTTGTGGGAGGACTTACTTTGATGGTGGTATTGCAACAACTTCATCCTAAACACCGCGTAGATGAGATTCGTGGTGGAAACCAAACGGAGCTGGAGCGTTTGGGAGTATTTCTGATGGTTGCGGTTGCTGCTCATAATGCACCAGAGGGAGCTGCGATCGGTATCGGCTTTGGGATGGAACAGGCAATGGGGCTTCATCTCGCCTTGGCGATTGCTATTCATAATATACCAGAAGGAATTGGTCTAGCGGCCCCATTGTTGGCTGCAGGTCGAACGCCTTTCTCCATTTTTATGTTGACATTACTCACCTGTGGAGCGCTCCCTTTGGGCGCGTGGCTGGGGTATCAATATTTGGTTCCCTATCCGGCCGTTGTGGCTGTTGGACTGATGATGGCCGCCACGACCATGATTTGGGTGGTGAGTGAGGTGGGTCCACGCGCATTGCGGATAGATGCATTCGGAGGATGGATGGGATTGGTGTTCGGAGGGGTGCTCATGTACATCCTTCATCATGTACACGGATAAAGAAAGTGGCTTTGCACTTGTTTGTTGGAGGGTGAAAGGATGAAGAATATATTATTTATCTGCACAGGGAATACGTGTCGCAGTCCGATGGCTGAGGTGCTATTGAGAGAAAAAGCAAAGGATCGAGGGGTTCCTCTGGAAGTTCAATCCGCTGGTGTAGCGGGAATGAACGGGATGACGATTTCTGAGCATGCTCATATTGTTTTACAGGAAAAAGGGATGGATGGTCGCCATCATCGCTCGCAATCGGTCTCTGCATCATTGATGGAGCAAGCAGATCTTGTGCTGACCATGACGATGACACACAAAGAAATGTTGGTACGCTTATATCCAACATTTATCGATAAGATTTTTACGTTACGAGAGTATGTTCAGCGTGATCAACAGATTGGTCACTTGTTGATGCAGTTGGATCGCCTGCATGTCGAAATGGAAACAAAACAAGCGTTGTATAAGCGCGCGCTGGAAAAAGGTGAAGGGTCTGTCGAAGCAGCTCGGCAGAAAGAAGATTTAGAAGAGCTTTTGCAGGAACAAGCATACCTACTAAATGAGCTGAATGAACGTGGGTTCCGTCAGGATATTCAAGATCCATTTGGTGGGAGTGTAGAGGTTTATCGATCCAGTCGCAATGAATTGGAGCGGTTGTTGGATCAACTACTTAATCAGCTGGCAGCGGAATAGAGGAAGGAACGTTGCTTGATAAAGGAGATGGGACAAGATGAAGTTGATAGTGGGATCAGATCATGGTGGTTTTCAGCTGAAACAATCGATCATGAAGTTACTTGAAGAAATGGATCTCTCCTATGAAGATGTTGGTTGTCATGACACAGAATCGGTCGACTATCCGGATTATGCTGGGAAAGTAGCACATAAAGTGGCGAAAGGAGAGGGCGATCTCGGCATCCTGGTTTGTGGAACGGGTATTGGCATGTCGATTGCCGCCAATAAAGTGAAGGGCATTCGTTGTGCGGTTGTAAGCGATACATTCTCCGCTCGCATGGCACGGGAGCATAACAATGCCAATGTCTTGGCCATTGGTGAACGAGTCGTGGGGACGGGTTTAGCGACTGACATTGTGCGTGCATGGTTGGAAAGCAGTTATGCTGGGGGACGCCATCAGCGACGTGTGGAAAAGATCCATCACTTTGAGGGGTGAATCCATGGAACCACAAACCCTAACGGAGCTTCGTGAGCAGATGAATCGTGTCTTATCTGATCTGGATCGTTACGGTTCATTGGAGGAAGAACATTTGCTGGTCGTAGGCGTGAGTACGAGCGAAGTGATTGGTCACCATATTGGGACAGCCGGTAGCAATGAGGTGGCTTCTGTGCTACTCGCATCACTTATCGAATGGAAAGAGAAAAAAGGTTTTCAATTAGCAATTCAATGTTGTGAACACTTGAATCGCGCGCTGGTCGTGGAAAAAGAGGTGATGAGGAACAGGGGACTGACGGAAGTAACGGCGGTACCTGTTCCGGGAGCTGGTGGTGCGATGGCGGCTCACGCTTTTCGAGAGTGGAAAGAAGCCGTGTTGGTGGAAAAGGTTGTAGCTGATGTGGGCTTAGATATAGGCGATACTTTGATTGGCATGCACATCAAACATGTAGCTGTACCCATTCGTGCCAGTATTCGTCAGATTGGACAAGCTCATATTACCATGGCTCAGTCGCGTCCCAAGTTGATCGGTGGAGCACGCGCTGTTTATGTTAGAGAAAATTAGAAGCTCATCCTTGATTGAACAATCACCTTGAATCGTTTTTTCGTCTGCTCTTGCTTCTTGTCTCCAGCTTCTTCTCCCCCTTTTTTGATACAATGAGAAGGAACCATGATTATATTAGACAGATCCATTCGAGGAGGGGCAAAAGTGAAACATCTGCGGAATCAAGATCCAGAAATTGCAAAGATGATCGCATGTGAAATGGCTCGTCAACAAGGGAAAATTGAATTAATTGCCTCAGAGAATTTTGTTAGCCTAGCTGTTTTAGAATCACTTGGAAGTGTCCTAACCAATAAATATGCGGAAGGATATCCCGGTCGCCGTTATTACGGTGGATGCGAATTTGTCGATGAAGTGGAAGATTTGGCACGTGAACGGGCGAAAAAGCTGTTTGGTGCAGACCATGCCAATGTCCAGCCTCACTCGGGTGCACAAGCGAATATGGCTGTCTATTTTAGCGTACTAAATCCAGGGGATACGGTTCTAGGAATGGATTTGGCCCACGGTGGTCATCTTACGCATGGTAGTCCTGTCAATTTCTCAGGTAAGATGTATCAGTTCGTATCCTACGGAGTAGACGCTTCTACGCATCGCATTGACTACGAAGAAGTACGGCGTTTAGCGGTGGAGCATCAGCCGAAATTGTTGGTGGCTGGAGCCAGTGCCTATCCTCGTCAAATTGATTTTGAGCGTATGCGGAAAATTGCAGATGAAGTCGGTTGTTACCTCATGGTGGACATGGCTCATATCGCCGGTCTCGTAGCCACTGGACATCATCCCAACCCGGTTCCTCATGCGGACTTTGTCACAACCACAACGCACAAAACGTTACGCGGACCTCGTGGTGGCATGATTTTGTGTAAAGAAGAGCATGCGAAGAAAGTGGATAAGTCGATCTTCCCGGGCATTCAAGGTGGACCCTTGATGCATGTCATTGCAGCGAAGGCTGTTGCTTTTGGCGAAGCACTCTCCGATTCCTTTAAGGATTACTCGCAGGAAATTATTCATAATGCGATTGAGTTGGGTGAAGCTCTATCGAAAAAGGGATTTGAATTGATTTCTGGAGGCACAGATAATCATCTACTGTTAATAGATGTCCGTTCATTCGGATTAACGGGTAAGAAAGCAGAGCATTTATTAGATGAGGTTGGGATCACCACCAATAAGAATGCGATTCCCTTTGATCCCGAGAGCCCCTTTATTACGAGTGGACTACGTATAGGAACAGCGGCTGTGACCACTCGTGGAATGGACAGTAATGCCATGAAAGAGATTGCAGAAGTGATGGCCATGACCCTTTCCAACCCGGAAGATGAACATATCCAACAAGAAGCGCGCTCTCGTGTGGCGACATTAAATCAAACATTCCCCCTTTATATGGAGCTAGATTAAGATAAGGAATTTAGATAGAGATGACAAATGGCAAGGATGAGTCGGAACTCATCCTTGCCATTTTTTTCGTTACAGTAAGAGCGAATGGGATTGTTGCTCAATTACCCATTCTACGGCGTGGGCTTCTGTCAGATTGGGAATGTCCAACTTTCGCGCTAATTTTTGCAGGACCGCCTCAGGTACAGAATCTTGCCGATTTTGATTTTGTTTTAGCAAGGTGCGAGGATCGGTTTCCAGATAGATGATACGGGTTTGGGCATGGTACTGGGCAAATAGATGAATCAGTGATTGACGTAGGGTCTGGGTCGTGTTGGTTGCATTCCATACAAAAGGTTGTTGATCGCGCAGATAGAGAAGTGCTTTTTCTTTCGCTACTTGAATGACTTTTCCCTGTGGCTTTGTCGGTGGGATCTGTAACTTTTGACGGATTTGATCGAGCGATATCACGGGAAGATGATTGAGATGATAAGAGAGATACGTATCTTTCCCTACGCCGGGCAGTCCCGATAAGAGAATGACTTGAAAAGATGTCGTATCATAAGCGGGATAGTCTGTCCGCTCATGGCTCCCTTGAAAATAGGAGAAGCGTGTGTGTGCATCTGGGAAAGATTTCGGTTGTTGGAGGCAGTTTAACTCCCGCGAGACATCTCGAAAGTAATCAATGCGTGCAAGTAACTCCTCTTGATCGGCACAGATCCTTCCGCGTACATCGGCTTCTGCGAGAAGGGCGAGCCAATCCAACCGGACCTGATAGCTAGCTGAGATGATGGCTTTTTCTGGGTTCGGTTTCTCCATAAACCAGAGTGGGAGACCATGTAGACGGACGAGTGCCCGAATTGCTTCCCGTATGGAAAAAGGGGTCTGGAGTTGTGCTAAAAGCAAGCGTGCTTCATAGGAACCCATGAGTGCGTGTTTCGGTGAGGAGATTTTCTTCTCTTCTATTCGTGTACATTGTGGCTTCGCAATGTCATGTAGCAGGCTGGCTGCAAATAACACATGCCTAATGGGAGGGGATAGCGACTGCCATTCCCTTAAACCAATCAATTCCGTTGCTACCATAAGGGTGTGCCTATAAACATCTCCTTCTCGATGAAAGATGGGATCCTGGGGAACCTCTTTTAGTGTATCCAACCACGGATAGGTGTTGGTAAGCAACAGAGGATCTATTTTTTCGCCTACTTCTGGACAGCCAGCAAATTTCCAACTGGGGAATGAGGAGGTCAAAACAACACCACTCCCTCTTTCAGTTGGTTGGGTAGAATGGATCGATTCATCCAGTGGCTATTGGAATCAACTAAGGTTTGTACAAAATCGGGACGTACATATTTATAGCGATTCCGCACGATGCCTTGTTCTTCGTGTTTCAAATACAAGCCTTCCATAAGGGAGCTGGTATCCGTTTCGTTTAAGGCGAGTTGCACCGGATACCCTTTTTGTTGGGCGACTTCCACTAACTGCTCACGGTGGTTGGGGGCTATAGAGCCTGATGTTTGCACCAGTCCACACAACTGGGAAAAGGTAGGCGCTTTTCCTTCGTGTAAAACGCGAACGGACGAGATAAAAGGGTATTCTTTTAATCTTTCTTGCCGGTTCGCTGTGGAGAGAAAGACCTGTTCTTTTTTATCGAATAGATCAAATTCCAAGAAATAATGAGGGAGGTCGGTGTAAAAGATCGTATGCTTGGCATACATCCATTCCCCATATAAGATATAGCGATCCTGTAACAACTTCCATAAATCTTCTTGGAAACGATGAGCCCAGCTCTTGAAGAGATGAAATTGTCGTTCGCGAGGGCCACCGGTCAAGAAATGTCCGCGGCTTTGTAACCATAAAGTCCCTCTAGAATCAAAGGAGATCCCACTATTTGCTCCATCCATTTTTTCTTCAATCACCAAATAGTGACCTTGAAGAGAGCGATAAGGGATAGAGTTTGCGTCTAGATCTCCTTTCTGGAGTCCAGATCCTGTAATGTGATGCGTGCGTGGATATTTCATCATTTGTATCATGTGATACACTCCTTACTTGGTCTACAAAATGAAAATAAAGTTGGAGTGGAGAAAAACTACATGATACTCAGTCCTTTTTCTATAGATAGATCCATTAAAATATTAATTGTAGAAGCTGTCAATGGGGACAGTTGACCCATTAGATACTTTAGTAGCATGGGAAGAGAATTACTCTCCTCCCACGCCTGCTTTCTGCACTTCCTTTCCCTCAGCATAGCCGTGGGGATGGTGCTTATGCCACTGCCATGCACTGTTAATCATATTGTACAACCCTGAGTAAATGGGAAACCACTGCAGTTCTCGTTGAGCACTCTCTGCGGAAGCGATCAATATGGCGGGATCGCCTACGCGTCTGGTGGTGACTTGTGCAGGAATAGGGTGTCCGGTTACTTTACGTGCGGTAGCTATCACTTCTTTGACAGAGAATCCACTGCCATTTCCTAAGTTGTAGGTAGCGCTTTCCTCTGTCCTTCGAAGTTTGGTTAGCGCCATGTGGTGGGCACGCACCAAATCACTTACATGGATATAGTCGCGAATACAGGTACCATCAGGGGTAGGGTGATCATCTCCGTATATTTTAATCTCACTGCGTTGTCCATTGGCGACTTGCAAGATAAGGGGAATGAGATGGGATTCGGGGTGGTGATCCTCCCCGATGCGCCCACTTTCATGAGCCCCGGCTACATTAAAGTAACGTAAGACGATCGATTTGATGCCGTAAGCTTCATCGCACCATTTGAGTAAGCGCTCGGTCATCCATTTGGTCTCGCCATAGGGGTTGATGGGCTGGGCTTGCGTTGTTTCCTTGATTGGAATCTCATTCACTTCCCCGTAAACCGCTGCCGTCGAAGAGAAGACGATTTTCTTTACATTGTGTTTGTGCATGGCTTTGACGAGTGTGAGCGTACCAACAACGTTATTCTCATAGTAATGGAGAGGCTCTTCTAAACTTTCACCCACAAGAGAGGAAGCGGCAAAATGAATGACGGCTTCAATGTTATTCTCTGAAAACACGCGATCTAATAACAGTTCGTCACGGATATCTCCCTTGTATACGTTCGCTCCGAGGATATTGGACGCTCCGTGACCTTGACTGAAATTATCGACGATGACAACCTCTTCTCCTGCTTCTAGAAACGCGTGGACGGCATGGCTTCCGATGTAGCCTAAGCCACCACAGATTAAGATGGACATGAGTATTCCTCCATTTCATTTTTAATAGATGGATGAAAACAGACAGCATGGGAGAGTGACCTTCTCGAAGACTTTACTAAATCACCTGTTTTCTGTTGGCTTGCAGTAGTTTCTGCATATATTCCATCAGTTGATCACGTAATTCGGGCTGTTGCAAAGCCATCTCCAAATTGGTTGTGAGAAAACCAAGTTTCTCTCCCACATCGTAGCGAATCCCTTCAAATTCATACGCATAGACGGCATGTTGCTTGTTGAGTAGACGAATGGCATCGGTCAGTTGAATTTCGTTCCCGCTTCCTTCAGGGGTGTTAGCAAGATAATGAAAAAGTTCGGGTGTGAAGATATAGCGACCCATGATGGCAAAGTTAGAAGGGGGATTCTCTTTTGGTTTTTCTACGCAATCGTGTATCTCGATCAAGCGCCCCACCTCTTGTATCGGGTCAATGATGCCATAGCGATGGGTTTGGGCTGCGGGTACGCGCTTTACACCGACGATAGAAGATGGATGCTGTTCGAATACTTCCATCATCTGACGCAGACAGGGTTTTTCTGCTTGCACAATGTCGTCACCCAGCAGGACAGCAAACGGTTCATCATCAATAAAGTGCTGTGCACACAAGATAGCGTGGCCTAACCCCTTGGGCTCTTTTTGGCGAACATAAGAGATATTAGCCAGCTGGGAGGTGTGTTGCACTTTCTCCAGCAAAGCATGCTTGGATTTGGCTCTTAGACGGGTTTCCAGTTCAAAGGCAGAGTCAAAATGATCTTCAATGGCTCGTTTTCCCTTCCCTGTTACGATGATGATGTTTTCAATCCCAGATTGAACGGCCTCTTCGACGATATATTGAATCGTTGGCTTATCCACAATGGGTAGCATCTCTTTTGGCATGGCTTTGGTAGCAGGTAAAAAACGTGTTCCAAGACCGGCGGCTGGGATAATCGCTGTTTTTACATTCATGATTTCGTTCCCCTTTCAAGATTGGAAGATGATTTTCTGAACACTAACCACTTGCTCCCGATAAAATTGAAGATGAGTCCAGTACAGGTGGCAAGTCCTTTGGCGACGACGAGGTTTGCATCGGCCAATAATAACGCTTGCAAGACGAAGGTAGTCACGGTAAGAGAGAGTATATTAACAAGGATGAATGTCCCTAATTGCTTGTAAGTCTGATAGCGTGAGCGAAAAGTAAAATGTTTATTGAAGAAGTAGCTATTCATCACACCGACTGCATAGGCGATGCATTGTGCGAATACCGTACTGCTCGTCATCCATTGCATGAGCGTAAAGAATATGAACAGATCAACAACGGTATTGCTCACACCGACGAGGGAGAACCGAATAAACTCAGGAGCCGATTTTCTCAGAATGGAGACGGGTGCTTCTTTGTTCATTGCCATTCTCCCCCAACTGCTCTTGGTTTTCGACAATATAGAGTGGTCGGTCACGCACTTCATCAAAGATGCGGCCAATGTATTGCCCCATAATACCGAGGATGATGAGTATGACCCCGAAGAAGATGACATTGATCGACATGATGGAAGCCCAACCTGCTATGGCATTGT
Organism: Mechercharimyces mesophilus; assembly: GCF_059818345.1. Taxonomy (NCBI): domain Bacteria; kingdom Bacillati; phylum Bacillota; class Bacilli; order Caryophanales; family Thermoactinomycetaceae; genus Mechercharimyces; species Mechercharimyces mesophilus. Next base: position 253,808 of record NZ_JCBAPH010000002.1, on the reverse strand, counting down.
CGGTAAAGAGACGGACGTACAGGATATAAAAGAGATAGAGAAAGCCAACACCCGACAAGAGAAAGCCCATATACATTGCAAGGATAAGCGGTTTATAGGAGAAGGAAGTGATGGCATCCACCGAAAGCCGAAGCATCTTTTTCAAAGGATACTTTGTTTCTCCTGCATAACGTGCTTCCCGCTGGTACTCTACCGCTGTTTGCTTAAAGCCGACCCAGCTAACAAGGCCACGAACAAAGCGATTTTTTTCTTTGACTTCTGCTAAGGTATTGCGCACTTTGCGATCAATCAGACGGAAATCGCCGGTGTCCAAGGGGATTTCAATGTCGGTTAAGTTGCGCAGTGTCCGGTAGAAGAGGGAAGCGGTTGCCTTTTTGAAGAAGGTTTCCCCTTGGCGTTCTCTCCGCTTGGCATAGACGACCTCGTACCCTTCTTTCCACTTGTCGATCATCTCCAGAATGAGCTCTGGAGGGTCTTGTAGATCGGCATCGATGACGACGATCGCCTCGCCACGTGCATGATCCATGCCTGCTGTAATGGCGATCTGGTGTCCAAAGTTGCGAGCAAAATTAATGCATTTCACATGGCGATCCACTTGAGCTATCTCTTGCAAGATGTTCAGCGTTTGATCTTGGCTCCCATCATTAATGAAAATCAGTTCATAGGAAGCGTCTGTCCTTCTCATGACAGCGGAGAGGCGTTCGTAACAGACTTGAATGACAGCTTCTTCGTTGTACATGGGTACAATAACAGAATAGGTGACAGAACGTTCTGTATTTCTTTCCACGGTTCATGCTCCTTTCATATCATGGGATCTTGTAAAAGAATGAGGTGCTTTTCCTCTCCATCATGGAAAGGAAAAGCCTCATAAACGATTTTGTCGACATGTTACAGCTGTCCCTAATCGCTTGATAACAGCATTTCTATTAACGAGAGCTTACTTATTCTGCGAGCTTTTTTGCCTACGTTTTATTCGCTATCAAGTACAATACGATAGAGAGAACTTCCGCGATTACCACCAGAACCATCTTGCCTGTTTTGACGGTTATCATCTTCATCTAGAGCATCTGCTTGCTCGTTGTTGGTATTCGTGTTGCTTGTATCCTCCAGAACAACGGGTTCACTGTGTTCTTCTAACCACTCAGAAACCTCGGAGTTTCCTCCACCAGGACCACGTTGTCCACCGCTTTCACTTAATAAGGCGTATTCTAGTTTTCCTTCACGGACGAGTTCTTCAATCTCTTCGACTGTTAACGCAGCGTCACCACCATTAAATCCACCGTAAGCGACTGCGGGAAGTCCGGTTTCGATGATATAGCTAGAGACATCATGCGAACTGGCGCCGAGAACGAAAATTTCCCCTTCGTCATACTCCGAAATAAGAAAGTCCAGGATAGCGTCATCGCTGTTACTTGATGATCCTTGCCCTCCGCTTTGATCCGATGCTAGTTCAGGACCAGCATAGGGAAGGTTTCCTCCACCGTAGAGGATAGGAGTGAGAGACCAGTAAAACGGTGCGACGAGTATGGTGAGCGTTGTGATAAGCAGGACGACTTGCTTCTTCCACTTGCGTTTTTCCTTATTCATGAAGAGAAGGAGTAAACTCAAGCCTGTAGCGACCACGATGATCGGAATGAGCCAGCTTCGTAATCCTTCATAATTGGCTACGACAATGATGTGGAAGAGAGAGGTGGTGACCAGTGCGAGTGGTAGGAGCCACTTTCTCCATGTTGTTCCTTCTTTAAATTGCTTCCACATCTTTATTAGCGAAGTCCCAGCCAAAGCTGCAATCGCTGGTGCTAACATGACCAAGTAATAGCGATGGAAGAAAGAAGCGAAGCTAAAGAAAATCATGATGGGTACAAGCCAGGTTAGCCAGAAGAGACTCATCTGGTGTTGCTTGGATAGATGGAAGATCTTCTTCAGACGGAAGTTCTGCGCTAAGGCGAATATCCCGATCAAGAGGAAGGGAATGAGCCAGCTGGCTTGCCCGACCAATTGGGAGTTGAAAAGTCGGAACAGCCCCGTATCACCGGTTTCATTACCCATTCCGCCCCCACCTCCACCTTGGGGTCCACCTTGACCACTTTGTCCATTAGGCATCGAGCTATTTTGACCGTTGGGTTCTCCATCACCCGTTGGTTGTCCATTATTGGGTCCCTGCCTATTTGGAGGTTGGTTTCCTGATGTGCCACCTTGCCCATCTGTTGTTTGTCCTCCATTTTGTCCGGAAGGAGGTCCTTGTCGGTTGGGCATTTGCTCTGATTGATCTTGCCCATTTGGTAGGGATCCCTGATCGTCAGGCGCCTGCTTCTCTCCTGTATCTCCTGGTTGTTGTCCATCAGTAGGGGATTGGCCAGCGTCATTCAACCCGTCACCAGGGGTGTTCCCTCCAGCGCCCCCACCCCCTACCCAACGGGAGGCACCATTGTGTCCGAAGATCAACTCCATCACAGTATTGTCTTCTGAACTACCAATATAGGGACGTTCCGACGGTGAGACAGAGTCGACCGCCCATGCCCAAGAGAAAGAGACGGAGAGCACGAGAACACCAGCGATAGCAATGTTGATCAATTTTTTCTTCCAAGACTGTTTGGCGGCTAACACATAAACGAGAATAAATGCAGGTAAGACCATATAGGCTTGCAACATTTTGATGTTAAAGCCAATACCAATGAGAATGGCAGCCAGAAACAGCCACTTGGATTGATTAAAATCAACCGCACGGAAAAGCGCCCATGTTGCTAGTAATAAGATGAAAACGAGCAAGCTATCGATCGTGTTGTTACGAGCTGTCGCAACAACAATCGGTGTGACCGCCATCATCAGCGAGGCGATAAGCGCAGCTCCCTTTCCAAATCGCTTGACTACAATGAGATAGAGTAAGCCGACCGAGCCTGCTGTTGCTAAAGCCTGTGGCAAGAGTAGCACCCATCCTTCGTAACCGAGGATCTTGGCGAAAATCGCTTGGATCCAAAATCCAAAAGGCGGTTTGTCTACTGTAACGACTCCAGCGGGATCAAAAGATAAAAAGAAAAAGTTATGCCAACTCTCCAGCATGCTACGGATCGCAGCGGAGTAGTACGTGTTTGCCCAACCTTCTTGTGAGATGTTCCAGAAGTTGAGAAGAAATGAGAAAAGCATGATGGCAAATATTGCGGGTATATGCGCCTTCTGTTTGAGAAATTGTGTCAATGGGTGTCCCTCCTTGTGTGATGATGAATTCATCTTGACCTCACTATACAGATGGAGTGAGTCAGATAAATGTCAGCAATGTATACAAGAAGATTGAGTTAAAAAACAAAAATGAAGCAGTCCAGGATATGAAGAACTACAAGAGAAGTCGTTGACCGATTTACTGATTACAATGGATAAACTCCCAGCGGAAATACAAACAGCAGTGCGTAATAATGGAGGAGGACACTCTTGTCATCGCTTGTTTTGGGAGTGTATGAGTGCAAAAGGGGGTGGGGAGCAGGCGGGGGATATCGCCAAAGCGATTGATTTCTCTTTCAACACCTTTAATAATTTGCAACATGAGCTTTCCACGGCCATTACCCATTTTGGGAGTGGATATGGGTGGCTCGTTATGGAGAAGGACAAGCTGTCCATCATAAGCACAGCCAATCAGGACACACCTTTAGCAGAAGGGAGAATTCCACTGCTGGTGATTGATGTGTGGGAGCATGCATACTATCTTAAATATCAAAACCGCCGTCCCGAATCTGTGACCAACTGGTGGAAAATCGTCAATTGGGACAAGGTGAACGAAAGGTACTTACAAGCGCTAAAGGCAATTCACTCTCTCTGAAAAGGCTTAAAAGCCCACTTCTATAAGTGGGCTTTTTCAGTCGAATGGAGTCAAATCAAGCTGGTTCTTCGAGTAAGCCTAGCATTAGCATGGATTAAAATTCTATCTAGATCGGTAGGCATCATGAAAGTGCTCCTCGTGTGCTTGATTAGAGTTAGTAGTCATAATTTACATCAAGGTGCATGTCAGGATTTACATAACAATAAGGATCTTGACCACCAAGATAACCATCGTGGAACTTAAACGTTGCTGCACTCTCGATATCGATAGAGGCAAAGGTTCCAGTTGATGCCCATGTGGAAGCTGATTCGAATGTATTTCCATCCATGTTATCATCCGTTACTCTCCAATGACCGTAACCATCTGATAAACTGCCCTTACTGTTCACGGTAGGAGACGCTGGCATCGTGAAGTCGAGTGAGAATGGGGATGGAGGTGCGATGTCTACCGAGAACTGTGTTCCCTCTCCATTGGAAGGACTCCAGTCAAGCATCAGATCCATGGAGTAGGGTAGATGATGATCCACATTTAGAGAAATTGGCCAACCACCATTATAACCATCTAACCGAGTTTGATCTTGAACCATGAAATAGTCAAATTGGCTATCCGTCTCATTCGTTGCTTGATACAATAACCACTTTTTTGCTATTCGTCCGCGTAACTTTCTAGGGGAACTGTTGCAAGAACCATATCCGTAGGCATAATACGTAACAGAATGACTAATTTGAAGTAGTGTTTCGTTGAGATAATTTCCTCCTATCTTCTTACCGTGCTTCACTTCTTCTACTAGTTCGTGCGAAAGGGTCTGGAGAATTTGTTGTCCTGTTGTTTGGGTGTGACCCGTATTCGTAATATCGATCACGATGACTTCATACTCTGTTCCCTTTGGAGTCAAAGAAACTCCAATGATATCGCCTTCCTGTGTATTATTTAAGTCCGTCTCATTGATAGAAGGAAGTGTGGGATGCATTTCTGTTGTTTGACGGGAGTAGAGCTGAACTTGTTTTTCAGTTAACTTCTTATACTCTTGTGCATTCCTTTCGCCATACAAAAAGATTCTTACCCCTTCTGCTAATGCTCTCAGCAAAAATTCACTCGCTTTTGGGTTTGAATGTACCATGTCTGCATCGAAAGCCATGTCGGTTATTCCTCCTATAGAAGAATCGACACCTTCCTTCTGTAAATTCTTCACTCCAACCGTGAGGAGTTTAGAGGAGATCGCTTCATTAATGCTTTCTAATTCATGATCCTGATGTGTACTCTTTAGCTTACCTTCAACTAAATAATTGGCAGGGTCGTCATATGTATAGAAAGTCAAACTCTTCGCTGGGATACTGTCGGCCTTAACAACATGCAGATTGTTCTCAAGGGAAGAGAAGGGCAAAGTGAAAATCAGAAAGGCAACAAACAGAACATGCGAGGCGCTCTTTTTCATTGAAATAACTCCCATAAAGAATGTTTTGTAGTAATAACTTCTATGAAGCTTGAAGTTATCTTCTTATTTTACAGAAAATTTATGAATCGCTAACTTTTAAATATTATGCTGTTCCTCTCTAGTGGAGTCCATTATACTGTGTAAAATAGGGAAAAAGAGAGGAGAAAGAGGAGATGATCAAACACCTCGGAAATAACCATCGCGAAGTAACCTTATCCAAAGGAAAGTTACATGTTTTCGCGAACGATGAAGTTTATGAGAGCTTGGGTGACAAGGTGTATACGATGGCAGATCATAACTTGACCATCCCGCGCAATGTACATATGAGCTATACCCCCGATGCCCATATTGGTATTGGTACGTGTATTGGAACGACAGCTGTGTGGAAGCAGAAGGATGGCTTTGTTTCCCCCTCGATCGTTGGCTCTGACATTGGCTGTGGGATGCGTGTTCATATGACTTCCCTCCATCACGATGATGTACGTGACCAACGGATACGACGTGCCATCATCGATGCGATCGAGGCCGTTGTCCCCGTCAATGAGAAGTCTCACACTAGCTACAGTGATATCTGGTTAGAGGATGTGGTGAAGGAAGGTATTCGCGGGCTCCCTCGTCACTATGTCCCTGATTCGTATGAAGCCAAGCAGACACGCTCGCTCACCCACGTAGAGAACGCCACCTTTTCGTTTGATCATGATGCACTGGAACATATTCCGGAGAAGATGTGGAAGCGTGCCTGGGGACAGTTGGGCACCTTAGGCGGAGGCAATCACTTTATTGAATTGCAACGGGTGGAAATTGCCGAAGATAAGCGTGAGGTGGCGAAGGCATGGGGGCTGTTCGATGGACAGATTATCGTTATGATCCATTCCGGTTCACGTGCATGGGGAGGGATGATGGGCCCGAAATACACCAAGGAATTTAAGGAAGCGATGTTTAAGTGGGGTGTTGGAGCGCCTGACCCCAACCTCGTTTTTGCCCCGATCCAATCCGATGAGGGTCAAAGATATATCAACCTCATGTACTCTGCGTTAAATTTTGCTGTCACCAACCGCCACATGATTGCCTATGGCGTAGAGCAAGGATTGAAAGAAGTGTTTGGCTCCGACTTTCGCATGCCGGTTCTTTACGACTTGATGCACAACTATGCTTTGAAAGAGCCCCATCATAACCAAGCGATGATGGTACATCGTAAGGGGACGACGCGTGCACTTCCCAAAGGACATTTCCTGAATCCAGCTGCGTACAAGAAGACGGGTCATCCTGCTCTCATTCCAGGTTCCATGGGCACGGCTTCGTACATTATGGTAGGGGAGAAGGAAGGGGAGAAAAACTATTACTCTATCTGCCATGGTGCAGGCCGGGTACGTTCGCGCCGCGCAACCAAGGAGCAAGTTTCGGTAGATGCTTTCTCGCACGCTATGCAAGTGGGAACGGATGAGGAAATTGTAGTAAATCATCGTACCTTGGAAAGTATATTGGATGAGTGTCCACAGGCTTACAAAGATGTGGATCAGGTGATTGACTCCGTAGTAGGAGCCAACTTGGCCTCGGTCGTTGCCACATGCAAACCGATTGCCGTCCTCAAAGGAAGATGATGGACAGATGGAGAAGGAAACAGTACAATAGTCGGCGGAATGAGAAAGGGGTGTGTGGCGATGGGAGTCTATGTTTTTGACCATCCATTGATTCAGCACAAACTGACGTATATCAGGCGTAAAAAGACTGGAACCAAAGCTTTTCGTGAGTTGGTAGAGGAAGTATCCGCACTTATGGCTTACGAAATTACACGTGAGATGCCGTTAGAAGAAGTAACCATTGAAACACCCGTAGCAACGATGCAAAGTCGAATCTTAGCGGGTAAGAAATTAGGGCTCGTGCCGATCCTACGCGCCGGTCTTGGTATGGTGGATGGTATTTTACGCCTTATTCCTGCAGCGAAAGTGGGACATATTGGACTTTATCGTGATCCAGAAACATTGGAACCCGTACAGTATTATGCGAAAATGCCTTCCGACATTGAAGAGCGTGAGTTGATTGTTATCGATCCGATGCTCGCTACGGGAGGATCGGCCGCCGAAGCATTGGTTCGACTCAAAGAAATGGGAGCACGCAACCTCAAATTAATGTGTCTCGTCGCAGCCCCAGAAGGCGTAGAGCGTGTCCAGCAAGATCATCCCGATGTGGATATCTTTGTGGCCGCGATTGATGAGAAGTTAAACGAACATGGCTATATCACACCAGGTTTGGGTGATGCCGGCGATCGGTTATTTGGAACAAGATAAACGCAGAGATGCGAGTAATGAGAAGCCCTTGTTCTCCTAAAATAGGAGAACAAGGGCTCAGGCTGTCGAGAAATTCTCGGCAGCTTGTTTTTATACTCAGTGACTTCAAACTCTTCCATTTGTGTGTTCGTATAAGCAAAGAAGAATATATTGAATATATTAATATAAGATTTCGATTCTATTTTAGAAAGGTAGTGATTAAAGTACCAAACACGTATGGAACAAAGGTTATTTTTAATGGAACCTCACGCTATTTTCCAGGAAACGGTGATTTTGAACCTCTTGTGCAAATATCTTTTGAAGCTCTACTCTCTGAAATATTAGCTCAAGAATCAGTAGGTTTATCACAAAATCGAAGATTTTGGGCTCTATATAATACGCTGTCCAGGCCCTGGCAGGGAGTTGTACTGGCGCAAAGAGGAGTGACTGTACCCGATACTGGACAACCTATTTTTCGTGTGAATTATGCGCCTACCCTTCAAAATATCTCACGGGTCTTATTCCAAGTATATAGCCCGCTTATTCGAACCGCTTTTTTAAATCAAGCTACATTGTTCCGAGTAACCGCTTTTTCTAATATTAATAACTCTCAATTCTTCGATGCTAATATTGTTAATGCAGGTTAAATAACCTTTATGCTTGCGAGATGGAGACATCAGTCCAAAAGATTGACCCAGGAAATGAACAATGTTTCCTAATAAGACGGAAGCAGAGAAAGTTTCTATCTGAATATATTTTTTGAAAAAAATCTTTCTTCATATTTGGAGAAGGCTTTTGCAGGCTGTTGAGACTTTCTCGACAGCCTGTTTTTTACTAATTTCTGATTCTGTTTAGTGGATGAATATAGATTAACGGATCCCGTTCCCGATCACGCCACCATCAGGTGGAATGGACAGGCTCGCTTTAAAGGAACTTGAGCTTTCAGGAGATCTTCGATGAGATCGTTCTTCAGGAAATGGAACATCGCATGGTTGGTGTTCAGTCACACGATCTAAGACCAAAGATGTAGCCACAAATTCATCTTTTTGAGGAAGAAAGAGGGGCACCTTCTCTTTAAAATAACGATAGAAGCATATGTAGACTGGAAGGTTGAACTGAATCCCACGCGAATCCGAATATGAATGATGAAGGCACGATCAGAGAGAGGAGAAGATGGCAGAATGAAAACGTCCCCTGACTGGATCAATCGTTACTTACAGTTCCTGAATATACCTGTGGAAGAGCCATCTAGCGAATACTTAACGCACATACTTACCTCGCAACTTAGCAAAATCCCATTTGAGAACATCAGTAAACTGCTTCTTTACAAAAGAGGGGAGCATGAACTCGCAAACCCGGAGGAGTATATCCAGCAGATGATTCAGCACCAATTGGGAGGCACCTGTTTTGCGCTGAACGATCACCTCTATCAATTACTAAGACAATTGGGTTTTCATTGCAAATTAACGATGTTAGGGGATAGTCATGTGGCGATCTTGGTAAAGTTACCTGAGCGACCACATGAATGGGCATATGTAGACTGTGGCTCGGCGGCTCCATTCTTTGCTCCTGTATTTTTTGCATCAGAGAAAACGAACAAAAGCGCGTTTGGTGGCGATGAATGCTTTATCCAAAGTGAGGAAAGGAATGGGGTTTATCGCTATGTTCGCAAGGTAGATGGAAAAGTAGCAAAATCAGATTGGACATTTGATATCCATCGGGAGGTCGCTCGGCGTGATGTGAAAACAGCAGTGAGACGGTCCTTTCGGTTAGACGGACCCTTTATGAAAATATTGCGCTACCAATTATGGCAGTTGGATCGTGGACGGGGCCTCTCACTCGTGAACGCAACATTAACCATCCGCACCGCAAACGGACGAGTGGAAAAACGTACCTTAAGGGATGTGGCTGAGATGAAGGAGGCTTTTCGACAGGAATTTAAACGACCGCAGGTTCCGGTGGAAGAGGCGATTACCGTCTTGCATAGCATGGGTGTAGATCCCTTCCATGTGGATACAGAATAAAAGAGGGTAAATGGATGACATGGTATAGTGCGGTAACACCACGTAGGATAAAAACGATATACTAGTATCGAAAATGGTGTTGCAAATGCGAAGAAAACATCACGATGAACCTTTCCGAAAATGCATTTTGGGAAATGACTCTTACTTATTTCGTTGAGAACTCCAACACATAAGAGCAATGGAGCTTGATGAAAATCGATAAGTAAGGTCATTATCACGCTAATATTCTATTTGTAGGAGGTCGTTCATGCCCATTCTATTTTATAAAGTAAATGAGGATTATGGTTGTTTTTCTAATTTTTATTCCAGTCCGATAGAGATAGACGATAAACAATGGCCAACGGTGGAACACTATTTTCAAGCACAAAAGTTTGCTGGTACGAAGTATGAAGAGGAGATTCGCCTGGCTCCCAACCCAATGAAGGCTGCTAGTAAGGGAAGGGATCGCAAGAAACCTCTGCGCTCTGATTGGGAAGAAGTCAAAGATGACATCATGAGAAAAGCGGTCCTAGAAAAATTCCGAACACACCCGGAATTAAAAGAAACTCTTTTAGCGACAGGAACAAAAGAGATTATTGAAAATACAACGAATGATTATTATTGGGGAAAAGGAACAAATGGCACGGGTAAGAATATGCTTGGGATTATTCTAATGGAAGTTCGTGAAGGACTACGTTCTGGAGTTAGTATAGGAGTATAGAGCGAAACATTCCTATCTATTTAGCCGATATTTAGATTAAAGGGTTAAAAACAAGCTTGCTGATTAGCTATACTTCAGGATGTGAATTGGCGTTAAATCTTGATTACACGACATTTTTTCGTTGTTCATTTAACAGGTTGAGTCTCTAGCTCTCTTTCCACTCATTAGAGTGAAAGGGAGTTTATTTTATTATAATGAGGTTGAAGGTGGATACCGCAGAAAGTGGATGGCTACTTACTTGAAATGAGGAGAGGCAGGGGATAATTAATGGATATAGAAATTCGCTATCACGTACCAGAAGTAGTAGATTATTTACGACTAAGAAAAGTTAATCAAATGGGTGAGCGAACGCGCGAAGCTGCAGAGAAAGGTCTTCCTAATAGCCTTTTCGCCGTGACAGCGTTTGCAGAGGGAAATCTGGTCGGTATGGGCAGAATCGTTGGCGATGGTGGATGTAATTTCGAAATCGTGGATATGGTTGTAGATCCGAAGTGGCATCGGAAGGGAATTGGTCGTGGCATCATGGAGGAGCTCAATCGCTATCTCAATGAAAATGCACCTAAAGGAGCATACGTCTCCTTAATTGCGGATGTACCGGCTGATCAGCTTTATAAAGAATTTGGCTTTGCTTATACCGCTCCACATTCACTTGGTATGCATAAGGAAATGAAGTAACTCTGGAATCAGTGCGCAGTAGAAAAACGGTTACATTGTTGGGTTCTCAATATTGGAAAGCAGATTGGGGATGCTATTCGTGAATGGGGAGATTCATTAATCTGTTCTGTCAGGAAGAGTAGATGTTACATTCTTGCTGAAGAACTGAAGAACGTATTCCCTTCGTATGCTAGGGACAAGTTTGGTGGATTGAAAGTCCATGTAGACGGGGAAACCTGAAATGAAAATCTACTGATGAAAAATACATGGTTCATACTTCCAATAATGTGTCGGTTTGTTCAGAAGTCAATTGCTGAAATAACGGAAGAAAGCGTTGACATAGGTGCCCTCGCTTGGGTACGATAATACAGGATGAATAGGGTAGAAGAGAGTAGGTTTAAGGTGCCGTAAAGGGGTGGGGATGTGAATAAGAACACTGACAGCCCGTTTCGTATGATGGGTTTGATCGGAACCCTCGGCTCGGAAATCGTCATCATGATTCTAGTAGGGATCTGGCTGGGGAAATGGTTGGATCAAACCTTCTCCACAGAACCAATGTGGTTGGTCATCGGCATCTTGGGTGGTCTTATCACCGGGATTCTCGGTGCCGCATGGACACTAAAAGCTTTTATAAAGGAATGACATCGATGACAAACGAGTTGGATTGGATTCGTCGCCACATCTTGCTATATTCAGGCATCATTTTAGGCATCCTACTACTGTTATGGGTCCTTACTCCTTACAAACCCTTTTTCGCAGGGATCATTCTCGGCGGATTGGTCAGCTTGTACAATGTCCTTTACTTAGCGCGACGCGTACGAATGATCGGAGAGCGTGTAGTAGCCGGACAAAGTCCGGTAGGGATTGGATTGGTCAATCGCATCCTGATGATTGGATTCTCTGTAATTATGGCTATTCAGTATCCAGAGTGGTTTGATTACCGTTCGTTGGTACTGGGTTGGCCAATAAGTTATATACTCCTAGCTGTCGTAGGCTACTTATATGTACGCCATGACAGGATGGACAGAAAGGAGGAGGATGCTAATGGAAGCGACACCGAAGTTGGGATCGGGGATTTGGGCCATTGACCTGACAGTGGTTTTTGGTTCGATCTTGGTAGCTGCAATCGTCTTACTTCTTACGATCCTTGCCTCACGGCGGCTCAGCATGAAGCCGACTGGTTTGCAAAACTTTATTGAGATGGTGATTGAGTTCATCCAGGGAATTACACGGATGGGCTTGGACAATAAAAGGGCAGATCAATACCTTGGTATGGCCTTTACCTTGTTTTTGTTCATCTTTTTTGCGAACCAATTGGGCGTTATCTTCATGGTTTCCGCGGAGATTCATGATCCGATTCCATGGCTTGGCTTAACAGAGAGTGTGCTAAACGATGCTCATCATGAAGTTTCTCTGTTAAAGTCTCCAACAGCGGATCTGAGTGTGGCGTTTGCTCTAGCCTTTGCGATTACGATTTATGCACACATTGCTGGATTTACTCGAAGCCCCAAAAAGTATATCAAGCATTACTTTGAACCTTTTTGGCCGATGTTTATCCTTCATATCATCGATGAGTTGGCCAAGCCAACGACCCATGGTATGCGGTTGTGGGCAAACATCTTCGCAGGTGAAGTACTGATTATCATTATGCTTAAAGGGGGCTTAATGGCAGGGCTACCCTTGCTTGTATGGATTGGGTTCTCAATCTTTGTGGGAACGATCCAAGCCTTTATCTTTACCGTCCTTGCGATGGTTTACATTTCACAAAAAGTGGCAGATGACCACTAAAATCTTTCTCTACAAATTTGAAGGAGGAATTTAAAAATGAGTGTATTAGCAGGTGGAATTATGATCGCTTTCGCAGCGGTTGCAGCAGGTCTTGGAAACGCAATTTTGTTTAGCCGTTACATCGAAGGAATCGCTCGTCAACCAGAAGCGCGTGGAACCTTGTTCGGACAGTCGATGATTGCTTTGGGTCTTGTTGAGGCACTACCGATTATCTCGATCGCTTTCGGTATCTTGGTCATTCTGGGCGTACTGTAAGCCATGTTAGTTTAGGGTGGGGGACGTAGGTCTGCCCCCACTTTGTTTCTATGTACAAAAGGCCATTTGTGATTGAAAGGAGTGACCGAGCTTGTCATTACATCTGGGAACCATGTTGATGCAACTCTTGATCGTGATCGTCCTCATGCTATTAGTTTCCAAGTTTGCTCTAAAGCCGATGGTAGAAATGATGCGAAAGCGTCAAAGCCACATTGATGAGCAAATTAGTTCAGCGGAAAATAGCCAGAAACAAGCAGAACAGCTTGTAGCTGAGCAACAAGCTGCGTTGAAGGAAGCGCGCACGGAAGCACAAGAAATCTTGGAACGTGCTAAGAAGCAGAAAGAACAAGAGGCTGCCAAGATTATGGCAGATGCAAACGAGCGTGCGCAGCAATTGCTGAAAGACGCCAAAGCTGAAATTGTGAGCGAAAAAGAGAAAGCGGTTGCCCAATTGCGGGATGAAGTGGGGCAACTTTCCGTCATGCTTGCCTCGAAGTTGATGGAAAAAGAATTGGATGCAAGTGAGCAGTCCAAATTGGTGGACCGTTACATTCAAGAGGCAGGGGAACTGCAATGAGTACAGCAGTGGTAGCCAAGCGGTATGCGAAAGCGCTATTCGAGGCCGCTCAGGAAAAAGGCCAGTTGGAACAGGTTGAAAAGGACCTTGTTTTATTGGCTCAATCCCTTGCGCATACACCTGAGCTCAACAAATGGTTGGCTCACCCAACGGTAGCGGACAAAGAGAAGAAAGAGCTTTTGAGTAAGATGGGTGAATCGATGTCGGAGTTGACCCGCAATCTTTTGCACCTCTTAGTGGATCGTGGACGTGAAGCGATTATCCCTGAGATTGCGAAGAGCTATCAAGCGTTTGCCTTTGAAGCGCGTGGATTAGCAGAGGCGGTTGTTACGACAGCGGTTAAACTGAGTGAACAAGAGGAAGCAGAGCTATCGAAAGCGTTCACGCAGAAGATCGGTAAGAAGCTCAGCATTACCAATGTCGTTGATCCTGCGATCCTCGGCGGTGTCATTGTCCGGATTGGTGACCGTCTCTATGACGGTAGCTTAAAATCCAAGCTGACTCGTTTTGAGCAGCGTTTGCAACAATCACATGTTAGCTAGACTGGGAAGGATAGGGGTGAATACCGAATGAGCATTAAGCCAGAAGAAATTAGTGCGCTGATTAAACAGCAGATCGAGCAGTACGATTCCAAAATCGAGATGGTCGACGTAGGAACTGTCATTCAAGTAGGTGACGGAATTGCGCGCGTTCATGGGTTGGAAAAAGTAATGGCGGGTGAACTCTTAGAGTTTGCCAATGGTGTGATGGGCATGGCCCTCAACCTGGAAGAAAACCAAGTAGGGGTTGTTATTCTTGGACCCTACACCGACATTCGGGAAGGAGACCAAGTGAAGCGAACCGGTCGCATCATGGAAGTCCCTGTCGGTGAAGCTCTCCTTGGACGGGTGGTTAACCCGCTCGGACAGCCGCTAGACGGCAAAGGTCCGATCGAAGCATCCGCCTATCGTCCGGTTGAGTCACCAGCACCTGGTGTTTTCGATCGGAAATCGGTACACGAACCCATGCAGACCGGGATCAAAGCGATCGATGCCATGATTCCAATTGGTCGTGGACAGCGGGAATTGGTGATTGGTGACCGTCAAACGGGTAAAACCACCATCGCCATTGATACAATCATTAATCAAAAAGACCAAGATGTAATCTGCGTGTATGTTGCGATTGGTCAGAAGCAATCTACCGTCGTAAACGTGGTAGAAAAGCTGAAGAAAGCAGGCGCACTGGATTATACGATCGTCGTTAGTGCGAGTGCATCCGATCCTTCACCACTCTTGTTCTTGGCTCCGTATTCGGGCTGTGCCATGGGTGAACACTTTATGTATGATGGCAAGCATGTCCTCTGTGTGTACGATGACTTGAGTAAACAAGCGGCTGCTTACCGTGAGCTTTCCTTGTTGCTTCGTCGTCCACCAGGTCGTGAGGCGTTCCCAGGAGATGTCTTCTACTTGCATTCTCGTCTGCTAGAGCGGGCCGCTAAATTGAGTGATGCACGTGGAGGCGGTTCCTTGACGGCGCTTCCATTTATCGAGACACAAGCGGGTGACATTTCTGCTTACATCCCAACGAACGTGATCTCCATTACCGATGGTCAGATCTTCCTCGACACCGATCTCTTTAACTCCGGTGTGCGTCCTGCCGTCGATGTGGGTTCCTCTGTATCCCGGGTAGGTGGCGATGCGCAAATCAAAGCCATCAAGAAGGTATCCGGTACGCTTAAGTTGGACTTGGCACAGTATGAAGAGCTACAAGCCTTTGCCCAGTTCGGTTCCGACTTGGATAAAGCAACCCAAGCGAAACTTGCACGTGGGGAACGGACGGTAGAGATTCTGAAGCAAGGTGAAAATGCACCACTTCCTGTTGAGAAACAAATCGTTTCCATCTACATCGTGACCAAGGGCCATCTCGATGAAATTCCAGTTGAAGATATTCGTCGTTTTGAACAAGAATTCCTATCTTACCTGGATAGCGAGCACAAGGATATCTTGAAATCGATCTCAGAGAAGAAAGTGCTGGAAGAAGAGAAGGAAGAGCAGCTTAAAAAGGCGATTAATACCTTTAAAAAAGGCTTTGCTGTTTCGGAATAAGCTAGCGTTTAAATAGATGGTTTTGAATACCCACTGATACTCGATTCCTCAGCTAAAAGCAACCTTGCTGAGGAATCGCGGTGGTGAGAAGGCGGTGAAGTGGTATGCCGAATATGCGAGATATTAAGAGACGCATTGGCTCTGTGGAAAATACCAAGCAGATCACCAAAGCGATGGAGATGGTATCCGCTGCTAAGTTGCGTCGTGCGCAAGAGCGGGCAGAGGCGTCTCGTCCTTACGCAGATAAATTGCGTGAGGTTGTTGCCAGTATTGCAACGGGTACACAGGGAGTAAAGCATCCCATGTTGGTCTCCCGTCCTGTTAAAAAGACAGCTTACCTCATCATTACTTCGGATCGCGGGCTGGCAGGAGGTTTTAACGGAAACCTTCTACGCAAATTGGTATCAACGGTACAAGAACGCCATCAAAGTACCGATGATTATGCTATGCTCGTCATCGGTCGGAAAGGTCATGACTTTCTAAAGAAACGGGGTTATCCCGTTTTGGAAGCCGTAACCGGTCTTCCAGATGACCTGCAGTTTGCTGACATCAAATCAGTGGCAAAAAGTGCCGTTCGCTACTATGCTGAAGAGCGTTATGATGAGCTTTATCTCTTATACAACGAATTTATTAATCCTGTGACGCAGACCCCGGTAGAGAAGCAGTTGTTGCCACTCGAAAACGTAGCGCAAGGTGAGGAGCAGACAGAGGCTTCTGCGGCTCCTGCATATGAGTATGAACCCTCTGCAGAAGAGGTGTTGGAGAATCTACTCCCTCGTTATGCAGAAACCTTGATTTACAGCGCGGCCTTGGAATCGAAGGCAGGCGAACACGGTGCACGCATGTCCGCTATGGGAAGTGCAACCGACAATGCAAGCGAGATGATCAAAACGCTCAACTTGCATTACAACCGTGCACGCCAAGCGGCGATTACGCAAGAGTTGGCTGAAATTGTTGCCGGAGCGAATGCGAATTAATGGATAGAGTGAACAAGATGTGCCTTAAGGAGGGAAAATGATGAGCAAAGGACGCGTCATTCAGGTGATGGGTCCCGTTGTCGATATTGAATTTGAAAACGGGCATCTTCCTGAAATTAATAATGCGATTACCATTCATCAACCAGCATCCGCTAATGGCGGAAAAGAAATGAACCTAACGGTTGAGACTGCGCTCCACTTGGGAGACAGTACAGTTCGAACTGTTGCAATGTCCTCCACGGACGGACTTGTTCGTGGATCGGAAGCGACAGACTTGGGACGTCCGATTTCCGTCCCGACTGGTCGAGAAACCCTTGGACGTGTTTTCAACGTATTGGGTGAAACGATCGATGAACAAGGACCCATTAAAACAGATAAGTTGGACCCGATTCATCGTCCAGCACCTAGCTACGATGAGTTATCCACAGCAGAAGAAATGCTGGAGACCGGGATTAAGGTCGTTGACCTATTGGCACCGTATGCGAAGGGTGGTAAGATCGGACTCTTCGGTGGTGCGGGTGTAGGGAAAACCGTATTGATTCAGGAATTGATCAACAACATCGCGCAAGGACATGGTGGTTTATCCGTCTTTGCTGGTGTAGGTGAGCGGACACGTGAAGGGAACGACATCTATTTTGAGATGAAAGATGCTGGCGTTATTGATAAAACGACCATGGTCTTCGGTCAGATGAACGAACCCCCAGGTGCACGTATGCGTGTGGCTTTGACGGGACTTACGATGGCGGAGCACTTCCGTGACGAAGAAGGACAGGACGTACTCTTGTTTGTCGACAACATCTTCCGCTTCACCCAAGCCGGTTCCGAAGTATCGGCACTCTTGGGTCGGATGCCTTCTGCGGTGGGTTACCAGCCAACCTTGGCAACGGAAATGGGTCAGCTCCAGGAGCGAATTACCTCGACGAAAAAAGGTTCGGTTACCTCGATTCAGGCGATCTACGTGCCTGCGGATGACTACACCGATCCAGCTCCAGCAACAACCTTTGCTCACTTGGATGCAACCACCAACTTGAACCGTGCCTTGACACAGAAAGGAATTTTCCCTGCGGTGGATCCATTGGATTCCACATCGCGTATTCTTAGCCCAGCTGTCGTGGGACAAGAGCACTATGATGTGGCCCGTGGTGTGCAAGAAGTCTTGCAGCGCTATAAAGAGCTACAAGACATTATCGCCATCTTGGGTATGGATGAGCTCTCCGATGAAGATAAACAAATCGTTGCTCGTGCCCGTCGGATTGAGAAATTCCTTTCACAGCCGATGCACGTTGCGGAGCAGTTTACCAACATGCCCGGGAAGTTCGTATCGATTAAAGAAACGGTACGTGGCTTTAAAGAGATTCTCGAAGGTAAGCATGACAACCTACCTGAAGAAGCGTTCTACATGGTGGGCGGTATTGACGAAGCAATCGAGAAAGCGAAACAGCTGGCTTAAGGCTGCGTAAAAGGAGCGAATGCCCGTGAGTACCATGCAGCTGGATATTGTTACACCGGAACGGAAAGTTTATTCGGAACAAGTAGAGATGGTATCTACGCGTGCGGCCGAAGGGGATATAGGGATTCTGCCGAATCACATCCCCCTCGTCAGCCCGTTGGATATTACTGTTGTTCGCATTAAGAAAGAGGGCGAAGAGCAACAAGTTGCCATTAGTGGTGGATTTCTTGAAGTTCGTCCGGATAAGGTAACCATTTTAGCCGAAACGGCTGAACTACCGAGTGATATTGATGTGGACCGTGCCGAGCGCGCAAAAGAGCGTGCAGAAAAACGCATGTCCGATAAGCAAGACGATATCGATTTCCGCCGTGCGGAAATGGCGATGCAACGTGCCATGAATCGTTTGAACATCACTGGTCGGTAACCGTTTCACTAAGAAAAAGCAGTACTCCTGATGGGGTACTGCTTTTTTAATATGATTTTCCTTTTCATATGGGATATTGCTCTTAAGTGGTTTACAACGTCTGGGGTCGGTCCTAACGCAGGTGGAAGAAGAACGGAAGGGTTTTTTCAAAAGTTGATTATCTTTTACAGATGGAAATTGAGATGGAGCTTGTTCACTTATTTAATTTCCATTATAATGGGAGTATTCTTATCAGAAAGCGTGATGCGTTGTGCTAACCAAGGTGTTTCATTCTTAATCAAATGAAAAGACAGGGTGTAATCAATAGCGAACAAAAAATAATGCCCTAAGGGCTTATTTGTGTTGGCTATGGAGGCACTTTGAAATGAATGAACACCTCATCCGGTTTTGTAAGCAGGGGCAAAGAGAAGCACAACTTGCTTGCCGAAACACTGGATGCATCCGTTGGCTAAGGCAACTTTTCTATATAAGGACAGACTGTGTTCTCTAGTGCACAGTCTGTCTGGATAGATCAGCATGGATGAACCATTCATCCATGCTGTTTTCGTTTTTTACCTCCTGTGGGATTGGATCGATGGGGCCACTCTACAAAAGATGAATCGATCCTGCTATGCACTGGTTATCGGAGGCTTCTGATTGTTATCAAGGATGATGATCGGTTCTGTCTAAATAGTAGAAGGATTGTGGACAACTTTTACAAGCTACGGATGGGATGTGTTCATTTCTCTAGTTTATGGAAGAAAAACACAAAGGAGAAAATGAATGAACAACCATCTATCTGTTTATCGTACCTATCTATTGTATACGGGCTTGACAGCCCTCTTTTTCGCTTTTATCACAACCATGAGTCAAGTATATTTTATTGAAACGATTCAGTTGAATGCCTTTCAACTGGCTATGGTTGGGGTTTTCTTAGAAGTAACTTGCTTCATTTGCGAAATCCCGACGGGAGTAGTGGCTGATCGCAAGAGCCGCAAGCTCTCCATCATCATAGGATTAAGTCTGATGGGGATGGGATTTCTCTTGGAAGGGTTTGTCCCAGTATTTGCGGCCGTACTAGTAGCACAAGTTATCTGGGGATTAGGGATTACGTTTATTAGTGGAGCGGATGATGCGTGGTTAGCAGATGAGTGGGGAGAAGGAGGATTAGAAGCCGTCTATCTTCGCGGGGCGCAAACAGGTCAAATCGGGTCTCTTATCGGTATTGGGAGTGGTGTGTTGATGGCACAGTGGGGCTATTCCCTCCCAATTATCCTGGGGGGCTTTGGCTTCCTATTTTTAGCGGTGTTCATTTCTTGTTATATGCCAGAAAAACATTTTACTCCAGGACCGAAAGTAACAGAGGGAAAATGGAGAGCACTATGGGGAAGTTTCTTGCAGGGATTTGCCTTTATCAAGCAGAGGAAGGTTCTCTGGTTTGTAGTGGCGATTGCTGTTTTTCAAGGTATGTATTCAGAAGGGTTTGATCGACTGTGGACCCTTCATTTTCTTAAGGATCTCACCTTCCCAGAGTTAGGATCACTCGACCTTGTGGTTTGGTTTGGTATTCTTAATGGTATTGCCATGTTGCTTAATATTGTGGTGGTGGAATGGATTAGAAGAGAGTTTGACAAACGAGGAACGCTGGATTCTGTGTGGATACTAGCGATGATCAACTTTTTATTGGTCGGCTTTATCGCCATTTTTGCTTTGGTAGGTCACTTTGTACTTGCACTTATGACTTATTGGACGATCTTCATTTTAAGAGGGACGAATGGTCCGTTATTTCGGGCATGGGTGAATAAGCAAATCAAAGAATCGCAGGTTCGCGCAACCGTCCTGTCTACCGTGGGCCAAGTGGACGCTTTTGGACAAATCGGTGGAGGCCCCTTACTTGGTTGGATTGCTGTTAAGGTATCCGTTTCCATAGGGATCTTAGCTAGTAGTCTGTTCCTGTTCCCTGTGGTTCTGCTCTATCTGGCTCTTGCTGTGAAGAATAATGGAAGAGCATAATGACAGAACTTCCGTATAGAAAAAAGCGTTGAGACATATGAGAAGTAGAGAATTACAGATAATAGAAGCATAAGAGGTAAAACTCAATCTAATTAGATGAAAAACGACCTATGAAAATAAGGGTAAAAACTCACCCTAATGATGATTGGAAGATGGGCGAGCGGTTTCTCTCTGAGAGACTCTGAGCCGTGGATCAGGTAGCGAAGGGAGATGCCACTGTCCACCAACCACGATGAGAGAGAATCCGATTCTCCCATGACGCAGTCTGTTTATGCGGGCGTGTGGCACCTGCCCTAGAAAGTCTCCACGTGGTGAAAAGAAGGTGAAAGCTCAACCGAAAAGTGATTGGAAGTTGGGCGAGCGAGAACATGATACTCCCATGTTAACTGCTTTCATCCAGAGTGAGTGGCATCATCCCTGCGTGCAACCATGCGGGTTTTCTATGTGTATGAAGGAAAGGAGGAACTAGCAAGCGATGAACACACGAACTAAAGAGAAAAAAATGGATTTGAAACAACTGATCGCGCTGGTTGATCTTCGTTCTCTTCCTAAATTGCTCGTTATTTTGGCTATTTTCCTTAGTCTACTTTCGTCGGTAGCGGGCTTGATTGTGCCATGGTTCACCAAAAATATTGTCGATTTGTTAGCAAATCAAACCCTTTCCCTGGGTCCCATTCTCTTAATCATGGGTGCGTTTATCGTACAGACCGTGACTGGAGCATTTTCTACCTACCTGCTTTCTTTTTTGGGGGAGAGTGTGGTTGCCAATTTGCGTAATCGACTATGGAGTAAATTATTATATTTGCCCGTTTCGTTTTTTGATCGAACCCGTTCAGGAGAGATCGTGAGTCGCATCAACAATGATACAGCTGTATTAAAAGAGCT
The DNA here is from genome assembly GCF_059818345.1 of Mechercharimyces mesophilus. Lineage (NCBI taxonomy): Bacteria > Bacillati > Bacillota > Bacilli > Caryophanales > Thermoactinomycetaceae > Mechercharimyces > Mechercharimyces mesophilus. Next base: position 232,485 of record NZ_JCBAPH010000002.1, on the reverse strand, counting down.
TATAGTGAAACAAGTGGTTTCGTTCTTTAGCGGGATATTATCGCTCGTGGGTGCATTGGCTATTCTCTTCTATCTGGATTGGTCGATGACACTGGTTATGCTTATTTCCGTTCCCATTATTTTTTTAACCTTACGTCCGATCATGCGGAAAATGTTTGATATCTCGAAACAGATTCAATTGGAATTGGCTCATTTTACAAACCTCATTACACAAGCGATCTCAGAGATTCGATTGGTGAAAGCGTATGGGGGAGAGAAGGTAGAACAAGAAAAAGGAGCAGTGGGTATTCGGCATGTTTTTGAGCGTAGTTTGAAAGAAGCGCGTCTCCTTTCCATCTTAGAGCCAATCATGTCGTTTGTTATCATGTTCACCATGGTGGTGATTATCGGATACGGAGGGTATCGCGTATCCACGGGCATGCTAACCTCAGGCGAGTTGGTAGCGTTTATCCTCTACATTTTCCAAATCATTATTCCGATAACCACCATGTCGCAGTTTTTTACCAGCATTCAAAAGGCGATGGGGGCAACGGAACGGATTCAGGAAATTATGGAGTTAGACAGTGAGAAGGTAGAGGCAAGCACCGATACGATTGATTTATCACAAGAGATTCATTTTCGCCAAGTGGATTTTTCTTATGATGGAAAGGAAGCGGTGCTAAAGCAATTGAGATTGACGATTCCCCCGGGAAAAGTGACGGCTTTCGTGGGCCCCAGTGGAAGTGGGAAGACCAGTATTCTCAATTTGTTAGAGCGTTTCTATGAACCCAGTGCAGGAGAGATTCGATTAGGCGAGGTTCCTATTCAGTCGTTTGACCTATCTGCTTGGCGGATGGGATTAACTTATGTATCACAAGAGTCGCCTCTTTTTGCCGGTACCATTCGTGAGAACATTGCTTATGCCATGAAGGAAGAACAACCGGAAGAGAAGATTCGGCATGCCGCCAAACTGGCTTATGCAGATGAGTTTATTCAACAATTTCCCCAAGGTTACGAGACTGAGATTGGAGAAAGAGGGATCAAATTATCTGGTGGTCAAAGGCAACGCATCGCAATTGCTCGTGCGATTCTTCATGATCCGCAAATCCTCTTACTGGATGAAGCAACTTCTGCGCTTGATTCGGATTCTGAACGGGAAATTCAACGAGCGCTGCATTACCTTATGTTAGGAAGGACCACTTTGGTTGTGGCACATCGTTTAGCCACAATCGTCGATGCCGATCAAATTGTTGTCATTGAGGGTGGAGAAATTACAGGTATTGGAGATCATCAGAAGCTCATGCAAAGCCATGCTTACTATAAGCGCATGGTCCAGCAACAATTTCGCTTGGAAATAGAAGAGCAAGATGTGGAGATTCATTCTTAAAAGAGAAGAGGGCATCCATCGGTGCCCTCTTTTTCGTTACTCCCAAAATGATAGCGCTTACATTCTTCTGAAAAGGGTGGAGGAAAAAACGACCATGATCCCGAAATATTTATGATAGAGACGTTTTTTTGTCACATTTGAAGCAGAACAATTTACAGATAAGAATCATAATAAAGAACCAGTTGCGTACGCTGAGATGTAGGAGGCGAGTACAAAGGTGAACATTGATTCAGACTTTCTGATGATTGCCTATTTTGTTCTCCTCGGGGTAGCATTGCCGATTGTTGCTTTTACTTTATCAAAATGGTTAAGGCCTCATCGGCCTTCTGTAGAAAAGCAGCTTTCCTATGAAAGTGGTGCCAAACCGATTGGAGATAGTTGGGTACAATTTCATGTTCGCTATTATTTATATGCGCTTCTGTTTGTCGTTTTTGAGGTAGAAGCGGCTTTTCTTTATCCCTGGGCAGCAGCATATGATCGACTGCGAGAGGAGATCGGTTTATTTGTCTTGTTCGAGATGACCCTTTTTGTGTTCATGTTAATCATCGGACTACTATATGCATGGAAAAAGAAGGTGTTTGAATGGGAGTAAAGGATGAAGGGTTGAATTTATACGAAGAGCAAGAGTTGGAACGAAATGTCCTAACCACGACCTTGGATCGAGTGAAGGCATGGGCGCGCAGTTCATCCATGTGGCCACTCACTTTTGGACTGGCTTGTTGTGCCATTGAAATGATGGGGACAGGTGGAGCGCATTATGATTTGGACCGTTTTGGCGTGATTTTTCGTGCTTCTCCACGGCAATCAGATGTGATGATCGTATCCGGCACGGTTACCAAGAAGATGGCTCCCATTCTGCGGAGATTATATGATCAAATGCCCGAACCCAAGTGGGTGATCGCAATGGGCTCGTGTGCAACGGCAGGCGGTCCCTATGTCAAGTCGTATGCGGTTGTTAAAGGAGTAGATCAAATCGTCCCAGTGGATGTGTATATCCCAGGTTGTCCTCCCAACCCTGCCGCCTTGATCTACGGTATTCATAAGCTAAAAGAAAAAATCCAATATGAAGCAAAGACCGGGAAGAAGGTGACAGCGGGATATGACCCAAGGAAAGGAGCCAGGCCCTAATCAGGAAAAGAAGAGCGACCGGCAAGCACAGCAGATAGAAGCCAAAGTAAAAGCCTTAGCCAAAGAGCAAAAGAAGGTGGTGACTGACCAGAAGGAGGGGGCCGTTCGCAAGCTTTCGGCCAAATCAAGCACACCTACTGCCACTGAAAAAGAACGTTCCCCTTCTCCTAAGCAACCACTGTTAGAGAAATGGGTACAAAGGTTGCAGGAGCATGTGGGAGCGGAAGCAATCGAATCCTCTTACATCAATCAACCAAATGGTCATTTACCGACCCTTGTTGTACCTTCAGCTTTTTGGGCGAAAGTGGCTTCTTGTTTGCGTTACGATGAGGAGTTTGCCTTCGACTATCTTCGCCAATTTGCTGGTGTGGATCAACAGGATCGGTTAGAAGTCGTTGTTCATCTCTTCTCCTTTTTGCATCATCATGAGATCTGTGTCCATATACCGACCACTCGTGAGCATCCTACCATCCCCTCCGTGGTTGAATTATGGACGGGTGCGAACTGGAACGAACGGGAAGTGTACGATCTCTTAGGAATCCAATTTCCCGGACATCCAAATTTACGTCGCATCTTATTGCCCGACGATTGGGTGGGTCACCCCTTACGCAAAGATTACGTTCCCTACGATGAAGGAATATAGGGCTCCAACCAGGATCTTGATCGGATAACATGAGTTCACTCTAACGAAGTATCACCTCTTCCAACAGGAAGGAGAACCCCATTATGCTACGCACAGAAGAGATGCTCTTAAATATCGGTCCACAACATCCCAGTACCCATGGCGTATTCCGACTCATCATTAAAATTGATGGTGAAATCATTCAAGAGGCCACCCCAGTAATTGGTTACCTGCATCGTGGAACCGAGAAGCTAGCAGAAGATCTTAACTATACGCAGATCATTCCCTACACCGACCGTATGGATTATATCTGTGCAATGACCAATAATTATGCTCTGGTACAGGCGGTTGAGGCGATGATGGAGAAGGAAATTCCAGAGCGGGCAGAGTATTTGCGTGTGCTTGCAATGGAATTAAACCGCATCGCGAGTCATCTCGTATGGTTTGGCACTTATTTGTTGGATATCGGTGCATTAAGTCCGTTCCTCTTTGCCTTCCGTGAGCGAGAAAGCATTCTCTCACTCCTCAATGAGCTGTGTGGCGCCCGTATGACATTTAATTACATGCGTGTCGGGGGAGTGAAATGGGATGCACCCGATGGGTGGTTGAAGAAAGTCGGTCAGTTTGTTCATGAGATGAAGGAACAAGTGGACGAGTATGAGGGATTGGTAACAGGAAATGAAATCTTTCAAGAACGAACAAAGGGGATAGGTACTTATCATGCTGATGCGGCTATACAATATGGCTTGACTGGAAGCAACTTGCGGGTGACAGGTGTAAAGTGGGATTTGCGCAAGCAAGAGCCCTATTCTGTCTATGATCGCTTTCAATTTGATGTGCCTACGGGGGAAACAGGAGATCTCTTTGATAAATATCGGTGCCGGATGCAGGAAGTTCGCGAGTCACTTCGTATTGTGGAGCAGGCGTTGGAACAGATTCCAGAAGGACCGATCATGGCCAAGGTACCGCGTCTCATCCGCTTACCCGAAGGGGAAGTATACACCCGATTAGAGTCCCCCCGAGGAGAATTGGGCTGTTACCTCGTGACAAAAGGAAAAGGAGATAAGCCGTGGCGGTGCAAATTTCGTCGCCCTTCTTTTAATAATCTGCAAATTTTACCGATGCTCTTGAAAGGAGAGAACGTCTCCAATCTAGTCGCTATCTTGGGTGGGATCGATATTGTCCTCGGGGAGGTGGATGGTTAATGTTTTGGCTAGGTCCCGTACTATACCTCTTTCTTTTGCTCGGCTTTGTGACAATGGCCATTCTCTTTGAGCGGAAAGTGATTGGGTGGATGCAAAGCCGCATCGGTCCCAACCAAGTTGGTCCTTGGGGTTTATTGCAGACAGTGGCGGATGTCTTCAAGCTGTTAATCAAAGAAGATATTATCCCGCAAAAAGCAGACATCTTTCTATTTAAGTGGGCACCTGCTCTCGCTTTTATCCCAGCTTTCATCGTGACCGTCACGATCCCTTTCTCAGATACGCTTCTATTTGCGGATGTGGGGGTTGGCATCCTCTTTTACGTGGCGATCTCCAGTCTGACGACCATGGGGATCCTCGTTGGTGGTTATGCCTCCAATAATAAATTTGCCTTACTGGGGTCAATGAGAACCGCTGCGCAAATGATTAGTTATGAAGTGCCTTTGGTGATGGCCTTGGTGGGAATTGTTCTTACGGTGGGGAGCTTAAACCTGACGGACATTGTGGAGGCGCAAGCCAACGTGTGGTTTATTATCCCGCAATTCTTGGCGTTTGCTGTCTTTTATATTGCCTCCCTGGCAGAACTAAATCGTACGCCCTTTGACCTACCGGAAGCGGAGTCGGAACTGGTAGGTGGCTACCATGTAGAATATACTGGGTTTCGTTTCGCCTTCTTTATGCTGACTGAGTACGTTTATGTGTTTGTGATGGCCTCTCTGACCACGTTGCTTTTCTTAGGAGGGTGGCTACCGCTATTTGGAGGTGATTTTTTACCACCACTCGTTTGGTTTATGCTCAAATTTCTCCTGGTGGTTTTTAGTCTTTTCTGGATACGTGCAACGCTTCCCCGTCTCCGAATCGATCAATTGATGAAATTAGGTTGGCAATTGCTGCTTCCTCTTGCGCTATTTAATATATTGGCTTCCGCTCTCTTAAAAGAGATTCCGGTTATAGGAGCCTATTTCTAGGAAGGAGGTGGGAGGAAGATGTTTGGTCTATTAAAAGGAATGGGGATTACACTCAAAAACATGACGAAATCCAAAGTCACCTATTCCTACCCGGAAAAGCCTCTAAAGATGCCGGATCGCTTTCGTGGTATTCAACACTTTGATCCGGAAAAGTGCATTGTCTGCAATCAATGCGTTCGTGTTTGCCCCACCGATTGTATTACGCTGACTGGGCGTAGTCATCCAGACCCGAGTAAAAAAGGGAAAATCATCGAGACTTATGATATTAATTTTGAAATTTGCATCTTATGTGACTTGTGTACAGAAGTTTGTCCCACTGAAGCCATTGTGATGACGACCAATTATGAGCTTGCAGCCTATAGCCGAGATGAATTGTTTAAAGATATGAAATGGTTGCACGAAAATGATACCAATATTCGTGGGGGAGGTGGGGAGGATGAACCTGATTGATATAGAAGGAGTCGCTTTTTTCGCTCTGTCGGTACTGGTGATTGGGGGAGCGGTTTTTATGATCCATTTTACGAAAGTGATCCACATGGTCTTGTCACTTGCGCTTACTTTTCTGGGGATTGCGGGCTTGTATGGATTGATGCAGGCCTCCTTCTTGGCAGTCATACAGGTTTTAATCTATGCAGGAGCCATTCCCATTCTTCTGCTGTTTGGAATTATGCTGACTCGCACAGAGAAGACAGACTCCAAAGGACGTTCCCTCCATCACTTTTTTTCTTTCATCGGCACGGCAACTTTTCTTCTCATTCTGTTGGGAGTCATCTACCAGACACCTGTTACCGACAGAGCTCAAATAGAGCCCGTCACGACTGCTCGAATTGGGGAAATGGTACTCAAACATTATGTTATTGCTTTTGAGGCCGTTTCGCTGTTGCTTTTGGTCGCCTTAGTGGGGGCGATCTTACTGGCGAAAAAAGAAAGGGGGTCCTCGTAACGTGGTGTTAACTTCCTACCTTTCCTTGGCTGCGATCTTATTTTGTATCGGACTTTATGGCGTGTTGACCAAGCGAAACGCAGTCATTGTATTAATTTCGATTGAGCTCATGCTGAATGCGGCCAACTTGAACTTCGTTGCCTTCTCGAGGTGGGGAATGTTTGCCAATGAGACGGGGCAAATATTTTCGCTCTTTTCTATTACGGTGGCAGCAGCAGAAGTAGCAGTCGGACTGGCCATTGTGATTGCCCTCTTTCGTAATCGAGGCATACAGAATGTGGACCAAATCGATGATCTAAAGGGATAGAGTTGACGAGGAGGTGACTGATCATGCAGTGGGCTTGGATAATTCCTCTTCTTCCATTTCTGGCTTTTCTCTTATTGCTAGGATGGCGGAACAAAGTGAATGAAATGGGTACCAGTATTATAGGGATCGGGGCAGTTGGTCTTTCTTTTCTTCTTTCCCTCTATGTTTTTTGGGATTTAAGTCGTGTAGGAGAAGCGTGGATTCAGTTGTGGCCATGGCTTCAGCTAGAGGATCGGGTAATCTCAATGGGAGTATACGTAGATCAATTGAATGTGATCATGCTTCTTCTGATTAGCCTGGTAAGCTTGGTGGTGCAAGTTTATTCAAGGTCCTATATGGCGGGAGATAGCCGGTTTGCTGTATTTTACGCTTACTTAGGACTGTTTTCTGGTAGTATGCTGGCTCTTGTCCTCTCGCCTAATCTCTTACAAATGTATCTCTTTTGGGAGCTTGTCGGTTTGGGTTCCTTTTTGCTCATCGGATACTGGTTTCAAAAGCCAAAAGCGAAGCGGGCAGCACAAAAAGCCTTTCTCGTGACGCGGATCGGCGATGTTGGCTTCTTCCTCGCACTTCTCTTGCTTTTTTGGCACGTTGGGAGTCTGGACATTGTCACAATCTTGAGCGAGGTAGAAAGCGGGCAGGTTGATTCTTTTTCCCTCACAGCTATTGGGCTGTTTCTTTTCTTAGGGGCTGCCGGAAAGTCAGGGCAATTTCCTCTACATATTTGGTTGCCGGATGCGATGGAAGGTCCTACTCCGGTAAGTGCATTGATTCATGCGGCGACGATGGTAGCGGCAGGGGTATACCTCGTGGCCAGGTTATATCCACTCTTTCTTGAATCGCCGTTGGTACTGGATGTGATGGCGTATGTGGGAGTGTTTACGGCCATTTTTGCGGCGTTGGTGGCGCTGGCTCAAAACGATATGAAGCGCATTCTTGCTTTTTCTACGGTAAGCCAACTCGGGTTTATGATGTTGGCTTTGGGATCCCTCGGTTATGTTGCAGGTGTGTTTCACCTGATTACTCATGCTGCGTTTAAAGCAGCGCTTTTCCTTACTGTCGGTGCGATCATTCTTTTGTATAACCAACAAGACATACGAAAGATCGATGCCCTCTGGAGAGGGGATAGACAGGTTGGTGGGTGGCTACTGATAGGGACCATTGTGATCATCGGTATACCATATACCGCGGCTTATTTTTCTAAAGAAGAAATATTATATGCTGTGTATACCAGTAGAGGGTTGGGGATGTTCTGCCTCACCTTAGTGGCTTCGATCTTAACGATTCTCTATATGTCTCGCCTCTTTTTGCACATAACCACAGGAAAAGAGAGCAATATGGAAGCGAATGAGCGGAAAAAAATCAACCGGTATATCCAGTGGCCGGTGCAGGTTCTCTTGTTCTTTTCGCTTTTCCTCGGGCTGATCAATGCCCCCAACCCTTTATTGGGGAAGTGGCTCTCGCAACCCGGGCTCGTAACCATTCATGGAACCATGCCAAAGTGGTTTTTTCTCATCTGGGTCCTCCTTTTAACGGGGGTCATTTATGGTGCTTGTCGTTTTTATTATCGCACCTCTTCAGCAAACGCCCACTTTTCCAAGCAGACCTTCAAAGCAAGAGAGTGGCTACACCATCAGTTTTATATCGATGCTTTGTTAGATAAAGGAGTCACTCACTTGGTGAAACGGTTAGGATGGGTTTTGGTACAGGTGGATCGCTACCTCATTGATGGGGTGATTCACTTCTGTGTGGGTACTGTTGAAGCATGTGCGCGTTGGGGACAAAGGTGGCAGACCGGAAAGGTGCAGGATTATCTCTTATTTAGTCTCTTAGCTTTAATTATCTTGTTCCTTATCCTACTTGTAGGGGGGTGGACCGGCGAATGGAGATGATCATAACCCTCCTCCTTTTCTCTCCTTTGGTGGGGGTAGCTGTTCTTGCTTTGCCCTGGCAACATGAGCGGGTGACGAAGATAATTGCCTTGCTGGCAACGTCTCTCCCTCTGCTACTAACAGGATGGGTTGCTTTCCTCTTTGAACCGTCGATAGGATCTGTACAGTTCCTGCATGAAGTAGAGTGGTTTACGTTGTGGTTGACAGTAGAGGATACCATTCCTTTTAACTATTCTGTAGGAATCGATGGTCTTTCGTTACCGCTAGTCGCATTAACCGTGATCATTAGCTGGATTGTGGCAATGGCCGCTTGTTTGTATATCCGTCAACGAATGAAGATGTTTTTTCTCCTCCTTCTTCTATTGGAAGTGGGCATGTTGGGGGTGTTCTTATCACAAAATTTGTTTCTCTTCTTTCTTTTCTTCGAGGTAACCCTGGTGACGACTTATGTGCTCATCGGCTACTGGGGTGGGGGCTGGAAAGAAAGGGCCGCCAATCACTTTTTAATCTACAATGGATTGGGCTCGGCTATTTTACTCCTTGCTTTTCTCGTCTTCATGCTCGTCAGTGGGACAATGGATTACACTGGGGTTCAGGAGCGGATGATTCAACTGCAATCGGGAATGTTCACTGGAAACGAGGGTCTGCAAAAAACCATCTGGGGACTATTTATCGCTGTGTGGCTGGCATTTGCGATTAAGCTTCCGGTTTATCCTCTTCATTCCTGGATGGTGCGGGTACATAGTGAAGCGGCTGTTCCTGTGGTGATGTTACATGCAGGCGTGCTCTTAAAAGTGGGGACATACGGACTTCTTCGCTTTGGTGTTGGCTTTTTTCCAGAGTTGATGAGAGAAGCCAGCTCTGTGATTGGGATGATGGGATTAATCAGCTTACTGGTAGGCGCTTTGATGGCATTGGTGCAAATCGAACTAAGAAGGATCATGGCTTATGCGAGCTTAAGTCATATGGGCGTCATTTTACTGGGAATGGCGGCAGGTAATGAAGCAGGTATCAGCGGTGCGATCTTGCAATCCGTTTCGCACGGCTTTATTTCCGCGCTTCTCTTCTTCTTGATTGGAGCGGTTAGTGAACGGCTTGGCTCCACTTCCCTCAACCGGCTTGGTGGCTTAGCAAATCCCTTGCCCGTGTGGTCTGGTTTCTTTCTCTTCGGAGGATTAACCCTTCTCAGTCTGCCTGGAACAGCAGGATTTATCAGTGAGTTTTTCCTCTTTCTCGGTTTTTTTGAAGCTTATCCACTACTAGCCAGCATAGGCCTACTGGGATTGGTCCTCGCTGCTGCTTACTCGCTCAGAATGGTGTTAGAAACAACTTATGGTAAATGGGAAAGAGAAGAGAAACCAGTTGATTTGTCCATCAGGGAGAAGGTACCGCTTTTTCTTCTGAGTACAGCAATCTTGGTTATTGGTCTGTACCCACAGTGCTTGACTGAACCGATGAAGACAGCCATACAACTAATCATCATACAGACAGGAGGGTAGAGTATGGGTGAGAGATACCTTTTAGATTACAACTGGATTCTGATGGCGCCGGAAATCATTCTGCTCTGTGCTGTGGCCTTTTTGTCCCTCCTCGATTTATTGATGAAGGATGGACAAAAAAGGCAAGCGATTGGATGGATTAGTCTGACCTTTGTGATCGGGGCTATGTTCCTTACGATTACGCAATGGGATGAGATTCCGTATGAGATCTTGGCAGATACGTATCGGGTAGATGCGATCAGTCTTTCTTTTAAAGTGCTCCTTTTGCTTGGAGCGATGGCTGTTCTCCTTCTCTCCTTGATAGATGTTCGCTCAGAAGAGGTCCACTACGAAGGCGAGTATTATACACTGTTGATCACCGCGTTGATCGGGGCTATGCTCATGGTGTCTTCTGCCGACTTGATCACGCTATACATTGGATTGGAACTGCTCAGCATCTCCTCTTATATCTTGGTCGGCATACGGAAAAAAAGACGAGAGGCGAATGAAGCAGCGTGGAAGTATATCGTGTATGGAGGGGTCTCTTCCGCTTTTATCCTGTATGGCCTTTCCTTTGTTTATGGGATCACGGGAAGCACCAATCTTTATATCATTCAAGAACGACTGGCAGAAGCATATTCTCTAGGGTTGTCACTTTATGTTTTCCTCTCTTTGTTTCTATTGTTGCTTGGCTTAGGTTTTAAAGTGGCAAGTAGTCCGTTCCACTTTTGGGTACCGGATGTGTATCGAGGGGCGAGTACACCGATTACGGCATGGTTAACAGGGGTTTCTAAGATCGCGGCTTTTGCCTTTCTTCTCCGAATTGTATTGGGTGGCTACCTCTTCCTGTTCGGTGAGGAGGGATTTAGTGTGTTAAAACCGCTCATTCTCTTATTGGCCATCTCCTCACTCTTCATTGGGAATTTGGTTGCCTTGCGGCAAACAAATACGAAGCGGCTCGTCGCTTATTCCAGTATCGGGCATGGAGGCTTTCTTCTGTTGCCTCTATTGGGGTCCCTCGCGTTTTCCAACACTCTCTTCTATCTTCTCGCTTATATGGTGTCCATTACGGGCTTTTTGACAATCGTTTCTTTGGTGGAGCGAGCGAGCGAAGGGGAAGAAGAGTTGAGTGCATTTGCAGGGTTGAAAGAACGATCACCTTTATTGGCTTTTTCCACAACAATCTTTCTCCTCTCTCTTGCAGGAATACCGATAACTGCAGGTTTTTTTGCTAAATTGTACATTCTACTCAGTGTCTTGAAGATGGGCGTATTTTGGCTGGCGATCTTACTCGTTGTTGTCACGGTGATTTCCTATATGTATTACTTTGAAATCATTCGTCAGATGTACTTTCGCCCTTCCCTTCATCAGGAACGGGTAAAGGGATCGTGGATCTCCTTCTTGCTGATTGTTCTCTGTGTCGCCGGCACTGTCGGACTGGGCCTCTTTCCAAACCTTGCGCTAGATGTCTGGTTACAAATGGACTGGCAAAGCGCCATATTAGGAGGATCGAGTGGGCAATAATAATAATTTAATATGAAAGTGTTAAAATGTCCTCATTAGGGAAGGAAACAAGCAAAGGGCGAAGAAGTGAGAGGGAGCAGTGGATCACCCTGCTTTCCTCCTCGTCCCCATATGAATAAGTTGTCAAACAAGTTTGCGAAAAACCCTTTGCTTCATGGGCTGTTTTGCGTTACGATAGGTAGTATCGTAAAGTAGCTTTTAACCATGATGATAAGGAGTGCATACCATAGTGGGTGGGGAATTTGGCTTAGGGTTAAGCGCACTCATCAATATTAGTTTATCCATTATTTTCATTGCTTTAAGCTGGTGGGCTTTATCCAGCATACGGTTTGAACGCATAGTACGTGATAGCAGCAGTCCACAAGCAAGAGCGCTCATGATTATCCTAGCGATTGTATTGGGACACGGATTAGCTACATTTTTTATTGATTATCTCGGCTGGTCACGAATGATTCAGTACCTTTTCTAAGAATACAAGCATTCTCCCTCACGCAAAGCGATACGAACGTAGAGGGAAAAGTGGCAAACTCCTCTTTCGTTCCCGTATAACCTCTTCCGCTTCTGTCGAGAATGGAGGCGAATAGGAGAGGAGAGGGTCTGGATGCGGAATGGATTATGGGGTACAATAATTTCATTTGTAGCAATCCTATTTTTACTTGGTCCATCATCAGCACCAACGGAAGTCGTAGCACTTATGAATGTCTTTCATCGACTAAACATTACTCCTGAACAGGTGGTTGTTCACCATGGGAATCGCGCATCTTCTTCCATAAGGACTCAAGATGCAGGAGCGCTTGCAGAACAAATTAGTCAATCGCTTCATTTACCGGACCCCATTCGTTACGCAAATGAACATGGAATCAAATGGTCATCTGTGGGTAAGCGAGCGGATGAGGGGGAGTTAAAGTTCCAATTGTTTTTGTTAGAAGCAGATGAAGAGTGGGTAACGCCCTACTTGTCCATTCAGTATCAGGGGTCGGTAAATTCAGAGTCGACGATTCTCTCCGTATGTGACGAATTGGAGGAGTTACTTTCCCAGCTGGAGATGGAACCTGCCATTCATATCTCGATTCAAGGTAGTAGCTCGGATGCGCCTGAGCGAACCGATCTCGCAGTTAATCAGATGTTAGAAGAGCTGGATGCGAAAGAAGTGGAAGCGATGCGCACGATGCAAACGACGAGTATATCGGCTTATTCACCTTATTTTCAGGACTCCTTAATGACAAAAGGCGGAGAAATGAATGTGCAGGTGGCGGCTCGAATCGATTCTAAACATCAAGAGATGATCTATACGATCGGTACTCCAATCATTACGATCGAATATTAGCTTAACGTGGAGGGAAGACTTGTGGAAAAAATCATTGTCCGAGGTGGCAGAGCGCTAAAGGGTCGAGTAAAAGTTCATAGTGCCAAAAACTCAGTGCTAAAAATTATTGCTGCTTCGATCCTATCGAGTCGTGGGGAAGTCGTCATCGAAGAAGTTCCTATGTTGGAAGATGTGAAGACCATTACAGAACTGATTTCCCGGCTAGGGGTAGGAACGAAAATGGAAGACCAGCGTCTCTATATCGAGGCAGAAAATATTACGAATACGGAAGCGCCATACGATCTCGTTAGAAAAATGCGTGCTTCGATCACGGTTATGGGACCTTTATTAGCACGGAAAAAACATGCGCGCATTCCCCTACCCGGAGGGTGTGCCATTGGTAGTCGCCCCATTGATCAACATCTAAAAGGCTTGGAAGCGATGGGAGCAGAATTTGAGATTGGGCAGGGTTATATTGAAGGCTTTGTCCCAGGACGTTTGAAAGGCGCTCGCATCTACTTGGATGTGGTTAGTGTAGGAGCGACCGAAAATATTATGATGGCGGCGACATTGGCTAAGGGACGTACAACCATTGAAAATGCGGCGCGCGAACCAGAAATCGTGGATCTCGCTAACTTCTTGAACGCGATGGGTGCCAACGTTCGTGGGGCCGGGACCGATACGATCCGCATCGAAGGCGTTGACTTTTTACATGGCACAGAATACTGCCCCATTCCGGACCGAATCGTTGCCGGTACCTATATGGTTGCTGCTGCAATTACGCGCGGAGAAGTTTTTGTGGAAGGTGCCATCACCGATCATCTCAAGCCCGTTATTGCAAAGATGCGGGAGATGGGCGTCGAGGTTTTAGAAGGAGAAAATGGTGTGCATGTACGTGCGACAGGAGCTTTAAAGGCAGTGGACGTAAAAACACTTCCACACCCAGGTTTCCCGACAGATATGCAGTCGCAGATCATGGCGTTGCAATTGACTGCTGAGGGAAGCAGTATGATGGTGGAAAGTGTCTACGAAAATCGCTTTATGCATGTAGAAGAACTAAAGCGTATGGGAGCCAACATTAAGGTAGATGGTGGCCGAAGTGCTCTGATTGAGAAGTCCTCTTTGTCAGGTGCAGAAGTAAGAGCGACTGATCTTCGTGCAGGAGCAGCCATGGTTTTAGCCGGATTGATCGCAGAAGGTACCACAACAGTGACCAATCTTCACCATATTGATCGTGGTTATATCCGTTTGGTAGAAGAACTGCAGTCCTTGGGGGCAGATGTAGAGCGAATTAAAGTAGAAGATAAGGAAGATGTTTCTGTTCAGTCCTCGTATGCTTAAAGGGCTTTATCATACTCAACAAAAAAAACTGCGGATCGCCGCAGTTTTTTTGTTGAGAAAATTACTTTGTAAATGGGGTTTTAACCCGATGGTGGATCCAGTTAGATTCAGTTCTATCTCTTTTCCCCCTGTCATATAGTAGAGAAGAAAGGTTGTCCGTAAGGTGATAACAAGGGGGTATAAGATTGGGGTTGAATTGGAAAAAGGGATTATCCGTCATGCTTTTTTTGTGTGTCATGGTGCTCGTGATGGTTAGTATCCCAGCTTTTATGACGGGCTTTGCTGATAAACGAGCCATTGTTACTGAAGAAGAGCCTGTTGTCTCGTTGCCCCAGGATGATGGCCCACTCATTCATGTTTACTTAAGTGAAGAGAAGAGGGTCGTCGAAGTGCCTCTAGAGTCTTATGTTCGAGGAGTCGTCGCGGCAGAGATGCCAGCAGACTTTCATGTGGAAGCACTCAAAGCACAGGCGTTGGCCGCACGAACCTATATTATTGATCGTATGAGCAAAAAAAGCTTTGACGATATGCAATCATTTGGTGAGGCGGCTACAGGGGCTCACGTATCGGATACAGTGCGCCATCAAGTCTATACGACGGATGAACAACTCAAGAAGAAATGGGGAAAAGAATACCATGCTTATTCCAGTAAAGTGAATGAAGCGGTTCGTGAAACCAACCAGCGTATTTTGCTTTATGAGCAACAGCCGATATATGCCGCCTTCTTCTCTACGAGTAATGGCAAAACGGAAAACTCGGAGGATTATTTTACTGCTCCTTATCCATATTTACGAAGTGTAGACTCGACATGGGATGAACGATCTCCTAAGTTTAGAGACGAGGTCACCCTCTCACTAACGGAACTAACAAAAAAATTAGCGGGTGTAACGGGGAAAAAAGTAAGTACCCCTTCATCACCCGCGCAAGATTGGATTCATGTACTGGGGTGGACTGAAGGGGAGCGAGTGGAGGAAGTAACGATTGGCGGAATGAAATTTACCGGTCGCGAAGTGAGAGAAGCACTCGGCCTCTCTTCCTCTGATTTTACTTGGGAGTTAAAGCAGGACCAAGTCACCATCCGGACGGAGGGTTATGGTCATGGTGTTGGTATGAGTCAGTGGGGAGCGAACCTTATGGCCCAGTCAGGGAAAGAAGCTGAGGAGATCGTACAACATTATTACAGTGGAATCGATATCGGACAAGTGAATCAAGTCCTGGCGTCCAAAGAATAATGGTGGAATTAAGACCTCATTTGGACCACTAGAGAAGGGGGATTGGGGAGAGGATAAGAGAAAGGGTTTTTGCTCTTCTCCCCAGCCTACCGTCTCAGATTACGGATGCAAGATAGGTTTAAGTAAAATAGTCGATGACAGCGTTTGGGAAATGATGATAAATCCTCTCTTCGGTATGCTCCTTTAACTCCGCGAGCTCCTCATTGGGGTACATATATTTGACTCGTCCGTACTTCCCCCATTTTTTCTTACGTTTTTCTTCATCCATCTCTAACTTGGTTTTGGGATAACGTTCTTCAATGACTCGTTTTGCTGCCTTCGTGTAGCGATGACTAATCAGTTCAAAATGAAGGGGCGGCATACTTGCAGGTAAGGAAGATCGAAGGTCGGCAAACAACTGATCATATTCTTCCTTCCATCCATCAAAAATCATGAGTGGAGCGACGATAAAGCCGATAGGATAATGACTGTTGGCTACTTTTGTCGCCGCAGCGATACGTTCGGGTAATCGGGCCGTTGCAGGTTCGAAGCGGCGGATGACCGTATCTGCATTAATACTGAAACGAATACGGGTATGCCCATTATGCTCCACATCTAAAAGGCCGTCCACTGTGTCAAACTTGGTGACGAATCGTAGGCGACCAAGCTTTTCTTGTCCGAAGAATTCAATCGTCTTCTTTAACGAGCCTGTTATATGTTCCAATCCAACGGGATCGGAGGTACAGGCAGCTTCAAAATGAGTCAGTTGCGGAGCACGCTCCTCCATATAGTGTTTGGCGGATGCAAAGATCTCCTCAAGGTTGACATAGACACGAATATAAGGGCGATTGCCCATGGTGGTCTGTAAGTAGCAATAATGACAATGCCCCATACATCCGGTTGCCAGTGGGATGGCATACTCGGCTGATGGCTTGGATGTATCAAATTTTAATGTCTTTCGGATACCTACTACTAACGTTCGTTTCGCAACGCGGTACTTCTCAAGATCATTTTCCCCCGGAATGCCAGTAACCCGGTTATGTGAAGTGGTCATTCTTACCTCTACGTTCTCGCGCTGAAAACGTTCGTGCAATTCTTTTCCTAGAGGGTAATTTAATGATTCGGGCTCGAAGAAAACAAGATCAGGTTGAAAGGGTTTCATGTTATCACCTCACGTTTAACCTTCCCCGCCACTTTTCCACCCATTCCGATTCATGATCCTTTCTATGAAAGTTTCCGCGTGGTGAAACTGTCGTTGAAGATAAGGGTGAAAGCTCACCTTAAGAATTTTTGGAAGATGGGCGAGCGGTTTTTCCTTGAGAGACTCTGAGCCAACCCCTTAATTTATCCAAAATGGTTGAGAATATACAAAAAACGTGAAGGCAATAGGTATAGAAACGAAAAACGCTGTCCAGAATGGATTTTGAGGTGATCACTAAATGAAACCACAAGATCCAGATAACCGTGTCAAAAAATTGCCGACACGTGCAAAATGGAAGAAACTATTAGGTAAGAAATGGGTTTTCCCTGCGATTTATCTAGCCGCTGCTGCACTCATCCTCGCCATGGTTTGGTGGACCCAAAAAGGTCAGGAATATGATGTTTCCAATTTGGGATTGGAGACCATCCAAATGGATGAGAAAGAGGATGAAAAAGAAGCAAACGAGGAAGAGAGCATGCGTCTTCCTGTAGCAGATGAATCTCAGGAAACGTTGAAGATGGGTTACTATGAAGAAGCGAGCTCAGATGAAGACAAGGAAGCCTCTCTTGTTCGCTATGCCAACACCTTTTGGCCACATTCCGGACATGACTATGCACGAGAAGATGGGGAAGCATTTGATGTCGTTGCCGCGCTCACTGGAAAAGTAACGCGGGTTGAAGAGAATCCCATTTTGGGCACAGTTGTTGAGATGGAGCATGAGGGCGGATTAGTCACTATCTATCAAAGTTTGGAAGATGCGAAGGTAAAAGTAGGCGATGAAGTGGCGATCGGAGAGAAGATCGCGATGTCAGGAAGCAACAAATTTGAAAAAGAAGCTGGCAATCACTTGCACTTTGAAGTTCGCCAAGATGATAAGCCAATCAATCCTGATCAATTCTTAAGCTTGTCTGAATAATAGATCCAGAGGGGTGTGTTGCTAGTTCATTGGACAAGCAACACACCCTTTTTCTATATTTAATTAAAAAATTTTACAAATAGAGAATAAAAAATGAAATAAATTGGCGTAAATGGCTTGTCAGCGCTTGGTCCAAAGAGAATAACCCCCAAAACCCTTCATATAATGTATCAGACAAACGTAAGAGGGGTGAAGGGAGTGCACGATTATATAAAAGAGCGGACGATTAAGATCGGAAGATATTTCGTAGAAACACGCAACACCGTACGACATATTGCGAAGGAGTTTGGCGTTTCCAAAAGCACAGTCCATAAGGATTTGACCGAACGACTACCTGAGATCAACCCCGAATTGGCACAAGAAGTGAAGGAGATATTGGAGTATCATAAATCGATTCGTCATCTCCGTGGAGGAGAAGCGACCAAAGTGAAATATAAGAACCGAAAAGATCAAACAGAGATGAGTAGTGAACGACAGGAAACAGAAGCCACATTAAATATCTAAATAGGAAAGAGCGCCGAAGCTTACATAGGATTTGCTATTATTTATCTTTTTTATCTGATATCAATGGATTGCTCCGGTGTTCTTTTTTGTATGAAATATTTTCTATATATTCTATTAATTAAATATTACCGGATGGTTTCATCAGGTCATTTATGGTATAGTAAAGGGGAATTTATCAAGTAATCGTGCGGATCGATCGGGTGGCATGACAACCGGTTGTCATATAGAATAAATGTAAGAAGTCTACAATAAGAGGTGTATAGAAGGGGTTTGGACTATGTCTGATAAAGAGAAAAACAAGCCAGTAACACAGGGAGAAGCGTCGCAAGAAAAACAAGCAGATCAAGCTCAGACGAAGAAGATAGAGCAATCTGAGAAAGCAGAGCATAAAGAATCGCGGCATGAATCAGAACGAGCGCAATCGAACGAATCAGACGAGGCTCCAACAGAAACAGGTGGGGAGTTGCAAGACCAGCCCACAGAAGAGATGAGTACGAAAGAGGAACAAAAAGTGGCTGGTAGCGGACAAGAAGGCGAGGAGCATGCCGGAGAAGAAAAGGCAAATAGTCAAGAGGATGAGGCATCCGAATCTCTTCCGGAAACGTTGGGTCAACTTACTTGGACGGAAGACTCTTTGTCAGAGGAAGAGCTCTCTCGCTCTGAAAAAAAGGAAAACATAGAAGAGGGAGGGGAAGAGAAGGAATCTGAAAGTAAGGCGACTGAATCGCCAGTAGACGAAGAAAAGAAAGAGGAAGCAGAGACAAGCTCAGAAGGAGAACAACCAGAGCCTGTGGTGAATGAAGAGGATGGAGAAGAGGGAATTCAACCGGCGGGTGTGCTTAAGTGGAGCGAAACAGATGAAAGTAAGGAAGAGGATTCCCTGCTACGAGAAGAAGAAGCGCAGGATAATTCAACGGACAATAAAGGGGTTCGCATCGCACAAAAAACAGCGATCATTGTTCTAAAAATAGTATGGGTTCCGCTCTTGCTGGTGTTCGCTCTAGCGTTTGGTCTGGCCAGTGGCTATTTCTATGAAACCGGCGAGTGGAGAGAAGTTTTTAGTGTAGAATTATGGGAGCATCTTTATAACCTTGTATATGGGTAAAATTAGATCTGAGAATGAACGTTTAACTGCCCAATTTTCGTATTGGGCTTTTAGCTTTTACCAAAGACTAATGATATGTGGATTGTATGATACTAGGAGGACAATGATTTGATTGAACGAAACCTAACACGCTCTATAATGGTTGAAACACCTTCTTTCCCTGGGAATTTGGGGCGCGTAGCGACAGCAATTGGACAAGCTGGCGGTGATATTGGTGAGGTGACCACCGTGCGGATTGGACCGCGTACGACGATGCGAAATATTACCGTCCAGTGTGAAGGGGATGAAACCCTAGCACGAATCCTTGACGAGATTCGGCAGCTAGGTGGAGGCATTCGCTTAGCAACGGTCTCCGACGATGTACTTTCTGCCCACGAGGGTGGGAAAATACATATGACAAGCAAAATGGATGTCCGCTCTTTGGCAGATCTGCGACGTGTCTACACACCTGGAGTAGCCAATGTGTGCAGAGTGATCATGGATGATCCAAGCAAGGCGCGCATCTATACGAGTTTAGGTCATACGGTAGCCATCGTGACAGATGGTACGGCAGTACTGGGGTTGGGCAATATTGGACCTGTAGCGGGTATGCCTGTGATGGAAGGGAAGGCAGCTTTATTCGATCGATTTGCAGGAATTAGTGGGATTCCGATTTTATTGGATACGAGTGATCCAGATGAAGTGGTATCGACGGTTAAGCATATCTCTCATAGTTTCGGTGGCATTTTGTTAGAAGATATCGGTTCTCCCCATTGCTTTGAGATTGAGGAGCGGCTAAAAGCTGAGTTGTCCATCCCGGTAATGCATGATGATCAGCATGGTACGGCTGTTGTTACCATGGCAGCCGTCCTTTCCGCTTGTCGTTCCGCTGGGGTAAATTTAAAAGATGCCAAAGTAGGGCAGATTGGTCTAGGTGCTGCTGGTTTAGCAATTTGTCGCATGTTTCTTGCTTACGGTGTGCAAGAAGTTTATGGAACGGATCCGCAAGCAGCGGCACGCGAACGCCTACAATCTTATGGAGGAAATCCGCTTAATGATTTAAAAGAGTTGATGCAGACTTGCGATATTGTCGTAGCGACGACGGGTGTTCCAGGTCTCATCGAGCCGGATCTTATTCGTGAAGGGCAAGTTATTTTGGCTCTATCTAACCCAAAACCAGAAATCCAACCTGAAGTGGCGGTTGAGGCAGGTGCTGCTTTTGCTGCGGACGGTCGGTCTGTGAACAATGCGCTCGGCTTTCCAGGTATTTTCCGTGGGATCCTAGATGCCAAAGCAACTTCTTTCACGCACGAGATGTATGTGGCTGCGGCTGAAGCTATTGCAGGACTTACGAAAGAAGGGGAATTGGTTCCTCATCCACTGGATTCCGATGTTCATCGGCATGTAAGTCAAGCCGTTGAACGTGTTGCGATCAAGCAAAGAGATAACAAAAAGGGACAACTTTAAATGAGTAGTGATCACAAGAAGCCTCTAGTAATGAATCTGGAGGCTTCTTGTGATCGATTGGAAAGGCTTGAATGGTTTCGCTATAATGAAGTTGCCAGCTTAAATGGTGAGAGAATGATTCATAGGAGGAGAAGTCCATGGAAATGAACGTAGAAGAGATCCAACGCATTCTGCCACATCGCTACCCCTTCTTGCTTGTAGATAAGATCATCGAATGCCGTTGGGGAGAGAAGGCAATTGGACAGAAGAATGTCAGCATAAACGAACCCTTTTTTAGTGGGCACTTTCCTGGATATCCAGTCATGCCGGGTGTTCTCATACTGGAGTCGCTTGCTCAAGTAGGAGCAGTCGCTATTCTTGGAATGAAAGAAAACCAAGGGAAGATTGGTTTCTTAACCGGATTGGACCGTGTGAGAATCAGGGGTCAAGTAAAGCCGGGCGATGTCTTACGCTTGGAAGTGGAAATGTTGAAAATGCGTCGTTCGATCGGTAAAGCTAAAGGCATTGCTACCGTTGATGGTCAAGTAGTAGCGGAAGCGGAATTGATGTTTGCCATTGGCGAATAAAAATAAATGAGGAGCAGGAGGGGAACCGATTGAAAGTTGTTTCCATAGTAGGAGCGAGACCACAGTTTATTAAGGCCGCTCCCGTTTCGCGAGCGTTACGACAGCTTGGGGAAGAAATCCTTGTGCACACAGGTCAACACTATGATCAAAATCTATCCGACATTTTTTTCGAAGAATTAGAAATCCCCAAACCAGACTACCAATTAAATGTGGGCTCGAAGTCGCATGGTGCACAGACGGGTGAGATGCTTACCAAGATCGAAGAGGTGTTACTGAATGAAAAGCCGGATACGGTGTTAGTGTATGGAGATACTAACTCCACATTGGCAGGTGCATTAGCAGCATCCAAGTTACATATTCCTGTTGCTCATATAGAAGCTGGTCTACGTAGCTTTAACCGTAAGATGCCTGAAGAAACCAATCGTGTATTGACGGACCATTTATCTACGTGGCTTTTTTGCCCTACAGAGACAGCAATGAATCACCTTGCGAGAGAAGGGATCTCGGAAGGTGTGTTTCAGGTGGGAGACGTGATGGTAGATGCGGTTTACTATAATATACGGTTGGCTGAGGAGAAATCGCCTATCCTAGCAGGCCTCTCTCTTACCCCCCGTTCATACATTTTAGCTACTTTACACCGAGCAGAAAATACCGATAATGAACAACGTTTGACTCATATCGTAGACGCGTTAAACCGCATTGAACAAACCACGATCTTGCCCTTACATCCAAGAACGAATGCGAAGTTGAAACATTGGGGATTGGAATTGAAAAATCCTCAGCTAACGGTTATCGATCCCGTTGGGTATTTGGACATGCTTCAGTTGGCGACAAATGCAAGCAAGATATTGACCGATTCTGGAGGGGTTCAGAAAGAAGCTTTCTTACTAGGGACACCTTGTATCACGATGAGAGATGAAACGGAGTGGGTGGAAACGGTTGAGTGGAAGGTAAACCAGCTCGTCGGTGCAGATACGGAGCGGGTTCTGCAGGCGGTTAATCAGGCAGATGAAGTAGACTTCTCTCAAGTACCTGCTCTCTTTGGTGATGGAAAGGCGGCTTTGGCGATTGTAGAAAAGTTAGGTCTTAGGTAAGTAGTTGGATGAGAGGGGGAGGACGATGAGCTGCAGAACATTACATGTATTATTGGTTTCACACATGTATCCTCATCCGGCCAATCCGATGTCAGGTATATTTGTTCATCAACAGGTAAAGTCACTGCAGGACAAGGGGATTCAATGTACCGTTCTTTGCCCGATCCCGTATCTCCCTCTCTATCCTAAGTGGAGGAAATATCGACATACAAAGAAGCATACAGTGATGGACGATGTAGAAGTATACTATGTGCCCACCAAGATGTTTCCTAAAGGAATAGGGTTTTCTCATTATGGTACCTATTATTATCAAGCTTTGCGAGAGGTGCTTAGAACTCAGTTGCCTTCACGCACTTTTGATCTGCTACACAGTCATACTATCTTTCCCGATGGTTTTGCAGGAGCTCTATTAAAAAAACAATTGAAAATACCCTTACTCACAACCATTCACGGATCAGATATCCTTGTCTATCCCGAACGAAACCGTCGGGTGATGCGAAGGGTGAAAGAAGCGATATCTGGATGCGATCATATTGTAACGGTCAGCAAGAAATTGAAAGAGAAGACGCAATCACTCGGTTCAGCAACCCCCATCTCGACTATTTATAACGGTATCGATGACACTCTTTTTCAACCTCGTTCGCAATATGAAGCGAGAAGAAGTGTTGGGATTTCGCTGGAAGGAAGGTGGGTCTTGTATGTGGGTAATTTGTATAAGGTCAAAGGAGTCTCTATTCTTTTAGAGGCATTTCAGCGATTAACTCGTGATCGTAATCGGAATGAACTTCAATTATGTATTGTTGGAGACGGACCGCTACGGCCTCAATTGCAAACATTAGCGAATCAGCTGGGTCTAGCAGATAGAGTGCGATTTACTGGTAGGCGCCCGCATACCGAGATTGCTACTTGGATGAATGCGTGTGATGTTGTCTGTTTACCCAGTCTCTATGAGGGATTGGGGGGTGTTTTGTTGGAGGCGATGGCGTGTGGAAAGCCAGTAGTGGCTTCTGCTGTAGGGGGCATTCCGGAGATTGTGAAACCAAATGAGACGGGATTTCTGGTTGAGCCAGGGAGTAAAGAAGCATTATTTCGGTCTTTATCTCAACTTCTAGATGCAACGGAAGCCGAGATACGTGCGTTCTCCCAACGTGCTTACCAATTTTCTCGTTCTTTTTCATGGGAAAGAAGTGTCACTCAATTACTGGAGATCTATGAGGAATTGATCCGTAGCTAAATGGAATCCTTCACCTCTATGATAATTATTAGATAAGATTTTGTAAATATTAAGTCTTTATTAATTTTGATTATTATGGATTGCATATGGATGGAAGCCGTGGGAAGATGATAACTGCTAGGCATTAGTGGCTTTTCTCAAGGAAGGTAGCAGGAGGAGGGGGACATCCATGATTGGATACGGGATTGTCGGATGTGGTCACATTGCAGGCAAGCACATAGAAGCGATTCGGCAGACTGAGGGAGCCAGACTTGTTGCCTTATGTGATAAAGATCCAGAGCGACTGAATTCCTTAAAGGCGGATGGTGTGAAAGCTTATACTAAGCTTGAGGATATGGTAAGAGATTCTGAGTTGGATGTTATCAATATTTGTACGCCGAGCGGGTTGCATGCAGAGCAGGTAATCACTGTGGCAGAAGCGGGAAAACACGTGATAGTGGAAAAACCGATGGCCCTTACACTAGAGGATGCGGATCGGATCATCGCCGTGTGTAAAAAACAGGGTGTGAAATTAGCAGTGGTGCACCCGAATCGCTTCCGTCCAGCGATGAAAGCGCTGAAAGAGATGGTGCAACGAGGATCGTTTGGCACATTGGGCCATGTGAATGCCACCTTACGCTGGAATCGAAATCAGGATTACTATGATCAAACACCTTGGCGAGGTACTCGAATGCTAGATGGCGGAGTATTAATGAATCAAGCGATTCATAATCTTGATTTGCTTCTATGGTTGGTCGGTGAGGTGGACGAGGTGAGTACCTATCAAGCAACACGCATGCGCAATATCGAAGCGGAAGATACTTCTGTATCGATTCTCCGTTTTAAAAATGGGGTCCTCGGTGTTATTGAAGCAGCGGTTACCATTTATCCGCGAAATTTAGAGGAATCGATTCATCTTTTTGGTTCGCATGGGACGGCAGTCGTAGCAGGACCAACAGCCCACCGTTTGCGTACTTGGCAGTTCGAAGAACTTTCACTACAAGATGAGCAGAAAATGATTGAGCAAATAGATGCTGATCCCTATGGAAAGCCTGGTCATCAACACATTATGGAGGATATGACGGAGGCAATTTTACACGATCGTAAACCTGTCGTGACAGGAGAAGACGCTCGCCGTGCTATAGAGCTAATCGTAGCTTGTCAAATGGGCAGCGAGAGTGGCTTGCCGATTCGGTTAGATCGGATACAAAACGAGGTGGAAGCATGAAAGCGATACCGTTGATGGACTTAAAAGCACAATACGAAAGTATTCGTGCGGATGTGCGCGAAGCAGTCGATCGGGTCCTAGATAGTGGGCAATATATCCTAGGCCCAGAAGTGAAGCTATTTGAAGAAGAAGTGGCTCGCTTTGTTGGGACTTCTTTCGGAGTAGGTGTCGCTAATGGTACCGATGCCTTGTTATTATCATTAGAAGCATTAGGTGTGGGCGCGGGCGATGAAGTCATCACCACTTCCTTTACTTTTTTTGCGACAGCAGAAGTGATATCCCGCGTGGGCGCAACACCTGTGTTTGTCGATGTGGATCCTCTTACCTATAATTTGGATGTTGGTCAAGTTAGAGAAAAGATTAATGAACGCACCAAAGCGATTATCGCTGTTCATATCTTTGGACAACCAGCGGATATGGATGAGTTGATGCAGGTGGCAACGGAACATGATCTCTACGTCATTGAAGATGCAGCTCAGGCTATCGGAGCGGAATACAAACAGCGTTCGATCGGTTCGATCGGACATATTGCTTGTTTCTCTTTCTTTCCGACGAAAAACCTCGGTGGGTATGGGGATGCCGGAATGGTCGTAACCTCGGATGAGAATCTTGCCGATACGATTCGTGTATTACGAGCGCACGGGAGTGAAAAAAAGTATTTTCATCGACTCATTGGATTTAACAGCCGCTTGGACCCGATACAAGCTGCCATCTTACGCGTAAAATTAGCCCATTTAAATCAATGGAATCAGCTCAGGCATGAGCGAGCGTCACAATATAATGAACGGTTACAATCCCTTCCTATAAAAACACCTTATGTGGCAGATGATCGTTCGACAACGTACCATCTCTATGTGATCGAGAGTGAAAAGCGAGATGATTTACAGAAATACTTGAAGAGTGAAGGAATTGCAACAGGTGTTTACTATCCGCTTCCCCTGCATTTACAAGAAGTATACCAGCACTTGGAGTACAAGGAAGGGAGTCTACCCCAGTCTGAGCGTCTTTCGCAACGAACGCTCGCATTGCCGTTATTCCCGGAACTGAAAGAAGAAGAAGTTGCGTATATTGCAGACAAGATCAATCACTTTTTCGCTAAATAATGTTTGATGGCGTTAAGAAGGGATAGGGATGAGTCATGAAATCGATTGCTAATCGATCGGAATTATTACGAAAAATTGATGACAAGACCGCCGTGATTGGTGTTGTAGGATTGGGATATGTAGGCCTTCCATTAGCAGTGGAGAAAGCAAAAGCGGGTTATCAGGTGATCGGGTTTGATATTCAGCAATCTCGTGTCAACATGGTGAACGAAGGGATTAATTACATTGGAGACGTGGTAGATGAAGATCTTCTCTCCATGGTGGAAGAAGGGAAATTTCGTGCTACCGTGGATTATTCAGAGATCTCTTCAGTCGATGCGGTGATGATTTGTGTCCCTACCCCGCTGGATGAATATCAGCAGCCCGATACTTCCTATGTTGAGTCCTCTGCTGCTGCAATCGCTGAAAACCTTCATCCAAGTATGCTGATTGTTTTAGAAAGTACTACTTATCCGGGAACAACGGAAGAGATTATCCGTCCGATCTTAGAGCGTTCGGGACTGGAGATTGGAAAAGATATCTTTCTTGCCTTTTCCCCAGAACGCGTAGATCCAGGAAATAAGGTATATAACACGAAAAATACGCCCAAAGTGGTTGGGGGAATGACGACTGAATGTACACTTATTGCAGCTCAAATGTATCGACACGTGCTGGAAGGGGAAGTTTTTGAAGTTTCTAGTCCCGCAGTTGCGGAAATGGAGAAGATTCTGGAAAATACATTTCGGAATATTAATATCGCGCTAGCCAACGAGATGGCTATTCTTTGTCATAAGATGGGTATTGATGTATGGGAAGTGATTGAAGCAGCGAAGACCAAGCCATACGGGTTTATGGCTTTTTATCCGGGTCCCGGCTTAGGCGGGCATTGTATTCCGATCGATCCATTCTATTTGACATGGAAAGCGAGAGAATATAACTACCATACTCGTCTGATTGAATTGGCCGGCGAAATCAACAATTATATGCCGGAATTTGTGATCGAACGCTTGATGAAAGCGCTCAATCGGTATGGGAAAGCTGTGAAGAATGCTAATATTTGTATCTTAGGGGTTGCGTACAAAAAAGATATTGATGATTATCGTGAATCACCGGTATTAGAAATCATTCATACACTTAAGTCCTATGGGGCAAACCTAACCATCCACGATCCGCACGTACGTTCTTTCTCTCACAAAGGAAAAATGTATGAAACGGTGGAGTGGAGTAAGGAAATGTTACAAGCAGCAGACCTCGTTTTAATAACGACGGATCATACTGCCTTTAATCGGAAAGAGATTGCTCAGTATGCCAAAGTAGTCTTTGATACTCGCAATACCTTAAAGGATATCCATCCTATCAACGCCGATTACGAAAAGTTGTAGCTTCTTTTTTACTCGCTATACGAACGCGGGAAGACACTTGGGAGAGATAAAAGAGGAGGGCAGAACATGGTTCATTCATCGGCATTTTTGGGAGAAGGGGTTTCTCTTGGAGAACATGTGGTGATTGAAGAAGGTGTGGTCATTGGCGATCACACCACGATTGGTCATCATGTTGTCATTCATGCAGGGACACAGATCGGTCGTGGTGTCCATATTGGCGATCACACCGTGCTTGGACGTTGGCCCAAACCGAGTAAAAACAGTACGGCAAAGGTGGATAGTGAATTAGACCCCCTGGTGATGGGTGATCACATGATTGTAGGCTGTGGCGCTGTGCTCTATCGTGGCAGCAAAATAGGAAAAGATGGAATGGTGGGGGATCTAGCGACAATTCGAGAAAAGTGTCAAGTGGGGAGCTGTGTGACCATTGGACGGGGAGTAACGCTCGAAAATGAGGTGCGGGTCGGTTCCTATAGTAAAATCCAGACCAATGCGTATTTGACTGCTTATATGGTACTAGAGGAGCATGTGTTTATTGCTCCTTGTGTAGCAACAACCAATGACAATTATATGGGAAGAACGGAGAAACGGTTTCAATATATCAAAGGTCCGCACATCAAAAGAGGGGCTCGTGTGGGGGGGAACGCCACTCTTTTGCCGGGAATTACGATTGCTGAGGAAAGTTTCATTGCTGCGGGGGCAGTGGTTACAAAGGATACAGAATATGGGCTTGTTTACGTTGGCTCCCCAGCTAAACCTCTACGACCCGTTCCGGAAGAAGAAAAACTGAAATAAACACCATAAAAGATGTTTTTTGGACATACTAAGTAACAAAAGGGTGAGAGTCATTTTGTCCATCCTGTCGATCTAGCAGGGAGTGGCTTTTATTGAAAACAAAGTTAAAGCAACTACTTGCTGATTCGACAGCATTTTCGCTTGCCTTAATGGGGAATAAGCTGGTAGCACTTCTCTTACTACCGGTGTATACGACGCACCTTTCAGTAGAAGGGTATGGTTATTGGGACATCACCAACTCGCTGCTGTTGGTATTCACTTATGCGAGTGTGCTAGGTACGGATGTAGCGATGTCCTTCTATTATCATGATGCACCGAATGTTACTGAACGTAGAAGGTATTTATCGACAGCACTTGCGTTTGGCTTTTCACTTGCCCTTCTTTACTTTTTACTAATCGGTGTATGGGGGCGAAGGTGGTTTCTATTTCTATACGACTATGAGCCTCTCTATCACGACGTATTGTTGTACGCGCTCGGTGTAAACCTTACAACGGTTGTCATTCAGCAGTTGCTTGCCTTTGCCCGCTATAGCCGGAAGGTGTGGACGTTTAACGGAATGACCATGCTGTATGTGATCGGTTCGTCTTTGTCCAGCATCTTTTTTTTGGTTACTTACCAGATGGGGGTTGCTGGGATCTTTTTAGGGCAATGGATATGGCAAAGTTTTATAGCGTGTCTCTTGGTGTGGATTTTTCGGAGAGATCTCACATGGAGATTGCGTGGACGCTATGTCAAAGAATTATTTCTGTATGGGTTTCCTTTACTCCCTACGTTGCTATCCTTTTGGGTGATGAACTCCCTCTCTCGTCCTCTACTGAAAGTGTTGCACTCCGCTGAAGCAGCTGGCGTACTAGGAACTGCTGTTCGTTTTGCTAGTATGGTTGCGTTGTTGACGGGAGCATTTCAGTTGGCCTGGCGTCCTTTTTCGATGTCGATAAAGGAAAAAGAAGGGGCATCCGCTCTTTATAGCTTGGTAGCGAGAGTCTATCTTGCGATTACAACATTTTCTATCTTGCTCCTGTCTTTTATTATTAAGCCGGTAATGAGTCTTTTTACTGGGAGTCCCTCATTCATTGAAGCCTATCCCGTGGTGTGGATGCTGGCTCTTGGAACCGTGTTAAATACTTTTCATGCCATTGTGGGTGTGGGTCTGTTTATTCGTAAGCAGACAGGTGGGCTCATCGCTATTTTTGCTGTCGCTTCTCTGGTTTACCTAGTGGGCAATTTGCTGTTCATTCCTCGTTGGAGCTTTTGGGCGGTGGGATGGATGACCCTCCTTTCTTATTTGCTTGTTGTGAGTTGGGTCTATGTTCGCTCACAGAAAGTATATCCTGTGGATTACCGCTTACCATCCATGTTGTCGTTCTTGATCATTTTTATCATGATTATGATGGCAGTTACTTGGATACAAATAGAAGCGTGGGAGAAAACATGGTTTTATTATGGAGTGGCTACTCTCCTGTATCTCAGCTCCCTATTCGTTACTGGTTTGTTCAAAAGAAACTCGCTTTCTATCGTGTATCAGCACCTTCAGAGCTGGGCGAAATAAAGAAGAGGTGGGAAAGTAGATTGGAGAGGTTATTCTCTGATAGAGGGATATTTTCAGGTACTATCTTCTTTGTCGTCATCGTGTCTGCTCTGCTAGGGCCAGTTCTTGGATGGAAGTTTTCTCTTCCTAATGGAAACGAGCTGATGATCAGCTTGTTTCGTGTCAGTTTGTTGCTATTGTTTATGATCACGATTTTACCGATGTTCCGCGAGAAGCACGGATCGAGGCTGAAAGTTCTCTCATCCATAAAAGGGTACATGCTCTTTTATATATGGTGGATATTCTATGCGACCCTTTCTCTCTTGTGGGTACAGGATATCGAGGTCGGAATTCGTTATGGAGTCTATCTGGGAAGCATGCTTCTCTACTCCATCGCTTTTCCTCTTTTTATGTACAACCAAGAATGGTTCAAAAAGATTGTGCTTGTAATGACATCGGTTCTAACGGCCATTATTCTCATTGCCTTTCTCGAGTCGATTACCTATGTTCACTTGCCAACTTCCCGTTATTGGCAGATGAATGACATTCCTTTTATCACTTCTGTTTTTACCAACCAAAATGATTTAGCTACCTTTATTACACTCTCCTTTCCGTTCCTTTTGACGAGTTTTCATTTGCTTCCACTAAAATGGAAAGGAAGAGTATGGGTGTATACGTTGGTGATTTTGAGTCTCTATTGTCTCATAGGGACCGGATCTCGAGTCAATAATTTATTTGCTCTTCCCCTTATTATTGCAGGATGGCTGGTTACGCTTCCTCGTACCATGCCTTTGGAGCGTCCTCTCGAGTGGAAGGGTGTATGGCGTGGTCTCTCGCTAGCCGTATCCATCATCATCGTAACAGGGCTCCTTAGTCACTTTTTATTGCCTGATTTCGTTAAATCAAAAATTGGAAGTACATTTGGTTTGTACGATGAACTAAAACCACAAGCGTGGGAAGTCCCTTCTGATGAAGACTTGATGGATGATACGGAGAGTGGAAGTATACAAACGAGGAAAAATTTAATACTGAACGGATTTCGCTTCTTAATCGGTTCCTATGGGATGGGTGTGGGGGCAGGAAATACGGAAGCTTATATGAGTAACATGACCAATGTGGATCAGAAAACAAACATACACAATTGGTGGATGGAAATATTGGTTAATTTCGGGGTGCTTGTTTTCATCCCTTATATGCTCTTTTACTTTTATCTAATAGGGAAGCTTTTGAAAATCAGTACCCGAAGACGAGAAGGGACATCGATTTGGATTCGCTGGGGGGCGATTTCCTGTTCTCTTTCTTTAAGTGGTTTCTTTTTTGGTGGAATGGCCCCTAGCTCCGCTATTCACTTCACCCCTCAGTGGACGGTGTATGGTTTGTCGATTGCTTTGCTAAGCTTCGTTAAGAGACACCCTTGATTTCGCAATGTGTGAGAGGACGGAGGAAAATATGAATGGAAAGGTTATGATTTTAACTTCGGTTCATACCTATGACGATGTTCGTATTTTCCATAAGCAAGCGGTCTCACTAGCAAAAGCAGGATATGCGGTTGAATTGCATGCACCCGCCAACTTTTCTTACAAAAAGGAAAAAGGGGTGGAGATTCACGGTATATCTCCACCGCAATCTCGTTTCACACGCCTATGGAGTGGATGGAAGCTCTATCGTAAAGCATTGCGCAGTCAAGCGGATTTGTTTCATTTACATGATCCAGAGCTCTTATTTTGGGGTTGGCGCCTAAAGTGTAAAAAACAAAAAGTTGTCGTTTATGATGCACATGAGGATTTGCCAAAGCAAATTTATACGAAATTATGGATTCCTGCTCGTTGGAGACCATCCGTTTCTCGTTGGGTGAATAAATGGGAGAAATGGTTGGCGCGTCAATTAGATCATGTAGTGACAGCTACAGCCTCCATTAAAAGTAGTTTTAATAAAGAAGGGATTAATCATGTTACGGTCATCATGAACTATCCACTGCCGTTTATGGAGAGCATGGAGGAAACTTATTCACGAAAGAAATCCACTGTGGTATATGTGGGTGGCATCTCTTACCTCCGTGGATACAAAGAGATGATTGAGATGATGGAGTACCTTCCATCGGAGCTAGAAGCAAGCCTTCATTTGATTGGTCCCCTACAAAATATCCAGGTGAGCAAAGAAGAGAAGGAGAGGTTAGAAAAAAGAAGGATATTCATCCATGGACGAATTCCTTTTAGTGAGGTAAGGGAGTGGCTGATAAGCGGGGATGTAGGGCTTGTCTGTTTGCACCCCATTGAAAATTACCGTGAATCCATGCCCATCAAATTATTTGAGTATATGGCCGCGGGCTTACCTGTTGTCGCAACAAACTTTCCCTTATGGCGTGGACTTGTGGAAGGAAATCGATGTGGTTTTGTCGTAGATGCGCTCGATGCAAAGGAGATCGCAAGCAAAGTGACTACCCTTTTACGCAACAAAAAACAACGCCTAGAAATGGGTCGCAATGGCTTCCAGGCTTTCAGACGTGAGTACAATTGGAAGTTAGAAGCAAAGACCTTGATAGATCTTTATTCATCACTACTACCGAAAGGAAGTGTCATCCATGCGCATTTGGATCGCTAACCATTATGCTGTTCCTCCCAATATCGGTGGTATTACCAGACACTATGAATTAGCAAAGGAATGGGTGAATGAAGAAGAGGTTGAAGTGACAATCTGGCTTTCTCGTTTTTTACACACAAGTAATCAGTATGCTACAGAAGAACAGCGAACAGCAGGGGAAAAAACAGCTGGACTTCACATGAGATGGCTATGGTCCTCCCCTTATACGAAGAACAATATTTTTCGTATTCTGAATATGATTAGTTTTGCTTTTATCTTTTTACTCAGCGGATTATTTGCGAGAAGACCCGATGTGTTGTTGGCTTCTTCTCCCCATCTGTTCACCGCTTGTTCTGGCTGGTTGCTTGCAAAAATGAAGCGTTGTCCTTTTGTATTGGAAGTGAGGGATTTATGGCCTGACTCATTGATAAAAATGGGGGGCTTAAATCGACCGCTTGTTTTGCGGGTGCTGGAATGGTTGGAGGCATTTCTTTATGAACGAGCAGATAAAATCATTGTTCTAACAGAGCATCAACGGCAATTTATTCAAAAGAAGGGCATAGAGGAAGAGCGTATTGAACTCATTCCTAATGGAATTGTCGTGGGGAGCTGGGAACCATCGCTAGAGAAGAGAAAAGAGATTAGACAAAAAATCCAGGTCAAAGACGAGGATTTCGTGGCGATCTATGCAGGTGCCCATGGACCCTCCAATGCGCTCCACTATGTTGTCGGCGCGGGAGAGTACCTTCCTTCTTCGATCAAGATTCTTCTCTTGGGAAGCGGATCAGAAAAAGAAAAGTTGATGA
Organism: Mechercharimyces mesophilus; assembly: GCF_059818345.1. Classification (NCBI taxonomy): domain Bacteria; kingdom Bacillati; phylum Bacillota; class Bacilli; order Caryophanales; family Thermoactinomycetaceae; genus Mechercharimyces; species Mechercharimyces mesophilus. The sequence goes on along the minus strand of NZ_JCBAPH010000002.1, from coordinate 199,750 downwards.
GGATAAAAGAAGAAAAAGGAATGGATAATGTTCTTTTTCATGACCCGGTTTCTAAAGCGGAAGTGTATCATTATTTATACGCTGCGGATTGCGGAATCATCTCTCTAGCTAATAATGAGACTTTTCGTGGCGCACGTCCCAATAAATTATTTGACTACCTGTATGTAGGACGACCTGTGATTACGACAGTAGATGGAGAAATACATCACATTCTTAAAGAGAACCAGGTAGGGCTGTTCGCTGGTGCCGAGGATGAGAAAAAATTAGCATCCACTTTGCAAGAAGTAAGACAGTATTCCAAGGAACAACGGGAGCAAATCGCAATCAACGGGCGAAGGTATATCGAAGCGGATGGAAATCGGAAGAAGTTGGCCGCTCGATTGTATAAACAGTTAAAAAACCTTACTTCATCAACGGATACAAAGAAAGTTGCTTGATTGGGCACGAGGAATCGGGTAGGATGACTTTCTTTTCACCTTCGATATGGTGTAGGATGCAATTAGAAGATTCTTACGTCACCTGGCTTCATCAATGAGATGGCTGTCAAATGGAATTAATGAAAATGATTAGGAACATTGGACCCTCTCTTTCAATAGGCTGATGAAGTAAGAAAACGACGAAACAGATTTGAAAAAATGGAAGAATGAAAGAAGAGCAAATATGATTGTGTTCCTTTTCATAAGCGATGAAGGAGGAAACGAAAGGAGAAAAGCATGAAAGTTGTTGTTACTGGCGGTGCAGGCTTTATTGGTTCACATATTGTCGATAAATTAATTGCTCGAGGAAACCAAGTGGTTGTGATCGACAATTTGGCAACAGGTCAAGAGACACGCTTGCGGGAAGAAGCGAAATTTTACAGGATTGATATTGGAGATCCACGTTTAGTAGAAATGTTCCTTGAGGAAAAACCGGATGCAGTGATCCATCAAGCAGCACAAAACAATGTGTCTGATTCAGTGAAAGATCCGATGCATGATGCCACCACAAATATCTTAGGAACGATTCACTTATTAGAAGCTTGTCGTCTGTCTAATGTAAAAAAAGTAGTATATGCCTCTTCGGCAGCTATTTATGGAAACCCGCATTATTTACCACTTGATGAAGATCATCCTGTTGCTCCGCTTTCTCCTTACGGTATCTCGAAACAGACACCTGAGCAGTACCTGAGTGTGTTTCATCAGTTATATGGATTGTCATGGACTTCACTGCGTTATGCGAATGTCTATGGACCTCGTCAGGACCTAAAAGGAGAGGGCGCGGTCATCCCGATTTTTTTCAACAAGATGCTAAGGAGAGAAGCGCTGGTTGTTCAAGGTGATGGAGAACAGACAAGAGATTATATTTATGTGGAAGATGTTGCTGAGGCAAATGTTCTTGCATTGGAATACGGTGATGAACATATCTTAAACATTGGGACGGGAATTCAAACCTCTCTCAATGAGCTGATTGAGGAATTGAAAAAAGCAAGTGGGATTCCTGTGGAGGTGCAAAGGGCGCCAGAGCGAGCAGGAGATATTAGACACAGCTATTTTAATGTTAGTCGTGCTAATGAGGTATTAGGATGGTCTGCGGAAATGGACCTACGTTCAGGGTTGCAAAAAGCGCTTGGTTATTACCAAAAACAGCAAGAAAATCACGTGTAGGTGGTTGTCAAATGACTGGAAGTGAAGTATACTTGTTAGCAGTTCATAAAGACTGACTGGTTTATCTGGTAGGAGTGGTTGAAAGATGCGTTCCAATTCCAAAGCGATAAGACAAAAGCCAATCGTTTGGCAATATCGGATGTACGCAGCATGGAAGCGAAGTATGGAGCTACTATTTGCTATCTCCTTCCTTGTGTTCACTTTTCCAGTACTGTTCATGACGGCCATTTTCATTAAATTAGAGTCAAGAGGACCTATTTTTTATAAACAAGAGCGCGTTGGATTGGATGGAGAGACCTTTTCTGTAATTAAGTTCCGCTCGATGAGAACGGATGCAGAAAAGAATGGTCCGCAGTGGGCGGCTAAGAATGATCCTCGTGTAACGAGGATAGGCCGATTTATTCGAAAGACACGGATTGATGAGGTTCCGCAATTATTTAATATCCTGCGTGGAGAAATGAGTTTAATCGGGCCTAGACCCGAACGAGATGTGTTTATTGAACGATTTTCCGAAGAAATTCCTGATTTTCGCAAACGATTATTAGTGAAACCGGGACTGACGGGATGGGCACAAGTAAATGGTGGCTATGACATCACCCCTGAGCAAAAGTTTGACTTAGATATGTACTATGTACAAAATCGTTCGATCCGCTTGGATTTGCTCATTTTGTATCGGACGATCTGGGTGGTATTGTCAGGAGATGGAGCCCGCTAGCTTATGGCGCTTCACCTAAATGCTTAAAACAAACAATAGGTTGCATCAGCAACCTATTTTGGTATGGATGGGTATAAAAGGTGAACCCATCGTGGGTGGAGGCGAAATGGAAAAATAGACAAACTAACCTGCCTCTTGATACAGAATCCGTTCATATAGGTACATGGAAGGGGCTAGAATGCCCAACGAAGAGACAGGTAAAAGAAGAGCCAAAAAGGGATGCTCATCAGCACAGCGTTCATTATGCCAAACCAAAAAGCTTTTCCTGCAACAAATAACTGCATATCTGGCACCTCCATGTACCTCCTAGTTGGTATTTATTATACGCCATCAACCTTTAAAATTGTACGTTTATGGACAAATGTAAACTAAATGTAATGTCGAAGTAACTTTGTTACAATACTCGCTTTGATGTAGGGACCGCTTATAAGGAAAGTGCAAAGGATGGTTTTCACTTGATGAAACGCGATTTCACTAAGTGAAAACTACCCTTGACGATAAGGGCAAAAGCTCACTCACCCTAAGAGTGGTTAGAAGATGGACGAGCGTTTTCTCCTGGAGAGGCATTGAGCCGTAGATCAGGTAGCAGAGGAGATGAAACTGCCCACCAACCACGCTACGAGAGAACCTGAAGCTCTCATGATGACTCCCTTCATCCGGGACGTATGGCACAAACATGAGTTTTTCTATGTATGACCTTTTTACAGATATTAGATTTAGAATATTATCAAAAAAGGTATTATTTTCAAAGATATGGGGGGTGATTATGTTCTAGTTAGGCAAGCGAGGGTGATGACATTGGAGATGCCTACTTAACAGACAACCAAGAACAAACAAAAATAGGGAGTGTACGGTGTGAGTAATCATGGTATGAATAAAGGTAGAAGGGTCTTTATTAAATCTCTTATCACAGGATCAGCAATTATCGTAGCAGAAACCTTGGGAGGCGGCGTTCTCTCGAAAGTATTGGCGAACAGTAGTGGGGAAAAAACGTATGGTTTGCCAATCTATCAACCTCAACATGATGAGGGAGAAGGGTTTCCACAGTCCATTGCCTCAGGAGATCCCACACCGACAGGAGCCGTATTGTGGGCACGTATTGATCCATCTGTAGCGACGGGGATTGATGAAGCGTCGTACGATACCAGCTTGGTACAGTGGCTGGATCATTCGTCTACGCAACCCAATGATGCAGTGCGTAAGGCGATTGAAGCAGGACAGTTTGTCATGCTGGAAGTTTCGGAGCAAAGTGGGTTTGATAAGACTTCTCTTCGTTTATTCACTCCCATTTGGAGCATGTTTGACAATATTGCCAAGGTTGACTTAGATGGTCACCTGGCATCAAATAAGACGTATTACTATCGATTTATTACCCATAATGGCCACGTAAGTAAGACGGGCAAATTTAAAACGCTTCCCCCACACGGTACTGATGTATCCTCTATGAAGTTTGCGTATATTAGCTGTCAAGATTATACCAATGGGTACTACCACGCAATGCAACATGTAGCGAATGAAGAGCTAGACTTTGTTATTCATCTCGGAGATTATATTTATGAAAATGTGGCGTATCAGGACAACAACCCAATAAAGGATCGAAAAATCAGCCTGCCAAGCGGTGGTGATGCAGCCATAACGATCGAAGATTATCGGGTTCTTTACCAAACGATCAAACGGGATGCAGATCTGCAACTTTTGCATGAAAACCATGCCATGATTGCTACCTGGGACGATCATGAGTTCTCCAATAATGGTTATGCAGACATTGCTCCCGACGAAAGCGGTAATCATAATCCTGAGCGGCGAGTAATTGCCAACCAAGTCTGGTTTGAGTATATGCCGGCACGTGTGACGTTTGATCCGAATGATGATTACGCGGATTTTAAAATCTACCGTTCACTCAGTATTGGAAACCTAGCTGATATTGTGGTGACGGATCAGCGCTTATTCCGGAGCGCTCCCCCATGTGGAGATAGCTACCTTTCACGCTTCTTAACCAATTGCGATGAGAAAAATGATTCTGATCGAACGATGTTAGGGACAGGAGATGGAAGTCAGCGGGATTGGTTTATTGATCAAATGACCACTTCCCAGAATACGTGGAAGATCTGGGCGAATGAAGTTCAGTTCACTCCTCTTACGATATTAGGAAAAGACTTAAACCTTGATGCTTGGGATGGTTTTAACGCAGAGCGAGAGTACATCACAAGTGAGTTGAAAGAGGCGGGAATAAAGAACTGGATTACGATTACGGGCGACCTTCATACCTATGAAGTAGGTCTCATCAAAGAAAATTACAAGAAAGACAGCGATGATGAAGCGGTTGGCGTTGAATTTATGGTTGGCTCCATTTCTTCCGCGACGATGTTAGATACCATTGATAATCAATTAGCAAGTACGTTCCTCGGCTCTTCCTCTCGTTCAGGGTTGCAGGAAGGCGTGTCAAGTAAGAGTGAAAGTCAAGATGAGTATGCATCTAGTCCGATTCCTAAGGCGACGATGGATGAAATCTTATCACATCCTGAGATGAAGAAAAAGATTGAGCAAGAAAAAGCTAAAATGAAAAAGAGTCAGATGAAGCAAAATCGTATCTTTGATTTCGATATTAGTCTTCCCACAGACAAAATCATGAAAAACATCGTCACAGAAAAAATCTACAGCGATAACCCATGGTTAAAGTTTTTTGACAGCATGCATCACGGTTATTGCATCATGGAAGTGACAAAAAACAAAACGACCTGGTCTGCCTACAAAGTGGAAGATATTCGGGATAAAGATGGGGACAAGAAGAAACTACTGTTCCAATGTGAAGTTCCGCGTGACCAAGCAAAGGTTAATGTTATCAAGGATTAATCACGTTGAGAAGAGGAGAGCCTTAGAGGTTCTCCTCTTTCTCATAAATTTATTAGAACTATAACGATTCGTTTGTGAGATGTTTAGAAGGTGTTCATAATAGTTTGATAGTATTATTATGAAAAGAATAGGGGGGATGAAAGCATGAAAAATACTCAGGTGAATAGTGGACGAAGGGTTTTTTTGAAATCATTATTAACGGGATCGGCGATCGTGGTGGCGCAGAGTGTAGGTGGTGGATTATTGACAAAAGTGTGGGCGGAGACGCAACAAAAGGGAGGGTCTACCTTCGACCTTCCCCAATTTCAACCCAACTTTGAAGTCGGGGTTGGCTACGAGCAGTCAGTAGCTGCTGGTGATCCGAGTCCAACGGGGGCGGTCTTGTGGACAAGGGTAGATCCTAGAATAGCGGAAGGGTTAACAGATCAGGAGTTTGACCCAGAATTGGTGCAATGGCTGGACCAAGCTGCTTCTCCCCCCTCGCAGTCCATACGTCAAGCGATCGAAGAGGGACAGTTTATCATGGTAGAAGTTGCGACAACGTCAACCTTCGATCAAATAGACTTTTATTGTTATACTCCGATCTGGGCAGACTTTGACAACGTCGTTAAGATCGATCTGGATGGACACCTTTCTTCAAATCAAACCTATTACTATCGGTTTATTACCCGAGATGGACATGTAAGCCAGACGGGCCGTTTCAAAACGCTTCCCCCCCATGGAACTTCCGTCTCTTCCGTAAAATTTGCCTATGTAAGCTGCCAAGACTACACCAGTGGCTATTACTATCCTTACCGTATGATTGCAGAAGAAGAGTTGGATTTTATCGTCCATCTGGGGGATTACATCTATGAATCAGTAAATGACTCTTCCTATCAAAATCCTTTACCTGATCGACGGATCCAACTTCCTAGTGGAAAAGAAAAAGCATTTACAATTGACGATTATCGTACGATCTACAAGACCATGAAGGCGGACGCAGATTTGCAAAAAGCACACGAGCAACACGCTATGATCACAATATGGGATGATCATGAATTTGCTAATAATTCGTTTTTTCCAGCGGTAGCTCCTGACGATCAATCATCATCCGATCCCCTTCGTCGACAGGTTGCGAACCAAGCTTGGTTCGAATATACTCCTGCACGTGTGACCTTTGAAGTGAACAGAGATTATACGCAATTCCGCATCTATCGTTCCGTACAAATAGGAAATCTCTTGGAGCTTGTTATGACGGACCAACGGCTCTTTCGCAGCGCGCCACCTTGCGGTTCCGACTTGTTGGATATTCACTTCACGCGTGGCTGTGATCAAATGTTTGCGGACGATCAGTCGATGTTGGGTAATGACCTGTGCAACCAACGGGATTGGTTTTTAGAAAGAATGATAAGCTCGCCTAGCGTATGGAAGGTTTGGGCGAATGAAGTGCAGTTTACGCCACTTAAATTATTGGGTAGATACTTAAACCTGGATGCATGGGATGGTTACAGTAGTGAGCGTGAATACATCACCTCTGAATTGAAACGCGCTGGGGTAAAGAATTGGATCACCATTACAGGGGACTTGCATACCTATGAAGCAGGGCTCATCCAGGAGGACTATGATCGCCATTCCGATGAAGAAGCGGTTGGCATCGAATTTATGGTGGGGTCTGTAACTTCTTATAACATAGAAGATATTGTGAAGTTCATCTTACCCAGTTGGAATGGACTGTATCAGTTTATTGCTGGGAAAAAGAGCTCAGTGAGGCGCTCTCCTGTATCCAGCCCTATTCCCATCGGAGTTATTGAGGAAATTTTAACTCAACCCACGATGAAAAAAGAGATTGAGCAAGAGATGAAAAATGAGCTCAAACGAGCCCAAAAAGAAGGGCGCGACAATGCATTTGGTTTAGATTTCTTCTCGCTGGATAAGATCATTCGTTTTATTGTGGACAAAATCGTGGGAGGAGCCATCTACTCCGCTAATCCATGGATCAAGTGGTTTGATAGTACGAAGCATGGCTACTGTATTTTAGAAGTAACGCACAACAAAGCAACCTGGTCGGCATATGGTGTGGAAGCGGTTCAATCGAAGAAAGAACCTTCTAAGAAGCTTCTTTTTCAATGCGAGGTTCCACGCGATCAAGCGAGGTTGAATGTTTTGAAGGATTAGCAAAGAGAAGGCGTTATTCATTCTGAAAAGGATGGGGCAATCTACAGGGTTACCCCATCCTTTTTCTTTGATCTTACTCCTGAGTTTCTTCATCATCAACGGTTTCTGTAGAGAGGTTGAGGTGGTTACGCAACAGATCGCTGACGCGCTGTCTTTCCTCATCTGTTACGAGGAAATAATCATAAGCCGCTGATTTGCCTGGTAGCTGGACCCTTTTATTCACACCATCTAACTGGATGGTTTCTTTATTGGATTCAGGGATGGATTGATAGATTGCCTGCATATCGGGAAGCTCGCTGGGTGTGAACTGCGTACGTAAATTATCTCCAACGCTCTCCAGCAAGTCGTCTACTTTCGTCACATTCTCCAACTTTGATAAATCGTGAATGATTTGGTCGATAACTTGACGTTGTCTTTTGTTTCGTCCAGCGTCCCCTTCTGGGTCTTTTTTACGCATGCGCACGTACGCTAGTGCTTCTTCTCCACTTAAGTGAGTACTCTCTCCCTCAACAAAGGTATGGGTGGTACCAAACTGATTGATACTAAAGGAGAGAAGTGGCTTGATCTCCACACCACCGAGGGCATCGACAGTATCTACAAAGCCCTGGAAGTTAACGGAGGCATAATAATCAATGGGTACATGAAGGTATTGTTCCACCGTCTCTACTACATTTTTGGTACGGGCACTGTCATCAGAGAGATCTTCTACTCCGTAGGTAACAGCTGAATTGATTTTGTCTTGATAACCGTTGGTGTTGGCGATCTCGACCAAAGTATCGCGGGGGATACTCAGCATTTTCATCGATTGATCGTCTGGGTTAATGGAAGCAAGCAGAATCACATCTGCTAATCCTGCGGCACGGTCTTTTCCAAGGAGCAATACGGTGAACGGGTCTTCTTCGATGGTTACTTGCTCTTCGCGTAGCTCCGATTTCTCCCATAGAGGGTCATGGGTTTGGTCAATCGCGTTGTAAAGGAGATAGAGGTGGTAGAGAGAGAAGAGGAGAACGGCGGTAAAAAGCAAGGAAAATGTAGTGATGATCCACCGGCGACGTTTCTTTTTTTTCATTTGATCAATGCGAGATGGATAATCTTTATCGCGACTCAATCAAGTGTCTCCTTTCTCTATTCTTCTTTCCTTAGCATGTGGATTTAGGTAAAGATTATGAGTCCATTACTTCACGATATGAAACCGCACCTATATGAATAGAAGCCTGCCCATTGGTTTGCTCAGCGATGCGGTTACATAAGTTATCTTCTTCTCCGCAAGGTACCCATAGGTCCCAGGTAACCGTATCAGAAAAGCGAGGGGATGGAAGATGATTGAGAGCATTGCGTAATTCGTACTCTACTTTCCCCATGTGATTGTAGGGGACCGTAACCTGAAGGGAGCGATGAAGCCCGTACTGACGGATTCCTGTTTCCTTTACCGCATGGCTGGCGGCTTGTCCATAAGCACGGATAAGGCCGGAGGCGCCCAATTTGATGCCACCGAAGTAACGCGTAACGACGATGACCGTATCCCAGAGTTGATGCGCGTGAATCACATCAAGGATGGGCTTACCAGCAGTGCCAGAAGGCTCTCCATCATCAGATGCCTTTTGTACCTCGGGCCCTTCTCCTTCATTCGTGAGATAGTAAGCGAAACAATTGTGATTTGCATTCCAATGCTGTTTTCTGATGTCATTGATAAATTGGATTGCCTCTTCTTCTGTGCGTGCGTGGTGAGTATATCCGATAAAACGAGATTTTTGCACAAAAAGTTCAGTTTCCCCGTTCCCTTTGATGGTCTTGTAGGAAAAGTTTTTTTTCAACTCAGTTGCCACTCCTTATGATAAAAAGAAGCCGACTAGCATGAGTCGGCTTCTAGAGAATTAAGAAAGATATTAGTAGGATGGGTTACTCTCTGTAGTGGTAGAGGCGTCGGTGTCGGAGGAGTCCAGTGAGTCAGAGTCAGATTCACTTTCGTTTTCCGTTTCCTTGGGCTCTCCATTTAATGTTTCCGGGTCTTCATTCAGATGAGAGCGGAAAATATCACTCACTCGTTGTTGTTCCTCTTCTGTAACGACGTAGTACCAGATAGAGGGTGCTCCATTATACAGACTCATTCTTTTATTTTCGCCTTCCAATACAATCGTTTCTTTATTTTCTGCAGGGATCGAACTATAAACATCCTTTAATTTTGGAAGTTTCGTCAACTGCACATCCATTTGAAAATTATTTCCCAAAGTATCGATGATATTATCTATTTTCGACAAGTTCTTAAAAGAGGATACTTCGCTTGTAAGTTGGTCTAGAACCTCTTGCTGTCGCCTGTTTCTTCCCGCATCCCCATCAGGATCTTGTTTACGCATTCGAACATAGGCAAGCGCTTCCTCTCCATCGAGGTGCATTTGCTCCCCTTCTGTATAAGAGAGTGTTTTACCGAACTGTTTAATGTCAAATGATAGAGTAGGGACAACATCAACTCCCCCTAATTCATCTACTACGTCTTCGAATCCTTGGAAGTTGATAAAAGCATAATTATATATAGGGATGTTTAAGTAATTTTCGACCGTTTCGATTGTATTCGTAATAGGGTCTACATTCTTTTGTAATCCATAGGAAGCGGCTGAGTTTATCTTATCTCGGCCATTGGTGCTGGCGATTTGGGCGAGTGTATCACGCGGAATGCTCAACGTTTTCATAGACTTTTCCTGTGGATTGACAGAGATAAGCATGAGCACATCTGGACGCCAATTTTTATCTGTTTCTTTGACATCTGCTCCTAATAAAAGAACGGTAAATGGTTCCTCCATCTCTTTACTTTTTTCGCTAAGATGTGAATCATCTCGATCTAGTTCTTGAACGGTTTTATTCATGGCGCTGACGAATGCCCAGCCATAATATCCGGCTGTGGCGATGATCAAGAGGAGGACGATTGAGCTATAGCGGATAATCCGTTTGCGGCGCTTTAATTTTTTTACGCGATCGATACGCGATTGGTCAATTTTATTCATAGAAGAATCCCCTTACACGATTCGGTAATCGACGTTATTTACTCAGGTAATAGTATCATTATCTGAATGCTTGTTCAAGGTCGTTGTATTCAATATGGTGCGTAGGTATAATTAGGGTATGATGATTTCAAATAAGCGAAAGTTCGCATTCGCTCTTATTCTTTCAATGGCAGTGTTGGGCATGATTTTATCTCCTGAATTGGTTACGGAAAATAGGGACTCCCCTTCGGTCCCTCTAAAGTCATATGAAGGGTCGCAATGGGTGATTAAATGGGAAGGGAGGGTGGACCCTAGTTTTCTGAAAACAGTCGATGTGTTGAATCAGCAACCGGTAGGCGGTGACTCGCAAACCTTATTGGTCAGCTTGCATAAAGAAATTGATGAGGAAAGCTGGGTGAAGCGATGGTCGGCTCATCGTGGTGTCGCTTTTCTGGAACGAAACCATAAATATAAGGTAGAGGAGGATGAAAAGAAGACAAGGGAGATAGGGAATAAGAAAGACTACTTTATCGATGAGATCGAGGCAGAACATCCCTATAAATACTTGGGTCATGATGCGCGCTATAAGCAAGAGGTGACAGTAGCGGTGGTGGATACGGGTGTGGATGTGGAACACCCTGACTTGAAGCCGTACTTGGTTCCAGGAGTGAACGTGAAATCACCTGGACAATCCACACAAGATGAAATGGGCCATGGAACGCATGTAGCAGGCGTGATTGCTTCGGTTTGGCGCGGTAAAGCTGAAAATGACCCTTATAAAGGGTCTTTTCACATTATGCCAATCAAAGTAATGGACCAGGGAGACGATGGCGATGTCTTTCATACAGCAGAAGGGATACGCAAAGCGGTAGAGAGGAAAGTAGATGTGGTTGTGCTCTCCCAGGGAAGTTGGACCTATTCTGATACCATTGCAGACGCATGTGAATCAGCAGAGAAGGAGGGAGTGGTGGTAGTTGGAGCCGCGGGGAACGCGATGTATGACCACGAGAATATTCTCTACAATGAACCCCTTTACTATCCTGCTGCTCTGCCGACAGTGCTGGGAGTCGGCTCGATTAATCAAAGAGGTCAACATGAGATCAGCTCTAACCAAGGGTTTGGGATTGACGTTGTAGCACCTGGAGAAAAAGTTTGGTCAACGGATTTGGATGGGACCTATAGATACAATTCTGGAACTTCCTTTGCGGCTCCACAAGTAGCGGCCAGTGCTGCGCTCATTTTAAAAGTGTATCCAGAATGGTCGCCAGAAAATGTGCGCAACCTCATTCGACAGACAGCGGTACCTCCTATGGATGAGCGCTGGGATCAGAAATATGGTTTTGGGAAAGTAAACGTGAAAGAATCTCTTTGGAAAACATTAGAAGATGATATATTTGAGCCAAATAACGAAAAATCCATTGCCATGCCTATTTCACTTGATCAACAACTAAGTGCTGTATTGGATGGAGAGACTGATTCCGATTGGTATCGTTTGGATATTCCGCACAACGGGACATTAAAACTATCCCTTAATCATATTAGTCCAGCAATCTCTCAAGTTCAGGTGTACATTGCTGAGGAAACCCCGCAATCTTATCGTGTGGAATCGAAAAGAGACGTTTATGCTACGGTTCAAGCAGGTACGGTGTGGATTGAAGTTGTTTCTCTGGAAGAGCGCCAAACTCCTTATACGTTGACCAACTTCTTTCAACCCACTCCTGACTCTTATGAAAACAATGATTATCAATGGTCGGCGTATCAAGTAGAGATAGAGGATTCCCAAACCGTTTTGGAGGGCTCCTTTCATAAACAGCACGATGTGGACTGGTTCCAAATAAAGGTCCCCGACGAAGGAAACCTGAAGATCAAAACAACCGTAGATACTCCCCGTGCCGACCCCGTGATGTATGTGCAACGAGAGGGAGGAGAAAAAGGAATCAAAGTAGATGACGCTTCCTATGGAAGAGAGGAATCCATTCTGCTTGAGCAAGTAGATGAGGTGTTATATGTTCGCGTGACTGACTATGGTTCCAATCAGGTTACGGGGAGTTACCACATTCTCATTGAGTATGAGCCGACATCTGCTGATGATAATGAGCCAAATAACTTTAGTTATCAGGCGACAAACTTACATGCTGGAGAAGAAGCTGATGGTCAAATCGATCGCGCCTTCGATACCGATTGGTATCAAATCGAGATTCCGGCTTACCAAATGGGGGAACTTCACTTCTCTGGAGAGCAAAAAACTTCTCTTGAAGTGATTTTGTATGAGGAAGGCTTGCATGTGAGAAAACAGTGGGTTTGGCCACAGGAAGAGCAGGAAGAAATTCATTATCGATTGTCACCGGGGAAATACCATGTACGGGTTCGTCCTCTCGAGGAGACAATAGGTGGCTTGTATCACTTGTGGCTAAAGAGCGCAGGACCTTGATAAATCGTAGAAGAGTGGAAATGTTGCTGATTGCATTCTGCGTGCGATTCATGTATTGTAATTTCTATCGATGTTCATTCGACGATGGTGCGAATACCTGAATGGTCGGGATCGAAAGATCCCTGTATCATCTTAGATGGATTAGGAAGGGGGAATCACGATGTCATCTAAGCAACGCCATCTTTTTACATCCGAGTCGGTCACTGCGGGACATCCTGACAAAGTGTGTGACCAAGTGTCGGACGCCATTCTGGATGCTATTCTAGAGAAGGATCCGAATGGGCGAGTTGCCTGTGAAACCACTGTCACAACAGGTTTGGTGTTAGTGGCAGGTGAAATTTCAACGAATTGTTATGTTGATATTCCAAAGATCGTTCGTGAAACGATTCAAGATATAGGGTATACGAGGGCCAAATTTGGCTTTGATGCTGCTACGTGTGCGGTTCTTACCTCGATTGACGAGCAGTCCTCCGATATTGCGGCGGGTGTGGACGAAGCGCTGGAAAAACGAGAAGGTACCTATACCGAAAACGAATTGGAAGCGATTGGTGCCGGTGATCAAGGGATTATGTTCGGCTACGCTTGTAATGAAACGCCTGAGCTCATGCCTCTACCGATTTCATTAGCCCATCGTTTATCGCGTAAATTACACGAAACGCGTGTGGATGGCACACTGCCTTACTTACGTCCCGATGGAAAAACCCAAGTAACGGTGGAATACGAAGGTGACAAACCCATTCGTATCGATGCCATTGTGTTGTCTACGCAACATGCAGAAGAAGTAACGCTGGAGCAAGTGCAAAAAGACATTATGAAAGAAGTTATTGCTCCCGTGGTACCAGAAAACATGTTGGATAAGGAGACCAAGTATTACATCAACCCGACAGGACGTTTTGTGATCGGTGGGCCGATGGGAGATGCTGGTCTAACGGGACGCAAGATTATTGTGGACACATACGGTGGATATGCTCGTCACGGTGGAGGGGCTTTCTCAGGGAAAGATCCAACCAAAGTCGATCGTTCGGCAGCTTATGCGGCTCGTTATGTCGCCAAAAACATCATTGCTGCAGGTCTTGCAGAACAGTGTGAAGTTCAGTTAGCGTATGCGATTGGTGTAGCCGACCCTGTCTCGATTCGCATTGATACCTTTGGTACCTATCAATTAGACGAAAAGTTGATGGTTCAATTGATTCGTGATCATTTCGATCTGCGACCGGCCGCCATTATCCGTGATTTACAATTAAAACAACCGATCTACAAGCAAACAGCTGCTTATGGACATTTTGGTCGTACAGATATCTCCTTACCTTGGGAACAGACTGACAAAGCAGAAGTGCTTCGTCAAGCCGCCAAGGAGCTTATGGAGTAAGAAAAACCCGGTTTTCCTATGTGAAAGCCGGGTTTTTCAATTTTGCTTGTAGTGAACTCTCTCCCTTTCTTATGCATATACTGGGAGAAAGGAGGGAGATCGAATGGAGCAGTGGGTAGTTGGATTGTTGGCCATGTATGGTTTGATGGAACTACTGCTTACTCTTTCTCAGCTCTGTTGGTTTAAAATAGAGAAGCAGACTGCTGATCATCTAGTATTAATTACAGATGATGGTCAAAGCTCAGTTGAATGGATGGTTCGTTCCTTTTATGCGATGAACCGCCTCAAAGGGAAGGAGAGTTGGGTGACCTGTGTGCATAAAGGACCCAGTGGACCCGCCCTCTCTGTTATCAGAAAATTACATCATTATTATCCGTCCTTATCCTTTCGGATTTTAGAGGAATATCAATCAGCCAGTAAAGAAGTGGAACAGATTATAGAAGAGAGAAAGACAGAGAAACAGACAGTGGTGATGGACTTGCGTGAATCGAAGCATGAACGTCCCACTCCCCCTCTTTGTACGCAGTAGTGGAAGGGAGATGCGGGAGGGAGATTTCTTCCCGCATCCAGCAACTTTTGAGTGAAAGGGAGAGCGTCATGTCGATCTTTGTTTACCGTACAAAGGGAGAACTACATAAGGATTGGCTAACCATTGATTTGGAAGTGGATGAACAATTTTGGCGAGAACGGCAAGAGAAAATAATCGATGTCGTTTCCTACCTTTCATTGGGACAAGCTTCTACTGCCCATAAAAATTTGACCATGGAGCCGAAGCAGATGGATGTAAAGCAGTTTTGTTCGACTTCCTTGTGGCAGAAAGAAAAGAAGTTTGTCCTTCCCCTTTGGGAGGGGTTAAGTGGGCGCTCTCTATTGTGGAAAGAGCTTCAAACTGCACAAAACGACCTCCACTCAACAATAGAACCCGTAAACTGGAAGAAGTCGCTCCAACTTCTTTATCGCGCAGGTCGAGTACAGCTTCTACCGGCGGTTACCTATACGGATTCAGGGTCCAGTTCGCACTGTAACCGTTGTCAAAATAGCGGGAAAGACCTGCGAATTAGCTGGTGTGTATCTTGCGAAGATAAGTGTTGCTGGTGTGATGCCTGTCTACATATGGGGAGGAGTTCTTCCTGTCAGCTACTCTTTCGTTTTATGCCACGAAGCACAGTAGGCCATCTTGATTCAAGTGAGGGAGAGAAGCAAAGAGAAGTTGTTTTTTTACCCCCTCAATGGAGTGCCGGTCAAGAGAAAGTTGTAAGGGACTCTCTTCACTTTCTACAGGACAAGCACTGTCGAGAGTTGTTGATATGGGCAGTTCCGGGATCTGGGAAGACGGAGATATTACTTTCAACTGTTTATCGAGTCCTCTGTAGAGGAGGCAGAGTGTTGTGGACGACTCCGCGATTGGATGTGGTAAATGAACTGTATACCCGACTTCATCAGTACTTTCCTCAGACCGAAATCATACGCTTATGTGCCGGTAGTCGGGAATTTTGGAAACAAGGAGAGCTCTACGTCAGTACCGTTCAACAGTCCTGTCGTTTTTGGCGAGAATTTGCTCTTACGATATTAGACGAAGCAGATGCGTTTCCTCTAGATGAAAAAATGATGTACGAGAAGGCAATGGCAACCGCCACAGAAAAAGAAGGGAAAATCATTTATCTGACCGCCACTCCTCTTCCTCGCTGGCAACGGCGCGCTCGTCGTGGAGAAGTGACATCCACTTTTTTGCCCATGCGTTATCATCGTTTTCCACTTCCGCTTCCTCATCTTCATCGAGAGCGATTTCTATGGCGCAAATTGAAAAAGAAAAAACAAATAGGCGCGCTGGCTTCCTTTTTGCAACAGGTGAAGGATACAGCGGGTCAGGGCATGATTTTTGTCCCCCGAGTGAGTGATCTTGATATGACTCTTACCTGGCTACAGAAGGAAGAAAGTGTGGACGCACTAGGAGTGGAGTCGACACATGCCACAGATGCACGCAGGGAAGAGAAGGTACGTCTTTTTCGCGAGGGAAAGGTGCGATTTTTAGTAACCACCACCATCTTAGAACGGGGGGTAACCGTTCCTCGTGCACATGTACTTGTAATGGGGGCGGATCACCTCGTATTTGATTGGCGTTCGCTCATGCAAATTGCTGGTCGTGTAGGGCGATCTCCCGAGTATCAATGGGGTGAAGTTCATTTTCTCGCCGCAGAGAATAGCGAAGATCAGCGACGCACCATCCGAACCATTCGGAATCTAAATCAGTTGGCACAGCAACAGGGAGGATTGCTTGTGCCGAAGGGGCAAAAGGAAGATGAGTAAAAAATGGGGTGCGCTCTTTTCCTCAGGTCGCTGTTGTTGGTTTTGTTCGATGTCGGTATCAGGTTACTCATTTTCTCCAATCTGGGAACAAATCTGTTACGCGTGTCAGAAGGAGATGATGCGTATTAAGGACCCTGTTTGCCACTGGTGTGGTCGTTCGCAAAAGGAATCTTCTCCGTGTCTTGATTGTAAAAGGAGACTTCCCGATCAGAAAAAGATCGTTAATCGAAGTGTGGTGCAGTATCAAGAATGGGCGAAGGAGGTTTTACGTCTCTATAAGTTTTGTGGACGAACGTATTGGGCAGAACCACTAGGTAAAATGATGGCAGATGTGGTGAAAAGGGAGTATAGAACGGTAGACATGGTCACTTTTGTACCGCTTCATCCAAGCCGATTACATGAACGTGGATTTAACCAGGCGGAATTATTGGCTAAAGTAGTGGGACGAAAGTGTCATCTCCCCCTCTTCTCCCTGCTAAAGCGTACTCGTTTTGAAGAGGCGCAAAGCAAACGTTCGCGCGAAACCAGGCTTCTTGCCTTGAGAGGTGCATTTGAGCTAAATGGAGAGTTGGAAGGGGGAAGAAATGGAGTAGAAAGACTGAGAGGAAAGAGGGTCGTAGTGGTTGATGATGTCTACACAACAGGAACGACATTACATGCGTGTGCTAAGGTATTAATAGAAAGTGGCGCGAGGAGCGTAGTAGCCATTACTTTTGCAAGGTGAACAACAAGTAAGTATTTACCTAAGGGAATGATGGATTAAGAGTAAACAAATCAACGAACGATGAAGCGAAGGCGTTTGATTATAAAAGAAAAGAGATTGCCTCTCTCCTCACCGTGGACCGAAGAGAATGGGCACATTTCCATAGCATTCTCTTTGAGGTGAAGAAGATTAGAGGAATCTCTCTATCGTCAGTTTTTAGCTAGCGTTGCTTGCTTTCTTTTTCTACCTTCTCCTGCCAATCTTGTGTCGTCATCACGCGACTGAAGTAAGCGGCTTGATTGATCAGGATGGCTCGGTGTAAATCTTGTGCTGTAACGTGACCGACGTGATTTTCATGATCCAAGGTGCCGGTAGCATCAGACAAAAATTCAAGTTGGTAACCGAGGTGTTTGGCTTGACGGGCGGTGGTATCACAACATAAATTGGTTTCATAACCTGTGATGACGAGGGTATCCACCTCTTGTTCCTCCAGGAGCGATTGCAATGTTGTTTGAGTAAAGGTGCCTGGGAAGTTCTTTTCGATATAATGATCATAATGCTTCTCTTGAATAGATGAATGGAGTTGCCATGAGGGCGTCTCTCTTTGAAAATGTTCGGAAGGAGAACGATTGGTGTGTTGAATCAAAAAGATGGGAATTCCCTGTTCTTGTGCAGTATCCATCGCCAGCAGGATGTTATCTAGGCTGTTTGAGGGATAGGTTACTTTATAAGCTCCAGCGAAGAACTCATTTTGTACATCAATGACCAGTAAGGCTCTTTTCATTTAACTTACCTCCTTTTGATATCTTGAGCGTACCAGAGAGATGGTTGACAAGGAATTACCTCTTTTTTAGAGAGGGTATAACGGATTGTTATGGAGGAAACAGAAATGAATATGGACTGGGTTCAATCCTTCTTGTTGGCGGCGAAAGAGAAGAGTTTTTCCAAGGCAAGTGAGAAACGGAATTTATCGCAACCAGCATTGAGCAAACAGATGAGAGGCTTGGAATCGGCTTTGGGATATGAGCTTTTTCAACGATCGTCTCAAGGGGTGGTCCTGACGGCAGCGGGTCACTTAACATACGAGCGATTGGACAGGGTCCTCAGGGAGTGGGATCAGCTTCAAGTAGACCTGCAACTGCTTGACCAGGATAAAGTAGTGCAATTAGGGTGCTTGCCGAGTTTGGCTTCGTATTATTTACCAGCTAAGTTGTTGGATATGCCCTTTTCTACAACCATACATGTAAACGATAACTCTGCTTCTATACTAGAAGAATTAGAGAACAAAAGAATCGATGTCGCTTTTGTAGAGTTGCAACAAACAACAAAGCTTTTCTACTCGGAGCCCCTGTTTACCGAACCGCTCTACTTAGTTGTTCCGCGCGACCACCCTTTATCCTGTCAGGTATCGGTCAGTTATGATGACTTGCTTGAACAGTCTTTTGTCGTTTATCCGACTGGATGCGATATGCGTTACTTTCTTGATCGAATCTTCTCCTCACTGGGGAAGAAATTAGAGGTTCAGTTAGAGTCGTCATATGGAGAGAGTATTTTGGGGTATGTACGCACGGGGATTGGGGTGACGGTACTTCCGGAAACACTGATCAAAGAGTTGCAACAAAAGAGCATCAAGGCCATTCCAATCAATGAAAAAGGAGCTGTTCGTACCCTGTCGATGGTTAGTTTGACGGAGCGAAGTCTGCAAAAAGTAGCTCCTTACTTCCGCTAGTCAACAAGCATATTCCTCATCGACTTCTGTATGATTCCCTTTCTACCGCTACCTCACAATCTATTCTTCTTGTGGAAAGAGTATAAAAGGCAGAATAACCGGCAAGAAAGGAATGAAAGCAGGTAAATCTTTTAAGGAGGACAATTCGAATGAACAAGAGTGAATTGGTTGAGAGAGTAGCAGAAGCGACGGATACCACGAAAAAAGAAGCGAATCGGTATGTGGAAGAAGTACTAAATGCGATTGCAGATGCACTTCAGAGTGGAGAAAAAGTTTCCCTTATCGGTTTTGGAAATTTTGAAGTACGCGAACGTGCTGCCCGTCAAGGAAGAAACCCGCAGACAGGTGAGGCGATTCAGATTCAAGCTAGCCGTATCCCGTCCTTTAAACCTGGAAAACAATTAAAAGAAGCAGTCAATAAATAAACGTAGAAACAAAGGTACGAAGAAGAATAGATCGATTTTTTCCCTTCCAACAAAAGGGTGAAAAGTTTTCTAAAGCAATGGTAAGCATACGTGAGGGTTACGCTTCGGAAAGGGAGTGTAACCCTTTATTTTTTGCAGAGAAGAAATCGTGATTCTGCATGGCTTTAAGTGAGAGCGAAGTGTGCAATTGCTCCTTCTTGCAGGAATTTCCCACAAGGAGTGAGAATAAATAAAATATATATGTTTAAAGACTGATAGTTTTTAGAAAAATAAGGGAGGTATAAAGAAATGCGAAAACAAGTAATCTCGTGGCTCTCTATTTTAGGTGTACTGAGCTTGCTGTTAGTCGCTTGTAATTCAGGCGAAAATGCAGAGGAGGGGGGAGATGCAACAGGAGATGAGAATGAGAAGTGGGTGATTGCCACGGATGCGGCTTATCCCCCTTTTGAAAAGCGGGAAGGCTCCGGAGAAATTACGGGGTTTGACGTAGAGATCATACAAGCCGTGGCTGAAGCGAATGAAGCAGAAGTAGAAATGAAGCATACGGGTTGGGATCCTTTATTTGAAGCCATTGAGAATGGCAATGTAGATGCTGCCATCTCAGCCATTACGATCACACCGGAGCGACAAGAGCTATATGATTTTTCTGATCCTTATTTTGATGCTAAGCAATTTATCCTCGTTCCTGAAGACTCAGAGATCAATTCTTTTGCTGATTTAGAGGGGAAGACGATTGGAGTACAATCGGGGACTACTGGAGAAGCAGCAGTGAAAGATGCTTATGGGAAGACCTATGAAGGACTAAAAGGTTACGATGATACTCCCGCTGCGATGGATGACTTGGTCAATGGACGCGTGGATGCAGTAGTAGCCGACAATGCTGTCGTATTGGAATACATTAAAACCCTTCCGGAAGATAGATTCAAAAAAATCGAAGATACGCACTTTGAGGCAGAGCAATACGGGATGATGGTGAAGAAAGGCAATGAAGAGATGTTGGAAAAAATAGATAAAGGGTTAAAAGAAATTAAAGAGAACGGGACTTATGATGAAATTTTTGAAAAATATTTTGGTGCGGCTGAGTAGGATGAATACGAGTAGTAAGGAGACGGTAGCCAGGCTGACCGTTTCCTCTTTTTTCGCAGACCAATGGACAGGCCACTAGAGCAGATGTCCTGAGTAGGACGAAAGAAGGAAGTGACAACTATGGCGTGGAATTGGGAAATATTGTGGGAGTACCGTGATTTTTTCATACTAGGTATTGTGAATAGTGCGCTGCTCACGATCGTTGGGATCACGTTTGGAACGATGTTGGGATTGATCTTTGGGCTGATGAAAATATCGCGAAACAAACTCGTCTCTATATTGGCCACCCTTTATATCGATCTGTTCCGTGGAACTCCTTTGATGCTACAAATCTTGTTTATTCATTTTGTAATTATTCCAGCAGTTGCGATCGATCTGCTTCAGTTCTCGGAAGCACCTGGAGCCCTTTTCTCAGGCTTCGTCGCCTTATCATTAAATGCAGCAGCCTATATTGCGGAGATTTTTCGAGGGGGTATCCAGTCAATAGAAAAAGGACAAATGGAAGCCGCTCGCTCTCTAGGAATGAGCTATGGGACGGCGATGCGAGAAGTGATTCTACCACAGGCCTTCAAACGGATGCTTCCCCCATTAGGAAATGAGTTTATTGCTCTCTTAAAAGACTCCTCTCTCCTTGCAATCATTGCTGTTAATGATATTACTTATGGTGCTTTTAGTGTTGCAAAAAGTACATTTGTCCGCTTCCCGCCTTATATATTGGGAGCTATTCTCTACCTCTTCCTTACGTATCTTCTTTCCCGCCTGGTTTTTTATCTGGAGAAGCGCGTACGTACTACGGGTTAGAGTAGAGTGAAAAACCGGATGAAAAACCTCCAATGGGAGGGGAAATGGAGAGGAGGCGGATAGATGAAAATGATTCAAGTGAGGGACCTGTATAAACAATTTGGTAATCTAGAGGTGTTAAAAGGAATAAGCACATCGGTGGCAGAAAGGGAAGTGATCAGTGTTATTGGTCCGAGTGGATCAGGTAAAAGCACCTTTCTACGTTGCTTAAACCTTTTGGAGCCGGTCACTAGTGGCACCATCATGATCGGTGGACATCATCTTACCGATCCAGAAACGGATATCGATCGCGTGCGTACAGAGGTGGGAATGGTGTTTCAGCAGTTTAATTTATTCCCCCATAAGCGGGTGATCGATAATATTACCCTTGCGCCTATAAAGGTTCATAAGAAGACAAAGCAAGAGGCAGAAGATAAAGCTTACCAGTTGTTAGCTAAAGTTGGGCTGGAAGAGAAGGCGCAAAGCTATCCAGAGCAGCTTTCCGGAGGGCAGATGCAACGTGTTGCGATTGCTCGTGCATTAGCGATGGAGCCACGCATTATGCTC
This sequence comes from Mechercharimyces mesophilus, assembly GCF_059818345.1. NCBI lineage: Bacteria > Bacillati > Bacillota > Bacilli > Caryophanales > Thermoactinomycetaceae > Mechercharimyces > Mechercharimyces mesophilus. Next base: position 178,010 of record NZ_JCBAPH010000002.1, on the reverse strand, counting down.
TTTGATGAGCCAACCTCCGCTCTCGATCCGGAGATGGTGGGTGAAGTGCTTGCCGTGATGCGTGAGCTAGCAGAAGAGGGCATGACGATGGTGGTTGTTACCCATGAAATGGGATTTGCTCGTGAAGTTTGTCAGCGTGTTTTATTTATGGATGATGGAGAGATTGTGGAGGAGGCTCCTCCTGATAAACTATTTCAATCCCCCCAGGAAAAGAGAACGAAAAGTTTTTTAAGTAAAGTTCTCTAGGAGTTGAAGATGCATTTTGTTGGAATGAGGCTATCAAACACCGGTTGCTCAACCATACTTCGTTCGTATGGATACGTGCAGGAACCACTCATTGACTTCCCTAATTTCAAATGATATAGTGACTTTAACCAATTTGGTGTAGCAATCTCCCATTTTAGACAATGGGATGAATATACCATTGGTAAAAGCACCTTCAATATCTTTACGGTGGTAGAATCTATCGTAGGTTATGGAAGGCGAATGGTTCCACGCGTCAAGAGGAACGTCTCCTTTCTTTTGATAGCAAGGAACAGCTAACACCTAAAAAATATAGGTGTTAGCGAGGGTATCCAGTACCCTGATTGCTCTAGTCTCTACTAGAAGCAAAATCAATATTTTTTATATGAAAGGGTTGTATGATATGCAAGGAAACGTTAAGTGGTTCAATGCAGAAAAAGGTTATGGTTTTATCGAGCGCGAAGGAGGAGACGATGTATTCGTTCACTACTCCGCTATTCAAGATGAGGGTTTTAAAACCTTAGAAGAAGGACAAAGCGTAGAGTTTGAAATTGTGGACGGCGCGCGTGGACCACAAGCAGCGAATGTAACCAAACTTGGCTAAAATGGCAACACAAGATAAAACAATCCCTCCATTCGGGGGGATTTTTATTTTCCTGCATAGAAAGGTTTAATAAGCATAAATAAGTGGTAAAAGAATTGTATAGTTCATGAAAACATATCAGCGATTTTTACGTTATACGAGATAAGAAAGATGATCATGATGCTAGGGAGGGTTCGCTCTATGAAATTTCACATTCGCGGACAAAACATTGAGGTAACCGATGCTTTAAAACAATTTGTGGAGAAAAAAATTGGTCAACTTGAGAAATACTTCGATTCATCCCCAAATGTTGAGGTACATGCCGTGTTGAGTGTGTTTGGAGAAGATCATAAGGTTGAAATCACCATTCCGTTTCCCCAATTGTTGGTACGAGCGGAAGAGACGACTCCTGATATGTACACATCCATTGGCAAAGTAGAGGAAAAATTGGAACGACAAATTCGCAAGTACAAGACCAAGGTAAACCGCAAATTCCGCCAAGATGCGAGCAACCTTCCGCCGTTGAATGGAAACGGCACTAGCTTAAATGGAGAAGAATCACTCCAAGATGATGAAGAAGATCAATTTGAAGTGGTTCGAACCAAGCGGTTTAGTTTTAAGCCGATGGATGTAGAAGAAGCGATTTTGCAAATGAATATGCTTGGACATAATTTCTTCGTCTTCTCCAATGCGGTGAATGATGAGATGAGTGTAGTATACAAACGGCGGGATGGTCGCTACGGTTTGATTGAGCCTGAGTGAATGAGCGCCTATGATAAATAAAGAAATAGTGGGTGGAGAGATCTCCACCCACTATTTCTGTCTGTTTTTCTGTTAGAAGTGAAAAAGTCCCTCTGTTTTTGTTAAACTAGAGAATAAGAGCCTCGTTGCCTATGGTACGACTAGCGAAGCGATAAGCGTCCATATGAAAAGGAGATGACGCGCAAGTGATTAAATTGATTAGGCAGTGGATGCCGGATTCCAATGAGCGGCAGTTGCGAAAGCTATATCGCATTGCTGACGAAGTAGAAGCATGGGAACCGGAGATTTCCAAGCTGACAGATGAACAATTGAAAGCGAAGACGGAAGAGTTTAAAAAGCGATTACAAGAGAGCACGCTGGATGATCTTTTGCCGGAGGCATTTGCAGTGGTACGTGAAGCGGCCAAACGTGTACTGGGCATGCGACATTTCCATGTGCAATTGGTAGGTGGGGTTGCCCTTCATCAAGGACGAATTGCCGAGATGCGAACCGGGGAAGGGAAAACCTTGGTGTCTACTTTGCCAGCCTATCTAAATGGGTTATCTGGTAAGGGTGTTCATGTTATCACAGTAAACGACTACTTAGCGAAGCGTGACCGGGAGTGGATGGGACAAGTATTTGAATTTTTGGGCCTATCGGTGGGGCTCAACCTATCTGGAATGTCTCCTGAAGAAAAGAAAGAAGCCTACCAAGCAGATATCACTTTTGGAACCAATAATGAGTTTGGTTTTGATTATCTACGGGACAATATGGCCCTCTATCAGGAGCAGGTTGCACAACGAACCAATTTTGCCATCATTGACGAAGTAGATAGCATCTTGATAGATGAAGCACGTACCCCTTTAATTATTAGTGGACAAGCAAACAAAGCGACAGATCTGTATTATGCAGCGGATAAGATGGTGCGGCGTTTACGCGTGGAGGAAGATTATTCGATCGATGAAAAGACGAAAGCGGTATCCTTGACAGAAGAAGGCGTAGACAAGGTGGAAGCGTTCTTTGGGATTGATAACTTATATGATGCCAAACATATTACACTGAACCACCATGTACAACAAGCGCTGAAGGCTCACGTTGTGATGAACCGCGACTATGATTATGTGGTAAATGATGAAGGCGTCGTGATTGTGGACGAGTTTACAGGTCGTATGATGACTGGAAGACGCTATTCGGATGGACTTCATCAAGCGATCGAAGCCAAAGAAGGGTTGCAGGTACAGCGGGAAAGCATGACACTGGCGACGATTACATTGCAGAACTTCTTCCGCATGTATGACAAGCTGTCTGGTATGACAGGGACAGCCAAGACAGAGGAAGAGGAATTTCGGAAAATCTATGGGATGGATGTTGTTCAAATTCCCACAAACAAACCCATGATACGTCAGGACATGTCTGATGTGCTCTACAAGACGGAAGATGCGAAATATCGTAGTGTGGTGGAAGAGATTAAAGAACGTCATCAGATAGGGCAACCGATCCTGGTGGGGACTGTCTCGATTGAGAAATCAGAAAAGATTTCTCATCTCCTCAAGAAGGAAGGCATTAAGCATCAAGTACTTAACGCCAAGAACCACGAACGTGAGGCAGAAATCATCTCCCAAGCAGGGCAAAAGAACGCGGTCACCATTGCGACGAACATGGCAGGACGGGGAACGGATATCGTTTTGGGAGAAAGTGTTGACCAATTGGGTGGATTGCATGTGATTGGGACCGAACGTCACGAAAGCCGGCGTATTGATAACCAGTTGCGTGGACGTTCCGGTCGACAAGGTGACCCCGGATCGAGTCGGTTTTTCCTCTCCTTTGAAGATGAACTGATGCGTCGTTTTGGCTCGGAGAATCTCAGTTCAATGATGGATCGGTTGGGGTTAGAAGATGATCAGCCGATTGAAGGCCGCTTTTTCACCAAAGCGGTGGCCAATGCACAGAAAAAGGTAGAAGGAAACAACTTTGATGCTCGTCGCTGGGTTTTGCAATATGATGATGTTCTTAATCAACAGCGCGAGATTATTTATAAGCAGCGCCGTGAAGTGATCATGAGTGATGATCTGCGCGATATCTTCCTCCATATGGGGAAAGAGTACCTGAACCACTTAGTAGAAGCGCACATTCCTAAAGAGGAAATGCCGGAAGAATGGGACTTGGAACCATTAGTGGAGTACGTAACGGCAAATGGATTGCCTGCTGAGCGCATTCAGGAAGATCATCTAGAAGACATGGAAAAACCGTCTCAAATTGCTGATTACCTTTATGACCAGTTAGTAGGGTATTATGAGGAGCGGCAGGAACAAATTGGGGTAGAGCGTCTACAAGAGTTTAGCAAAACGGTCATTTTGCGGACGGTGGATCGTAAATGGATGGATCATATTGATGCGATGGAACATCTACGACAAGGGATTCACTTGCGTGCTTATGGACAGATTAACCCGCTACGTGAATACCAATTTGAAGGATATGAGATGTTTGAGCAACTTGTCGCTGAGATTCAAGAAGAAGTGGTGAAAACCATTCTCCAATCCGAAATACGTGAAGGAGAAGAATTGAAGCGGGAGCAGGTAGCAGTGAAACAGACGGCTACATCTGGTGGAAATGCAACGGAAGAAAAGAAAAAGAAACAACCGATTCGTCGTAATGATAAAGTTGGGCGCAATGAACCTTGCCCTTGTGGAAGTGGAAATAAATACAAAAATTGTTGTGCCAACACGAATGATAAATGATGGAGTGAATAAGCATGGAGATCCACGAAATACGACAAGAAAGTGAAAATACAGCCAAGCGTTTGGCGGATATCAGGGGGTCTCTTTGACCTCGATCAGAAGAAAGAGCGGATTGACGAACTTGAAAAAGAAATGACAGCTCCTGGTTTTTGGGATGACCAAGCAGCTGCACAAAAGGTGATCCAAGAGGTGAATGGGCTCAAAGATGTGGTTCAACACATGGAAGAGCTAGAGGAAGAGAACGAAGAGGTGGATGTTCTTCTGGATTTGATGACAGAAGAAGGAGACGAGTCTCTGCATGGCGATGCAGTGGAAGCGCTAAAAAATCTGAAAAGCCGCTTGGATTCTTTTGAACTTCAGCTCTTACTCGATGAACCATATGACCGTAATAATGCCATTTTGGAGTTGCATCCTGGAGCCGGAGGAACAGAGTCGCAAGACTGGGCAGAAATGCTCTTGCGTATGTACACGCGCTGGGCGGAACAACAGGGATTCAAGGTAGAAACCTTGGACTACCTCGCTGGTGAAGAGGCAGGCGTAAAAAGTGTTACTCTCTTGATTTCTGGTCGCAACGCCTATGGGTACCTTAAAGCGGAAAAAGGGGTTCATCGCTTGGTCCGTATCTCTCCCTTTGATTCCTCCGGTCGTCGCCATACTTCGTTTGTGTCGGCCAATGTGATGCCAGAAATATCGGATGATGTTGGCGTGGAAATCAAGTCAGACGATTTGAAGGTGGATACGTACCGTTCCAGTGGTGCAGGCGGTCAGCACGTGAACACGACGGATTCTGCGGTTCGTATTACTCATTTGCCGACCAATATTGTGGTGACATGCCAATCGGAACGGTCGCAAATCAAAAACAGAGAGAGGGCCATGAAGATCTTAAAAGCACGTATTCTAGAAAAACAATTGGAAGAACGCCAGAAAAAATTGGCCGAAATCCAAGGAGAACAGGCTGAGATTGGCTGGGGGAGTCAAATCCGTTCCTATGTGTTTCACCCCTATTCGTTAGCAAAAGATCATCGTACAAACCAAGAGGTGGGCAATATTCAAGCCGTAATGGATGGGGAGATTAATTCATTTATCGATGCCTATCTTCGCTGGAAAATGAACCAGAAATAAAAAGGAAAAAACCATTTTCGAGGAGGACTTACCATGAAGGGCAACTGTGTTCATGTTGAGAAGAAAGATGAGTTTGCACTACTGACGATTTCCCGCCCCCAAGCATTAAACGCTTTGAACCAGGAAACACTTTCGGAACTGGATCGAGCCATTGACTGGATCGAGCAAGCCGATGATGTGCGTGCTTTGGTCGTCACCGGTGCGGGTGAAAAAGCATTTGTAGCGGGGGCAGATATTAAAGAGATGCGTGACCTGGCTTCTGCTGGGGCAGCGGAACGTTTAGCAGGAAGAGGGCAAAAATTGTTCTCTCGCTTGGAAGAGCTACCGATTCCCGTAATCATGGCGGTAAATGGTTTTGCACTGGGTGGCGGATGTGAGCTTGCCATGAGTGGTGATATTATCCTCGCATCCAACCAAGCAAAATTTGGGCAACCAGAAGTAAACCTAGGGATCATCCCTGGCTATGGAGGTACGCAACGCCTAACACGACGTGTGGGGGCAGGACGAGCCAAGTTGTTGTGTCTAACAGGTGAGGTTATTGAAGCGGAGCAAGCGTTAGCCATTGGATTGGTGGAAAAGGTGGTCCCTCATGCAGACTTGCTGGATGAAGCAGCAAAGTTAGCGCGCATCTTGACGAAAAAAGCTCCTATTGCGATGAACTATATTAAAAAAGCGGTTAATCAAGGGGCGGAAACAGACCTGAATCACGCTCTCCAATTAGAAGCTTCCTATTTTGGTCTTGCCTTTGACACCAAAGATCGGGTCGAAGGAATGGGAGCGTTTGTCGAAAAGCGGAAACCTCACTTCCGCGGAGAATAAAGGTACAATAGATCGACAAAATAAAGAACGAAAAAAGCGTCGGTAGATACCGGCGCTTTTTATTTAAGAAGAATGTGTCGTTTCCCGGGAAATAATGATCGGGGAAATCGAATGAAGGCAGTTAATCCTGGATAAGGTCGACAGAAACAAAAAATGATCAACCCTTGACAAATTGTCTTATCTCTTGCGAGTGGGTTACTCGTTAAGGTAAAGTATGGAGGAAGTGAGAGAAGGGATGTTCTGCGAGCGTGGATGTAGCTAAACAGAATAAAACCAGATTACTACGTCCAGGTTGACATGGACACCATCCATGGCTTGATTTATAGAATAGGGTTGATCGAAAGGGTCGGTGATTGGAATGCGTAAGGGTTGGAGTGGATTACTGGGGTTTGTCTTGTTGGTTTCTTTGCTCGCAGGATGTGGCAGTGAAACAGCATCTGAAAATGGAGACAAAGAAGCGGTGGATCCAGCTAAGGAAGTTTACTTAAATAATTGTGCCTCTTGTCATGGGAGAAGTTTCGGTGGTGGATTTGGACCGAGCTTACAGAATGTAGGATTAACCTATAACGAAGAGGATGTAATCAAAGTGATAGAAGAGGGAATTGGGCAGATGCCAGCACAGAAGCAGGTGAATGCTTCTGATCGCGAATTGCTGGCGAAATGGCTTGTTGAAGAAACAAAGTAATGAAATAGAGAGAGGGACAACCCTGCAAGTGGCTAGATAACTTTCAGAGCTGTCCCTCTTTTGATGCGAGACAGGATTGCCGCTATCGATTGGTTTTCTTTTTTGTTCTTAACATTTATCATTTATTTAAGGGGGCTACGTTCAGGAAGTGATCGTCACCTGGGATGTGGAATTACATGAAACTCGACATGCTTTATTCTCGTTGAATAGTTACAACTAGGCCTCCTACACCGATAGGGATTTGAGGATGGAGAACGGCGAAAAGCAGGAAACATTAGAGGGACTTGGATAGGGGCAAGAATCGTCCAGGGATGAAGCGTTGTATCGGAAAGAATGTAGCTACCTGTCAGATTATCGACATTTTCCGTTAATTATATTGGGAAATCCACTTTTGACATGATATAATAGTAATGCAAGTTTGGCAATGTTTTATACTATGCTCTTCCTGATGTGAGGTATGAGCTTCACGATATCTATTTTGCTATGAAAGAGGTTCCTTTTTCATATCTTTTACTATAAATATAGTTGGACGGGTGGAGGTTGATGATATGATTGAGATGCACGATGTAAGTAAAGTGTATAACAATGGTGTGGAAGCGCTACGAAGCGTGGATGTTAAAATTGAACAAGGCGAATTTGTGTATGTTGTTGGCCCGAGTGGGGCGGGAAAAAGTACGTTTATTAAATTGATGTACCGAGAGGAGAAGCCAACGAGTGGCATTATCCTAATCAATGGTGTAAACGTGAAGCGTGTACGAGATTGGAAGATTCCTTATTTACGACGGACAATCGGTATCATCTTTCAGGATTATAAATTATTACCCAATATGACTGCGTATGAGAATGTTGCGTTTGCCATGGAGGCAATTGAAGAAACACCCCGCAAAATTCAGCGTCGTGTCCAGGAGGTACTGGAACTAGTGGGACTTCATGATCGGATGCATTCCTATCCGCGTCAGCTCTCCGGTGGTGAGCAACAGCGCGTGTCCATTGCACGTGCGATTGTAAATAACCCAAACTTCATCATCGCGGACGAGCCTACGGGAAACTTAGACCCTGAAAACTCGTGGGATATTATGTACCTGCTTGAAGAGATCAACGCGCGTGGGACAACAGTTGTGATGGCGACGCATGATAAAGAGATCGTGAACAATATGAGAAAACGAGTCCTTCAAGTGGAGCGTGGGACGATCGTGCGCGATCAAGAGCAGGGGGAATATCTCTATGAAAATTAATGTCATCTCTCGCCATTTTAAAGAGGCATTTAAGAGTTTAAAACGGAACACATGGATGTCATTTGCTGCAACGAGCGCAGTAGGTGTCACTCTTCTTATATTTGGTATTTTCCTCTTATTTGGATTTAACATTCTTTATTTAGCAGAAGAATTGGATGAACAGATGTCTATTCGTGTGGCTTTACGTGCAGAAGCAACCGATGATGCGATCGAAGACATGCAGAAGCAACTCAAGGAAAGATCGGATATAGAAGAGGTTATTTTCACCTCAAAGGAAGAAGGATTGAGAGAATTTAAAGGAAAACTGGGCGGAGAAGATTCTGAGCTCTTAGAGGGACTGGAGGAAGGAGAGAATCCTTTACCGGATCTCTTTCAAATTGTGCCGAAGGACCCACAAAAAACTCCTGAGCTAGCGAAAGAGCTAGAAACCTTCCCGTTAGCAGATGGAGTCGAGTATGGGCAGGGAGTTTCGGACCAAATCTTGAAATTCTCTTCATGGATGTCCGTCGTCGTTCTATTCTTTGGTATCGGCTTGGCGGTGCTAGCAGCCTTCCTTATTTCCAATACGATTAAATTGACCGTATTTGCTCGGCGGAGTGAAATTGAAATCATGCGTTTAGTAGGGGCAAGTAACTGGTTTATTCGCTGGCCGTTCTTAATCGAAGGTGCCGTCATCGGACTGGTTGGTGCCATCTTCCCATTGGCGATTGTGCTAATCAGTTACGCGGCAGTGATCGATATCTTGGATGTAGGCTCATCCTCGTTTAGCTTATTTAAACTCTTAGGTATGTGGCCCTTGGCACTTTATGTATCCTCCATCACGTTGTTGTTGGGAGCGTTCATTGGAGTGTGGGGAAGTGTCATGTCTATCCGTCGTTTCTTGCGCGTGTAAATCTATAAGAGGTTGATAGAGGGGTGGAAGAGCCCCTCCAACCCTCTTAACATAAAGATAAAGAAAAAACACTTGAGGAGGAGCGATTTGTGATCAAGAGAAACTCGGTGGTTTTATTTCTCACAACAGTACTTATGCTTTCGCTGATGGGCCCTCTTCCCCAGATCCAGGCGGAAGGGACAGTGGATGAAAAGAAAGAAGATATTAAAAATCGGGATAAAGATATTCAAGAAAAGGAAAAAGCAGAAGAAGCGGCGAAAGAAGAGCTAGACGATGTAAAGAAAGATTTGGAAGCAAAAAAGGTGGAACTGTCAAAACTAGAAGAAACCATTCACAAGCAGTCAGAAGAAATTGAGAAGAAGCAAGAAAAGAAAGAGCTATTGGAATCTTCTCTTCTTAAAAAGAAAGAGGCTTACAAAAACCGTATCCAGCGGCTTTATCAAAAAGGGGATATGTTTTACTTACGTACGCTCTTGCAATCAGACAGTCTCAATGAATTTTTTGCTATATTAGAAGGAGTGCAGGCTCTTTCGCAGAGTGACAAGAAATTAATTGAAGGATACCAAGCTGATCAAGAAGAGCTGACGACGGTAATCGAAGAACTGAAACCTCAGTTGAAAGCCAATAAGGAAAAGAAAGAAGAATCGGATAAGAAATATAAAGATCTAACGTCTCTCTATCAAGAGCATGAAAAAGAACTGAACGAAATCAAAGAAGAAAAAGAACATCTAGAAGAGCTGAACGAAAAAGAACAAGAAGAGATTCAGGCGATTATTGATCGAGAGACGGCAAAAGATGATTACCAGGGGACTCCTTCCGCTAGCGGTTGGGTATGGCCCGTGCCGGGGGAAGAGATCAATTCCAACTATCGTACGCCAACACGTCCCAATCATGAGGGCCTTGACATTGATGGGGAGGTTGGAAGTCCCATCTTGGCAGCGAAGTCAGGCAAAGTGATTGCTACGAAACCGATGTCTGGTTACGGTTATGTCGTTATTCTCTCACACGGGGGTGGTTTGACCACACTTTACGCTCATATGTGGTCCAATACCGTTACTGTCAACGTAGGGGATACGGTAAATGCGGGACAGCAGATTGCTCAAGTGGGGATGAATGGTAGAACGAGTGGCCCACACTTACATTTCGAAGTCTCAAAAAACGGGGTACCCGTCAATCCTTTAGGTTATGTAAAACCTGACTAAGAAAAGAGGTCGAAAGGGACTATCCCTCGCTGTGGATTCCCTTTCGGCGTTTCTTTTTATTCCAGTGGCATGGTCACCGTCCCTTGTGTTTCGGTTGTCCATTTGCTAGAGTGTGCTTAAGGAAAAAGAAGACTATCTAGCGAAAGCCTGTCATATATATGATGAACAGTTGGTGAAGGTGGTGTCGAAGATGTATATACGTGGACGAACAGTTTCCCTAATCGTTGTCGTCGCTGTTTTATTTAGCAGTCTCACGACAGCCGTGCTGGCTGGAGATCAAGGTCTCATTGCCCGAGTAGCCGATGTGGCGACAGGACAAGAAGCAGATGTGGAACTTTCTAAGCAGCAGAAGTTTAACGAAGCTTACTCGATGATTCAATCCCAGTACATTGGTGAAGTGAGTCAAGAGCAGCTGATCGATGGAGCGATCCAAGGGATGGTGGATTCACTTGAAGATCCCTTTTCTGCGTATATGAACAAAGAAGCAGCGGAGCAATTTCACTCCAGTTTGGACTCCTCTTTTGAGGGGATAGGCGCGGAAGTAACGATGAAGAACGGACTGGTTACCATCGTTTCTCCGATTAAGGACTCCCCAGCAGAAAAAGCGGGCTTGCGGCCAGAAGATCAAATTTTAAAAGTGAATGGTGAGAGTCTGGAAGGATTAGACTTGCGGGAATCCGTGGAAAAAATCCGTGGTCCGAAGGGGAGCGAAGCGAAGCTGGCGATTATGCGCCCGGGACAGTCGGAATTGATGGAAGTTACGGTTGTCCGAGATGAAATCCCGATTGAGACAATACACTCAGAGATGATGTCTGGTCAAGTGGGTCGAATCGAAATTACTCAGTTTGCTCATGAGACGGGAACGGACTTTACCAAATCACTTAAGGAGTTGGAGAGCCAAGGCCTTAAAGGATTGGTGATTGATGTTCGAGGAAACCCAGGTGGCTTGCTCAATGTCGTGGAGGAGATTGCTAGCCAATTGATACCTGAGGAAGAGACCATTGTTATTAAACAAGACAAGACAGGAGCATCGCAAAAGAGCGTTTCTAGTCTTAGTGGGAAGAAAGAATACCCGATTGCGATCTTGACGGATAAGGGAAGCGCGAGCGCATCCGAGATTTTAGCAGCCGCCATGCAGGAGTCAGGTGGATACCCTGTTGTTGGTGAAAAGTCTTATGGAAAAGGGACCGTACAAACTGCGAAGGACTTCCAAGATGGCAGTAATTTGAAACTGACGATTGCGAAGTGGCTAACACCGAACGGGAACTGGATTCATGAAAAGGGAGTGGAGCCGGATATTAAAGTGGAGCGACCGGACTACTACCAAGCGGTGCCTCCACAGGCGGAAAAACCACTAAAGAAAGATATGGCTTCTACCGAAGTGAAGAACTTGCAAATGATTTTAAAAGCTCTTGGATTCTCCCCAGATCGAGTGGATGGGTACTTTAGTGAGCAGACCGAAACAGCGGTCAAAGCATTCCAAAAGCTACATGACCTTGATATGACAGGTGTGGTAGATGATCAAACTGCAGCCAAGATCCAAGAGAAGTTCATCGAACATCTGAAGGAACCAAAGAACGATGTACAGTTACAAACAGCAATTGAAACCTTGAAAAAACAAGCAAAAGAATGACCTGCATAGATGCAAGACAACCCCCTTTCTCAACTGAGAAAGGGGGTTGTCTTTATTTCGAAGTGGCGAGAGAACCTGATGCTCTTATGTAGTCTGTTTTTATCCGTTGACATATGGTGCAGACCATGGCATGGCAGATTACTAGGAAAGTCCCCACTTGGTGAAACAGTAATTCGCTCACCCTAAGAATGGTTGGAAGATGGGCGAGCGGTTTCTCCTTGAGAGACTCTGAGCCGTGGATCAGGCAGCGATAGGAGATGCCGCCGCCATCAACCAGGCTACGAGGGAACCTGACGTTCCCATGCAGTATATTATCACCTGATGGTTTATGATGTAGATCTTGCAAATTAACACGCAAGTCCCTATTTGAAGTAACAAAAATTTTTTAGGTGTGATCATAATCCTGCTGGTGGCTGAGGTGCCTTCGAAGGCATTATTTTTGATAAAAGGAGTAGAAGAGAGAATATAAGGAGAAAAAGAAGGTAAGGACGATGAATAGGCAATCATGATCATTAGATTATTCTTTTGACATAAAAGGCTTTCGAATGAGCAATATCGAGAGAAAAGAAGAAAGAGAAATTTAGTAGACTAGAAAACAAGTGTTCGTTTTCCGCATTTGCCTGTGTTATAATCAATAAGAAGATCGAAGAAGCGTGGGGTGATCACGAATGGATCGATTTCATTTAGTGTCGGAATATCAACCGCAAGGGGATCAGCCAAAAGCAATTACCCAATTGGTGGAAGGAATTGAATCAGGCAAGCGTATGCAGACGTTGCTTGGAGCTACGGGTACGGGCAAAACCTTTACCATTGCTCAAACGATTTCCAAAGTGAAAAAACCAACTTTGGTTATTGCCCCAAACAAAACGTTGGCAGCGCAATTATGTGGAGAGCTAAAAGAGTTTTTTCCAGAAAACGCTGTGGAATACTTTGTGAGTTACTATGATTATTATCAGCCAGAGGCGTATTTGCCTCAGTCAGATACTTTTATCGAGAAAGATGCTTCGATCAATGATGAGATTGATAAGCTACGTCACTCTGCTACGAGTGCGTTGTTTGAACGCGAAGACGTGATTGTGGTTGCAAGTGTCTCTTGTATTTATGGATTGGGTTCACCCAATGAATATCGTGATTTAGTGTTATCCCTGCGTGTGGGAATGGAGAAAGAGCGAAATGAGATCTTGCGTAAATTGGTGGATATCCAATATGAACGCAATGATATTAACTTTGTGCGCGGAACCTTTCGCGTACGTGGCGACGTCGTCGAGATTTTCCCAGTATCACGCAGTGAACAGGCGGTACGGGTAGAGTTCTTTGGTGACGAGATTGAGCGGATTCGTGAGATCGATACCGTTACAGGAGAGATCTTAGGCGACCGAGACCATGTAGCTGTCTTTCCTGCTTCTCACTATGTGACGCGTGAGTCCGTACTACAACGGGCGCTAAAAGATATCGAAACCGAACTGCAGGAACGATTGGCGGAACTGAATGCGGAGAACAAATTGGTAGAAGCGCAGCGCTTAGAACAGCGCACACGTTATGACATGGAGATGATGCGCGAGGTTGGTTTCTGTTCGGGCATTGAAAACTACTCTCGTCATTTGGTAGGCAACAAAGAAGGGGACCCTCCCTTTACATTGATTGACTATTTTCCTGATGATTTTATCATGGTAGTAGATGAATCACACATTACCATTCCTCAGATAGGTGCCATGTATAATGGGGATCGCGCTCGTAAAAATGTTCTGGTTGAACACGGTTTTCGTCTGCCATCGGCGAAGGACAATCGGCCATTAAAATTTGAAGAGTTTGAAGAGCGGGTTTCTCAGCTGATTGCCGTATCCGCTACCCCGGGTCCATATGAAATCGAGCATGCGCCTGATGTGGTAGAACAAATTATTCGTCCCACAGGCTTAATTGACCCCAAAATTTCTGTGCGTCCCATCCAAGGACAGATTGATGATCTTATTGGAGAGATCAATGAACGGATTACGCGTGATGAGCGGGTGTTGGTGACCACACTAACAAAAAAGATGTCAGAAGACTTGACGGACTACCTAAAAGAAGTGGGTATTCGTGTTCGTTATCTGCATTCTGATATTAAGACGTTCGAACGGATGCAGATTCTGCGTGATTTACGCTTGGGTGAGTTTGATGTGTTGATCGGGATCAACCTGTTACGTGAAGGCTTAGACTTACCGGAAGTTTCATTAGTAGCCATACTGGATGCGGATAAAGAAGGCTTTTTACGTGCGGAACGATCGCTTGTACAAACCATTGGTCGTGCGGCCCGTAATGCCCGCGGTGAAGTCGTCATGTACGCTGATAACATGACGAAGTCGATGCAGAAGGCGATCGACGAAACGGAACGGCGCCGAGCCATCCAGGTGGCGTACAATGAAAAGCATGGAATTGTTCCGCAAACGGTGAAAAAAGCAGTGCGTGAAGTGATTGAAGCAACCAAAGTAGCGGAAGAAGCAGAAGCATATGGAGTGAAAGAAGATGTGAAGGCGATGGGGGCAAAAGAACGCAAAGCCTTTATTGCCAAGATGGAAAAAGAGATGAAAGAGGCAGCCAAGGAATTGGATTTCGAACGAGCGGCACAATTACGCGATATGATTATCGAGCTGAAAGCAGAAGGAGCCTAATGATATGTCGCAAAATCATATTGTCATTCGAGGAGCACGTGTTCATAATCTGAAAGAAATAGACGTCACCATTCCCCGTGACCAATTTGTCGTTCTCACGGGACTCTCTGGTTCAGGGAAATCTTCATTGGCGTTTGATACGATCTATGCGGAGGGACAAAGGCGATATGTGGAATCTCTGTCTGCCTACGCTCGTCAGTTCCTCGGTCAAATGGATAAGCCAGATGTCGATAGTATCGATGGCTTATCGCCGGCTATTTCGATCGATCAGAAGACGACGAGTCGCAATCCACGCTCCACTGTTGGAACCGTGACGGAGATTTATGATTATCTTCGTTTGTTGTATGCACGAGTGGGGCAGGCATATTGTCCGACACACGGTATTGAGATCGCAGCACAAACGGTTCAGCAGATGACGGATCATCTATTGCAACTACCCGAACGGACGAGGATTCAAGTGTTGGCCCCACTGGTTCGTGGGCGGAAGGGGACGCATGCGAAGACCCTGGCGGAAATTCATCAGCAAGGGTATGTGCGTGTACGCATCGATGGCGAAATGCAGGAGCTTGGCGATGAGATTCAATTGGAGAAGAATAAGAAGCATACCATTGAAGTGATTGTGGATCGTTTGGTGGTAAAGGAGGGAATGGAAGCACGTCTGACGGACTCGCTGGAAACGGCACTCTCACTTGCAGATGGAAACGTCCTCATTGATGTCATCGGTAAGGAAGAATTATTGTTTAGCCAGAACTTGGCTTGTCCTGAATGTGGCTTTAGCATCGATGAACTTTCTCCACGGATGTTTTCGTTTAACAGTCCGTTTGGTGCTTGTCCCTCCTGTGATGGCTTGGGAAGTCGGCAGGAAGTAGATCCGCAACTGGTTGTTCCGGATCAATCCCGTAGTTTGCGAGAAGGAGCGATCGAGCCTTGGTCGAGTGCGACCTCCAATTACTACAGGCAATTACTAGAATCTGTTTGTTCCCACTTTGGTATCGATCAGGATGTGCCTTTTCAGAAGTTGACCAAGAAAGAGCAAGATAGTCTGCTGTTTGGAAGTAAGGAGCGTATTCCTTTCCGTTACACAAGTGATTTGGGCCATGTACGGGAGACCCTCACACAATATGGGGGTGTCGTCAATAACTTGGCGCGGCGCTATCATGAGACCACTTCGGATGCGGTGCGCGATCAAATTGAGTCGTATATGACGACAAAGGCTTGTCCGAAATGTAAAGGAGCTCGTCTACGAGAAGAGTGCCTTCACGTGAAAGTAAGTGGCAATAACATTGACCATGTAACGCGGCTTTCCATTCGGGAAGCATTGGCGTTGTTTGAGGGAATGCAACTGAGTAAAAAGGATATGACCATCGCGAGTCAGGTGTTAAAAGAAATTCGTGAGCGTCTCGGTTTTCTAGTTAATGTTGGTTTGGACTATCTTACGTTAAACCGTTCTGCAGGAACGTTATCGGGTGGCGAAGCGCAACGGATTCGATTGGCCACACAAGTGGGCTCTAGTTTGATGGGCGTCTTATATATCTTAGATGAACCCAGTATTGGGCTTCATCAGCGAGATAATAATCGGCTGATTGAAACCTTGAAGCGCATGCGCAATCTGGGTAATACGCTCATCGTGGTTGAGCACGATGAGGATACGATGTTGGCTGCCGACTACTTGATCGACATCGGACCAGGAGCAGGAATTCACGGTGGTGAGATTGTGGCAGCGGGTACCCCTGCGGCAATTATGAAAGATGAGCATTCACTTACAGGTCAATATTTGAGTGGCCGCAAAATGATCCCCCTTCCCACAGAGCGACGAGCACCAAATGAACATTGGCTCAAGTTGAAGGGTGCAGACGAGAATAATCTGCAAAAGTTGAATGTAGAGATTCCCTTAGGTGTATTAACCTGCGTGACGGGTGTTTCCGGGTCTGGGAAAAGTACCTTGGTTAATGAAGTACTACACAAAGCATTGGCGCGCGAATTAAATAAAAGTAAAGTAGTGCCAGGTTCCCATCAAAGTTTAACTGGGACGGACAGCTTGAAAAAAGTGATTGATATCGATCAATCCCCAATCGGGCGTACGCCACGGTCCAATCCTGCTACGTATACAGGTGTGTTTGACGATATTCGTGATGTGTTTGCTACCGTCCCTGAAGCCAAAGTGCGCGGATACAAGAAAGGACGCTTTAGCTTTAATGTGAAAGGAGGGCGTTGTGAAGCGTGTCGCGGGGACGGTATCATCAAAATCGAGATGCATTTCCTTCCCGATGTATATGTTCCGTGTGAAGAGTGTGAGGGCAAGCGGTATAATCGTGAAACCTTGGAGATTCAGTACAAAGGAAAAACCATCTCGGATATATTGGAAATGACAGTGGAAGATGGGTGTACCTTCTTTAAGAACATTCCCCGGATTAAGCGAAAGCTAGATACCCTCTATGACGTTGGTTTGGGATATGTACGCTTGGGACAACCTGCCACTACCTTGTCAGGTGGGGAAGCGCAACGAGTGAAGCTAGCTTCCGAACTGTACAAAAGGAGTCGAGGACGTACCCTTTATATCTTGGATGAACCGACGACTGGTTTACACATGGAAGATGTAGCGCGTCTCCTACGTGTGCTCACTCGATTGGTGGATAATGGTGACTCTGTTTTGGTGATCGAGCATAATTTAGATGTCATTAAAACATCGGATTACATTGTTGATCTTGGCCCTGAAGGGGGCGATGGTGGTGGTTCTTTGGTTGCTAGTGGAACGCCTGAAGAAGTGGCAACCGTTGAAGAATCACATACCGGCTATTTCCTGCAACAGGTGCTGCAACGTGATCGAAAGCGAATGGACAAATGGTTGAATCAGGTGGAGCAAGTGGTAGAATAGAAAGGAATGTTTCACTTTTATACGATTTATATTTAGAGAGGAAGGGAGAGGGAAATATGCTCGGTTGGATAGTAAAGCTACTTTTGTATGGACTTTCTGTTTTGTTGGCATCAACGTTGATTCCTGGAATCGAAGTGGAAGGGTATGGTACAGCTATTTTGGTGGCTATTGTTTTGGGTTTAATTAACGTCTTCATTCGCCCGATCATCAAGTTGCTTACTTTACCCATTACCATTCTGACGCTTGGACTCTTTTCATTAGTGATCAATGCTTTACTCTTTTGGTTAACAGGGGCATTGGTAAGCGGTTTTGAAGTGGATGGCTTCTTTGCTGCCCTGCTAGGGTCTATTGTGGTTAGCTTGATCGCATGGTTGTTGGAAGGCATTTGGAGTCGGATTGCTGATTAATGTTTACCGTGAAATTTTCACAAGGGCGACCGCGAAGTCGCCTTTTTTTCATCATCGAGTGGAGGGGTGAGCATGAACCCACAGGTAACGGTGAAGGAACTCGTGCATCAGTTTGATTTGGAGATTGTACGAGGTCATGCAGGGTTGGAGCGTGAATTAACGGTAAGTGACCTATATCGACCAGCCATAGAGATGTCAGGATTTTTTACTTATTATCCCTCGGAGCGATTGCAGATGATGGGGCGAACGGAACTCACATATGCAAGTCAATTGTCCGCAGGCGTTCGTCGGGAGCGCCTGGAACGATTATGTCAAGAGAAGACTCCTTGTATTTGCATAACACGTGGATTGGATGTTCCGATAGAATTGTTGGATGCGGTAGAGGAGAAAGGGATTCCTCTTTTACGAACTCCTCTTGCATCCACTAAATTTGGTAGCAAGGTAACCAACTTTTTAGAAAAACGTTTAGCGCCACGTACTACCATGCATGGTGTATTGGTGGATATCTATGGAGTAGGGGTCTTAATTTTTGGCGCAAGTGGGATCGGTAAGAGTGAAACCGCGCTGGAATTAGTGAAACGAGGGCATCGATTAATCGCTGATGATGCCGTCGAGTTAAGGCAAACCGAGGAAGAAACGTTGATTGGGAGTGCGCCTGAGCTCATCCGTCATCTTCTGGAAATTCGTGGTGTAGGGATCATCAACGTGATGACCCTATTTGGGGCGGGGGCCGTGCGGGATCACAAAAAAGTCTCGTTGGCGATGCGACTCGAACTATGGGAAGAAAAGCGATCCTATGATCGGCTTGGCTTGGATGAAGAACGTATCCCCATTATTGATACAACGTTGCCACAACTCACGATACCAGTAAGACCCGGCCGTAACCTGGCGGTCATTATTGAAGTGGCAGCCATGAATTTTCGTTTGAAACGGATGGGCTTTGATGCTGCCCATGATTTCACTTCGAAATTAGGAGAAGCGTTAGATGATCATGACGATTGGGACTAGTAATGGTCGAACGTTTCTTTTCACCCTCTGATCATGTAAGATGAAAGAATAAAAAGTGAGAATGGAGGCGAATTTATTGTACTATTTACTAGCGCTGGACCCCGTCGCTTTTTCGCTGGGGCCGATTCAAGTTCACTGGTACGGTATTATCTTAGGAACAGCGGCTCTCGTCGGGTTATGGTTAGCGACACGTGAGGGTAGAAAGCATGGTATTGAATCCGATCTTTTTCTCGATATGATGATTTGGGTACTCCCAGCCGCCATTGTGGGAGCACGTCTTTATTATGTTCTTTTCCAGTGGGAGTGGTACGCACAAGAACCTTGGAAGATCATTGCTGTCTGGGAAGGAGGTTTGGCCATTCATGGAGGATTGATTGGAGCTGTGCTCGCTGGTTATTGGTTTGTGCGCCGGAAGGGCATTCCTTTCTTGCAGGTGGCTGATATTGTTGCTCCTAGTATTATTTTGGGACAAGCCATTGGACGTTGGGGCAATTTTATGAACCAAGAGGCCCATGGTTCCGAAGTGAGTCGCTCTTTCTTGGAGGGCCTTCACTTACCAGGCTGGATTATAGAGCAGATGAATATTCAGGGGACCTACTTTCACCCAACCTTTTTATATGAATCTCTCTGGAACCTTCTTGGGTTTGTGCTTTTGCTCGCTATTCGCTATTATAACCCAAAACGTGGAGAAATCTTTCTCAGCTACATCATCTGGTATTCGTTGGGTCGTTTCTTTATCGAAGGCTTGCGGACAGACAGTTTGGCTTTTACGGGGCCAGATTGGCTGGAAAAAGGAATGGAAGTATTATGGCTCCCGATGAAAGCCCTCTTTGAAGCTGGAGCAGTATCAGGAGGCAATATTCGCATTGCGCAATTGATGAGTCTCATGCTTGTCATCACCGGTTTGGTGATCATTATCGTGAGAAGATGGAAGGGAAAAGAAGTGGCTTCCTATCGAGAGAAAGAGGCTCAGCCATCATCAGAGGAAAGCACTCAAGGTTAAATTGAGGAGGAAAAGGATTGTTAGTAGAGGCCATATTATTCGACTTGGATGGAACATTAATTAATACCAATGATCTTATTCTCTCTTCTTTTCGTTATACATTAGCCAAGCACGGCCTGGATGACATAAAGGAAGAGGAAATTCTCGCTCATATGGGAGAGCCCCTGTATGAGCAGATGAACCGCTTTGATGAGAGTCAAGCCGACGCCATGGTGGAGACATACCGAGCCTATAACTTGGATCGTCATGATGAGATGGTGACCCTCTTTCCTCACATGGAAGAAGTGGTATCTACACTGGTGCAACAAGGGATTCAATTGGCCGTGGTAACAAACAAACACCGTACTTCCGCTGAAAAGGGAATTCGCCTATTTAATCTGGATCAACATTTTACTACAGCGGTTTATCTGGGAGATGCGGAGTGGGCGAAGCCAGATCCAGCACCCCTTCATTTGGCACTTGAGCGCTTAGGAGTGGAGCCACAACGAGCCATCATGGTTGGAGATAGTCGGGCGGATATTGAGGCCGCAAAGCGAGCAGGTGTACAAGCTGTCGGAGTATCCTGGAGCTTACATGACATCAAGGCTTATCAGCCCGATTTCGTTATCGATGACGCACGAGAGTTAGTTCAGATCGTGGATACTTTGAGGGGGGAGTCGGAGTGAGAAACACCGAGCGTTATCCTGTAGAGAATAGTAACTCCTTATGGCAAATGTATCGATTGTTTCCCTTCTGGAAATTGTTTCGAAATGTATTGGTCAACTTGATCGCTCGTTTCACTCCATCTCTTCGCTTGAAAAACACGCTGTATCGAAAGTTTTTAGGCATGCAGATAGGCGATCAGACTGCGGTGGCCTTGATGGTGATGATGGATGTGCTCTACCCTGAGCGCATTTCGATTGGCAAGAATACGGTTATTGGTTATCAAACAACGATTTTAACGCATGAATATCTCATTGATGAGTACCGCCTTGGCGATGTTGTAATTGGTGATGAAGTGATGATTGGTGCCAATAGTACCATCTTACCAGGCGTCACAATTGGTGATCATGCGGTGATTGGAGCGGGCTCACTTGTCAATCGTGATGTCCCTCCGCATACATTTGTTGCAGGAAACCCCATTCGTGTGATACGGAAAAACAAGCCTCAGCAGTAGTTTTTGTGTCACGCGCGCAAGCAGTCGCTAGGCGGCATTTGATTCTGAAGTAGGTTAAATATAAAATGAGAGATAAAAAGGTTATACAGGAAACCATGGAAAGGTGGGGAAGGGATGCCTCGGTCACCAGAGCAAAATAAAAAGATACGCTCGAACAGAAAGGTTCAGATCCTAGAGGCGGCCATGCGTGTGTATCGCGAGTGGGGATTTTCTAATACCGAGATGGGTAAGATCGCGGAGGAAGCGGGTCTGGGTCGTGGCTTGATTTACTATTACTTTAAAAACAAACAAAACTTATTCTTGGAGCTAGTAGACTACCGCATCGCCTTATGGAAGGAGCGCTCCCTCCCTATATTAGAGATGAACGGTTCGGTCGCCGATAAATTAGGTGCCTATTTACGTGAAATAGGGCAGATGGCTGTCGAACATCCAGATGTTGTTCACTTCCATCAAACGATTTCGCAAGACTTAGGACGGCTTTTTCCCGACAGAGAAGACTGGGTAACACAAAAGTATGATCAAGGGATGTGGGAACCTGTACGAAGATTGATTCATCAGGGAATCGAATCTGGAGAATTGCGACCCATGAACCCTGAAATAGCAGAAAACCTGTATATTAGTGTCTTGCTTGGCTCACTTGGCATGGAAAAAGAGTATCTGATTCACCATATGGATCAGCTTGTTGATGGTGTGCTTTATGGATTGGTGAAAGAGGGGAATGGAATCTCCAAGTAAAGGAAGCCCTCTAAGAAAAAACGCTGTGAGTGCTTTTCTTGCGCTGTGGGTAACGGGGCAAGGGATTTCTTTTTTTCGATGAATGCATTGCATACCTCCACTTGTTCCCTCATACAATGGGGCATTGAAACCCTGTTGGATGAAGGGAGGAAGAATAACGATGCAGACAAAAGTATTAATTGCTGCAGTGGTGCGTCAACAAGCGGAAGTCTTGCAGGAGTATTTGCAATCATTGTTTGAATTGGAGAAGGCAGGATTGATGTGCGAATACCTTTTCATCGATGATAATATTGAACTGGATGCACAACGTGTCTTGAAAATGAGTGAACGAAAAGCGGATTGCCCTCTTCAACTAATACAACCGGTCCCCCTTTCATACGGTCGTCTCCTCTACACCCATATAAGTCAGAGAGAAGAACGAAAAAGAACGGCTCGTCTAAAAGATCGTTTGCTCCAATATGCTCGCGTAGAAGGGTTTGATTATCTTTTCCTCTCTCACACCAATTTTATTTTTCCAACACAGCTCTTAATCGAATTAATCGGAACAGGAAAAAAAATCATCTCCCCCCTCTTTTGGATCGAAAGCGACTTGTCCTCCTTACCCATTGCTCAGGCGTGGTTGAAAGGTCAAAACCAGCTTCATGAAGCAGATGATTTGCTCAAACGACCTGGGATTTATGAAGCGACAGAGGTGAAGGGATGCTTTTTACTCCAGCGAGAAGTACTTGAAGCAAAAGTCTGTTTTTATCATGAGAGGGCAGAATGGCAACAGGGAGAAGAGTCCCTCTTTTGCTTGCATGCTCAAAGTCTTCATTTTTCCCTCCATGTGGATACGCGCCTCCCCTTACTCCACTTGCAACGACTAGCGCAATTACAACAAATCCCTTCTTTTAAACAAGAAAACCAACAACCAACAGTCATCCATAAACGCTCCGTTACGATTAGTTTGTGTATGATTGTTAAAAATGAAGAGCAGGTTTTAAAGCGATGCCTTCAATCACTAATGGGAATACCAGATGAATGGATTATTGTAGATACGGGTTCAACGGATCGCACGAAAGAAATTGCGCGCCAATTTACGGATAAAGTATACGACTTTGAATGGATCGATGATTTTTCTGCCGCACGCAATGCTGCTTTTCAAAAAGCGACCCAAGAGTACATCCTATGGGTAGATGCAGATGATGTTTTAACGGAGGACGGTCGCAAACGTCTCTTAACCTTAAAAGAGGAGATGGACCCGACAATTGATAGTGTCAGCATGCTCTATCGCTCGACACCCTACACCGTGATTCGACGCAATCGTCTATTGCGACGTGCGAAAGGGTTTTATTGGGAAGGTTATGTTCATGAATACGTACGCGTCAACGGAAAGTGTATTCACAGTGACATTATGATTGTGCATGAAAAAGAAAAAGAGATGAGTAAACGAAATCTGGGAATCTATCAGAAACAGCTAGCCAAGAGGGGCAGTCTTCCACAAAGAGATTGGTATTACTATGGGAACGAATTAAAATCACATCACCATTATGAAGAAGCGATAAGTGCATTTAAACACTATTTAAGTTTGTATGGTCCAGAAGAAGATAGCATTGCCGCCTGCCTCCGATTGGCGGAGTGTTATGGTCGTTTGCATGAATGGGAAGCAGTGAGACACTATGTGGTGAGATCCTTTTCATACGATCGGCCACGGGCAGAAGCATGTTGCTACCTTGGGGAATTAGCTATGGATAACGAAGAAAATGAGCAAGCACTCTTTTGGTTTCAAACCGCTTTGCAGGTACCGCGTCCTGCCAATCCGTATGCCAATGTGGAGGAGAATTTATGGACATGGTATCCGGCTCTACAGCTAGGGATTCTCCATTATAAACAAGGGAATGTAGAGTTGGCTAAATCTTATTTTGATCGCGCTTACGAATGGAATCCGGATCATCCACAAATTAAGAATAATAAAAAAGCGCTAGAGAAAGCAGGCATATCTTCACATGTACCTCCCTCCTGCTAGAACCTCTTCTTACCTAACAGGTGCACCTATACATATTTGGAGTCAATCATTCATACGATGGTGGTTGAGACTGCAGTGATGGGGGAGTGAAAATGAAAACACCGCATATCATCGTAGCCAGTCCAATCGATCAACAGGTGGATGTGACACGTGAGTTCTTATTGTCTTTAATGGAATTGGATCAGTCCGGAATGAAAGTGGAGTACCTTTTCTATGATCACAATCGAGATCGGGAAGCGAGTCAACTACTTTGGGAGTTCTATAAAAAGCATGGGAATCGTGTGCGAATCCTTAAGGATTCTTTTCCACTAGTAGAGCAAAATTTACTGGGAAGCAGGAAGAGCAAGGAAGAACAGATAGTAACGATAGCCAAAATGAAAAACGATTTAATGGATGTGGCACGTACAGACCAGGTGGAGTACTTGTTGCTGGTCAATCCCAACTTGATCCTTCATCCGAAGACATTAGAACAACTGGTTGCTACTGACAAGGAGATTGTTTCACCCGTCTTTTGGATCGATTGGAATTTGGGGGCTGAGCGTGTCCCGCAAGTATGGCGAGACACACCTGCTTCAGATTTTCATGCACAATTGCACACAGCGGGTCTCTATGAAGTAGATGGAATAGGAGGCTGTTTATTAATCCGTCGTGACGCATTGGAGAAGGGAGTGAAGTTCCCTGAGGATGGGAGCGTCTCCCAAGGAGAAGACCTCGCTTTTAGTCGGATGGCGAAAGCATTGGGCTTTTCCCTCTATGTAGATACAACTTATCCGTTGTACCACATCCATCGTCTCACGGATCTACATGGAATTTTAGATTATAAGCGCAAGAGCAGGATGACCGATCGAGCAGAACAAGAACAGATTTCGATCAGCCTCTGCATGATTGTCAAAAATGAAGAGGAAGTCTTGGCGCGTTGTCTTTCTTCTGTTGCAGGAATTGTGGATGAGATCAATATTGTGGATACCGGTTCTACTGACCGTACCAAAGAGGTTGCAGCACAGTTTACCGACCGTATTTTCGATTTTGAATGGATCGATGATTTTGCGGCCGCTCGTAATGAATCGTTTCGCCATGCTACCAAGGAATACATTATGTGGATGGATGCTGATGATGTTTTACGCGAGGAAGACCTTGAAAAGTTTATGCAACTGAAGAAGAATCTCGATCGATCTGTGGACAGTGTCAGCATGGCGTATCATCTTTACTTCGATGATCATGGACAAGTGAACACCATTCTAAGACGCAATCGATTGGTAAGGCGTTCGTGTGGGTTTCAATGGGAAGGCCTGGTTCACGAAAATTTATTGGTAGCAGGAAATGTTTACCACAGTGATATTGCACTCGTGCATAAAAAAGAGAAAGAGCGAACAGATCGGAACCTAAACATTTTTCACATACAGATGGAGAAGGGGAAAGATTTATCTGCTCGTGATCTGTTCTTCTATGCGAATGAACTGCGAGACAAGGAGCGCTATGAAGAAGCCGTAACGTGTTACAAACGCTATCTAAGCTATAAGGATGGTGATCGCTCCAATCAAGTTTATGCTTGCTTGCGCATGGCTGAAAGCTATTACCTCATGCATGAGCGCGATCAGGCTCTCTATTATGCACTCAAAACGCTGGAATATGATCTACCTCAAGGGGAAGCTTGCAGTCGTATCGCTCATTTCTTCTTTGTTGAAGGTCGCTTTGCGGAAGCTGCTTATTGGTATGAAATGGTTACAGAACTACCGAAACCAGAAGACAGCTATGCGAACGTTGAGATTGACCTTTGGACTTGGTACCCTCATCTTCAATTGTGCTGTTGTTACGAACGACTAGGTGATCTACAAAAAGCGAAGTACCATAATGATCAAGCCTTTTCCTATCATCCGAATCACCCTTCTATCCAACAAAACAAGGCGGCGTTTGACAGACTGGGTATACAATAATTTTGCCAGCGAAGATATACGGAGTTGTCTGTGAGACAGAGTGGAATAAACTCTCTGTTTTTGCAAATCCATAGAAAGGGAAGGTGTTCGCAAGATGTTAATTAAAGAAATTGAGCCCATTATCAGTCGTTTTGAACAACTGAATTGGGCCAAAGATGACTCCCAACTGAGCCAAAGTGCGCTTGTGCATATCTGTCGGAGGTTAGAAAAGGAGCGCGAGGCACCGTACCAACTCCTTGAATTGGGTGGAGGAGCCTCTACGCTTTTTTGGAAGACATTTTGCGAAGAGAAAGTCATCCCTCTTTCCATCACTACCGTGGATCATCGACCGGATTGGTCTAACTTACTTTCGCAAAATACGGAGTATTTGCAAGAGATGAACTTGCATTGTTGCTCATTAAAACAAGTGAGTCAAGAGGAGTGGGAAGCGCTCTTTACGAAGCCGAGAGAGGCTTACTCTTATTGGAAGGAATGTGGGAAGCCTCTCCCTGCCTCGAGGTCTGATTTTATTACTATTTCGCACACCTTTTATGATCAGCTCGATTGCTTACAACTAGAAGAAGAGTCGATTGATATCTTGGTGGTAGACGGTCCGCACGGCAATGGCCGTTCTCTTGCTTTTCCACTGTTTTACAAACATTTGAAGCCCGATGGGCTCATTCTGATCGATGACTTTGATCGATATTCTCACTTAGAGGATCTCAGTCGCTTGTTTACTTACGAAGAGCTTTATCGCGATGTACGTCGTTTTCACCGCTGGATCCTTCTTCGCTTAACAGGTCGAAAGGAGAAGCTTCTTTCCTAAAGACGTCCTATAAAAAAGCCATCCACATCGATGTGGATGGCTTTACTTGATATCGGCGCCTACAGCGGCAGTGATCGAAGAGAAGCCGTCTCGTTCTAGAAGTGAGAGCAACTCTTGGTTGATCGAACGAGCGATGAGAGGTCCGCGATAGATCATTCCTGTGTACACTTGAATGAGCCTGGCACCTGCTCGGATCTTCTCATAGGCATCTACACCAGAAAAGACGCCACCGACTCCAATGATTGGTACTTTCCCTTTACTGAGGGTAGCTATCGTACGAATCATATCTGTGGATCGAGCGGTGAGAGGTGAACCGCTTAGTCCTCCTGCTTCGTCCTTGTGGATGCCCGTTAGTCCACGGCGATCCAAAGTGGTATTGGTAGCGATAAAACCATCTAACCCGAGTGTGAGGGTGGTATCGATGATGGCTTCCAAGTGCTCTTGCGCAATGTCGGGAGACAATTTCAACAAGATGGGCCGTTTCTCTCCACAGGTTTCCATTAAATGTTCGCGTTCCTTAACGACTGCAGAGAGCAATTGCTCCAATGCCTCCGCCTGTTGTAGATCCCTGAGCCCCTTTGTATTGGGTGAACTGATGTTGATCACAAAATAATCGCCATAACGGTAGAGAGTACGGAGGCCAAGGCAATAATCCTGAGCTGCCTCTTCGTTAGGAGTATCTTTGTTTTTTCCCAGGTTGATACCAATAGGAACATTGGGTCGAGGGAGTTGTTCGAAGGAGGTGACAGCTTGCTCTACACCATGATTATTAAACCCCATTCGGTTGATGATTGCCTGATCTTCTACTAGCCGAAACAGACGAGGAGTGGGATTACCACTTTGTGGTCGCGGGGTTAAGGTTCCCACTTCGACAAACCCAAACCCCATGGCGGCAAGAGCTGGATAGATGGCTGCATGTTTGTCAAAGCCAGCAGCTAGACCGACAGGGTTAGGAAACGACTGATTAAAACACGATGTTTCTAGACGTGCGTCCTCTAGCGATAAGGTGCGGTGCATAGAAGAAAGCGCGAACGAAGAAGCTTGTAAACGCGTGAGATTTTTAACGGTCCAATGATGAGCTTGTTCTGGATCAAGCCGAAACAACCATTTTTTTAAAGATGCATACACCAATTTAGATTCCTTTCGTGAATCATTCAAGTTCATTCTTAGTAAGTAGCATACCACAATTTACAGTAAAAAGCCGACAAGGAGGCAAAGTGTACCGAGTACGGTGCATTCGATAACTCCGCTTCTTTTGCGGATTACCAGCAAAAGGGAAAAGAAAAAGAAGAGAGCACCTACGGTGAGAAAAAGTTTGTCCATGCCTGTCCCTCCTCGAACGTCGTCAGGGGAAGCCCTCTATTCAGCTAAAGTTTTGTTGGGTTACTCGTCCGTGCTCATGAACATCATATCATGCGCTCCTAGTGGAGACGAGAGGGGAAGGACGTTTTTACTTAAGCGGGTAGTGCTATAATGAGAAGAGGGAGGATTAGCCATGAAAATTCCATTTGTTACACAAAATGAAGGGAAATTAGAAGAGGCAACAACCGTATTAGAAAACTACGGATGGGAAGTGATTCCTTACTCTCTTCCATTAGCCGAGCCGGATCTAGAGACAGTTGAAGCGGTTGCAAAGGAGAAGTTGCGGCAAATTCGCGCGGAAGGTTTTACGCGTGCCATTGTGGATGATGCAGGTATTTTCTTTGTCGCCTATCACCAGTTTCCAGGTGTTTTAACCAAACGTATCTTTCAGCGAATCGGCTATAAGGGCGTAATGAAACTTTTACAGGGAGAAACACGTAAGGCCTACTTTTTAGGGACGATTGCCGCTGTATGGGACAATGATACGGCGATTTTTACAGCAAAAACACCGGGGACTGTGATTGAGGCAAAACCAGAGGAGATTACACCTGTACCAGGGCTTCCTTTTGATCCGATCTTTGTACCGGAAGGGGAAGAAAAGGTTTTTGCGGATTTGGATCCGAAAAGGCGCTTTGCCCATTCTTATCGTCGCAAAGCACTGGACTGCTTTGCCGAATGGATGATAGAGAAAGAGAGGGGGGCACAAAGCTGAGAACTCCGCTCTATGCTTAGAATTGAAGAAAAGGGAAGACAAGGATGCGCCATTAATGATAAAATGTTATAAATATTTGGTTTCGGAGGGTTCATCATGGATGGTCATCGGGCAATGATATTTACGGGAACCTCTCATCCTGAACTGGCGCGTAACATTGCCGATCAACTAGGAACAAGATTAGGAAGTGCTCGTGTCGATCGCTTCCAGAGTGGGGAAGTGTATGTCCATTATGAAGAAAGTGTTCGAAATGCGGATGTATACCTGATTCAGACGATGTCCCATCCCATTAATGATATCTTGATGGAATTATTAATAATGGCAGATGCAGCGAGGCGTGCATCTGCCGGAAGCGTGAACGCTGTTATTCCCTACTTTGGTTATGCACGCCAGGAAAAAAAAGATGCTCCGCGCGAACCGATTTCTGCTAAGGTTGTGGCTGATCTTTTACAGACTGTGGGTATTAATCGTGTGATTACCATCGACCTCCATGCGCCAGCTATCCAAGGCTTCTTTCATATTCCAGTCGATCATTTAACTGCATTGGATCGGATAACGGAGTACTTACGCAAGCAGGATATTCAGCATCCCGTGGTCGTCTCTCCAGATGCGGGCAGAGTGAAGATGGCGGAAAAGTTAGCAACTTATTTGGATGCTCCCTTTGCGGTCATGTTAAAGAAGCGTCCGAACCGTCATGTAGCCAGTATTACGCATATCGTAGGAGAAGTAAGCGGACATACTCCGATCATTATTGAAGATATGATCGATACGGGAGGGACGATTATCAATGTGGTGGATCATCTGCGGGAGAAAGGGGCCAATAAAGCATACATATGTGCTACTCACCCTATCTTTTCGGGTCCTGCTCTGCAGCGACTAGAGCACGATTGGA
This sequence comes from Mechercharimyces mesophilus, assembly GCF_059818345.1. Lineage (NCBI taxonomy): Bacteria > Bacillati > Bacillota > Bacilli > Caryophanales > Thermoactinomycetaceae > Mechercharimyces > Mechercharimyces mesophilus. Next base: position 148,575 of record NZ_JCBAPH010000002.1, on the reverse strand, counting down.
TCGAACGTGTATTGATTACTGACACTTTGCCCCTGCAAAAACCACTCTCTCAACCTTCTTATGAAGTGTTGCCCATCGCCCCGCTTTTAAGCGAAGCCATCCGTTTAATTCAAACAGGTGGTTCCATCAGTACGATGTTCCGTTCTGGGATGTGATTCAAAAAAAAGTGTGGTATACTTTTGCAAAGTACTTTACCACCGATAGGGTGGGATGATGAATATGAAGAGACAATCCATTACATGGGAAGAAGATAAAACGAATGTGGTACGTCTACGTTTGGATGCGGCCTTCTTTTTTGAAAGAGCTGTGCGTTCTCTAGACAAACACCATTACGATAAAGCACTCAAATACTTTCGGATTGCAGCAGAGAAAGAGCCACAAAATGCTGTGAATCACTGCAATTTAGCAGGAATACTTTCCGAAATGGGCAGATACGAAGAATCGAACGAGGTTCTCCATACGGTGATTACCGAGGTAGACTCTTCTCTTTACGAGTGCCATTTTTATATGGCGAACAATGCTGCCAACATGGAGGATTTTGAACAAGCAGAAGCTTTTCTCCTTCTTTATCTACAGGATGATCCTGATGGGGAATTTGCAGATGAAGCAGAAGAGATGCTGGAGATGTTGGCCTTTGAATTAGGACGTGAGGTGCGCAAACCTGCTGAGCGAGAGGACTGGTTGCGTCGGCATGAAGAGGCGCGAACGGATCTAGAAGAGAACCGCTTTGGCAAAGCCATCTCTGTATTAAGTGAAATTATTGCCGATTATCCTGATTTTTTGGCTGCACGAAATAACTTATCATTAGCATATTATTATATAGGGAAGTTAGAAAAGGCGATCGAAACAGTACGAGAAGTATTAGAACGTGACCCTTCCAACCTGCATGCACTTTGCAATTTAACGGTTTTTTATGAGCAGACGAAGGAGTATACGAAAAAAGCAACATTAGTAGCCGTTTTGAAGAAGGTTGTGCCTCTTCAACCGGAGCATATGTATAAATTGGCGACGACGATGGGGGTATTGGGAGAGCATGAAGTGGCTTATCGTGAATTTTCTCGCCTAGTGATATTGGAGAGTGACCCTGAACCGAGTTTGTATCACTATGCAGCTGTGGCCTCTCTTCATGTGGGGAGATTCCAAAAAGCTCGCCATTATTGGGCACATCTTCATTCGCTTGATAAGAGAGACAAGGTAGCTTCTTTTTATCTCGATCTCCTTCCGATCTTGATTAGGAAGGATAAAGACGCGCGAATCGAGATTGACTATCATTACCAGCTTCCTTATATGGATTTATTGCATAAGCCGTTTGATGCCCTACCACTCTTCATTGGTCAGGTACCGCTTTTCCGTGCAATGCTGGATTGGCTCCTTTATCACGGAGAAGAAGCCGATCGCCTGCGCGTCATTCGTCTATGGGGATGGATAGCAGATGAAGAGGCTGAAGCGCAACTACGTGCATTTCTCGTGGTTAAGGAAGAGATGATGTTGCTCAAACAAGCGGCACTGTTGGCACTCTGCCAGATGGAAGCAACCCCTCCTTATCGATTGTGGTTTCAGGGGAAAGAGCAAGAGCTGGACTCGCTTCCATTAGGAAAAGCATCTGATCAGTGGCAACGTGTCCTTCACTGCTGTTTAGAACGAATGCAGCAGGATTACTCAAAAAAACAAATAAGGGACGCTCAAGCAATCTGGTTTTCCTTTATTCAACAGCCAGATCCACTTCCTCCGCTACGTAAAGAAGAAGGATGGGCGGCTGCGATTGAGTATATGGTTGCCAAGAAACACGGTATTCCCGTGACGCAAATTCATCTGGCACAAAAGTACCGCATTTCAACCTCCACCATTCGGAGTAAGATTCAAGTCATTGAAACGAAGATCTCAGCCAACAATGGAGGGGTATTCACTTAAGAGGGATGTGGCGAATGATGAAAAAACTAGATGGACAAACGATGGCAAGTTTCATCGCATCGGAAGCAGTCGTCGTAGAATTTCAAGCGGATTGGTGCGTAGATTGTAAGCGGGTTGCTTCGGCGGTAGAGAGTGCAGAGAAAGATTTTCGAGCGGACTATCAGTTTGGCGTGATTGATGTGGATGAATCGCGTCAAATAGCAGAAAAATACCAAGTGAAAGGCATACCTACCTTTATTCTTTTTCGAGCTGGAGAAGAGGTAGGGAGGCTCCCTAGCCGTGAGGCGAAAACACAGGAACAGATCGAAAATTTCTTAGGAAAATATCGAAAATAAAAGGGGAGCCTTGCGCTTCCTTTTATTTTCGTGAGGGTAGATAGACAGGATTGAATAACTTTTTATTGGGGAAGAAAGAAAGAGGGCAACTTTGCCTTAAGAAACGAACGATTGTGGAAAGGTGACTGATACCATGACGGAAGAACAAATTTACGATTGTATTATTATTGGTGCAGGCCCTGCTGGCATGACAGCCGCTGTATACACTGCCCGCGCTAATTTGCATACGATGATGTTGGAACGAGGAGTACCAGGGGGACAGATGGCCAATACCGAAGATATTGAGAACTACCCTGGCTTTGATCATATACTGGGTCCAGACCTTTCGAATAAGATGATGGAGCATGCGAAGAAGTTTGGTGCGAAGTATCAATACGGTGCAGTCTCAGGCATTGAGGAAGAAGGTCCTTATAAACGAGTGCACGCGGGGAAGAAAAGTTATTTAACGAAGGCGGTTATTATTAGTTCCGGGGCCGAACACAAAAAATTGGGCGTGGAGGGCGAAGACCGGCTATCTGGTAGAGGGGTTTCCTACTGTGCTGTCTGTGATGGTGCCTTTTTCAAGGATAAGAAGGTTTACGTAATCGGTGGCGGTGATTCTGCTGTTGAAGAAGGATCTTTCCTCACGAAATTTGCTTCCAGCGTTACGGTTATCCATCGCCGTGGCGAATTACGTGCACAACAAATCCTTCAGGAACGCGCTTTCCAGAATGAGAAAATGGACTTTATCTGGGATACCGCTTTGGAAGAGATCCAAGGAGAAGACAAAGTAGAATCAATTAAAATACGCAATCGCAAGACGGATGAAGTAAAGGAACTGTCCGCAGATGGCGTCTTTATCTATATTGGGATGGACCCGCTAACGGATTGGGCAAGTGACCTCGGAATCACCAATGAAGCAGGTTACATTGAAACAAATGAACGTATGCATACGCGCATGAAAGGTGTTTTTGCCGCTGGGGATGTGCGAGAAAAAACCTTGCGTCAAGTCGTGACGGCAACCGGGGACGGTAGTATCGCTGCGATGGAACTGCAACAATATGTGGAAGAGCTTGAAGAGCAATTGAAAGAGGGGTCTCATTCTACATCTAAAAGTTAGATAATAACCCAAAGAGTAAAGGCCTCCATTTGCTCGTAAGAAAAGGGGTATGAGAACATGTTGGAAGATGCGCGTTACTTATTTTCTCAAGAAATTGCTCCTCTGATCACAAACAAAGAAAAGGCAGTTACGGTTAGACCAGAGTGGAGCCTAGATCGTGCGCTTTTGGTATTGACGCGTAAAGGATACTCTTCTGTTCCAGTCATTAGTGAAACAAGTGTGGTAGAAGGCATCATCAGTAAGACGGATATTCTGGATTATATGATGACGAGTCACGAAATTGACTTCTCTCAATTAAAACAACATCAAGTACGTGATGCGATGGATGAGAATCATGGCGCCATCTTGCCTAATTCCATTTTCTCCTTTGCGTTTGAGGTGTTGACTGATCGCTCCTATATTCCTGTGGTGGATTTGCAACATCAGTTTATTGGGGTGCTCACCCGAAAAGCAGTAATGCAGCAGGTTACGAAGTATTTCCAGCAGGAGTTTATGCAAGCGATAACACAAGAAAGACAAGAGAAAGTAACGGGATCGCTTTGACCATAATCGAACGAATCTACTGGGAATGAAGCATCGAATCAACGACACTTCTGATGGAGTGCGAAAAGGGGGGATAGATGGAAATATGAAAGAAAAACAGCGTGAAATTCAATTAGTCGTTATCACAGGAATGTCAGGAGCAGGGAAAACCGTTGCTGTGCAAAGCCTGGAAGACCTTGGTTTTTTCTGTATTGACAACTTACCATCCGTTTTGCTACCCAAGTTTGTGGATCTGATTGAACAATCGGGAGGACAACTAAGAAGAGCCGCCCTTGTGATCGATATAAGGGGACGTGATTTCTTCTCTTCCCTCGTCAGCACCTTAGATAAATTGGGAGATCATGGGATAAAATATCAAATCCTTTTTCTTGATGCAGATGATGCAACCCTGGTACGACGGTATAAGGAAACACGTCGCCATCATCCCCTATCTCCAGATGGAACACCACTCGAAGGGATCCATCGTGAACGAAAATTGTTGGATGAGATTAAAGGTCGGGCGCATGATGTGGTGAATACGAGTCGATTGAAACCGGGAGAGTTAAAGGAGAAACTTATCCATCAATTTAGTCAAGAACAGCCTCAACTGTCTGTCATGTTCCTCTCCTTTGGCTTCAAACATGGATTGCCACTCGATGTAGATTTGGTGTTTGATGTCCGCTTTCTTCCAAACCCTCATTACGTCCAGTCCCTTCGACCTCGTACGGGGAAAGACGAAGAGGTATATGATTACGTGATGAAGTGGCCAGAAACACAGTTATTTCTGAGCAAGCTGGAAGATCTTCTTACCTTTCTAATCCCACATTATCATCGTGAAGGAAAGTCACAATTGGTGATTGGGATTGGGTGTACCGGTGGAAAGCATCGTTCTGTTGCGATTGCTGAGTACCTTCACCACCAGTTCCGCGAGCATGAGCGCTGTCAAGTTGCTCATCGGGACGCAGAGAAAGACCGGTAAGTTAGGTTGGCAAGAAAGAGAGGTGAATGGAAGATGGGAGGAAAGCATGAGTCCCACGTGGTGGTGATTGGTGGTGGTACGGGGCTAGGTGTTTTATTACGCGGGTTAAAACAGCATCCGTTGGAGCTGACAGCGATTGTAACGGTCGCTGATGATGGAGGGAGCTCTGGTCGACTACGAAATGATCTACAAATGCCTCCACCTGGGGATATCCGTAATGTCTTGCTCGCTTTAGCTGATGCGGAGCCCCTGTTGAAATCGATATTTGAACATCGTTTTCAAAATGGCAATGGTTTGCGGGGACATGCACTAGGCAACTTGATTTTAGCGGCGATGAAGGAAATTACAGGGGATTTCACGCAAGCGATTAAAGAATTGAGTCAGGTGTTGGCGGTCCGTGGTCGTGTTCTTCCAGCTAGTGAACAAGATGTCGTCTTGTCAGCAGAAATGGAGGACGGGACCATTGTGCGGGGGGAATCACAAATTCCGAAGGCTGGGAAAAAAATTCGGAAAGTTTTTTTAGAACCGCCTGAACCACGTCCGCTAGAAGAAGCTCTCGTGGCGATTGCGGAAGCGGATGTTATTGTTATCGGACCCGGAAGCCTTTTTACCAGCGTGCTTCCCAACCTGTTAGTAAAAGAGATGGCAATCTCTCTTCAGCAGGCGCGTGCAAGTAAAGTTTACATCGGGAATGTCATGACACAACCCGGAGAAACGGACGGTTACTCGATGTATGACCACCTCGCCGCGATCGATCGACATATCGGTATGCGTATCGTGGATACTGTGTTGGTTAATAACAAAATCGCTGCTCCTTCCCTGTTGAAGCCTTATGTTGAAGAGGGTGCTGAGCCGGTTTATCCTGATGTGGATCGGCTAAGACAGAGCGGATATCGCGTGATTGAAGACAATTTTATTCAATATCACGACCAGGTTATTCGCCATAATATGGAGCGTTTAAGTCAACATATTTTACGGCTAGTACAAGAGATGTAAATTCTAGCGGGTGAACGAGAGAAGGAATGAGCCATGTCCTTTACGGGTAGGATGAAAAACGAACTGAGCCGAATTGCACTTTCTCCTTGTTGTGCACGTGCAGAACTGTCTGCGATTGTCCGTGTCATTGGATCGCTGTCGATCTATGACAAGAGGTTAGTATTGGATCTATATACAGAGAACGCATCCATTGCACGTAGGATCTTTAGTCTATTTAAGCAGTTGTATGAAGTACAACCCGAAGTCATGGTGCGTAAAAAAGCCAGACTAAAAAAGAACAATGTGTATAACGTGCGGGTAGTGGAAAAAGCCAGTGCAATTTTGGAGCACTTGAGAATCATGAAAACAGGTGTAGAGCGGTTGCGGGGCATCCAAACCGAATTGATCCAAGACGAGTGTTGCCGTCGCTCGTATCTGCGTGGTGCATTTTTAGCGGGTGGATCCGTCAATAACCCGGATAGTGGCTCTTATCACCTTGAAATCATTTCGACGTACTATGACCATGCTGATTCCTTGTGCGAATTAATGGAAATTTATCATTTGCACGCAAAAGTGATTGAACGGAAAAAAGGATATGTGGTTTACTTGAAAGAAGCAGATAAGATTGGTGAGTTAGTAAACTTGATTGGTGCTCATCAGTCTCTACTTCAGTTTGAAGATGTACGCATCATGAAGGATATGCGTAACTCTGTCAACCGATTGGTCAATTGCGAAACGGCTAACTTGAACAAAACAATTCAAGCCAGTATGCGTCAAGTGGAAAATATTCGTCTGATTGAACGTGAGATGGGTCTGGAAGAGTTGCCGGAGCGATTGCGGGAGGTTGCGGAAGCGCGTATCCGTTATCCGGATGTTAGTTTGACGGAATTGGGGAAGCTTTTGCCGATCCAAGTGAGCAAGTCGGCTGTTAATCATCGTTTGCGTAAAATTAATGACATCGCCGACCGGGTGAAAAAAATGAATGGAGAGGGTTACACCGGCTCGGACGAAATGGATGCACATAAATAAAGAAAGGGGTGTGGGTGATGGTGGACAAGGTAGTGACGGTGCAACTGGATACCGGCTTACATGCACGCCCTGCGGCTCGATTTGTACAAGAGGCCAATAGATTTGCTTCAGAGATATTCATCGAGAAGGACGGGAAAAAAGTAAATGCTAAGAGTATTATGGGCGTGATGAGCTTAGCTGTGGCAAAGGGTGCAAAGATGAAAATTACGGCGAGTGGAACAGATGAAGTGGAAGCGGTTGAGCGGTTGTCGCAACTGATTGAACACGAGCGCATGCAATAGGAAAGCATCCCTTATGAGCTGCCATCCTGTGTGGTAGCTTTTTGATTCTTAAGCTTAGCTCATCTTCATCTAGATGAAATTTGGGCGTGTTGCTAAGACGTTTGTATTTATCTAAAAACGGTTATAACAACTACAGGTTGTGATACAGGAGGCGCATATGGAGGGACATCATTCAGTTACATCACTTATGATCGTGGTGACTGCCGCTTTTCTCATCCCGATCATCTTGCACCGCTTTAAGCTAAGATTTATCCCGGTGGTTGTAGCTGAGATCATCATTGGGATTGTCTTGGGGAAAAGTGGGTTTCAAGTTATTCATGAAGATCAATTTCTTGAATTGCTTTCTACCCTTGGTATTATCTATTTGATGTTTTTAAGTGGCTTGGAGATCGACTTTGATCTCATTCAGAAAAGTAATAAGAAGAAGGATAAAAAAGCAGGAAATCCCATTGTGATCAGCGTGGTTAGCTTCCTCACCATTCTGGTGCTCTCTTTTGGTATGGCTTGGATCATTCATGCACTCGGATTTGTGGATGATGTCTTCTTTATGACATTAATCATCTCGACGATCTCGGTAAGTATAGCCCTGCCGATTCTAAAAGATAAAGGTTTTTTGGAGACCACCTATGGTCAGTCCATCTTGCTAACAGCCGTGATCGCCGACTTTGTTACTATGCTGTTGTTAGCCGTTCATGTTTCACTTATTCGCTCTGGAGAAAGTGTTGCCAGCACTTTGTGGCTGTTGTTGCTCTTTGTTGCTTTCTTTGTGGTCTATCGCTTAATTCAGATTTTCAAACCTTTTAACCTTACGGAACGCCTGAAGGTGGAGACGATCTCGATCGGAACACGGGGTGTGTTTGCTCTCATCTTGTTCTTCGTTGCCTTATCGGAAGGGGTAGGTGCGGAGAATATCTTAGGCTCTTTCCTTGCAGGTGTCATTCTCTCGCTGATGTATCCAAGCAAACCGTTTTTACAACAACTAAATGCATTTGGATATGGGTTTCTGATTCCCATTTTCTTCGTGATGGTGGGAGCGGAACTGGATTTAGGAGGGTTACTTCAAGAGCCAAAAGCATTGTTGATGCTACCGCTCTTACTCTTCGCGGCGTATTTTTCTCGGTCTATAACTGTACTCGTTTTTCGTCGCTGGTTTTCGTGGCGGCAGTCGCTGGGTTCTGGATTGCTATTAAGTTCCCAGTTAAGTTTGGTGATTGCTGCGGCGGCCATTGGGATTGAGATTGGTATCATTGACGATACGATGAATACGGCTCTGGTCTTAGCGGCTGTACTGACGACGCTCATTTCTCCCATTCTGTTTCAAAGGATGCTACCGGATCGACAGACCGAGTGCAAACAGCAAGTTTCCTTGGTAGGGATCAATATGGTCACCTTAACATTAGCCCAGGACTTGTATAACGATTGTTACCGAGTATCTGTTTATGGTTCGGATAAGTCAAACTTAGAGTCAAATAACGAGCGTCCTTACCCGATTATTCAATTGCCGACAATTAATCAGGAAGCATTAGAGAAGGAGCAGGTATTTGATAGCGATATTATTGTCTTCTTCACAAATGACGATGAAAAAAATGTAGAACTTGCCATCGCTGCTGAACAGGCGGGAGTAGAGCAAGTTGTTGCCAGAAGAGAGGATAAAGCCAGCTTGCAATTACCCAAGGACTCGAAAATCCACCTGTTCTCCTCTTTTCTTGCCAATAAAACGTTGCTCCTCTCTTTGATTGAGCATCCCTCTCTGGTGACGATGTTGTCGGAGAGCGAAGGATATATGCAGGAGATTCCGCTCTTGAACGAACGCTTTCATAACCGGAAGGTACGTGACTTACAATTCCTCGGCGATACCTTGATCATTCGCGTATTCCGAGGAGAAGAGGTGATCATTCCCCAGGGGGATACCATTCTTCTCTCGGGAGATCGTCTGATTATCAGTGGGACGCCAGAGCATGTTCAGCGTTTACGTGAGATGTTGATTTAGAGTGTGTCAGAAGAGCTCATACAAATGGATGGTGGAAAGTGGTGCCTTTCCATGCGGGCGTTGTTCTATAGAACAATAGACCAAAGGGAGGCACCGCTTGCCATTGTGACGTGGATAGAAGAGGGTTTAGCCACTCTTCTGTCATGCGATCAGATGACGAAATATTTGTACATAGATTGTTCATTCTCTTTGAAGTCTGAATATACTCTCCAAGAGAGGAGGAATGTCTTCATGACAAAAGCGAGGAACCGGTTGATAAACGGAGCTTTTCAAGACGGAGGACTCTTTCCTTGGAAAGAGAGCAATGCTGCGCTGATCTCTTTTGCTTCGAGAGAGGAGCAGAGTGATTATCGCGTTTACCTGTTTGGGGGTAGAGCGGAATCTTCCCTCTGCCAAGAGATTGCAATTGAGCCAGGGGAGTGCTTTCAACTGCGGCTGTCGATTGCGAAAAGCAACCCGAAACCAGAGCCGACGATTGAAATTCAATGGACGTATCTATCTGCTGAGGATGAGTGTGTGGGCATTGGCCTGGATGTGGTGTTGGATGATCATGAATTACCAGTAGGGAAAACAGGTGATTTCAAAACAATAGATTATAGAAGCTCTCCTGCGCCGGATCATGCGGTGAAAGCATGTTTCACCATCAGGAAGAAAGCTTTCGCACGGGGAGCGGGAATTTTGTTGGATGGGGTAGAGGTATGTTTACTCGAAAAGCCATCTATTCAGGCGGCGAGCAGTGGGGCTTTATTGGAACAAACAAAAGATAGCGTCTCCGTGGGAGATACGAACGTATTTGATATCGTTAAGTCTGGTTTCTCGGGTGAAGAAATTTTCAACTTTGTCTTAACACCGACTACACAGTCTACCGTTGACCATTCGTTGACGTTGGTTAATCAGGTCGTTGCAGGTGTTCCTGTGGGTGGGGTTTCCACTGAAAAACCGGTGTTTACTTCAGATGGAAAACTGGCCTATGTCATTCTCGATGACGAAAATCAAGTGGTGGTGATGGATGTAATCGCCTGTCAAGTGGTGGCTACAATCGATGTGGGTATGGGGCCTGCGGCCATCGTTATCAGTCCAGATGATCGATATGTTTATGTTTCTAACAAAACAGATAACTCTGTTTCCGTGATTGAGGTGGCAACACAGAGCATTTTAACGACGATCATAGATGGAATAGGGGAAAGCCCGGGTCCACTTGTTGCCACGCCAGATAACCAGGCCATCTATGTCTCCAATGAAGGATCAGATTATCTATCTGTGATTCGGGTCTCGGACAACAAGGTAAGCGTTCAGGTGGAAGTAGATGGATCTCCGAGAGATCTAGCCATGAATACCATGGGAACGACCATCTATGTTGCCTCTACTAGTAATGTGATTGATGTTGTCGATGTCGCTACCCATACCACTGTGGATAATGTGGTTATCTTTCAACCAGAGTTGATTGCGGTTACCCCAGACGATTCCTTGGTGTATGTATTGACGAATAAGATGGCTGATACGCAAGTGGGTCTTATTTCTGTAATTGATGCTTCTGACAACTCCCTAATTAAACAATTCGAACTCGAAGATCCGGTTGATTTTGTTATCCGACCAGATAATCAATTTATCTACATCACCAATAATCGGAGTGAGGAGCTAGCCGAACTGGTTGTGGTTCGTACGAAAGATCAATCGATACTGGCAGAAGATATTGTGGTGGAGGGACCTGTAGGATCGGTAGATATTACACCGAGTGGGACGTTTGTCTATTTTGTTGCTAATCATACCGTTGTGGTGGTCTATACAGAAAACAACACCTTTGCTCCCTCACAGCTTTCGATCGACCGTCCGCTTAATGTTGCGGTATCTCCTTACTTAGCACAGAATATTGAAGGATAAAGAAACAGCCTTGATAAATAGATATGGAGGATGGTGAGCAGGAACAGCGCCCGAGTTAGAAAACGCTCGTGTCTGTGTCATATGCCTTTAATCTTCTAAATAGAATAAGGACCTTCTCACGTTTCGTTGAGAAGGTCCTTGCTGTTTTAAGACGAAGTTTACGCTTTCGTTGATGGTGGACGAGCGATCACTTCATCAACCAGTCCATATTTTTTGGCTTCATCTGCTTCTAAAAAGAAGTCACGATCCGTATCTTTTGCGATTTTATCTAATTTTTGTCCCGTTTGTTCAGCTAACATCTTATTAATTTTATCGCGCATGGCCAGGATCCGCTTGGCACCGATTTCAATATCGGTCGCTTGACCACGTGCGCCTCCTAATGGCTGGTGAATCATTACTTCACTGTTAGGAAGAGCATAACGCTTACCGGGAGTTCCAGAGGAAAGGAGGAAAGCCCCCATCGATGCCGCCATCCCCACACAAATGGTTTGTACATCGCATTTGACCAACTTCATCGTATCATAGATGGCAAAGCCTGCGGTGATCGAGCCACCGGGCGAATTGATGTATAAGTGAATATCTTTTTCAGGATCATCGGCACTCAAGAAAAGCAATTGCGCCACGACGGTGTTCGCCACAGCATCGTTAATCTCACTTCCAATGAAGATGATCCGATCCTTTAACAGGCGGGAGTAAATATCGTAGGAACGTTCACCACGGTTGGTTTGTTCGACAACATAAGGGATTAAGTTCATGACAATGTTCCCTCCTTCATAGGTTTATCACGACTTAGTGTAATCATAAACTAAAAGGTCAATAAAGGTCAAATGTTTTTTTGCTCCTTCAAACAATATATACCCAAATATGAAAAAATACACTCCTAGAGAAGCTTCGAAGGAGTGTATTTTCATCCGTTATACGATTGGCGCGCCTACCAGGATTCGAACCTGGGCACCTGGTTCCGGAGACCAGTGCTCTATCCCCTGAGCTATAGGCGCATAGAATGTATCTTTTCTTAACAACAAAAATCATTATAACTCATTTGAAAGAGAAAGGCAAGAGGTGTTCCTTCTCTAACGATGGGGAGAAGGATTTTTTTGTAAATAGAAAGAAGAGCACCTTTTTCTCTCACTTTACTCTACTTATGATAAGATAAAGATACAAGTGAAAAACTGGTGGCATCCTTGAGGGGAGTTGCCACATACAATAAAGAAATGAATGAAGCGGAGGTGAGTATCAACCGATGACTCTCTCCATGGGGTATGGATTTCGCCAAGAACAGAAACTGAGTATGACGATGACTCCTCAACTGCGCCAAGCACTTCATATCTTACAGCTACCGGCGTATGATTTGCTCACTTTTCTGCACGAGAAGGTCGTGGATAATCCCTTATTAGAAGCGGAAGAACCATTTGAAGCGCGGGAGCGCGATGAGATGGAAGCGTGGCTTAAGGTGCAAACAGGAGGAAGCCCTGCCCTTGCACAAAAAAGTGTGCAGACAGAATCTCAGGTGGAGCGCTATCCTGAAGCGGCGGAATCATTGTCTAGTTACCTGGAGAATCAATTACGTGAGTTGGCATTGGATCCTGAGCAAGTGAAGGTATGTCAGCATCTGATTGGCAATCTCGATGAAAAAGGTTATCTTCAAGCAGAGAAGGAAAGAATATGTAAGCGCTTTCATCTAAGCGGAGCAACCTATGAAGGATGTTTGCAAATTGTACAATCGCTGGATCCTGCAGGAATTGGAGCTCGTACTTTAGCTGAATGTTTGGAGCTACAGTTATTACGCCAAGTAGTAGTAGATGACGTGGCACTATCGATTGTTCGTCATCACCTCAGTGATGTAGCCAAAAATCGTTTACAAAAGATCGCCAGTTCGCGAAATGTAACGTTGTCACGAGTGCAGCAGGCGATCGACCAAATTACGCTGTTGGATCCGCGTCCGGGGTCGGCTTATGTGACGGATCCACCTCGATACCTTATTCCTGATGTTATTGTGCATTGGAGCGAGGGTGAGTACGAGGTGTCTGTTCATGAACCGTATTTACCTCGTCTGCGTGTTAGTTCTTACTACGAACAACTCATGCGGACACAAGATGAGGCGGCACAGCAGGCCACTCGCTATTTAGAAAATCGTTTTCATGCTGCAAAGTGGCTTCTGAAAAATTTGGAACAACGTCGAATCACCCTTACACGGGTTAGCGATTGCATTGTGCGCAAGCAACGAGATTTCTTTGAAAATGGCAAAGGCTTGATTAAACCGCTTACGCTACAACAGGTGGCAAAAGAACTTTCCATTCACGAATCTACAGTGAGTCGGGCAACGCAACATAAGTATATGCAGACACCGTATGGGATTTATCCTTTTCGTTTCTTTTTCCCAGCTAGACTGGCAACGGATACTGGAGGAGATGCTTCCGCTTATCAAGTAAAAGAGTGGGTAGAGCGTATGATTGCTGAAGAGAATAAAGAAAAACCTCTATCGGATCAAAAGATTGCTTCCTTAATATCGGAGAAAGGGATTCAGATATCGAGAAGGACGGTGACCAAATACCGTGAAGAAATGCGAATTGCGTCTTCTACCCATAGACGGCGCTATGAATGATGGTGTAGAATAGAAGGTGAGAAAAGTAAGCAATATCCTGCCTTCTTTTTTTTGCTGATATCGGGACATATTTTGAACACCGGGACATTTTAGGTCCCTCTAGGGGGTGGATCATGAATATTAACGAGTTGATTGGTCTCCAACAAGTCTTGATTCCGGATGCATTAGAGAAGATGTCCCAACGATATGAGATTTTGCGCCATCTTCAATGGAAACAGCCAGTAGGGCGACGCGGACTTGCGCAAGCGATGAAGGTGAGTGAGCGTATCTTACGGGCGGAAGTGGAGCTCTTACGTGAGTTGGACTTGATTTCGATTCAAGCACAGGGAATGACGTTGGCTCCTCGTGGAAACCGAATCTTGGATAGGTTAGAACCAGTGATGAAGGAGTTAACTGGATTAACTGAGCTAGAGGATCAATTGTGTTTTCACTTGAATCTCGAAGAGGTGGTTGTTGTTCCAGGGAATGCTGACGAGATGGAGGCGACCAAGCAAGAGATGGGACAGGCGGGGGCGAAACTCGTGCAACAAACGGCCAGCGCAGATAGTGTGATTGCGGTTGCAGGCGGGACGGCGATGGCGGCGGTGGCAGAGCGTATGATCCCTTCTTCTACCTTGCGCACATGTACCTTCGTTCCTGCCCGTGGAGGATTGGGTGAAGCGGTTGAATTGGAGGCAGACTACATTGTATCCAACATGGCCAAACATTCAGGTGGGAAATATCAATTGATGCATTTACCCGATCAGTTGAGTGAGGATGCCTATGAAGTGATCGCGCGCGAGCCGCATGTGGAGAGAGTGTTAAAGGATATACGTTCTGCTAGCCTCGTTATTCATGGAATTGGAGAGGCGGAAGCGATGGCGATGCGTCGCAACCTTCCTGCGCGAGAGATGATGCAATTACGTAGCGCGGGAGCTGTCGGTGAAGCTTTTGGCTATTATGTGGATCGTGGCGGTGAAGTGGTATATAAAAGCCGCACGGTCGGACTTCAGATTGAGGATTTGCGACGCGTTCAAACAGTGATTGCGGTAGCAGGTGGTGCAAGTAAAGCCGAAGCGATTGCAGCGATCTGTGCCACAATGAAAACAAACCGGCTCATCACGGATGAAGCGGCCGCACGCGCAATGCTGGATCAACAGAAATAAGAAGGAACACATTAAGGAAGAATGATGGAGGAGGATGACAACATGCAAAAAACAAAAATTGGCATTAACGGATTTGGACGAATCGGACGCTGTGTCTTTCGGGCGATGTTAAATCACCCTGAGGTAGAAGTGGTGGCGATTAATGATTTAACGGATGCGGACAGTTTGGCTCATTTACTAAAGTACGATTCGATACATGGACGTTTAGATGTGTCAGTGGAAGCGACAGCCAATGGCATTATGGTAGATGGAAAGGCCATACATGTCTATGCAGAGCGTGACCCAGCACAACTTCCTTGGAGTGAGCAGGGCGTGGAAATTGTGATTGAATCTACGGGTCGCTTTACGCAAAGAGAAGATGCAGCGAAGCACCTACAAGGTGGGGCGAAGAAGGTGATTATCTCCGCTCCTGCTAAAGATGAGGATTTAACGATTGTGATGGGAGTAAACGAAGGTCAATATGATCCACATCAGCATCAGGTAGTCTCTAACGCTTCTTGTACGACCAACTGTATGGCACCTGTCGTTAAAGTACTTCATGAGTTGTACGGCATCCGGCGTGGTTTGATGACAACGGTTCATTCCTATACCAATGACCAACAAATATTGGATCTACCTCATAAAGATATGCGACGTGCTCGTGCGGCAGGGATGTCCATCATTCCTACAACGACGGGGGCGGCCAAAGCGGTAGGGAAAGTATTGCCTGAACTGGACGGGAAATTAAACGGTTTTGCTATGCGTGTTCCGACGCCCAATGTGTCCGTGGTCGATTTCGTGGCGGAGCTAGAGAAAGATGTAACCGTAGATGAGGTGAATGGAGCGTTGCAACAGGCAGCAGAAGGCGATCTAAAAGGAATTTTGGCTTTCTCGGATGAACCTTTGGTTTCGCGTGACTACTATGGTGATGCTCATTCTTCTATTGTAGATGGTCTGACGACGATGACGATGGAAGGGAACATGGTGAAGGTAGTTGCTTGGTACGATAACGAATGGGGTTATTCGAGTCGGGTAGTAGATCTAGCGGCATATATGGCGAAGCAAGGGTTATAAAATGATGGATTGGATCAAGACAAAAAGCTGAGGGCGGGAGAAAACAACTCTTCGCTTTCGGCTTTTTTGGAGGGGTTTATAACCATCTAATGAGGAATCGGATGATAGGATGGTTCCAGCGGTGTATATTGCCAAGTGGGGGCGATAAGAACTAAAATAAAGGAGAGTACGATGATAAAACATGGTTGAGTGTGGAAAAACGATGGCGAGCGATGTGAGGAGATACTCTCCTGTACGCTTCAATGAGACGCAACAAGAAAGGAAACCAGGAGGCTTTTAACATGAACAAGCAATCAATCACCGATGTGGATGTTCGAGGCAAGCGGGTATTTTGTCGCGTCGATTTTAATGTACCATTACAAGACGGGCGGGTCACGGATGATACACGAATCAAAGCTGCCGTGCCTACCATTGACTACTTACTTCAAAATGGGGCCAAGGTGATTCTAGCCAGTCACTTAGGGCGTCCGCATGGAAAAGTAGTGGAAGAGCTTCGCTTAGACCCCGTGGCCAAACGTTTATCTAACCTGATCGGCATTACGGTGGCGAAGGCAGATGAAGTGGTAAGCGAAGAAGTGGTTAAATATGTGGGCAACATGAAGGAAGGGGACGTTTTTCTTTTGGAAAACCTCCGTTTCCATCCAGGCGAAGAGGCAAATGATGCACAGTTAGCGAAGCAACTGGCTCAACTTGCCGATTTGTATGTAAATGATGCCTTTGGTGCGGCTCATCGTGCACACGCTTCCACGGAAGGTATTACGCATGACCTGCCTGCGGTAGCTGGATTTTTGATGCAGAAAGAGTTAGAAACACTCGGACGAGCACTCGTGAAACCAGAAAGGCCGTTTACGGCAATTATTGGCGGTGCCAAAGTAAAAGATAAGATTGATGTGATCGAACATCTGCTCGATTCTGTGGATCATCTGCTGATCGGTGGAGGTCTGGCCTATACTTTTATTCGAGCGCAAGGTTACGAGATCGGTCAATCTTTGTTGGAAGAGGATAAGGTGGAACTAGCCAAGCGTTTTATTCAGCAAGCGGAAGAAAAAGGTGTTCAACTTCTTCTGCCGACAGATACGGTAGTGGCTGATCGCTTTGCGGAAGATGCGGTTGCTGAGGTCGTATCCGTACGTGATATCCCTCATGATAAACAAGGGTTGGATATTGGACCCGACACCTGCGCGCGCTTTGCCGAAGTGATTGGGTCTTCCCAGCTGGTGATATGGAACGGGCCGATGGGGGTATTCGAGTTTGACCGCTTTGCGCAAGGAACGTTCGCAGTGGCGCAAGCGTTAGCAGATACCGATGCGCTCACCATCGTCGGCGGTGGCGACTCGGCAGCAGCCATCGAGAAGGCAGGATTGGCAGAGCGTGTCGATCACGTATCCACCGGTGGTGGAGCGTCGCTGGAGCTGATGGAAGGAAAAGATCTTCCTGGTGTGGTTGCACTATCTGACAAGATTGAATAACAACAGGGGTGAGAGCATATGCGCACACCAGTGATAGCTGGTAACTGGAAAATGCACAAAGACGAAGAAGAAGCAGTCCGTTTTTTACAAGCATTCGATGCAGCAGCGCTGCCATCCAATGTAACGGTGGTGCTCTGTGCCCCCTATCTCGCTTTAAGTGCACTGGTTAAGGCGTCAAATGGCAGTTCGGTGGGTATTGGCGCGCAAAATATGCATTGGGAAGCTGTAGGGGCTTATACAGGAGAAATTAGTGCGGGCATGCTCGTACAGGCTGGTGTTCAGTATGTGATCCTTGGTCATTCTGAACGTCGAGCGTATTTTGCTGAAACCGATGAAACGGTGAATCAAAAAGTGAAAACAGCGTTAGCGAATAACTTAACCCCTATCGTATGTGTAGGGGAGTCGCTGGCGGAGCGTGAAGCGGGACAGACGAATGAAGTCGTCACCCGCCAGGTGCTGCAAGCTTTAAAAGGAATATCTTCGGACAAGTTGAAGGGCATCATCCTTGCCTATGAACCCGTATGGGCGATTGGGACGGGGAAAGCTTCCTCGCCTGCACAGGCGGGCGAAGTGGTGTCTGCGATTCGGAATACGGTGGGCGAAGGACTGGGTGAGGAATCGAGGGACGCTGTTCGCATTTTGTACGGTGGAAGTGTGAAGGCGGAAAATATCGCTTCCTACATGTCAGAGACGGATATTGATGGCGCACTCGTCGGGGGTGCCAGCCTCGATCCGGAAAGCTTTTTGCAATTGGTCCAAGCCAGCCGAGGGAGGGATAATAGATGAAGCGACCCAAGCCTGTTGCTTTAATCATCCTCGATGGATTTGCGCTACGAGAAGAAGCTCATGGCAATGCGGTTGCGCAAGCAAATAAGCCTCGTTTTGATCAGCTGTGGAACGAATACCCACATACCAAGCTACAAGCGAGTGGGGAGGAAGTGGGACTTCCTGCTGGACAGATGGGCAACTCGGAAGTAGGCCATCTCAATATTGGTGCCGGTCGCGTAGTTTATCAGGATCTCACTCGGGTGAGCCATGCGATTGAGACAGGAGACTTCTTTCGCAATGAGGAGTTTTTGCTGGCGATGAAGCAGGTGAAGGAGAAGCAGAGTCAACTTCACCTGTGGGGGCTACTCTCCGACGGCGGGGTTCATAGTCATATGGATCACCTCTATGCGTTGCTCCGCTTGGCGGCGCAAGAGGGACTGGAAGAAGTTTATATCCATGCTTTTATGGATGGGCGTGATGTCGCCCCCACCAGTGGTGCGAATTACTTACAGGAATTACAAACGGAGATCGAAAAAATTGGTGTGGGTAAAATCGCTACCATACATGGTCGCTATTATGCGATGGATCGTGATCAACGCTGGGAGCGAGTAGAGAAATCATACCGCGCACTCGTTTCAGGTGAAGGAGAGACTACATACGATCCTGTGAATGCGATGAGAAAAGCTTATGACGAAGGGATTTATGACGAGTTTTTGGAACCGACCGTCGTGGTGGATGAAGCCGGCCAACCACTTACCCATGTGAAAGACAATGATGCGGTCATTTTCTTTAACTTCCGTCCCGATCGAGCGATCCAGCTCTCACAAGCTTTTACTTCTCCTTCCTTTACGGGATTTGATCGAGGAGAAAACCATCCGCAGTCGCTCTACTATGTTTGCTTGACGCATTATAGTGAAACAGTACAAGGAAGAGTGGCGTTTGCACCAGAAGAGCTGTCCAATACCTTTGGTGCAGTGGTCTCTCAAGCAGGATTGACGCAGCTTCGCATTGCAGAGACTGAGAAATATCCGCATGTCACTTTCTTTTATAACGGAGGAAGAGAAAAACCATTTCCCCATGAGGAGCGCATCTTAATTCCTTCGCCGAAAGTGGCTACTTATGATCTTCAGCCAGAGATGAGCGCATACGAAGTAACGGCTCGTTTGGTAGAGGAGATTGAAGCAGAGAATCACGATGTGATTATCTTAAACTTTGCCAATCCGGATATGGTGGGTCATTCAGGCAAGCTGGAACCGACAATTGCAGCCGTCGAAGTGGTGGATGAGTGCCTAGGGAACGTGGTGGATGCACTTATTGCTAAAGAAGGGGTTGCCATGATTATCGCTGATCACGGCAATGCTGATCAGGTGTTGGATGACGATAATCAGCCGGTCACTTCCCATACGACTTTTCCCGTCCCTTGTATTGTGACAGATCAATCGGTTCGCTTACGAGAGGGTGGGATTTTAGCAGATGTTTCTCCTACTTTACTTCAGCTATTAATGATTGAACAACCCAAAGAAATGACAGGAAAATCGATGATCAAACCAAGAGTATAGGGGGCTTTAATAGTGACAACTATTATCGATGTATACGCACGCGAAGTGATTGATTCACGTGGAAATCCAACTGTTGAGGTCGAAGTGATTCTGGAATCGGGTGCCATGGGTCGAGCGATTGTTCCTTCTGGAGCCTCTACGGGTGCCTATGAAGCGGTCGAATTACGTGATCAAGGGGATCGCTATCTGGGTAAAGGGGTCCTACAAGCAGTACAAAATGTAAATGATGTGATCGCGCCTGTGCTCGTTGGTTTGGATGCGGTAGAACAAGTTCAGATCGATCATGTTTTAATCCAATTAGATGGAACGGATAACAAGGGGAAACTAGGAGCGAACGCGATTTTGGGTGTCTCGATGGCGGTTGCTCGTGCCGCAGCAGATGCACTGGAGATTCCTTTATACCGGCATGTTGGAGGAATCAATGCCAAGATGCTACCTGTACCGATGATGAACATCTTAAATGGCGGGGAACACGCCGATAACAATGTGGATATTCAAGAATTTATGGTGATGCCAGTGGGAGCCGAAACCTTTCGCGAGGGGCTCCGCATGGGCGTTGAAGTTTTTCACCATCTAAAGAAAGTACTATCGGAACAAGGATTGGCCACAGCGGTAGGAGATGAAGGAGGGTTCGCGCCAAATCTTTCTTCCAACGAAGAGGCTTTGCAAACGATTGTCACCGCCATTGAACGTGCGGGCTATACCCCAGGAGAAGAGATTTTACTCGCGTTGGACGTGGCAGCGACCGAGCTTTATACAGATGGGAACTATCATTTTGCTGGAGAAGGGATTCAGCGCACCACGGATGAGATGGTTACTTTCTATGAAGATTTGGTATCTAAATACCCGATCGTTTCCATTGAAGATGGATTATCCGAAGACGATTGGGAAGGGTGGCAAGCACTTACCGCTCGACTGGGTCATAAAGTACAGTTGGTAGGCGATGACCTCTTTGTGACCAACACAGAGCGACTGGCACAGGGAATTGAAAAAGGCGCCGGCAATTCTATCCTCGTCAAAGTAAATCAGATCGGTACGCTGACTGAAACGATGGAAGCAATTGAAATGGCGAAGAAAGCGGGTTACACGGCGGTCATCTCTCATCGCTCGGGCGAGACGGAAGATACCACGATTGCGGACCTGGCTGTTGCGGTTGGAGCTGGTCAAATCAAGACAGGGGCACCATCACGTACGGATCGGGTGGCAAAATATAATCAGCTCCTGCGGATTGAAGAAGAATTGGATGTGTCGAGTGAGTTTCCAGGAAAAGCAGCTTTTTATCAGCTACAGGGGCTAGAATAACACGACCATTTATAGAGATAAATGCTACAAGAAAGAGCCGTCTGCTTTTTAGCAGACGGCTCTTTCGTTCTTTATTTATCTTTGTACAGTCCATGCGATTTTTCTCTTTTGGACACTTATTTTAGGATAGTGTTAGCTTTGCTGCTTGTTTTTCTTTCTACCCATCAATACTTCATACACAATCGGTACGATAACCAGGGTGAGCAAGGTGGAGCTGGTTAATCCGCCAATAACGGTAACGGCTAAGTTTTTCGAGATAAGCCCGCTTCCTTCCAAGCCAAACGCCAAAGGCAGTAAGGCACCAACGGTAGCGATTGCGGTCATGAGGATGGGGCGTAGACGTGTGATTCCTGCTTCGATGAGTGCCTCGCGTGTAGAGAGTCCTTCTTTTTCTTTGTGAATGACACGGTCAATCAAGACAATGGCGTTGGTTACCACAATCCCGATGAGCATCAAGGAACCGATCAGAGTAGAGACACTAATGGTCTCTCCAGCAATCCAAAGGCCAATTAATCCACCGATAATGGCAAATGGAAGGGAGAACAAGATAGCGAAGGGTGCTTTCCCACCACCAAACGTGATCACCAGAATCAAGTAGATGATAGCGATGGCGGCCAGCATGGCTAGCGCTAGTTGGGAAAAGGATTCCTCAATGTCTTCTGTTACTCCACCATAGCCAACCGAGATGCCGTCAGCCAATTCCAGCTCATCAATCGCCGTACGAATTTTTGTGGAGCTTCCAGAGACATCATTGCTCTTGGCTTCCATCGTGACAGTCGCACTTAATTTTCCGTCCTGACGAGTGATGGTATCAACCGCTTTCCCCTCTTTAATTTCTACTACATCTTTTAAGGGTACTTCTACACCAAGTGGAGAAAGGATCTTGGTATTTTCCAAGTCTTTCTTTTTATCATACGTTTGGTTCTCAATAGCAATGTAGACATTCATCTGCTCCTCCCCTTGTGTATAGGTGAGCAGTGGCGTATTCTCTTGCATGGGACGTAAGGTCATGGCAACCTGACCGGCTGTTAACCCATATTGACTTAGTTTCTCACGATCGGGTATCAATGTGTATTGATCATACGACTCGGATAAACTGGAATCTACATTTTGTACAGCATCTGTATCTTTGACGGTTTTCATAATCTCTGATACTGCCGTACGGATATCCGACATTTCTTCTCCAAATACATCAACTTGAAGCTGATTGCTGTTGCCCGTGGCGCCAGCAGATTCTTGCGATTCCCATGTTCCGGGATCTTCTCGTTCTTCCAATTGCTCGAGGACCGTCTCTTTTTCTTCGCTGAATTTTTCTACATCGTCCTCGTAACTGACAAAAAACATCGCCTGATTATTGGCTGCAGGGTTCATTGGGTTTTCTCCACCGACAGAGTACTGAATGAACTCTACTCCTGCCCGTTTATCAAAGAACTCTTGTGCAGACTCTGCTATTTCTTCGACACGGTCGATGGTTTGTCCGGGATCGGGATCAAAGGTAACAATGATCATTTTTTCTTCATCGGGTGGTAGGAAGCTGACACCGATGACGGGAACCAGACTAAAGCTACTAGCTAATAAAACGACTGCTAACCCTACTGTGATCCACTTATGATTTAGTGTCCAGGTAAGCAACTTTTTATAGCCATTAGTTCCCCTGCCTATTTTCTTTTTCTTACTCTTGGCAGGTTGATGGGTAGGGTTAGCTAAATCCTTTTTAAATAAGGAGTGTGCAAACATGGGGACTACCGTAAGAGCAACGATAAGAGAAGCGGTTAAAGCAAAGACAACAGTGAGCGCGAACGGTAGGAAGATTTCGCCCACGGGTCCTTCTACCAAACCGAGCGGAATAAAGACAGCTCCAGTAACAATAGTAGAAGATAAAACAGGTGTGAGCATTTCCCTTGTTGCTTCCTGTACCAACGCTTTTCCGGTCAGCTTCTCGCTAGGGTCTGTCATTCTGCGGAAGATATTTTCGATGACCACAATCGAATCATCGACGACGCGACCGATTGCGACGGTCATCGCGCCCAAGGTCATGATGTTGAGTGTGATATCCATCTGCTTCAAGATGAGTAATGCCATAACCAATGAGAGTGGAATGGAAATGACGGAAATGAGTGTTGCTCGTACATTGCGCAAGAAGAGCATAATGATAAGGAAAGCAAACACGGCGCCAACCAAGGCCTTGCTGAGCATGGTGCCGATTGACTCTTCTACCGGCTCTCCCTGATCAAAAACATTAAAGGTTTCTAGTCCATCAATTTCTTGCTCCAGTTGTTTCAGTTCTTCTTTTAAGGCGTTAACCACATCGACCGTATTAGCATCCGCTGTTTTCATCACTTGGATGCTAACGGACTCTTTGCCATTGATACGAGAGATCGATTCGGCTTCCGCTACTTCTTCCACTGAGGCAATCTCTTTTAATTGGATAACTGGTAGTTGAGGTGGTCCTTCGGTCGGTTGTGTAGTCATCTGGCTACTACTTGGACTCGTGGTAGAGGGGCTTGTCCCTTCGGATGGAATGACAGGGATTTTTAGTTCCTTTAGCTCATCCAGATTGTGAACCTCGCCGCTCACTTCAACAACTTTTTCGCTGTCCCCAAATTGAGTGATGCCAAGGGGATAGCTGTTAGCGGAGGATTGAATGAGTTGATTAACACTTTCTTTATCTAGCCCATATGCTTGTAGTTTCTCTTGATCATAGGTGATTTCTACCTTTTTAATCTGTTGCCCTGCGATCTCAACGGAGGAAACGCCATCGATACCAGCTAAATCTGGGACGATGTCTTCCTCGACAATCTGGGTCAACTCTGCGGTGGAAGCCTCATCGTTGGCCACGCTTAAGGCCATGATGGGGAACATATTGGTACTTATGCGGCCCACTTCAGGCTCTTCTACTCCAGTAGGTAAGGAGAAGTTATCCACTGCTTCCTGTACTTCCTCTTCTGCTTCATCCATGTCTTTATCAAAGTTGTATTGTATTTGAATGACAGAAACACTGGAATATGTAGAGGATGTAACCATCTCCACGCCGGCTTGTTGGGAGACCCTTTCTTCAAGTGGTTCGGTAACCGTGGTGGCGACTTCGTCGGGAGAAGCGCCGGGAGCCATCGTTTGAATGGTGACGATGGGGGCATTGATATTTGGAATCATTTCCATCTTCATTGTAAAGCCGGAATACAATCCGGCGATCGTAACAATGATCGTCATGAGCCATAAGGCAAACTTATTGTTCAAACAGAAATCAATAATTTTCTTCAAAAGATGTCGACCTCCTTTATTTAACTGCTTCATTACGAAGGATGAAACGATGTGAAGACAAAAAGTTTTTCTAAAGAGTAAGAGAGATCCCTGATGGAAGGAATTTCTTCTTTCGAACCAAATCGGTTATGACTGACTGGTCATATAATGATTAATCTATCGGATTGCTGGACAAACTTCAACCCTAGAACCGGGAAGTTCAATTTTTAGTCATAATAGAAGAATGCAAGAGTTGAAATCTTTATATAGATAGGTGACTGAGACAATGCTCAAAAAATCGATCCCATCCTGACGTTTTGATATGATAGAATAATAAAAAGTGACCGGTCGTTCAGAAAGAAGGTGGATAACATGAGTAAAAATCAAGAAAAAAAACAGCAAATCATTGAGAAAGCAATGAAGCTGTTTGCGCAGAACGGGTTTGAATCGACCTCAATCAGAGAAATAGCAGAAGCAAGTAGTATTTCTAAAGGAAGCTTTTATCTATATTTCCTCTCTAAAGAAGATTTGATGCTGTCCATTCTTAAACATTACTCGGAGATTATTGAGCAAAATATGGAGCAATGTATGGATGATACACTATCTGCGCGGGAAGTCTTTCGCAGGCAGTTGCAGGTGCAGTTTGAGGAACTGTATGCCCACAAAGACTTCATTGTTCTTCATATTAGGGAACACAGCTTCCCTGTCCACAATGATGCTGTCAAGACCTACTTGATTAAATTGGCATATGAAGTTCATGATTGGTTCCGTTCTTCTCTATTAAACATTTATGGTGAGAGTACGAAGCCGTACGTGTTTGATTTGGTTTTGATCACCAATGGAATGATAGAGGCCTATATGAAGGCAATGGTAGTAGAGGGGAATCACTTCGATTTGGAAAAGCTATCCCAGTTCCTGGTTCAACGGATTGACGATATTGTGGCTGGGCTTGTGCAGAAACAAGATGAGCCTATGATGGATGAAGGGAAATTTCGAGGAATATTTGGCGGATGTCAAGAATTTGCTGACCAGAAGAAACGGCAAGCATGGGAGTGTTTGCTTTCGATGAAAACACATATTCAACAGGCAGAGTGGGATCCACTTGTGAAGGAAGAACACCTGGAGTCTATTCATTTTCTGCTATCAGAATGGGAGAAAAAGGAGCCGCGCAAAGTCATCTTGCGGGGGATGCTGAGTAGTTTGCATCGTGTAAAGGAACTGCGAAAAGATTGTGAAAGTATTGCAGAAAGTCTGCAAATCGACTTATATTAAATGGCCTTTAAGAAATGAGCATAGAAACGTAAAAGCTGATAGCGCGCGTGCAAGCAACCTGTCTGTCTATATTGCAAAATGCCTGAAATTGTGTTAGATTAAGCAGTATGAGTATGTCTGGGGGTGGAACGGTTGGCATTAGCAGCAAAGATTGTGTTAACGATTGTTAGTATCGCATTAATCGTCGCCGTTTTGTTACAATCAGGGAAAAGCGCTGGGTTATCCGGTGCGATAGCCGGTGGAGCAGAACACCTGATGGGGAAAAGCAAGGCACGAGGCATTGATGCGCTTCTTAACAAAGTGACGATTGCTTTAGCTACTATATTTATGTTGATGGCGATTGTCGTAGGTTTCTTTGTGTAACCATATACCGTGGATGGGAAACAGCGGGAGAGATCCGGCTGTTTTTTTGTATCGGAAGAAGTTTACGTACTTAAAAATAGTGGAAGGAAGAGAAGAAGATGAAGACAGTGACACGTTCGACGGAACCTTTTTTTTATTCTGGTGGGAAAACGGGTATCCTATTGGTACATGGTTTTACGGGTTCCCCTTCAGAATTGCGTCCCTTGGGAGAGTATCTGCACCGTGCAGGGTATACCGTTCACGCTCCATTGTTGGCTGGACACGGTGTATCGCCGGAAGAGATGGCGAAAACCGGTTGGCAGGATTGGCGACAAAGTGTAATCGAGGGATATGAGCGATTGTGGGAACAAGGCGTGGAGCAAGTAATCGCATGTGGGTTATCGATGGGAGGAGCTCTTGTGCTTAACCTCGCCCGCGAAAAGCCGATCGACGGTGTGGTTTCGATGTGCGCGCCCGTATGGGTGCAGGATCGGCGTGCCCCATTGGCGACCCTTTTTCACCGGTTGGTTCCATTTCAGCCCCGTGGAGGAGGGAAGCCTGCGCATATTGAACGCCATCTAGTCCCATACGATCGGACACCTCTGAAATGTGTCGCAAGTTTACGGAAGTTCATTCGCCATGTACGTCGCCATCTACCTGAGGTGGAGGTACCTGCATTGGTGGTACAAGCACGTCAGGATGAAACGGTGAGACCGGAGAGTGGCCAGTATATATATGATCATATTCGTTCGCAGAATAAAACATTAAGCTGGTATGAAAAATCTTCTCATATTATTACTGTTGACCGTGAACGTAAAGAATTATTTCAGGAGATAGAAAGCTTCATCCAAGAGGTTTTAAATACAAAAAGTAAACATCAAAAAGAAGACGAAAAGAAAGAAAGGAGAGAATGATGATTACAGAACAAGAGTTGTTAGAGTTTATGCGTAAACAAGCGTATAAACCGATGTCCTTTTCCGAGTTAGCGGAGAGATTAGTGGAGGAAGATGAACAAACGGGTTTTCAAGAATTACTTGATCATTTGGAGCAAGAGGGCTTGATCGTCAAAACACGGGCCCAGCGTTACGGTGTGCCCGAAAGGCTTAACTTGGTACGTGGTACTTTGCAAGGGAACTCGAAAGGGTTTGGCTTTGTCTTACCCGATCTTCCGCAGTTTACGGATGTGTTTATTCATGCGAATGACCTAGGGGGTGCCATGGATGGTGACCTGGTATTAGCGCGATTACACGGAAAGAGCAAGCAAGGAAGACGTGCTGAGGGGGAAATCGTGCGTGTCGTGAAACGTGCACGTGAAGAAGTAGTGGGCACATTTTATCAAGCGTCCAAGTACTTTGGGTTTGTAGTGCCGGATGATAAGCGCCTGTCCTCTGACGTTTTTATCCCGCACGAGTCACAAAAAGGGGCTACCGATCGGCAAAAAGTAGTGGCTCGCCTCACCTTTTACCCACAGGGGAGAAAAAGTGCGGAAGGGGTTATCACAGAGATTATCGGTCACAAGGATGACCCAGGAGTAGACATTTTATCGATTGTCCGTAAGCATCAGTTGCCGGAATCTTTTCCGGAAGAAGTTTTGCGAGAGGCAGAGGACGCAGCCGATTCGATAGATGAGAGTCAATTGGAAGGACGACGAGACCTAAGAGAGCGAACCATGGTAACCATAGATGGTGCCGATGCGAAGGATTTAGATGATGCGGTATCGGTTGAGGCGCTGGAAAATGGACATGTGCGATTAGGTGTTCATATTGCAGACGTTAGTTTTTATGTACAGGAAGGAAGCGCGTTGGATGAAGAAGCGTCGAGACGAGGGTGTAGTGTCTATCTCGTTGATCGTGTCATTCCGATGTTGCCACCACGCCTGTCTAATGGCATTTGTAGCTTGAATCCACAAGTGGATCGCCTCACCATGTCGTGTGATATGGAGATCGACTCTAGTGGAGATGTGGTCGATTATGCGATCTATCCGAGCGTCATTCGGACAAATGAGCGGATGACCTACTCAGATGTGAAAAGCATCCTGGTAGATGGCGACCCGCAGCTGATTGAGCGCTACGCCTTTCTCATTGACGACTTTCGACGAATGGAGGAACTTGCCCTAACCTTGCGTGCAAAACGGATGAGACGTGGCGCCATTGATTTTGACTTTACAGAAGCCAAGATTCTCGTAGACGAAGCTGGCAGTCCGACCGATATCGTGCCACGTCCGCGCTCGATTGCTGAACGCATGATCGAAGAATTTATGCTAATTGCCAATGAAACGGTAGCGGAACACTTTTTTAAGCAGGAGGTTCCTTTTGTGTACCGTATTCATGAACAACCCAAGCAGGAGAAATTGCAGTCGTTAGCGGAGTTTGTTACTCACTTCGGATATCAACTGAGAGGGAAAACAGACGATATTAGTCCGCGTGCCCTGCAGGACTTGTTAGAAGAAGTGGCACATACACCAGAAGAACCTGTGATTAGTAAGGTGATGCTGCGCTCGATGCAACAAGCCAAATACTCGCCAGACTGCGTAGGACACTTTGGTTTAGCGGCAAAGTATTATTCTCACTTTACTTCGCCGATCCGTCGTTATCCAGATTTGATGATCCATCGCATCATTCGTGAAGTCGTGACAGGAAATGGTCTGTCTCCGCAAAGAAAAGCCCAATATCATGGGGTATTACCAGAGATGACGGAACAATCGTCACGGCGCGAGCGGATTGCCATCGATGCGGAACGGGAGACGGATGACTTAAAGAAGACGGAGTTTATGATGGACAAGGTTGGTGAAGAGTTTGATGGAGTGATTAGCAGTGTCACCTCCTTTGGCCTGTTCGTTGAACTTCCCAATACGATTGAGGGTTTAATCCATGTTAGTTACATGACCGACGATTACTACCATTACAATGAACAAAACTATTCTCTCATGGGAGAACAATCTGGAAAGGCGTTCCATATGGGGGATGACGTTCGAGTGCGTGTCATGGGCGTCGACTTAGAAGAACGGAAAATTAACTTTGAATTGGTAGAAAGTGAGAGTGGACAGCCGCCACAAAAAAGACAGCGGAAGCCGAGACAGGAAGGAAGAGGATCCAATTCAAACCGGCGTAAGTCGAGGGCAAAGTCCGAAGGAGGAGCCAAGGCGTCCACAGAGAAGTCGAAAACGAAGTCTGGTAAGCGGGCGCAAGGAAAGCCTCACAAACAGAAACCGCATAAGAAAAAGAAAAAGCGGACGAAAAAGGTGAAAAGCTCTTCGCTCAAGCATTGACGTTTATCAGCACTCCTTGATATAATGGGTTTCCATATCCACAAATCTTGGAAGGGGTGAGAACAATGGCAAAAAGAGGACAAAAAGTGATCGCTCAAAATCGCAAGGCCAGACATGATTTTCATATCGAGGAAACCTTCGAGGCGGGGCTTGTTCTCACCGGCACCGAGATTAAGTCGATTCGTCAAGGTAAGGTCAATTTAAAAGATAGCCATGCGTTGGTCAGTAATGGCGAAGTGAAACTGGTCAACATGCATATTAGTCCCTTTGAACAGGGAAACCGCTTTAATCATGACCCGACCCGCACACGCAAGTTGTTACTTCATAAAAAAGAGATATCCAAGTTGATTGGACTGATTCAACAAAAGGGATATACATTAATCCCAGTCGATTTGCACTTGCGCAACGGATACGCCAAGATTCAGTTGGCACTTGCTAAAGGGAAGAAAGTGCATGACAAGAGGCAGGCTATCGCCAAACGGGATGCGGATCGTGAAATCAGACGACAGTTGAAAGAACGGCAGTACCAATAAGGTCGTTCTTCCTTCTTGTCTTAGCCCTGTTTGTAAGGAAAGAAAACTTCTTTGATGAAGCGATTTTCCTATGGTTTCCGAAAAAAATGGTGCAACTTGTGAATTTTTCTCTTTACAGCAATCTAGAGCTGTGCTAGAATAAGTAATCGTAACGGTCATTTGTTTCCCCGCGGGGGCGTTTATTGGATTCGACGGGGACAGATCGAGCGTTAGTAGCGAGTCGAGGGGCTGTGTCCTCGTTAAACACGCGGAAAGCCAAAAGTAACTGGCAAACAAGAAAATTTCGCTCTAGCTGCTTAATTTAAGCTTAGCTAGGATCCGTTTCACCATTGTTCGCGTGGTGTCTTCGGGTCTCATAACTTAGCGGACTAGTTCACTGAGATTGCCGTCGATCAGTGAGCGAATCGAAGATGGCTGGTCTGATGAATAGCCTGTCGTTGGGCAGTTCAGAAGACGAGATTCTAATACAACGACTGCACTCGGAGAAGCTAACGTGGCGATGTCTTCGGACAGCGGTTCGACTCCGCTCGCCTCCACCAAACATACGTAGAGGATTTATGAATACGCTGATGTAGCTCAGCTGGCAGAGCACTTCACTCGTAATGAAGGGGTCGCAGGTTCGAATCCTGTCATCAGCACCAGAACAGAACAGGAGGAACCCTGTTCTTTTTTGTAATTAAAACAGAACAGGATTTCTCCTGTTCTGTTTTTTATATAAAAGGGCGAAGTATAGCCATGAAAGAGAAAAGATGTTATTTTACTGCTTATATTTGTGATGGTATACATATTAAATGAGTCTTTAAGCTATGCTGAGGAACCGTTTGAGGATCAACTCACTCAATCTTTGTCAGCTTAGACTTAACTTTTTACTGTCTCACTTATTGACTCAAGTCCCACTTCATTCAGGTCTCGATTAATTACATAGTTTTTCATCCATATACTAAAGCATAAAACAGTCCATATTTTACGGCTATTATCCCTTTTTCCGCTACGATGATCTTTAAGGAGTTCCATTACATAATTTTTATTAATAAATGCATCAATCGGTGATTGATCAATTATTTCTTTGACCCAATTGTACCACTTATCTTCTTTAAACCACTTTCTAATTGGAACAGGAAAACCTAATTTTCTACGATTCACTACATGCTTTGGAATAACATCAGCGAAAGCTTCCCGCAAAATTTGTTTCGTTCCCACTTTTGAAACCTTATCTTCTAGTGATAACTTAGAGGCTAATTTCCAAACTTCAATATCTAGGAAAGGTACACGCAACTCAATAGAATGCGCCATAGACATCTTATCCGCTTTCATTAATATATCTCCGCGCAACCATGTTTTCATGTCAATATACTGCATTTTAGTTGTATCATCTAGATAGTGTACTTCTTCAAATAAAGAATGGGTAACATCCATTGCAATAGTAGATAATTCACCCTTGAGTAATTGTGCTTTCTCTACCTGATCATAGATCTTTGCATTCCCAATATATCGTTCTTCAATAGGTGTACACCCGCGAATAATATAATTTTTCCCTTTTATCCCCTCAGGAATGATCGTTGCTACCTTTTTCAATTCGTTTTTCAAGCGTCCTGGAATATGTTCAAAATATGATAAGCTAAATGGTTCTTTATAAATATTATACCCGCCGAACAGCTCATCTGCTCCTTCGCCAGACAATACAACTTTTACATGTTTACTCGCTTCTTTGGAGACAAAGTACAATGGAATAGCAGCTGGATCAGCTACGGGGTCATCCATATGCCATATGACATTAGGAAGGGCATCAAAAAATTCTTCATCACTTATGGTGTAAGGAATATGTTCGACATCGATTTGCTTAGCAGTCTCTTTTGCTACATCCATCTCACTATAACCTTCATGCGCAAAATCTACACTAAACGCTTTAATTGATGGTGCGAATTTACTAGCAACAGTTGCAACAATTGTAGAATCGACACCACCAGAAAGAAAGCTGCCCACTGGAACATCACTTCTCATATGATGAAAAATAGAGTCCTCCATCACTTCTCTCACTTGATGTTTCAGCTTGTTGTAGTCAGATTTAGTCGGTTGAAATAACGGCTCAAAATACTTATGCATAACTAAAGATGTAGATGGTGTCCAAGTAAAGTAATGTCCTGGTTCTACTTTTTTAATATCTTCTAACAGCGTATGAGGTTCAGGTACATATTGAAAGGTTGTATAATGCTCTAAAGATGTTTTTTGGACATTATATTCAGTTAAAAACGGAAATAGGCTTTTTGATTCAGATGCAAATCCAAGACCATCTTTATTTTTAATTATGTATAACGGTTTTATACCAAAATAGTCTCTTGCCCCGAACAATTTCTTTTCAACACGGTCCCAAATTAAAAAAGCGAACATACCTCTTAGTTTGTCTACTACTTTTTCACCTATCTTCGCATATAAGGCAACAATTACTTCTGTATCACTATCAGTATTTAATTCAATACCATTACTTTTTAGCTCTTCTTGAAGGGCTTTATGATTATAAATTTCACCGTTGAAAACAATCTGGTACCGAGAGTCCTCATAAGGTAATGGTTGGTGCCCTT
This sequence comes from Mechercharimyces mesophilus, assembly GCF_059818345.1. Classification (NCBI taxonomy): domain Bacteria; kingdom Bacillati; phylum Bacillota; class Bacilli; order Caryophanales; family Thermoactinomycetaceae; genus Mechercharimyces; species Mechercharimyces mesophilus. Next base: position 116,438 of record NZ_JCBAPH010000002.1, on the reverse strand, counting down.
TTGATATATCAACAATACTTAAACGCCTAAAAAACATGGATGCGTTTTCATCATAGTAGTTTCCGTGATCATCAGGACCACGATGAACCATTCGTCTTCCACCTTCTTCAACCCAATTTCTGATATCTGCATTCTCTACACCATCTTTATTAAAAAAACCAATAAATCCACACATTTAGAAATCACTCACTTTCGATATTTTAAGTTATATAGCTTACTAATAACATGTTCGAACAGTATCAAACTATAATCTACCATAAAACACACGAACATAATACATTGACTAACATTTAAGCACTCTAAAAGATAACGTATATTTCAATAGAGACTCATTATCGATCCACTTAATCAAGTATATTACATATTACATATAAAATTTAAAATAATAATTCTATTCTTCGCAGACTAGATAATGACATATCATTTAAACAACGTTACTCACACCATTATTATACCATAACCTATCCAGTTCAACTTCAATCGCGCTAAAATATACTCTTTACTTAATATTCTCTCAAGTATTACAGCAGTTGATCACTCCAGATAGAGCATATGAAAAACCTTCATAGTAATACTACCCTTCCATTATACCAGTAAAACCTCTTTAACATATAGTTTAATTTACCCGTGGTGCTAGTAGCCTCTCTCATATAAGAATTCTCCTTAAACAAATCATCATTGCTTCCCATATAGCCTTTAAGCATGTGCACTGCATGATCACTGATGTAGTGTGCCGTGAGCATAACTAAGTAATCTATTACCTTCTTGTCAATGGCAGTTTTCTTGGGCAAAGGTTCATATCAATATTGATGCATAAGTTGATTCGGAAGGACAAAGTGCGCACCTTAACTGACGACAGATTCCTATGGAAAGTACGATCCTCTTCTCGGCACAGAAGGCACGTATCTGATGATGGACGATAGGGAGTACATTAAATGTTTTTTTAGAAAATTACACCAAGTACCTTGCTTATCGGTCTTCTCATGTATAAAATGGATAAGAAGCAATGGATAAGCTAAGAAAGCCGACATCGAATAAGGGCTACTATATCCACTTGGGTAATGTAAATATAACTACGTATGTTAGAAAAACAATTTGGATGGGGAATGAGGAGATTACACTGAAAAAGTTATACCTATTCCTAGCGCTAATTGGGACGATTCTTCCATACTATTTTTTTATTCAATTTCTAGGGAGTAATGGATTGAACTTAGCTTTATTCTTTGATCTGTTATTTGCTAACAAGATATCGTCCTTTTTTGCGGCTGATTTCTTTGTCTCCTGTGTTGTTTTCTTGTTCTTCATGATTAACGAATCACGGAAGTATAACATTAATGGGAAATGGATTTTGCTTTGTCTATTGTCCTTGATTAGTGTGGGCTTATCCCTTGCCCTTCCTTTATTTTTGTTTTTCAGACATTCTTATGTTCATGCCAAAGATGAAGAATAAATTTTAAAACCCGATTTTTGGTTCATTCTCTTCAATGAAATAAATGTTCTAATTTTTTACTATTCATAACAAAGTAGTCGACTGAGACATTCATATTCCTTCGTCAAAGAAACGGATGGAACACTATTCCTAGTGAAATGACGGAAATACCACTTAAAAAATTGCGGTAGGAGTAGATCCTATTCCTGCCGCTATGGTTTGTCAGGCAGGTGATGTGCAGAGCCATATAAATTACCAAGATAGCTGTTAAACTTATCACACGCCCAGAAGGAGTTGACTTTAGCGCACTCGTTTTAGTTCTTGACTTTCTATCAATAATAGCGTAAAATGAAATCATTGTTTTGAGGCGAAAACATAATATGGGGCATTAGCTCAGCTGGGAGAGCGCTACACTGGCAGTGTAGAGGTCAGCGGTTCGAGCCCGCTATGCTCCACCAACCAAACCCTTGATAATTCAGGGTTTTTTTCGTTTGAAGGACGGCACTGTTGAAGTGTCGGACAGCGAGTTGGGGCCGAATTATAGGAAGCTTCAAATGAAGTAGAAGGGTATGAGGGATATCATATCCTGTTTGGATTAACGGAGTATGACGAGATGCTCAAATCTTGGAGTTGCGTATGCCAAACAACAAGGCTGGGACTCAGTCAAGAAGGCGATTATGGGAGGGACGAAAAAATATATATCACCGAATCCCTCTTCAACATTGAGGAATTCGGTGAAGTTCTAGTCCCTAACCTTCATCATTGCAAGACAGCGGAATGAGCTTTCCATCAAAAATGACTTCAGAGGCAGATCCATCTTGTGGGATGCAGAGGAATTGTTCTGGTGGTAAAAGCTTAATTAAAAGCAAGAACGTTTTTAAGTTGTTCTTACCATCCGGTTGCACGGAGAGCGTCTGAACAAATTCTGGTGTGTTGCCGGGGAATTCTTTTGTCTGAAATTTCTTTGCTAACTCAGCATAACAATCGAGAATGCATGCAAAGCGCAGGGATGACCCTGGGTCTGTTGTGGTAATGGCTGTTTGAACACAGAGCAAGGCTTCTTTAAAGATATTCATTTTTTCACCTCCTAATTAATAGAATATGTAGATTAATAGATTTGGTATGAGTATACGTCTGATTAGTCCGAAATTAGACAAGCGAAATAGAGAATAGAAGAGGTTTTACCGGAATAGGTAGAAAAATAAATGGGTTCGGTATAAACGACTTGCTCGGATTCACCGTTCCAGCAGGAGCCACGGGACCGAGAGGACCGCGGGGTGCAAGCGGAGAAAAGTTTGACAGGGAATAGAAGTATCGTAGGCATAGATGTAGTATGACGAGAGTAAGCGATCAAATGAATAGAGCAACCACACTCAACTTATTTGGGTGGAGGTTGCTCTTTGTTTTGATTAAATTCGAATTCCCAATGACCATCGCAGGGTTTATATATATCCTGGAGCTAATTCTTAATCTAAACGAAGCTAAACGGTAGATCTTTCGCATTTTTCGGACTAACCCCTTATATTCACTCTCTAAATTCCATGAGCATAAAGTAATTATCATGCATAGAGAGGTGATTTACATGAAGCGATCAATTTATTCGCCATGTGATAGGGGAGAATTGTCAACCGAGAGTCCATCTAAATGGAATGGTCAGGTGGCATGTGGACAAGAGTTCCATCCCACTTTTCTACCAGATGGTGTCTGTTTTGAGTTGAATAAAACGTTGAAAAGAGGGGTTTCTCCACTTTTTTTACGATTCCACAATCCTTGTAAGGGAGTAGTAATGCAGGAATTTAAGGAGACGCTGGGTTCAATGATCAAACACGAGAACGAAGCAGAAATGTCTCACAAAGTGATCTATCAAGGAATATGGCCTGGGATAGACCTCTACTTTTCTCATTGTGGTAAACGATTAAAGTATGATGTGGTCGTTCATCCAGGAGCTTGTGTGGAGGATGTTCGCTTTCGCTATGAAGGAGGAGAAAAGCCTACTTGTAACGAGGAGGGGGATCTGTTCATTTATACACCCTATGGCTTACTTTGTGAGGAACGCCCTCTCAGTTATCAAGCAGGAGAGCAAGGACAACAAATCTCTGTTGAGAGTTCATTCCGACTCTATAAGGACGGGTCCATTGGTTTTGATATTGGAGATACCTATGATCGCACAAAGATGCTTATTATTGATCCTTTGGTTATTTTCTCCACTTTTTTAGGGGGGACGAGTAGAAATGATTCATGTGGGATTGCGGTAGATTCCATGGGTAACTCCTATGTGACAGGGGGCACACGTTCCGCAACGAATTTTCCTGTTACCACAGGCGCTTTTCAAACCATGAATACCGGAATTGAAAGCGTATTTATTACAAAATTCAATCCAAAAGGAAGTTCACTCATCTACTCAACCCTGTTGGGCGGGAACCAATTTGACGAAGGCAATTCGATTGCGGTGGATAATGAGAGGAATGCATATGTAACGGGAGTAACCACATCTCCTGACTTTCCTGTGACTTCTGGGAGCTTTCAAACCCAATTTCAGAATGCAGACAATCAATCTTTTGTGACGAAATTAAATGCTACAGGAACTTCTCTTATTTACTCTACATTCATAGGCGGTTCAGGAATTGCCAGTATGACGGCTAGTCGCGGCATTGCCTTGGACGCGTCTAATAATGCGTACATTACCGGTAGTACAGACTCAGCTAATTTCCCTACAACCAGAGGTGCATTTCAGACGATTTTTAAGGGAGTAGGTCCTACGCTAACCCAGAGCGATGCTTTTATTACGAAATTTGATGATAGAGGATCTACGTTGATTTACTCCACTTTCTTGGGAGGAACCAATACGGATCAAAGTGGGGGTATCGTTTTGGATGAGGATAATCAAGCGTATGTTGTGGGAAGCACATTGTCGCTCGATTTCCCGGTAACACCGAACGCCTTTCAGACTGTGGCAATGGTAGGGAATGTTTATGCGTTTGTGACGAAACTGAATGCTACTGGAAGTGCGCTTGTCTACTCTACTCTCTTAGGAAATGGAAATACAAGCGGTTGTGCGATTGATTTGGATGGTGCAAAAAATGCATATGTAACAGGCTTTACAAACTCTGCTTCATTTCCAGTTACAAAAGGTGCGTTTCAAACCCAGTTGTCTCTAGATAGTTTGGATGCCTTTGTTACGAAATTTAATGACGAAGGAAGTCGTTTGCTCTACTCCACTTATTTAGGTGGGTCACTAGATGATGAAGGGTTTGGTATCGCCGTAGATTCTCTTGGAAGTGCTTGGGTTACCGGCTGTACTTGTTCAACCAATTTCCCCATTACCTCGGATGCATTTCAAAAACGAATGGGTGGGGTGTCGGACGCTTTTACTACACAAGTAAGTTATTCTGGACGGGGACTTACTTTCTCTTCGTATTTAGGAGGGAATGATGCGGATGAAGGCTTGGCTGCAGCCATAGACGAAAATCAAAATGCCTACTTCACGGGCTTCACCCTTTCTACCGATTTTCCTGTTAGCTTTGGTGCATTTCAATTATCGTTTGGGCCGGTAAGTGTTCTTAGTTCACAAGGGTTTGTTTTTAAATTAGGATCATCCATTGAGCCAGGTCCTACAGGACCCACTGGACCCAGAGGAGTACGAGGACCGCGAGGAGCACGAGGACCCCGAGGAACAAGTGGAGGAGAAGTGGGAAAATAGGAGGACAAGGGCGTATCATTTCCCATCTCTATTGAGTCGGCTGAACGAAGTAAATGAAGGGATAAGCTAACTCCAACCCTCGATCTTTCGAGGGTTTTTTATTTTCTATAAATGTTTTACCAAATTTGGGACACTCTATAGAAGAGGAGAAGCATCTATGAATCGTACCCAAAAGGGGGAAGTGCAGTGTGGTCTCGAAAGAAGCGAAGTGGTGGAACGAAGTTACACGGACATCTGAAGCAGCTGGCGAAATCCTCTGATTTTATCCACTATCATCAGGCGCAAGATCCCTTTCCCTATTGGATTTCCTACTTCAAAACATTGGTTGATCCCAACCAGTTACATCGTGATATTCTCCCCTACTTGAATAAGGGGATTGCAAGGAATCTAAAAGAGCTACAGCGAGCGCTCCCTATCGAGAACACGCAAATCCTTGATGATCCAAAACTTATTGAAGAAAAATTGCTATGTGGATTTGTCTTAATTCAGCTCCACGAAAAAGATGAACACGGATTGTTGGTTCACTCACAGTTGTGTAAATCACGTGCAGTTGCGCCACCGGAAATTGAATTTAGTGTGACCGGACCCAAGGATGGATTTGTAGAGGAATTGGAGACGAATATAAATCTTATTCGACGTCGGGTGCCCAATCCCAAACTATGTATAGAAGAATTAACAGTGGGTTCTTATTCAAATACGAAAGTGGTCCTTCTACACATTGAAGGAGTGACGAACAAAGAGTATGTAGAAACATTACGACAGCGCATTGATGATCAAAATTATGATATTTTTACTGATTCTAGTTTGTTAGGAGAAGTTATTGAAGATAATTCATTGTCCATCTTCCCTCAAGTGTTAGAAACAGAACGACCGGACCGTGTTGCTGCTATTTTGGGTTACGGAGGGCTGGTGTTCATGGTGAACGGATCGCCCAATGCGATGTCCGTTCCCGCAACATTGGGATGGTTCCTTACTTCCTTTGATGATTACTATCTCCCTTGGATAGTAGGGTCCTTCTTTCGAATCATACGCGTGATCTCGGTGGTCTTTTCGATCGTGGCGACCCCTTTGTATGTGGCTGTCCTCACTTATCACTATGAGATGATCCCGACCGACTTGTTGGCGACATTGGTTTCTTCCCGCTCAAACATCCCTTTCAATCCTTTTATGGAATCGCTCTTTTTAGAGATTACAATCGAGCTGTTACGTGAAGCGGGGGCACGTATGCCGACGAAGATTGGACAAACACTGGGTATTGTGGGTGGGATTGTTATTGGAACAGCTTCTGTTGAGGCTTCACTTACGAGTAATGTCTTACTGATTATTGTTTCCTTATCCGCATTGGCTTCTTTTACTTCGCCGATGTATCGTATGACGAATACGATTCGCGTGCTCCGGTATCCTTTGCTGATCTTTGCGGCTGCTTGGGGCATGATAGGGATGATGATCTGTCTGTTATTTTATCTTGTCCACCTTATCCGTCTCACCTCGCTTGGGATTCCGTATTTGGCCCCTCTATACCCTCCACGCTGGCATGATCTCATAAATCAAACCATTTTTCGTCCTTCTTATGCACGAGATTATTTGCGTCCCAGCTATATGCGTGCGCAAGAACCCAAGCGATTTGATCCCAAACCCGATCCGACAGGGAAGAACTTACTCGATATTGATGAATAACACCTTTTGCTAGGGGGTGTGTAGACTGATCAAAGTGAAGGATAAAAATAAAATCTCACCCGGTCTGGTCTTTTTTCTGGTGATATCAAACCAATTAGGGGTAGGGGTTTTGGGATTTGAGCAAGTGTTAGCTAAGTCGGCTGGTAATGATTCATGGATAGTGGTATTAATAGGGGGCCTTTCGGTCCATGTGTTGATATGGATGATCTTTTACATCTGTGATCGAGAAAAAAGCGATGTTATGGGAATTCACGAACGCCTTCTCGGGAGATGGTTAGGTAGCTTTTTTAATCTTCTTTGGTTGATTTATTGCTTCTTTATCTCCTTGGTTGTCTTGCGTACCTATTTAGAAGTAATCCAAGTTTGGGTGTTTCCAAACTTAAATGTGTGGGTCTTCGCAGCAGTATTTCTTATCTTAGCTTATTATGTGATCTCTGGTGGCTTTCGCACCGTGACGGGGATCGCTTATTTCTCCATCCTTCTATCCGTTTGGGTTGTATTTACGACGATCTATACTTATGAGTTTGCACATCCCAATAACTTGCTTCCAGTGTTGAACCATACGTTCGCAGAGTTTTATCAAGGGATTCGAGATAATACCCTCAGTTTCTTAGGGTTCGAGTTGATTCTAATATATTATCCCTTTATTAAAAATCCACAAGAATCAAGGAAGTGGGCTCATTTGGCTAATGGAACCACGATCTTTTTCTATCTCTTTGCGGTGACGGCTTCAACGATGTATTACAGTCAGGGTGAATTAGCGGAGACGGTTTGGTCTTCGATTAATAAATTAAAAATGGTGGAACTCCCCTTTATTGAACGCTTTGAATACTTAGCAGTAGCGACTTGGATCAGTGGAATATTACCCAATATCTGTACGTCCTTATGGTCTGCAAGTCGGATTGGAAAGAAAGTGCTGGGGATAAAACAACGCAATACATTGATCGTGTTGCTACTTGTCTGCTTGTTCTTGACAGGATGGGCGAAAGATCGTACGACGATCAATAATTTAAATATGTGGCTGGACTATATTGGGTTTTACCTTATTTACATTTATATCCCTTTGTTGTTTGTTTGGGTGATAGGGAAAAAGGGATGGAGGAGGAAGGAATGAGAAAAACGGCCATTTGGATCTCCATCATCTTACTTCTTCTCTTCATTGGTAGGGTCAAGATGGAAATCGTGGATGAAGTTCAACTCCTCTTTGCGATTGGGTATGATGTGGCGGAGAAGAAGGAGGGGGGGCAATACGAGGCTACCATTTCTGCCCCAACGTTTGAACCGGATCAATCACTCAACCGGAAGGTCATCACAGCAACAGCCGACACGAGTAAAGGACTTCGCCACAAACTTAGTAGCGAATTGGAGCGCCCCTTTGCTATTGGGAAGCTGACGATGATTCTTTTTAGTGAAAGATTAGCCAAGAAGGGCTTGAACAACTTGTTGGATAGTTTTCTGCGAGAGCCTAGTGTGGGTAGCCGTGCACACCTGGCAATCGTAGAAGGAGATATGAAAGAACTGCTTAGTGGGGAATACGCCAGATCAGAAGATATTGGAATGTACTTAGATAAAGTGGTTTTGCAAAACATGGAGGTTGGCTATCTGCCACGGAGTAATATTCATACGTTTGGCTATGCGTACCATGAAGATGGGGCAGATCCGTTCTTGCCAATCTTAACTACGGTTGAAGAGAGTGCCAAAATCATAGGATTGGCTCTCTTTCAGGATGATAAATACGTAGGTAAATTGGATTCAGAGTCTTTGTATCTGTTTAGTTTGCTATACGAAGGAGTAAATAATGGGACCTATGAATTCGCTCTTAGTGACCAGGGGCATGCGACCATTCAAAACAATGGATCATCGATCCGTTATCAGATTGAAAAAGCCAATCACCCTGATCACAAGCCGAAAATTAGAGGGGAACTGGCAATAAAAGCAACTCTGATTGAATATGCAGATGGAGAATTGAACGATCAGTTACAAGAAGAAATGACCTCAGAGCTGGAAAAACAATTAAAAGAGGGGGGCGAGTCCATGATTCAATCCTTTATAGAGAAGGGAATAGACCCTCTCGGCTTCGGAGAAAAAGCGCGAAATCAATGGAATGGATGGGAAGTGAAGAAGTGGTATAAGCAGTATGCCCAGGCGGAAATAGAACTAGATGTGAAAGTCGATATCATGAGCACGGGTGCGATTGAATAAAGAAAATGAACAAACGAATCATGGATGTAAGAGATCATCGTGAAACAAGGTGAACGGGAGAGGGAAAGGAATAAAAAAAAGTAACCTGCATACATAAGAAGGAGGGTCATTGTTTTCATTTAACAAGGGCGAAGGGAATGATGGACACTTGCGGAAGAAAGTAGGGGTGGTTACCGGAGCGCTTGTAGCGGCGACTATGACGCTACCAGATGGAGCAGAAGCAACGGAAAATGTCCATACAGTGACCGAGGATGATACTCTCTGGAGGATTGCCAGTAAGAATCATTTATCTGTAGAAGAACTCATGGAACAGAATCAGTTAGCAACGACGCTGATTTTCCCCGGAGATCAATTGTTTGTTGGTGAACCTAACCAAGAAGGGGACCAGACCAAGAATGCCATTTCGCAAGAGAAAAACACGATATGGAAGCTAGCTCGTGAGAAAAATTTTAGCCTAAATCACTTGATAGAGATGAATCCTCATATGGAAAGTGCGAACCTGATCTACGTTGGCCATGCGATTAATTTGATTCCCAAACCGAAAGAGACCGTATTAGCAGAAGCGACAGATTCCCTTTCAAACAAGACAGAGAACAAAACGGGTGTGACACTAGCCTCTTCTGATAAGAAAGAAAAAAGTAAAGATGACGAGGCACGTCTGGAGGGGTCAGATACTCCATCGTCAGAAGAAAAAGCGGCTAGTGACGGAAATTGGAAATCAACTGCTGAGCGTGTGGTTGCGAATGCTAAAAAATATTTAGGTACTCCTTACCAGCATGGAGCAGAGGGCCCTCATTCGTTTGATTGTTCCGGCTTTACGCAATATGTATACAGAAATGTGGGGATCACGCTTCCGCGTTCTTCCTCTGCACAAAAGAATGTAGGAACTTATGTTTCTTATGATCAATTGCGTATAGGAGATATCATATACTTTGGGAAGGGTATTTCCCATGTGGGAATTTATATTGGGGATGGGAATATGATTTCTGCGCAAAACTACGGATCAGGTGTCAAGATTGCTACCATTGCCAGTGGCTACTGGAATAAACACTACGTGAGTGGTCGTCGAGTCATTCACTAAATTATCGCCAAAAAAGAAAAAAAGGTGAGAAAACCTCCTGCACGTGGGGAGGTTTTCTTTGTACCTTAGCGAGGACCTTCCCAGCCACCCCATCTGGTTCCATCCCAGTCGCCACCTTGCCAGTTTCCTATTCGCTTCATGTTATATTCCATAACGAGTTGTTCCATGCTGTGGCACATTTTCATATAGCGATACATGTATTTCACAGATTCTGGGTCCATTTGTGGCATCATCATTTGTTGCTGATCCATGAAGGGCATCATTTGATTCTGATCCATGAAAGGCATCATCTGTTCCTGATCTGAGTGATCCGTAGGTCTTTGCGGGGCACCTTGCCACTGATCTTGATAAGGTTGCATAGGCATTGGTTGCATAGGCATCGGCTGCATAGACATCGGTGGCATAGGCATCGGCGGCATGGCACACGGGTCATGCATGCACGGATCATACATACATGGATCATACATGCACGGATCTTGCATCATAGGAGGCATCGGAGGACATTCCATGCGCTCTTCTTGTGGCATTTCACGTGGTTTCTCGGCTGGTGGTGGTGGACAAGGCGGACAAGGAGGGCACGGCTGAGGCTGAGGTTGGGGTTGGTAAGGATATTGCATAGGAGGTTCTTTTTCTGGTTTCTTTGGCATCGGGTATTTTTTCTTTTTTTCTCTTTCCATATTTTCACTCCCGTTCGGTTTTCGTAGGTGAACACACTGTATCTTATGATGAGAGCCTGTAGGTAGGTGCGAGATAAACTAGCCTAAAAGAAGGTCAGGCGATTACCTAGTAAAGATGAGGATGGTTTGTGATGAACCCCCCAGATGATATATAATGAAAGAGAATGTCTCCGGATAGGATGGGGGAAGTTTGAATGGAAGTAGTAAAAATCGCCCCACGTGGGTATTGTTACGGTGTGGTAGATGCCATGGTGATTGCCCGGCAAGCGGCAGACAATCCAGATCTTCCTCGCCCGATATATATCTTGGGAATGATTGTGCATAATCGACATGTTACGGATGCATTTGAGGAGTTAGGGATTGTTACGTTAGATGGGCCGAATCGCCTAGAGATATTGGAAAAAATCGAGCAAGGGACAGTCATCTTTACAGCACACGGAGTCTCACCGGAAGTTCGTCAACGTGCGGAAGAAAAAGGGCTGGTATGTATTGATGCCACTTGTCCGGATGTAACGAACACACATGATTTGATTTTGGACAAAGTAAATCAAGGGTATGAAGTGGTCTATATTGGAAAAAAAGGACACCCGGAACCGGAAGGCGCTTTGGGAGTGGCACCTGGAAAAGTACATCTGGTGGAATCGGAAGCGGATGTAGATGCCCTTGACATCAAAGCGGACAAAATCATGATCACCAATCAAACGACGATGAGTCAATGGGATACGATGGATTTAATGATCAAGATCCGTGAAAAATATCCCTTTGCAGATCCGCATAAGGAAATTTGTATGGCGACACAGGAGCGACAGGAGGCCGTGGCTGAACAGGCAACGGGCAATGACCTCGTCATTGTCGTGGGTGATCCACGTAGCAATAACTCCAATCGCCTAGCACAAGTTTCGCAACAGATTGCAGATGTAGAGGCTTATCGCGTTGCTGATGTGACAGAAATCCAGCCGGAATGGTTACGGGGAAAAACGAAAGTGGCTGTAACAGCTGGTGCTTCTACTCCGACACCTGTTACAAGAGAAGTCATTCAATTTATCGAGCAATTTGATGAGGAAGATCCCAGCACATGGGAACCAGAGCGGACGATCAATAAGAAAAAGCTCCTTCCGCCAGTACGGAAGAAAAACATGGAACGAAGAACGGCGCGTAAATAACCAGGAACACCCTAGGTTATGTCAGCCAAAAAGCCATCCTGTATCCGAGCGGGATGGCTTTTTTTATTAGTGGTATACAATTCTGAAAGTATGAACAAAGAAAGAAACTCCATTTATTGAGCCGCAGTGGGATAGCGGATGGATACATAGTCATAACACTGATTCATCGAACCACGAAACTCGACACGATGATCTTTTTTCATCGGGTTATACCATTCGAAGTAATGATCTTCATGAAGAATGGTGGGCTTAATCTGTTCTGAGTCACGGATGACGTAGTACATGTGTGACACCTCCTGCTGTTCAGTATTGTCCAAAAACATATTCTCTATTCTTTTTGGCCTGCGATTGTCCAATGGAGGAGGAGAACTTGGCCACATATAGTAGCGTACATGGCAAGACAAAAAGGCCAGCATCGCTGACCTTGGACTCATAGTGTAGGAAGAAATCTATTGGTTATCGGTTGTTTCTAGTCTACCGAGGGGAATCGCCTGCAGTTGGTTCTCTCCCTCCCAGTAACCCCAAGCCATGATTCCATTGAGGTACTGAACAGTAAAAAGACGTTCATCGTCTTTCAAGTGATAAGGAGTTTGAAGTCGAATGGTTGTCTGATCGATTAAATAAGAGAGAGCGAAGTAGCGTTGTTGTCGAATCACTTCTGCTTGTCCGGGGTTTTGTTTACGCATGGAGCATTCTTCTTGTTTCAATCGATTCACTTCTTCTTTTAATTCTTTATGTGGCATTTGTCCATAAAATTGCATGCTTTCACTCTCCACGACGAGGTTGATTCTGTATGTTCCTATCTGTAGTTTACCACGAAGGTTTTGGAGATACATCTCTCTTTCAGCGCCCCTGTTTCGCAAGGGGCTTGTGTTACAATGAGAGACAGGAAGAAACGTGAGGGGGATGAGCATGTCAAACCGATATATACCACAGGTAAAAGAAGCATATGTTCCAGAAGATGGCGCTTGGGCTGAATTGTCGGAGGAGAATGTCCTTATTTTATCCTTGCCTGAGTGGAAGGATCAATTTCATTGGGGAGCAGACGGCTTTGAGTTTGCTTGGTTGTACGACCATGAATCGGACGCCTATTTGTTTTGCTTTCGCCTGTCAGATGAGACTGAATGGGCAATTGCCTTTCCAAAAGATCATGCGGGGAGATTATTGCAAGATGGACGGGCATATGAAAAGTTTTGTTTCTTATTACTAGCTGGAGAGATTCAGGAAATGGAAAAAGAGGAAGGAGAAATGATGTTGTTACGGGATATCTCTCTTCGACGACATCCGCAAGCTGGTTGGTAATCCACCAAAATAGAAAATTCATTAATTTACATAATGTAGTAATAAACATACACATATTAGAAGCTACTCGGGTGGCTTCTTTTTTGTGTGCTTTCCTCCTTTTGGGGCAACTTAAGGGAGAATCGTAAGGAGGGATGAATGGTGAATGGATGGATGAAGTGGATTGTATTCTCCAGTATACTCCTTCTCTTCTCCAGGAGAAGTCAAGGAGTACGATTTATGGGATGGAAAGAGCCAGTGGCCATCGGTGGCTTGTTTGCTATTGTGGGTCACTATGCTGATCAATGGATTTTACCGGCTTTGGGAAATCGACGTGCCACCCTTTTCGGTACACTGTTTATGATTACAATCATCTGGCTTTCGCAGTTTTTCTTTACCAATGCACGGGTTCGCTTTTCTTCTGCTTGTATGCTAGGTGTGCTTTTTGGGTGCTTTGAGATGGTGGTTCATCGCTTTCTCCTTCGCGATCACTCCTCCAAAATGAAGTTTGTTAGTATCTTCTGATTGACAATTTCGATTGGTTTCGCTACGCTTGAGATAATTAGTATCAGGTACTAACTTTCGAGAGAGGGGTTTTTCCATGTTTAAGATAGAAGGAAAGCATTACCTCATTATGGGAGTGGCGAACAAACGGAGCATCGCATGGGCAATAGCCAAAGCATTGCATGGAGCTGGAGCAAATGTTGCTTTTACGTACCAAGGTGAACGACTGGGGAAAAATGTGAAGCGCTTAGTGGATGACGAGATGCCAGGCGCCCCCTTGATTGAGTGTGATGTAACATCAGACGAGCAGGTTACAGCTGCCTTTGCTGAAGTCAAGGAAATGTGGGGTCGCTTGGATGGGTTGCTTCATAGTATTGCTTTTGCCAAGGGAGAGGATTTAGAAGGAAACTTTCTAGACACTTCACGAGAAGGGTATGCTCTTGCACAAGATATTAGTGCGTATTCCCTCATTGCGGTATCACGCGCAGCGAAGCCTCTTATGGTAGATGGAGGCAGCATCATCACCATGACGTATTTGGGAGCGGAACGGGTTATTCCTAATTATAAAGTGATGGGCATTGCGAAAGCTGCCTTGGAAACGAACGTGCGCTATTTGGCAGAAGACTTGGGGAGAGAGAACATCCGCGTAAACGCCATTTCGGCTGGACCACTGCGTACGCTAGCGGCGCGTGGAGTGAAGGACTTCAACAGCATATTAAAAATTATGGAAGAAAAAGCACCTCTTAGACGACCGACAGAGGTGGAAGAGGTGGCGGATACAGCTCTGTTCTTAGCTAGTCCACTTTCACGTGGTATTACGGGAGAAGTGATTCATGTAGATAATGGTTTTAATCTGGTAGGGCTGTAGGATAGAATGAATGGTACGTTGCAGGGGTTTTGTGAGAGAACAGGTGGTGGAGGATCACGCCTCTTGTTCTTAGCATGATCCCTTTTTTTTATAAGATCTCTTTCTACGGTTTGACGAGCATTATAATTAAGAGATGACGATTATAGCGGGGTTGCTCATACTCATAGCATGGTTGGGAATTACAGTTGATCTTTCTATGAAAATATGATAAGTTGGACTGCGTGAGCTTTTGTATGAGATTATAAGAAACAGACTGCAATCATACTAAAAAAGGAATGCACCTACTGCATTCTATCATCAAAAAGGATCCAAGATTCACTTAAAGGGTTGGGACCTCACCGGACTAACCTTCCCCCGTGGTGAACGAGCAGATTCTAGAGGAATATTGGCTCACTCCAAATATTTCCTAGGAAGGGGGCCGAAAGCGATGGAATTTTCCACTTTCGGACGTCATGTGGCCCTGGATGCATGGGGTGTCGATTTTGATCTGCTCAACGATGCCTCATTTTTAGAGAAGCATATGCGAGTAGCAGCAGAGAAATGTGGAGCGACGGTTTTGTCCGCTCAAGCTCAGCAATTTGATCCACAGGGAGCGACGGTTTTGCTCTTATTATCAGAGAGCCATGTCTCCATTCATACGTATCCGGAGCGAGGGTTTGCCGCGTTAGATTGCTACACCTGTGGGTATGATGTTGATCCCGCTGTTGCCATTAAGTATATGGTTGATATTTTACGGCCTAAACAAATTTTTGAAAAAAGCATGCGTCGAGGACAAGGGCCGATTGAGCTGGTCCAACCAGAATTGGATAACCGACAAGAACGTATGATTGAATTAGCATAAAGAACCATAAATAGATAGTAGAAATAGAAGAAAACCGCCTAAGAACCTCTATGCTCTTAGGCGGTTTTTACATTTTATATAGTAAAAGCAGGTCCGTTTACCCTTGTTTTTCGATTGGAGGAAAAGTGAGGTCTTCCAGCAGGGAGAGCGAGGGTTTGAAAAGGCGAACAATAAGATTAAATCTGCCCTCAGGAGCAGGGAGCCAATTGGATTGTTGGCCTGGAGGAGAGGTTTGACCAATGTAGATATCCAGTGAACCATCGGCATTGTATTGAAGTTCCTCTGTGTTGCTACCGATGGAGTATCGATTGAGCTCGTTAGGAACGAGGTACATGCTTTCATCATACATATTGATTGTCCAAAAGCCTTCTACTTTGGGTAGCTCATCTGCATCGAAGTGAATGACATAAGCGTTTTTCCCTTCCAAGAACCGATAACGTTCGTCGATATAGGTGCGCAGATAGGTCTCTTCTTCTGGGACATTGGCAGCTAGGCCAGAGTAGGTAATGTAAGCTCGTGCCAGATAATGCTCTCCATAAGTACCGATGATACCGGAGTATCCCCAGTTGTTTGTCGATTCTAGAAAGAGAGGAAAACTATATTGAATAACTGTGGGAGCAGTGTTGATTGCTCGTTCTAACCCTGTGCGTGTCGCATCGCTTAATTGATCGGGATCAAATCCTTCCTCTAGATTGATGCCGATCTTCTCGAACGTTGTAATCAAGGAATCTTGTGAAGCCGGGGGTGGATTTTGTGCCATGACCTCGGTCATCACCTCAAAAAAGGAGAGGGAACTGAGCACATTATCAGGCACCTCGATCACTGGGGCAGTTCCCCAATATTTTTCTAGTGGATGAACGGTGATCTGTTCACTAAAGGTAACCGCATCAGCGAGATCCTCTTGTCCACGTACTTCTGTTCGTCCCCATAGCCAGGTAGAATTTGTAGGTGATTGAATGACGGGTATCCCTTCAGGAAGGTCACCCTGCCAATCAGGACCAGTGATCACATACGCTTTTTCTGAAGGAGTGGCTTTGATTTCAGGAACATTTCGAAAGGTATTGGTGTACATATCCATCATTTGCACAGTGAAATAGCGGTCACTTGGATTTGCCGGAATCGTTAATAGGACAGGTGTTTCGGAGAGGTCTAGCCAGGCGGAGGAGTAGAGGGTATCTGCATTTGGAGAAATAATGTCATCATATCCTGGCCGTGCTAATTGTTTGGAGTGATAAAACTGATTGATCGGGGCACGTGTTTCTACTAGCTTTTGTTTGGTTTGCTCCATAATCACAAGGGGATAGCCATAGATATAAGCTTGTACACCCAGGAGAAAGGCGCTTGCTTCCTCTGTGTATTCCACTAGGTCTTCTGCTGCTGGCTCCGCTACTCCAGTGGGAAAAGGGAGAGCAGTCATCATGAACCAGATGAAGAGAAGGAACGTATAGGTTGTTTTGCGTACCATCATGAAGGTCCTCCTGTGAGCGTCTCCTACCGTGTAGATTTTGAACTCCTACCACTCTTCCTTTGAAAAGTGAAGTTGCTTAGAATCGGATGAGATGTCTCTTTCTTTCCAAATCGAGGTCTGATGACACGATAGGTGGCATCTGCATAAAGCGGCATGGTATGATGTTGGCATCCTGTAAAAAGTCTGAAAAGAGTGATCTCTATTGAATTTTATCGCTTGGATTATTGTCACATGCGAAGTCTTATTCTGGGTTTTTATCGCAGGAGGACTGGTGACGCGTTACTTATTGAAGAAAAAAAAGCTAGGAATGATCTTGCTAGCAATTACACCCTTAATTGATCTCTTTTTGCTCATCATCACAAGCATCGATCTTTATCGCGGAGCCACGGCCACAGTCGCCCATGCCATCGCTGCGGTCTATATCGGTATTTCGATCGCCTATGGAAAACAAATGATTGCATGGGCTGATGAACACTTTCAATATTACGTGATGAAAACAGGAGAGCGACCCAAAAAAAGAGCTGGTATGGAGTATGCTACTCATTATTTTAAGGGATGGATCCGGCATCTCATAGCTTTCCTGATCGGTGGAGGGCTATTTTATGGTGCCATTCTTCTTGTAAATGATACTATCCGTACAGAGGCGATGCTCGCTACCC
This sequence comes from Mechercharimyces mesophilus, assembly GCF_059818345.1. Classification (NCBI taxonomy): domain Bacteria; kingdom Bacillati; phylum Bacillota; class Bacilli; order Caryophanales; family Thermoactinomycetaceae; genus Mechercharimyces; species Mechercharimyces mesophilus. The sequence goes on along the minus strand of NZ_JCBAPH010000002.1, from coordinate 98,888 downwards.
TGAAGCTGTGGGCTGTTGTACTCATGATTGATCTTGCTATCACCATCAGCTATTTCCTCTTTCCCAGGAGAGCCTAAGAAAATTATAGAAAATCTTAACCTGATTCCTCGATGTCCCAGCAGAAGTTGAAACGAGTTAATGCGAGCATCCTTAGATTATCCTGAATGGTGGAAAGGTATGTGGCGACCAGTATTCATCTTCAGTCATGAAAAAGCCCTACAGTATGGAGCACACTGTAGGGCGCTAAGTTTCTTTTATTAAGAGACTATTTTTTCTCGATTTTCATGTCATCGAAAGCAGCTTCGACCAAGCTGGGACTTCCAGCATCGGAAGCTTCGATTTGAATCTGAATTGTTTTTCCTGCAAAGTCGTTGAGGTCGATGGATTGATTGGACCACGCAGCGTCTTGGTCGCGTGATTCTCCCTTTTCTTCAAAGATGGTGGTAAGGTTATTTCCATCCTTGACTCGAACACGGAAGTAGTCATCGCTACTTGAATTGGAGTAATGACTGAGATAGTAGGCAAAAGACAAAGTGAGATCCCCATCTGCAGGTAGCGTGATTTCAGGTGAGCGAATGGAAGTATCACCATTGTCAATATCGTAGCTACCGACAGAAGAGCCTCCATCTGCACCTGTGACGAGGTCATTATTCCCGCTGTAGGCCTTCAGTTGTTTGGGACCGCTGTAGCTGGTCGTATCTGGATTGGCACGTTCCCAATTTCCTGTTGTAGCCGTATCCTCACCATCGGGATTGGTTGTCCACCCTTTATTGGATTCAAAATCATCTTCGTAGACGACTTCAGAATCACCGCCTCCATCATCTCCACAATACTGATTTTCTTTCCCGATGACGCGGTAAGGACAATCTGCTTGTTCGGTCAGATAGAGAATCGCTTCACGGTTGCGCTCCGTTTCTTCATCGATAACCTCATCATCTGGATAAAATCCGGGGTTGGAGCTGGTGGGATACATTTCAAAGGTATAGGCAAAGATCCCTTGATCCCCGTAGGCCCAGTCTGTCATATCCCCATCGGTGACATAGAGGTCGCTACTTTGTTGTGGATCGTAGCCGTTGGTATCCGCCATTGCTTCGGCCATCGTGACAAATACATTATGGTCATCTTGACTCATGTCGCTGGGGACATCCGTGTAGGTGTAACCATAGGGATACAAGATAAGCTCACTGTAGGTGTGGAAACTAACCAAGGATGTGATCTGTTGCTCGCCATCGATCACCCGACCTTCAATAAAGTCACGTATAGCGGCTGTTTCGGGAGCGGAGAAGGCACTTGTTCCGCGGTAGGTATCACTCCACGGGCTGCCACTTGACCCCCCGCAACATCCCCACTTGTAACCATAGTTTCGATTGAGGTCGGTTCCTACATAGGAAGAGCCAGAGTTGGGCTGACGATTTTTACGCCACATTTCATAACTGCCGTCGGCAATATCATATTCTCCTCCGTCGGGGTTGAGATTGAAGACAATGTAGATCTCACGGGAGTCAACCAGGTTCGTGATCTCGCTATCGGAGCCGTAATTATCCGTGAATAGTTCCAATAGATAAAGTGTCATCTCAACGGTCAAATGTTCACGAGCATGGTGTAAGCCTGTATAGAGAACTTCAGCTTCGTCTTCATCTTGCGACGGGTTGTCACTAATCTTGACGGCCCAGAGTTCACGTCCTTCGTGGGACTGGCCAATGCTAAACTTTTCTACGATGTCCGGATGATTGCTTGCTGCGGCGTTGATTTCACTGACCATTTCATCATAGTTGTGAAAATCGGAATCAGATGGGGGGAAATCAAACGCATCCATGAGTTCGCTCGCTGAGAATTGAAGTTCCTGAATTTGTTGATATTCAAGTGGGTGAGCAAAGATGATCACATAATCTTTACCAATTTCTTCGATCACTGCCCCTGTCTGTGCAATCGCACTTCGCTGTTCTTTGGTACTAACTCCATCCACACGGTACATTTTTCGTTCATCTTTTGCTTCTTTCGTGTCTGTTGGAGCTGTCTTTGTCTTTTCTGCGATCAGGTTATTGGATAGCAGTGGAACACTGAGTAGTGTCAACATGACGATCATCGCAATGAGCCAACGCGCTTTTCCCAAACGATTCGCCTCCCATACAAGATTCGGGCTTGGATGAGGGCTAGATTCATAACTATGAATAAAAAAGTTTACTAGTCTGATATTTTCAAAATATAAATCAATTATAGGGGAACTTTTTTATAATTTCAAGTGCTAGATTAGATAATCTGGATAAAGAGAGAAAAAGTAGGTTTAATATAGCCAACTGCTTCTAATTTTCAACAGAAAAAACAAGGTTATAAATAATACATTTAAGTACAGGGATTAGACTGTCATCACTTAAATAGATAATATTATGTGAGGAGGGTTACGACTATAAATGAAAACAAAAGGTTGCTTACATTGGCGTGTACGATCGATAAAAAGATGTAAAATAGAGAAAAGGCAAGAAAGATGTTCAGATGCTCATCTAATTGATTGAAGGGTGACCTATCACCAGGTTGAAAAGAGTTCAGTAGGATTGTGGTGAATCATTGGCTTATCTGGTGATTAAGTAAATAGCAACACACGCTTGGAGGGAGAAAGCTGTGAAACAACGCACCATCTTAGTTGTCGATGATGACAAAGATATTGTTCGTCTCATCACAGACACGTTGAAATATGAACAATTTCTCGTCATTCCTGCTTATTCGGGGCAAGAAGCTCTAGAGAAAATTCATCATCATCCCGAGGTAGGTTTTTTGATCTTGGATATTATGATGCCAGGTGTAGATGGGTTAGAGGTGTGTCGTCGTGTGCGAGCAGAAAAACATATTCCGATCCTCCTCTTAAGTGCCAGGGATCGTGAGATGGATAAGGTGATTGGTCTGGAGATCGGTGCAGATGATTACATGACCAAACCATTTAGCGTGCAGGAATTAGCGGCGAGGGTAAAGGCTCATTTTCGTAAAACAGATCGCATTGAGCAAAATATGTATAATAGTCACCGCTTATCAGGGCGAATTGACCTGCCAGAAGATACCGGCGTACGCACCAATGCCAACACCTATGAAGCTTTTCTCGATGGCGTCAAGTTAGAACTCTCAACAAAAGAGTTTCAAATTCTACATTTCCTTGTGCGAAATGCGAACCAAGTACTTACGAGGGAACAAGTTTATGAAAATGTATGGGGGGATGACTTAGGAGAGGTTCACACGGTTACGGTTCATATAAAGAATTTACGTAAAAAATTAGGGAAGAAACAACATGTTATTAAGACCATCTGGGGAGTAGGGTATAAATTTGTGGATGAGGACATTAATAGATGAAACTAAAACTTAAAATTCCACTCATCTTTTTATCCATTACAACCATGGTGTTTTTTTTGCTGTCGTTATTTGTAGAAGAGATTGTGGTAGATGGCATTCTGGAAAGAGGAAATCTTCAGATTGCAGAACTTAAGCCAGAGGAACTGGCATTAGCCAATCAATTGGGGGAACTGCCACAAGAGGAGAAAGTGTTACGAAATTTTATTCGTAAGCAGGCGAGGGAGAGGGAACTGATATTGACGCTTTATGAAGCGGATGCGCAAACGATTGCTTACAAAGCCGATTTTTTGACTGAGGTGGGTCGCTATATAGGTCCGCGTTCTTACCCCGTTTGGCATGAAGGAGAACTAGTAGGTGTGCTGGCGGTCGAGCGCAAGATCAAGTTTCAAGACAAGCAGGCCTTAACCGACATTATGTTGGTGCTCACCGCGATTCTAGCCATATTTTTTATTTTGCTGACCTTTCTCTTTCATAAAATGATCACCAGCCCTTTAACCCATCTAAACGAGCGACTGGAACAAGTTCACTTTCGTCGGCAGCACAGAGAGCACGAACCGCTTACCACTCGTCGTACAGACGAAATTGGCTCGCTGTATCGCCAATTTAGCAAGATGGAAGAACGTATCCTGCGTTCCCATCGTGAACAAGTGGATATGATTGCGGCTATAGCCCATGATCTCAAGACACCGCTAACCACGATCAATGGCTTTCTTGAACTGATCTTGGCCCATCCAGACCTCTCAAATGAGCAAAAGCAGGAATACATACAGCTGATCCAGCGAAAATCAAAGTTTATTACCGATTTGGTAGATGAATTCTCCATGTATGCTCATGATGAAGTTACCTTGCATCAAATGCCGATCCAACCGGTTCTTTTTGTCCCTTTCTTTACCTCCATCTCTCGGGAATACGAAGTAGAATTATCTGGATTGGGGCACACTTTAACTATTGAGAATGATCTACCGGATAGTTTGCAGGTTATGATGAATGAAGCCATGGTTCGACGTGTGTTTGCTAATCTCTTCAGCAATGCCGTTCGCTATGGGGGAAAAGAACATTTAACGATTGCGCTTTCGGGGAAGGTAGAAGGCAAGGAAGTTCGTATTTGTGTGGAAGACAATGGCATAGGGGTGGCGGAAGAAGATCAACCTCGCCTCTTTCAGTTGCTTTTTACTGTCGATCAATCGAGACAGCGAGAAACCGGGGGCACTGGTTTAGGTTTAGCTTCTAGTCGGGCAATTGTGGAACAGCATGGGGGAAGAATCGATGCGTATACTTCTTCTATGGGAGGACTAGGGGTAACATTCACATTACCGATGTACCATGAACCTTTCTAATATCAAGAGGGTGTAAGTGTAGGATCATATCACCATGGAATGTTTGACGTGATTTACGGCAAAGTTGTACGGGCTCAGCTTTTCAGAGCAGGTGGAGTTCAGCCACCTGCTTCACAATGGTTAAGTATGGGTTGAAAAAAGAGTTTGATCATCCTTATGATTCTCTTTATCACTTTTTAGGATTGCTTCACTTTCAGTTTAGATTTCATTGATAAGATAATGAGGACGAATGAGATGGAGGAGATGCATGACCATGCAGAGAATATTAAAGATTCGAGTGGCTTTGTTCGTCGCTTGGATTGTTGTGACGGCATCAGCCCTTTTATTTATGCCGAACTTAGAAGAACTGGTGAAGGAGAAGGGAGATCCCGAAATTCCTTCCGACTATTCTTCTCAAGTGGCAGCGGATTTACAGCAAGAGATGAATGATGGCTCAACATCTGGGAAGGACATGAGCATTACAGTCGTGTTTGACTCAGAAGACAAATTGACTGAGGCTCAGATGAAGGAGATTGAAGATGGGCTTTCGTTGTTAAAACAAGAAGAAAGTAGCTTGGGCATTACCGACATGCTTTCTCATTTGGACAGTGAAGAGTTAAAAGAAGAATTGATCTCGGAAGATGGCTCGACGGTCTTAGCTTCTCTTAAGGTGGGAAGAGGGGATCGTAGTGTCAAAGAGACGAGTGATGATATAGAGGAAGCGCTTTCTGAGGTTGAGGTGACTCATTATCTTACCGGGCCGGAATTAATTACAGAAAGTATGGCGGAGACCTCTCTAGAAGGTGTTGAGAAAACAGAAATCTTTACGGTTATCTTTATCATTTTGGTTCTTATTGTGATTTTTCGATCACCAGTGACACCGGTTATTTCCCTTTTGACAGTAGGAGTTTCCTACTTGGTGTCCTTATCGATTATCGCCAATATGGTGGAATACATCGATTTTCCTTTCGCGAATTTTACTCAGGTGTTCCTTGTACTGGTGCTATTCGGTATTGGAACGGACTATAATATTCTCCTCTTCTCCCGTTACAAAGAAGAGTTAGGAAAGCATCGTTCGACTACGCGAGCAGTCTTGGAGACGTATCGCACAGCAGGAAAAACGGTGTTATATAGTGGATTGGCTGTCATGATTGGCTTTAGTGGACTGTACTTTGCGCAGTTTTCTATTTATAAAGCGGGAGCAGCTGTAGCCATTGGGGTTCTTACGCTGATATTGGTTCTCTTCACCATACTTCCCTTCTTCTTCATTCTTTTAGGGGCAAAGTTATTTTGGCCTCTTAAAAAAGTGGGTGGACATGGCGAATCTCGCTCTTGGAAGTGGATGTCATCTACCTCCGTGAAGCGACCGGTCATTGCTATTCTTATCGTGGCCCTTCTCAGCAGTCCGGTTCTGTTCTTTTATGACGGCGCGCTGTCTTACAATAGCTTGGATGAAGTAGGCGAAGGGTATGAATCAGTGAAAGGGTTCGAAGCAGTTTCGGAAAGTTTTGGCCCAGGTGAATCGATGCCTACCAGCATTGTATTAAAATCCGACAAACCATTGGATTCGGATGAATCTTTGGCACTCATCGATGAGATTACGGGCTCGTTGGAACGGGTAGACGGTGTGAAAAGTGTGTTCTCACCTACGCGTCCGAAGGGCGAACGGATTGAAGATTTGTATGTGCAAAAACAAACAGGTGAAACGGAAAAAGGGTTAGAAGAAGCACAAAAAGGGGTCGACGAGATTGAAAGTGGCCTTAGTGAAGCCGGTGGCTTTGACAGTGTAGGCGAGTTGATCCGAGCGACCGATCAAGTAGAAAATGGTCTGGCTCAGATGCGAAAAGGGATAGAGGCTGAGTATGATCCGAATGGTGGAGCAAAAGCGCGACAGTTGAGTACAGGGATGACGCAACTCAGACAGAGCTTGGAAGAGACCAACAAAGCAATCTCTAACCTGAATGGGCAATACAATCAGGTGTACGAGGGTTACGCTAAGCTTGGAGAACCGCTAACAAAAATAAATGAGGATCTGCAAAAAGTAGAAACATGGCTTGACCAATTAGAAGTGGAGTATCCAGAGATTAAAGATAGCGACGTTTATAAAAATGCAAGAGGTCAATTGGAACAAATAAGTCAGCCTGTTGCAGGATTTTTAGAGCTCAATCAGAACTTTAATAAACTTAATACGGGGTTAGGACAGATAGGAGAAGGCCTTTCCCAACAGATTGCAGGCGCCAAAAAACTAGAAAGTGGCGCCAATGAGATTGCCAATGAAATTGAGCAAGGAACGAAAGGCCAAGCAACCATGATTGCTAGCTTGAAAAAAATGGAGCAAGCATTGAGTCAAATCAACGATGGGCAACGCAAGTTAAGTGATGGTTTGACGCAGTTGGAAGAGGGTCTTGAGAAAAGTACAGAAGGTTTGGGAGAGGTCTCTGCTGGCTTGGAAGGTGCACAAGGATTATTAGCCCAATTGGCTAATACAGAAGCCACAGAAAGGTACTTCGTCCCAGAAGAAGCGAAGGAAAGTGAGGATTATCAAAAAGCATTGGATGGCTATATGTCGGATGATCGTAAGATCATGGAATGGCGAATCATTCTTGCAGAAGACCCCTACTCAGAAGAGGCCATTGATACGGTGGGGAGCATACGAGAGATGATGGATGCCAAGACAAATGGAACCCTTTTTGAAGAGGCAACGTATGGAGTGGGCGGCATTTCTTCGATGAATAGAGACTTGAATCAAATTTCCACAGATGATCTTGGACGAACAGCCATGTTCATGTTTGCCGGCATTGCCTTGATGCTACTTTGGATTTTGCGTTCATTCTGGAATACGGTGTTTATTCTTGGCTCACTCGCTCTGGCCTATATTATTGCCTTAACAGTAGGCGAACAGGTATTTACTGCTATTCTCGGCTACCCAGGCTTAGCATGGACGATTCCTTTCTTCTCACTTATCATGATTGTGTCACTGGGTGTGGACTACAGTATTTTCTTGATGATGAGATACAAGGAACATGCGCATCTTTCACCGAGTCAGTCCATTGTGGAAGCCTCGAAGCATATCGGAACAGTCGTTATTTCGGCGGCAGTGATTTTATGTGGAACCTTTGCCGCACTTTATCCCTCTCAAGTCCTTTCCTTGATGGAGATCGCAACGGTTGTTATCGTCGGCTTGGCTCTACTGGCCGTATTCTTCTTACCTGTATTAATGCCCGCGCTGATCTCCATCCAAGAACGAATTAATCGTCCCCTTGTCCATGAAAAAGACAGAGACGACTCAATGATTGAGGGAGACCAGTAAGGAAGAAAAGATTGTGGAACATCTTCTGTAAGAAGGTTTTACTTGGATTGACCAAGCGTAGTAGGGGAAAGAGGCGGATCAATCAAATCCGCCTCTGGCTCTACCTGCTAGGGACTGATGAAGTTTGAAAGGATCCATTGTACAATGATTTTAGTGAATGATTAAAAAAGTATTTCCTGCACTTGTTTGTATAATGAGACAAGGAAGGTGAAGAATATGGGGAATAGCTACTTTTTCACCGGTTTTCCGGGATTTATTGCTACGCGCTTAATAGACGGAATTATGAGCAAACAAGAAGTTGAACAGGTGTTTCTGTTGGTGTTGCCTGAAATGAAGGAGAAAGCGGAGCAGGAAGTTAGCGAATGGATTCGTGAAGGAGTGCTTGCCCCGGCTCAGGTGACTGTAATCGAAGGAGATATTACCCACCCACATTTAGGTTTAACAGAAGATATTCAGAAGCAATTACAAGAGAGTGTAACCCATGTTTTTCACTTGGCGGCGATTTATGATCTCGCGGTTACTGCTGACATAGCCACGAAGGTAAATGTTGAAGGAACAAAGCAAGTGAATCAATGGGTACAGGAGCTTCCCCTTTTAAAGCGGTACATCTATTTTAGCACCGCTTATGTTTCAGGAAAGCGTGAAGGGACGATCCTAGAGACTGAGCTAGAGCATCACCAAGGGTTTAAAAATTACTATGAGCAGACGAAGTTTGAAGCGGAGTTAGATGTACGAAAAGTTCAGGAACACATACCAACAACGATTATCCGTCCTGGGATTGTGATAGGTGATGCTCAGACAGGAGAAACAGCAAAATTTGATGGTCCGTATTTCCTTCTTAATTTGTTGGATCGACTCTCTTTTCTCCCTTTTCTCCCCAACTTTGTTGAAGAAAGCGCTGAGGCTAATTTGGTGCCGGTGAATTATCTCGTCGATGCGACCCTTTATCTCGCTCATCTGGACGAGGGAAAAGGGAAGACCTATCACCTAACCAGTTCGAACCCGTATCACTGGAAAGAAATATATGTCCTCCTTCATGAGAAGATTTTTAGTCGAAGTCCAAAAACAGAAGCTTCAATTAAATGGACGGAGCGGTTATTAAGGATCAAGTCTTTTCGTAAATGGTTACGCGCAGAGCAAAAATCCCTGGATTATTTCAGTTGCTTTGCTCACTACGATTGTACACAGGCAGAAAGGGATCTAGCAGGGTCAGGGATTGTCTGTCCTGACTTTAAAGAGGTACTGGAGAGTATGGTGGCGTATTATCAACAACATAAAGATGACGAAACAAAACAATTGAAGACTGTTTAAGTCAAAGATGAGCGCCCCAACCATGGGGTGCTCATCTTTTTTTACGGAAATTTCACAGAAATCTCCGATCAAACACTTTCCTCTCCTGCGGATGCCCCTTTGGGCCCGCGAGCTCCACGTGGACCACGTGGGCCTGGAGGTCCCGTGGCACCCGTTGCCCCAGTAGGGCCGGTGGGAAGATTAAATCCTATGCTGACGACGAAGGCATCTTCTGTTCCTGGTGAGGTGTTTAACTCCGTCTGAAAAGCTCCAGGGGTTATCGGGAAATTGGTGGAATTGGTGGCCCCTGTCGCGAAAATTTGTTGTTTACGATTAATGGATAGGGCGAAGGCTTGATCGATCGCCCGCCCTCCATAATAAGAGGAGAAAAGGATCCCTGTACCTGCAAAACTGAGAAGAGTAAAAAAGGCATTTGTTATTCCGCGTTGTCGATCTTGAAAGGCGTTGGAGGTGGTAGGGAAATTGGACGACTCCGTATCTCCACCTATCCATGCATTTCCAAATGGATCGAGCACAATGCCGTTGCCTGAATCGACAAGATTGCCACCCAGGAAAGTGGAATAAACAAGTTCAGAGCCTCTTGGGTTAATTTTGCTGACGAAGGCATTTTGTACGCCAAGTAGTGCCGATTGAAAAGCTCCAGGTGTTACAGGAAAGTTGACTGAACCAGTTGATCCAGTTACATAGGCAGCTCCAACAGAATCAACGGTGATTCCTATACCGAGGTCTTGGCTGAGTCCACCGAGATAGGTGGAATAAAATAGGCTAGAGCCGGTGACATTTAGTTTAGCGACAAAGGCATCCTCAGAACCACCCCCAAATACTGTTTGAATCGTTCCCGAGGTTACAGGGAAGTTATTGGAGGATGTTAAACCCGTCACGAAGGCGTTTTGCGAAGTATCAAGAGCGATGGAGAAACCCACATCCATATCTGCTCCACCAAGGTAGGTAGAGTAAATCAGTGTGGTGGCATCAGGGCTTACTTTGCTGATGAATGCATTAAAGCTTCCCGCCAATTGGGATTGGAACGCGTTACTTGTTACCGGAAAATTGTTGGAAGCAGTTGATCCGGTAACATAGGCGAAATTAGCTTCATCAAGAGTAATGGCATTGGCTGAATCGAAGTTCGTGCCACCTAGAAAAGAAGAGTACACCAAAGAAGAGCCAGAGGGAGCAAGTTTGGTGACAAAAGCGTCAATTCCACTCCCAAACTGAGATTGGAATACGCCTGATGTTGTGGGGAAGTTGGTCGAACTCGTAATGCCAGAGATGTAGGCGGCCCCATTTGGATCGATAGCAATCCCTTGTCCAATGTCGCTTGTATTTCCACCAATATAAGTGGAGTAAACGATGGAAGAACCGATGGGATTCATTTTTGTGACGAATACGCTGAACTCTCCTCCAGGGTAAGAAGTTTGGAAGGAATTCGAAGTAATTGGGAAATTAGTCGAGTTCGTACTCCCCGTTATATAGGAAAATCCTTGGTCATCTACTGCAATTCCGAAACCGCAATCGTCGGTCATTCCTCCAAGGAAGGTAGAGAAAAAAACGATGGGATCAATTACAAGAGGAAGAGAAGGATTTACTTTTCCCTCTATCCGGAATCCGAAGCTATTGTCGTCGTGTGAGACAAAGCTTGTCGCAATGGGGCTTTCTGTATCGGTCTGAAAACTGACGGGTTTTCCTTCGATGAGAAGGCCCCTAGATGTTTGAATATGAAGATTGCCTGATTCGGCAATGGTGACGGAATCGGCTCCTTGATAGGTAAAGCGGATGTCATCTACGTTGGCATGAGGGGAAACGATAAATTCATATTTCAATTGGGATTCTGTCCCAAGAAACCGGGCAGAAATCCCAGGCCAGAGGTTTTTGTAAAGGAGCTGTTGATAGGAAGGTTCTCCTTCTATGGTGGGTTGAGTGCCTTGGATTTGGACACAAGGGTTCGATTGGATAAAGTGGAGAGCCAGTTCACTGAGGGAAGATCCATCATTTAAAGAAGAGAGTTGAATATGCATTCGGTCAGCGAAAAATATGAGCTGAAATCCTTCACCCTGCGTACAATAGGTCTGCTTTTTATCTATTTGGTAAAGGGGCTGAAATAGAAGAGAAGACGTCATTCCTATGTGAGAAGGATTCAAATTTCGTTTCGCCTGTATTTCTTTTAACATCGAGTACACCTCTGCATCATGATTTTATGAGACTGTCTACGATGAACTTTGTATAGATGAATCTCTATCTGTTGAAACTTGATTTCACCAGTTGGAAAAACTGTCGTTGAAGATAAGGGTGAAAGCCCACCCTAAGAAAATGGCTGAAAGGTGGGTGAGTGGCTTCTCCTTGAGAGACACTGAGCTTCTAGATCAGGTAGCGATAGGAGATGCCACCGCCCATCAATCACGTTCTGAGAGAACGTGAAGCTCCTGAGCTACTAATCAACTCCATTGCATCAAGCAAGTACGTTAGGCACCCTCCCCTTCGCCTGTTCTGCCTCTTGGTCCCCGTGCTCCACGAGGTCCACGGGGACCGGTAGCTCCGCGGGGACCAGTCGGTCCAGTAGGACCCAAAGGAGTGTCCGGTCCGAAGCTGACGACAAAAGAATCACTGAAGAGAAATGTATTTAATTGTGATTGGAACGCTCCAGGAGTGACAGGGAAATCTCGTGAGAGTGTGGCCCCTGTCGCGAAAAGTCGCTCTTTGGAGTTGATCGCGATAGCAAACGATTGATCGGTATTGGTGCCACCATAATAGGTGGAAAAAAGAAGTCCCGTGCCTGCGAAGCTCACTTGAGTGAAGAAAGCATCTGTTATACCTAGTAGTTGGTCTTGAAAAGCATCATCTGTTATGGGGAAATCATTCGATTCGGTATCACCAGCTACCCAGGCATTCCCAAAGGAATCGACGACAATGCCGTTTCCTTGTTGCGTCTGGCTACCACCTAGTAGAGTGGAGTAAGAAAGCTTGGTACCAGTAGGGTTCAATTTGGTAACGAAGGCAGTTTCACCACCTTTGTTGATTGTTTGAAAGGCTCCCGACGTCACGGGGAAGTTGTCCGATTCTGTCCCCCCAGTCACATAAGCAAAGCCTTTGGCGTCAAGTGCAATGCCTACCCCAAGATCACGGCTGTCCCCACCTAGGTAGGTGGAATAGAGAAGGCCGGTTCCGCCCTCATTTAGTTTCGTTACAAAGGCATCTTCAGGTCCACCTGCAAACATGGTTTGGAAGGCGCCAGATGTAACAGGGAAATCGAGGGAACAGGTTTCTCCGGTGACATAAGCCAGTCCTGAATCGTCTACTGCAATGGCAAATCCTTCATCTACGTCACTCCCACTCAGGTATGTGGAGTAAATAAGGGAGGAACCGCTGGGATTTAGTTTAGAGACGAATACACTAAAAAGGCCACTGGATACGGTTTGAAAAGCTCCCGAAGTTACAGGGAAATTATTGGAAGCGGTGACGCCTGTAGTATAGGAAAATCCTTGTGCATCGACCGCAATTCCTTCACCCAGATCTTCACTATCCCCTCCGAGGAATGTGGAAAAGATCAAAGTAGATCCGGAAGGGGCAAGTCGGGTCACAAAAGCATCGCTTAGTTGATTTGGTTGTGTTTGAAAGGCATTGGATGTAATAGGGAAATCCGTCGATTCCGTTACGCCTGTGACGAAAGCCGTTCCTGTTTGGTCGATCGCTATCGCGTTCACAATGTCCGATCCATTTCCACCGAGATAGGTGGAGTAGACGAGGGAGGTTCCGGATGGATTCATCTTAGTGATAAAGGAGCTAAATAGCCCTCCGGGAAAAGTGGATTGAAAAGCGCCACTTGTAACAGGGAAATTAGCCGATTGGGTACACCCAGTTACATAAGAGAAACCGTCTTTATCGGCAGCGATTCCCGTTCCATTATCATTACTTAGACCACCCAGATAAGTGGAAAAAAAGACCACGGGGTCAATCGTGAGGGGGAGGGTGGGATCAATCCAATCATCTAGCATAAAGCCGATGGATTGATGTCGATCCAAGGTGAATTGGGTAGAGATCTTCCTCCTACCACTTTGAAAACTGATGGGTTTTTCTTCGATGAGGGCACCACAAGGTGTATGAATATGAAGGTCTCCGTTTTTCGCAATGGTAAGGCTATCTGCACCAGTGTAGGTGAAGCGGATATCTTTCAAATTGGCATGAGGTTGGACAATAAATTCATATTTTAACTCGCTTGCAGTGCCATAAAAGCGAGCGTCAATTCCAGGCCACAGTTGGCGGTAGTAAATTTCTTGATAATGGGTCTTGCCATTTTTATCAGAGGCGAAGGCTTTTCTTCCCTCCGGTTGAACAGAGTGGTTGCTATGGAGAAAGTGCAGCTCAAGCTTAACTGCGGATGCATTTTTTTCTGAGTCATCTTCATTCCATCTTTGTGGGAACAGGTTTATAGCGACATGGTTGGAATAGAAGGAGAAGGAATAGGTTGTTCCTTCTGTAAGAAAAATTGGAAGGTAGTTATCTCCTGCGTAAGGTGAGTGAAAAAGTAGCTTTGGTAGGACGATGAGCTCTTCCCTGTTGCGGTCTTGCGTTGAATTTTTCTTGTCTGTGCGTATCATGCCAGAATGACCTCCTTTATTTCTCTCCTATATAGTCAGTTTATGTGTACTGAGAGAAGAAGTGAGTCAATTTTCTTTTTCTTTCTCTTACACCTGCTTCCCGTTGGCTTTTCCTTTGGGTCCTCTTGCCCCTCGAGACCCTCTACTTCCTTGAAAGCCTGTCGCCCCCTTTGCCCCTCTTCCTCCTCTAGGTAAAAGAGGACCTACTTTTACGATAAAAGCATCTCCTGCTCCTACTCCCGAGAGATTTTGACTTTGAAAGGCGCCAGGGGTAATGGGAAAATCTTTCGAAGTCGTACACCCTGTGACATAGATTCGTTCTCGCGTATCGATGGCAATGGTAGAGCCACCGCCTGCGGCATCCCCCCCATAATACGTAGAAAATAACACCCCTGTACCAGGAAAGCTGAGTTGAGTGAGAAACATGTTGGCAAGCCCTAATAATCGATCTTGAAAGGCGTCGCGGGTAGTAGGGAAGTCCTGCGCGGAGGTGGATCCAACAATCCAGGCATTGTCGAAAGAATCAAGGACGATTCCTGAACCAGAACTGTCATCATTTCCACCCAGAGCAGTGGAATAAATGAGGTTAGAACCATTCGGAGAAAATTTTGTGACAAATGCGGAGCCAGAAGGGCCGACAACACTTTGAAATGCCCCTGCTGTGAAAGGGAAATTATTTGAATTGGTAATACCCGTCACATAGGCCGATCCCCATAAGTCTATAGCAATATCTTCTCCGACATCGTCGCTTTCTCCGCCGAGATAGGTGGAATACACAAGCGAGGTGCCTGTGGGATTTAATTTGGTGACAAAGGCGCTCTCAACGTTTCGACCAGCTGGATTTAGCGTTTGAAAAGCTCCGCCGGTAACGGGAAAGAGTGTAGAGCAGGTAAATCCAGTGACATAAGCGAAACCCTCTGTATCGATGGCGATCGCAGAACCTTCATTTATCGTATTCTGGAATCCGCCTCCGCCAAGAAAAGTGGAATAGACGAGGGAGGTGCCGAAGGGGTTGATCTTTGTTATGAAGGCATCCCTATTCCCAGCGGGAATGGTTTGAAACGCGCCTCTTGTGACGGGAAATCCACCACCACTGGTTGTGCCGACGACATAGGCAAACCCGGAGGTGTCTACTTTAATTCCTTCCCCAGAATGGGCCCC
Source organism: Mechercharimyces mesophilus (assembly GCF_059818345.1). Taxonomy (NCBI): domain Bacteria; kingdom Bacillati; phylum Bacillota; class Bacilli; order Caryophanales; family Thermoactinomycetaceae; genus Mechercharimyces; species Mechercharimyces mesophilus. Next base: position 83,859 of record NZ_JCBAPH010000002.1, on the reverse strand, counting down.
ATCGCTTCCTAAATAGGTGGAGTAGAGGAGTGAAGATCCTGTAGGAGATAATTTGGTGACGAAAGCACCGCCAAAGACAGCCGTTGTTTGAAAGGCACCCGAGGTAACAGGGAAATTGGTGGAACTGGTTCCCCCAGTAATAAAAGCTGCCCCCTTCTGGTCAACGGCAATACCGTTTCCCGCGTCGCTAACACTTCCCCCGAGATAGGTAGAGTAGAGGAGCGAGCTTCCTGTTTGGTTCAATTTCGTAACAAACGCACTACAGAGCCCACCGGGGAGACGAGTTTGGAAGGCTCCTGAAGTAACAGGGAAGTTTGGGGATTCTGTTAAACCGGTAACGTAAGCACATTCTGTGGTATCGACTGCAATATCGAATCCTTGGTCAATTCTGGTGCCTCCTAAATACGTAGAATAAAAGACGATTGGATCGATGATGAGTGGGAGGGTGGAATCATATGGATCTTGAATGACAAATCCAGTTGTGGCATGGTCGAGTGGTTTGAAATGGGTAGACAGGGTGTGAAGCTTTCCCTCTCTATCAATTTGAAAGCTAATCGGTTTCTTCTCAACCCAAATCCCCATAGGTGTCTGAATCTCTAAATCACCCTGTTCATTAATGGAAATCTCACGAGCTTCCCGATAAAAGAGACGAATATCATCGATGGAAGCTCCAGGAGAAACAGTAAATTCGTATTTAAGGTAATCGTCTTGGAGATAGAAGTGTGCATCGATATTTTCCCATATATCTTTGTAAACCAAGGGATTACATAGCGAAGAAGATGGATGATTTCTCTTTTCGATGTGGATGGGTTGGCAAGGGTTCGCTCCTGAAAATTGAAGGGTGAGATGGAGTTGCTTTTTCAAACATGAAATCATCACTTCATTGGAATAACATGTGAGTGTCAAATGGGAGCTTTTTATATATAGGGGGTGTTGATGCTGTTGTGAGAGCGATTTTTGTCTTGTGGGAGACAACCATATTCCTCCTTTTTGGTCGAGATAGTACGTTCACTTGCTAACCGATCGAACTGCATAGGGCGGATGCCTATCGTTCTTCTCCTTCTCCCTGACTACCGCGTACTCCCCTTGCTCCGCGAAGGCCTCTTTTCCCCTGTGACCCTCTTGCCCCCCTTACGCCACTTTTTCCTCGAGGTAAAAGGGGACCTACTTTGACGATAAAAGCATCTGCTCCCCCTACTTCCGAGAGATTTTGACTTTGAAATGCACCAGGGGTAATCGGAAAATCTTTCGAAGTTGTATCCCCTGTAACATAGATCCGCTCTTGCATATCGATCGCAATCGATGAGCCACCTCCTGCAGAATCCCCTCCATAATACGTAGAAAATAAAACCCCTGTGCCAGCAAAGCTGAGTTGAGTGAGAAACATGTTGGCAACTCCTAGTAATCGATCTTGGAAGGCGTCGCGGGTAGTAGGAAAATCCTGCGCGAGGGTGGAGCCAACAATCCAGGCATTATCAAAGGAATCAAGGACGATACCTTGTCCGAAACTGGCATTATTTCCACCAAGAACGGTGGAATAAATGAGATTAGACCCGTTCGGAGACAATTTTGTGGAAAAGGCGGCTCCAAATGGGCCGACGATACTCTGGAAGGCACCTGCTGTGATAGGGAAATTATTTGAATTGGTACAGCCGGTCACATAGGCCGATCCCCAGTAATCGATCGCAATAGCTACTCCGCTATCGTCGCTTTCTCCACCGAGGTAGGTGGAATAAACGAGTGAGGTTCCTGTGGGATTTAATTTCGTGACAAAGGCATTCTCTACAGTGAGCCCACCAGGATTCAAAGTTTGGAAGGCTCCACTGGTAACGGGAAAGAGCGCCGAGCAGGTAAATCCAGTGACATAAGCGAAACCCTCTGTATCGATGGCGATTGCCGAACCTTCATTTAATGTGTTTTCAAATCCGCCTCCACCAAGAAAAGTAGAATAGATAAGTGAGGTGCCGAAGGGATTGATCTTCGTAATGAAAGCATCCCTTCCCCCAGCCGGAAGGGTTTGAAACGCACCACTTGTAACGGGAAATCCGCTTCCGCCGGTTGTCCCCACAACATAGGCAAATCCAGAGTTGTCAATTGCTATGTCCTCACCCGAATCCGATCCGCTCTTTCCTAAGTAGGTGGAATAAAGGAGAGTAGAACCGGATGGAGATAGTTTGGTAACAAAGGCACTAATAAAATTTACTGTTGTTTGAAAAGCGCCAGACGTTACGGGGAAATCAGTGGAACTTGTGACTCCAGTAATATAAGTGGCACCCTTCTCATCAACGACAATGCCATTTCCTCCATCGCTAATATTTCCCCCGAGATAGGTGGAGTAGAGAATAGATCGTCCCCCTGGGCTCACCTTCGTGATAAATGCACTACAGATTCCGCCGGGGAGGAGAGTTTGAAAGGCTCCGGTAGTAACGGGGAAAGTAGGGGAATCCGTTAATCCCGTGACATAAGAACATCCTATGGAATCGACTGTGATACTAAATCCCTGGTCAATTCTTCTTGCTCCCAGATAGGTAGAATAAAAGACGATGGGATCGATGATGAGTGGGAGGGTAGAATCATATGGATCGCGAACGATGAAGCCAACCGTACGATGATCGATCCGTTTGAAGTGGGTAGTAATCGTGTGTAATTCTCCCTTTCTATCGTACTGAAAGCTAATCGGTTTCTTCTCAATCCAAACCCCCATAGGTGTCTGAATCTCTAAATCGCCCTGTTCATTGAGGGAAATCTCACGAGCTTCCCGATAAAAGAGGCGAATATCATCGATGGAAGCTCCAGGAGAAACAGTAAATTCATATTTAAGGTAATCGTCTTGGAGATAGAAGTGGGCATCGATACCTTCCCATAAGTTTTTGTAAACCAAGGGATTACATAGAGAAGAAGAGGGGTGATTTCTCTTTTCGATGTGGATGGGCTGGCAAGGGTTCGCTCCAGAAAAGCGAAGAGTGAGACGGAGTTGCTTTTTCAAACATGAAATCATCACTTCATTGGAATAACATGTGAGTGTCAAATAGGATTTTTTTATATATAGGGGGTGTTGATGCTGTTGTGAGAGCGATTTTTGTCTTGTGGGAGACAACCGTATTCCTCCTTTTTGGTATGAGATAGTACGTTCACTTGCTAATCGATCGATCTTCCTAGAGCGATGGCCTTACCTATCGTTCTTCCCCTTCTCCCTGACTACCGCGTACGCCCCTTGCTCCGCGAAGGCCTCTTTGCCCCTGTGAGCCTCTTGCCCCCATTGCTCCGCTTCTTCCTCTAGGTAAAAGGGGCCCTACTTTTACGATAAAAGCATCCCCTGCTGCTGGTCTCGAGCGATTTTGACTTTGAAATGCACCTGGAGTAATCGGAAAATCGTTCGAAAGCGTATCTCCTGTAACATAGATCCGCTCTTGCGGATCGATTGCAATCGAAGAGGCACCTCCTGCAGCACCCCCTCCGTAATAAGTAGAAAATAAAACTCCTGTACCAGCAAAGTTGAGTTGAGTGAGAAACATGTTGGCAACTCCTCGTAATCGATCTTGAAAGGCGTCGCGGGTAGTAGGAAAGTCCTGTGCGCCGGTGGACCCAGCAATCCAGGCATTGTCAAAGGAATCAAGGACGATACCTTCTCCAAAACTGGCATCATTTCCACCAAGTACGGTGGAATAACTGAGTTTAGACCCGCTCGGAGAAAGTTTTGTGACAAAGGCAGAACCAGAAGGGCCGACAACACGCTGAAAGGCCCCTGCTGTGACAGGGAAATTATTGGAATTGGTACAGCCCGTCACATAAGCGGATCCCTTTGAATCGATTGCAATATCTTCTCCGCCATCGTCACTTTCTCCGCCGAGGTAGGTGGAATAAACAAGCGAGGTTCCTGTGGGATTTAATTTCGTGACAAAGGCATTTTCTATATTGCGACCGCCAGGATTCAAGGTTTGGAAGGCTCCGCTGGTAACGGGAAAGAGCGTCGAACAGGTAAATCCAGTGACATAAGCGAAACCCTCTGTATCGATGGCGATTGCAGAACCTTCATTTAATGTATTCTGAAATCCGCCTCCACCAAGAAAGGTGGAATAGATGAGAGAAGTGCCGAGAGGGTTGAACTTCGTTATGAAGGCATCCCTTCCTCCAGCGGGAATGGTTTGAAACGCACCACTTGTTACGGGAAATCCACCACCACTGGTTGTGCCGACGACATAAGCAAATCCGGAGGTGTCCACTTTAATTCCTTCTCCGGAATGGGCTCCATCGCTTCCTAAATAGGTGGAGTAGAGGAGTGAAGATCCTGTAGAAGATAATTTGGTGACAAAAGCACCGCCAAAGACAGCCGTTGTTTGAAAGGCCCCCGACGTAACAGGGAAGTTAGTGGAGCTGGTACCCCCAGTAACAAAAGCTGCCCCCTTTTGATCAACGGCAATACCGTTTCCTGCGTCGCTAACACTTCCCCCGAGAAAGGTAGAGTAGAGGAGCGAGCTTCCTGTTTGGTTCAGTTTCGTTACAAATGCACTGCAGAGCCCACCGGGAAGGAGAGTTTGAAAAGCTCCCGAAGTAACAGGAAAGTCAGCGGATTCGGTTAAGCCGGTAACGTAAGCACATTCTGTGGGATCGATTGCAATATCGAATCCTTGGTCAATCGTGTCGCCTCCTAAATAGGTAGAATAAAAGACGATGGGATCGATGATGAGTGGGAGGGTAGAATCATATGGATCGCGAACGATGAAGCCCACCGTACGATGATCGATCCGTTTGAAGTGAGTGGTGATGGTGTGTAATTCCCCTTTTTTATCAACTTGGAAACTAATTGGCATTTTCTCGATCCATGTACCGGTGGGTGTATAAATTTCTAATTTGTCTTTTTCATTGACCATAATCTCTTGTGCTTCCTGGTAAATCAGGCGAATATCTTCGATAGAAGCACCAGGATGAACGACAAATTCATATTTGAGATGCTTTTCATGAAGGAAGTAGTGAGCATCAATTCCACTCCAAATATTTTTATAAATCAGAGGATTTTTTCGTGAAGGAAGGAGTACGTCGGGAGAATCACTCCTATTGAAAGTGTAGACATCTGGACAAGGAGTCGCCTCGGCGAATTGAATCGTCAGTTGAGTAGAGGGAATAGTGGTTGATGTAAGAATAACCCGGTCAAAGTGAAAAGAGAGATGAATGCTAGCACTCTTCATATAGATGGGCATTTTCCGTTTTATTCTGCCCTCATCCACCTGTTCTCTTTTGATGGATGACCAGAAGGAGGGGGCGTGTCTCCACTTTTCTTGTAACATTTTATTCTTCCTCCTTTATCGATTTTTTATTGACAGAAATAAAGCTACCTTTCCCCTCCTTGTGCCCTCCCACGCCTTCCTCTTGGTCCCCTGGGTCCGCGCTGGCCTTGGGGTCCCGTTGCCCCTGTTGCTCCGGTACTTCCTAGGACTAGAGGTCCCAGTTTGATGATATAGGAATCTGTTGTATCTATCGCCGTCTGAGTGGATTCTTGAAAGGCTCCTGGTGTGACGGGGAAGTTGGTCGAGTTGGTGGCACCGGTGGCGTAGACCGCCTGGTTGACATCGATTCCGATACCAAATCCCATGGTGACTCGAGATCCACCCAGATAGGTTGAATATAAGAGGTTCTCCCCTGTGAAACTGATGTGGGTAAGATAGGCGTTTGTATCACCCTGCATCTTCAGTTGAAAGGCATCGGTTGTGACAGGAAAGTTGGTTGTCTCCGTGATGCCGACAGCCCAAGCTTGACCAAAAGGATCAACTGTAATCCCTGTACCTGTGTTCGCAAATGTACTTCCCCCTAGAAAGGTAGAGTAGAGGAGTCGAGTACCTTGAGGGTTGAATTTGGTTACAAAGGCATTGCTGAATGCATTTAATTTTGTTTGAAAAGCTCCTGGTGTAATGGGGAAATTTCCAGAAGAACTTTCCCCTGTTACGTAAGCAGCACCCATGGAGTCAACATGAATACCGAGTCCTAAATCACGGCCCCCACCGCCAAGATAGGAGGAATAAACAAGAGAAGATCCCTCTGGGTTAAATTTCGTCACAAAGGCGTCTGGATTGGAACCGCCGCTAAATTGAGTTTGAAAAGCTCCTGATGTAATGGGGAAATTGGTGGAAGATGTTAGCCCAGTTATATAGGCGGAGTCGAGAGAATCAAGAGCGATGGCGAAAGCTTGATCTTCATTTGTTCCCCCGAGAAAAGTGGAATAGAGAAGAGTGGATCCACTGGCGCTAAACTTCGTCACAAAAGCATCGAAGTTGCTACCAGCTAGACGGGTTTGAAAGGCGCCGGAGGTAACGGGGAAATCGCTTGAGCTCGTTACCCCTGTCACATAGGCAGCGGAAGCGTTGTCAACGGTGATGTCTTCAGCAGAGTCAATGTCACTTGCACCCAGATAGCTTGAATAAACGAGCGAAGTACCTGTCGTATTTAACTTGGTTACAAAGGAAGAGGTTAATCCTCCCGGTAAACGGGTTTGAAAAGCTCCAGGTGTAACAGGGAAATTGGTGGCACCAGTCTCTCCAGTAATGTAAGCGAATGCGCCTTGATCGACGGCAATTTTTTTCCCGATATTTGAAGCATTTGTGCCTCCGAGATAGGTGGAATAGATGATGGAGCTACCTGCTTGGTTCATCTTTGTGACAAATACACTACAAGCATTGGGAAAGCGGGTTTGGAAAGCCCCCGATGTGATAGGAAAGTTAGAGCTATCTGTGAAGCCGGTTATATAGGCAAAACCAGCATCATCAACGGCGATGCCGTTGCTACAATCAGCTGATCCACCCCCTAGATAAGTGGAGTAGAAAACCACAATGGGATTCAATGGTAGCACCTCTTTTTTAAACAATAAGAATAAAGGAAAAACATTTTTTCTTTTTCCTTTATTCTTATTGCAATATGTTACTGTAATGTATGTGAGGAAAGCTTTACATGGATCGGCACATGCAAAATTAATGAGAGTACCTATAGAGTTAGATGAGGGAGGAGCAAAGAGGGACCTGTTACTCCAAAGTCAATGCGAACAAGGATTTTTTTGCAACCTCCTTAATATAATCAGCAGAACGGGCGGCGAGTGCCATCACGGTTTCCGTCGGGTTACCTCCCCCCGATGTGACGAATGTGCTGGCGTCACAGATGAAGAGGTTAGGAATATCATGAGACTGCCCATAGGAATTCACAACGGAGGTGTCCGGATCATTTCCCATCCGACAGCCACCCATCAAATGAGCCGTGTCGGGGACGACAAACTGAGGCCATCCGCCGGCCGCTTGGATGATTTCTTTCATGTTGGTTACGGCATGGGCAATTAATTGTTGATCGTTTTCGCCATACTGAAAGGTGACTTTGGCTCGTGGTACGCCATTGTCATCGATATCATCTGTGAGTGTGACGGTATTCTTTTCATCGGGGAGCACTTCTCCTACTAAGGTGATTCGTCCGTATTGGTTATAATCCCTGAGTACCTTTCGTAGTTTCTCTCCCCAAAGGAAGCCACTCTGTGATTGCACAATGCCTGTGGCAAACTCTAATGGACGAGCACCATGTGCATGCAAGGTATATCCCCGTGCAAATGAATGGTTGGGACGGGTTGTATAAAAAGCTTGTGTGGTGGCTAAGACGGGTGTTCCTTTATAGATTCGCACCTCTTCTTCAAACTTTCCATATACATCATGGCTACTATGGGGCATAATCGCTTTTCCAACCCACCCACTGGAGTTGGCCAAACCGTCTGGAAACTGAGCATTGGCGGAGTGAAGCAATAGGCGTGGAGTTTCTACGACGAAAGCAGACAAGATTACCAACTTGGCTTTTTGCTGTTGAACTTTTCCGCAGTGAATAAATTCTACCCCAGTCGCTCTCCCTTCTTTATTCATCAGGACTTGGGTGACAGTAGCCTCCGGTACGATTTCTGCTCCTGCTTGGATGGCTTTCGGAATGTGCACAATGAGCGAACTATACTTGGAATTGGGCATGCACCCTTGATTACAAAAACCACGATTGATACAAGGTGGACGGCCTTCGAACGGAGCAGATAAGATGGCCAATGGTGTTACGACGGAGGGAATCCCCAACTTTTCGCACCCTTTTTGGAATAGCTCAGCATTCGGGCTAAGTGGTTCTCTTTCTGGAAAGGGATAAGGACCATGAAAGCTTCCCCAAGGAAAGTGTTTGGGTCCGGAAACGGCTATTTCTTTTTCGATTTTAGTGTAATAAGGGGCTAGTTCCTGATAGGTGAGAGGCCAATCTGCTCCCACCCCATCGCTAGAGTAGGTATGGAAATCGGACTCATGAAAACGTAAAAAGACCCCGGTGAAGTGTACTGTCCCGCCACCAACCCCGCGCCCACTGTTGTTTTCTCCCATGGTGAGTGGATTTAGTCCAGCGACGATGCGAGTCTCTTGCCAAGCTAGTTGTTTCATCGCGAGTTCATCACTGGCGAAATCCTTTTGTGGATCGCGCATGGGACCTGCATCCAAGATGACGACGGTCATACCGGCTTCGCTTAACTCTTTTGCCAATACTCCCCCTGCGGCCCCTGCCCCAACGATGACGACATCTACTTCTTCTTCTGCAAACCTTCGCTTCATGACTGTTCTGCCTCCCATGGATCGCGTTGTCCGAGATGAGTGCGTACATATCCTCGTGGATAAGCGGGACCTCCATACCCGATTTCTGACCAGACCAAAGGATGTGAAGTATAAGCTTCCACTGTGAGTGTAAGTAGTTTTTTGAAAAAGGGGATCGCAGGCGTTTTCCGCCATTCCAAATGGGTGGTGTACGTGCCTTCACTTAGTTGAGTGAGTAGTTCAGATAGGCTGGACGAAGGCAATTGTTCCAGAGGTTGATGAAACTGCTTATTTGCCGTTTTTTCTAGTGCTTTTAGTCCTTGGCGAATGAGGATACGCGCTTCTGGTACTCCTTCTTCTCTCTCTCCTTCGCCCATAGCAGAGGAGAGTGTTTCATCCATGTGAGCGAGGATAAAAGTGAGAATGTTCTCTTCCTTATCACCCACAAGCGTTTGACAAAGATCGCGGAGAAGCCGTACTTCATGTGGGGTGAGGAACTGATAATGGGTAGATGGTTTGAGTCGACTTGCCACGATCTTTTGTGTATGGGAATCCCAATGATCCTGCTGTTTCATAACATCATACGTAGGATAGTGTGAGGAAGGGGTGCTCACTTCATTTACCTCCAATACATAAGGATAAGACCCAGTCCGCTTAATGCGGAAAATAGCAAGGGCATCATAATCGGGGGACCGATGAGGAAATTGCGTAAATTGTAGCCTCCGACACGGAGTCCTACCCCTCTAAAATGATAGATGAAACCGATCAAACCATCGATGAGGCCCAGCCACATCAATAACAAAAAGAGAGTAGATAACCAGGAAGCATGATAAAAGGCATAAGCCAGACCAACAAGAAAAAAGAGGGGGGCTGCCAACACAGGAATCCACATCGCCTTTTTGTGAAAGTTTTGGCGGTAATGATACAGCGTCACCTGAATCGCGATCATCAAGAATGCAATACTAACGAATAATATTAAGATGCGCTCCAAGCTCCATCCAGACCAGTACATGGTTTACCTCCTTTATGTAAGGATGTATTTTTTACGATCATCCTGCTTGACGATTTGGTCAATCTGCAAGAGAACCTCTTTTCCTTGGTATGTTCCTTGATTAGATTATTGTTTGCCGGTGCCTATATTGCTTGCTTTTATCCTGTCCTGCTGTCCTGTTTTCATTCTTAAAGGTGGATAAGCTTAATAGATGAGTTTGAGAATAAAGGTAGAGGCGATAAGGAAAGATGCAAAGATGGAAATGATCGATTCTTTGTGTGGCAACAATGGAGAAAGGATGGTCTGAGTGAGAATCGTACGTGTAGATACCTATCCGCTATTTTATCCACTCTCCGAACCTTATGGAGATGCGAATGGATACAAGTCCTATCGAAGTTGCTTTCTCTTTCGTATAACAACGTCTTCTGGTATTGAGGGATGGGGAGAATGCGTAGGATGGCTTCCCCATCTGGAAAACAGTTTTCAGCAATGGGTGATTCCCTATTTACTCGGGAAAAATGCACTGCAGCGGGGAAAATGGATGCATGAGCTCAAAAAAAGAGACGCCCCTATTGCAGCGGGCGTGAGCCTGGCATTGACAGAAATCGTAGCCAACTATACTGGACTATCTATTGCAAACCTGTGGGGTGGGCTTCATCATGAGCGTGTTCCCATCTATGCGTCCTATCAATCCTACACAGAACGCATAGATTGGATGGAGCACTCCATTCAGATGGTGGAATCTGCTGTTCAGGAAGGATTCCGGCAGGTGAAAGTGAAGGTGGGTGGGCGAACTTTTTGTGAGGATAAAATCTATATTCGTTCTTTACAGGAACGACTGTGTGAAGAGTGCGAGGTGGCGATTGATGCCAATGAAAGCTACGATGTGGCGACGGCGCTGAAATGGAATGAAGTGTTCTCTGATCAGTGTCATTGGCTTTGGTTTGAGGAACCAATTCCCTTGTGTCATCGAGAGGAATATAAAGTCTTACGAAAGAATTGTCTCCTTCCTATTGCTGGAGGGGAAAAATTAGCGGGAGTAGAGGCGATCTTACCGTTTATTAAACATAACACGCTCGATATTCTCCAGTTGGATGTGCTGCATGTGAACGGGATCGATGATTTTCGTATTTGTCAGCAGTTGGCCCGCCATAGTGGACACCGCATTTCACCTCACGCATACGATGGTCCTCTCACCCGCTTGTATGCGCTAATTGCACAAGCGACACTTCCGGATTGGAGCAAAATGAAAGGGGAGACCATCGAACCGGTCGAATGGGACCGGATGGAGAATCCACTTTCGGACTTGTTTCCTTTGCAAATAAGAAAGGGGAGCGTGCTTATTCCACAGGGGAAGGGCATAGGGGTGGAAATCGATTATGATCGCATGCAAAAGCTTCGTTGGGATGGAGGGCACTACGCCCCTTAAACGTTATTTCATAGTAAAAACTCCCGTGACTGGTCCACGGGAGTTTTTATTAGAGGGCTCTTATAGCCGCAACGGCGATCAAGACCCATCCAATGAGAAAAGAGAGTCCGCCGAGCGGTGTAATCATCCCTAATTTGGTGATATTGGTAAGAGCCATCACATAAAGGCTTCCGGAGAAGAGGACGATTCCCGCCAAGATGAGCCAGCCACCTGTTGTGACGAGTGGCGAAGAACCCGTATATTTTACCAGTAGCCCAATAAACAGCAGGGCCAATGCATGCATCATTTGATAGTGTGCACCTGTCTGCCAATTGGATAGCATACGTGCCGATAGGCGACCTTCCAGTCCATGTGCTCCAAACGCTCCTAGTGCCACTGCCAGAAACATATTTACTGCCCCTAGGATAATCATTGCTTTCATTCTTTTCATTCACCTCAAACGCTGTATTAAAGGATGATCGTGCGATTTAATCAGGTTGATTGTATCATGAAGAAGAGCAGGAATGCGAAACGAAGTAGGTGCGATTATGTGAACAAGCATGGTTGCCTGTTACGCAGACTAAACATGGGGGGCGTGACACCGCCGCCCATTAACCAGGTAGCGAGAGGTCATGGTGCTCCCATGTTAACTGCTTTCATCCGGGGTATGTGGAGTAGATCATGAGTGTTTTCTATTCCTTATGAAAATCGTTCATGCCATGTAGGTGTGAATTTCAAACCTCATATCCCATCTCTTCCAATGTCTCGCGGGTGATTTCCATAAAAGAATGGATTTGCTCTTCCGTTAATTCCGTTTTCCAGCGACCGATCTTATGGGTATAAATCGGTTGGATGACTTGAGAGGCACTACTTTCAGCGGCAAAGACCTCACCCAGGTCATGTTCTTGCTGATGATGCTTCAATAGCGAATCGTCCCATGGCTCTTCTAGAAAAGCGATTACGGTGAGTAACGTTTCCTTAGGGAAGAGGACGAGATCTTCATATTTGACTTCCAAGTAATTGTCATGGAGTGAGCGATAAGACTTCCCTAGCTCCATTGTCCATTTCCAGTGTTTAGCAAACTGGATCACATCATCTGTTCCCCAATTGAGTGGTAGTTGGGAAGCAAATGCGTCCCGTCCGTCCCGTACGAGATGAATAAACTTCATATTGGGAAAACAGCGGTGAAGAAAGGCAATACGCGTGATGTTTCGTGGTGTTTTATCCGCCCATCGCAGCTTCCCCTTTTTCTGCATATAGGGGAGATGAAATTGCACCAAGAGTTGTGCGATGGTTCTGTCCATGATCTTGCGAGGAGCAGGATCGTATTCGAGTAGGCGGAGTCGGTACCTCTTAGCAAGATAGTTGGATAATTGCTCTACTTTCGGATCGGTAAAGAAGAAGGTTTCGGGACCGCAAGCGATATGTGGATGGCTGTCTAATATAATGCGCATAAGAGTGGTTCCCGATCGTCCCACTCCACCAATAAAGATTGGAGATTTTTCTTGTTCTTGCTCTGTGAGCGAATCATGGATGGAAGGAGTGTTAACCGGCATGGGTTTTTCGATGATGGATTCAAAGTATTTTTTATTGTGTAAGACGCTGGGATCGTCCGGACGATAGCGACGAGCCATCTCATTGTGATAGTAAGAGCGTTGTCGTTTTTCAAGCCGATCATAAGCCACGCATAATTGAATGTGAGGAAGCCATGTCCAATAACTATGATTGAGGTGACCCGTGTAATCTTGTGGTTTCTCCAGCTTGGTTGCTAACTCATACCAGTATATTGAATTTTCTACCTGATCTTTTTCGAGAAAGTAGTTTCCGAGCCAACAACAGGTCTCAGCTCGGGGGGAATCCATTTTAAGTGCGAGTAACGCCGCATTAGCCCCTTCTTCTGGTTGACCAAGATGGGAATAGCAATTGGCCAGTTTGATGGTGGCATTGATGCGATCTTCAATCCATCCTTTTTCCTGTGATAGAAATTTTTTGTAGTAATCCCGCGCATCTTGAAAACGCTTATGTTCGAATAATTCATTAGCATAATAGTAGAGCTCACGAGGGGTAAATTCCTTTCCTCTCTCTAAGTGTGTTTCGTAGATGCGAATGTTGCGGTTACTCTTTTCTTTTTTCTTAATGGGGCGGTGTGTGACGGCGATTTCACTATGAATGATCTCTCCTCCAATGGGAAGGCACTCATGCACGACTCCTTCCCAATCGTAACGTGTTTCGCGCTTGACTAAACGATACCGTTTCAGACTATACGTTACATTTCCGTTGGTGTCGAAGGAGAGATGATAATCCATAGAGACCGCATCAACGGAAGGAGAAAGCTCTTCTTTTACTTTGGCGAACTTTTCACGATCTTCTTCGAGTAAGATATCATCGGCATCTAGCCAGAAGATATATTCTTTGGTGGCCTGCTCAAAGGCATAATTGCGGGCGGCGGCAAAATTATCGATCCAGGCAAAGTCGAATATTCGATCGGTATACGCACTCACGATCTCTTTGGTCCGATCAGAAGAACCGGTATCCACAATGTTGATCTCATCAACGAGATCTTTGACCGAATCGAGACAACGGGCAATGGTTTCCTCTTCGTCTTTGACAATCATGCACAAACTGATCGTAATCATGGAAACACCTCTTTGTATATTTCCTGTCAAACTCAATGTATGCCTGAGAAAAAAAGTGATGAACAAAAAGCAAAGAGAAAAAAGATGAAAATTTCTCATAATAGACTTGACGGTTATATTGTTCATGTATACAATACGGTTAAAATAAACTGACCGATAGGGAAAAGGGGATTGGATGGTATGTCCAACTTGGAGCAGGAGCGTGTGTTTTACTTGGATCGTTTGGAACAATTGAAGGCTTTTGGTGATCCATTACGGAGTCGGATGTTGGTTCATTTGATTGAAAGACCACATACAGGGCAACAGCTAGCGACAAAATTAGAACAGTCTCGTTCTCGAATTCATTATCACTTAGGTGAGTTAGAGAAAAATGGATTGATCCGATTGGTACGAAAAGAAGAGAAGAAAGGGATTATGCAGAAATTTTACCAAGCAGTTGCTCTTCAATTCCATATTGCCGATCATTTACTGCCCCATCTAAAGGGAGGAGAAGAGACGAGAAGGCAGGTCCTTGTGGAGATTCTCAATCGTGCGAAACAGCGTGCGCTAACGGCACCCGATGAGTCTTTCGTGATCAGCGATACCAATGTAGAAGAATGGACGAGTTTATCCATGCAGGCAGAATACAAATTGCGTGAAGATCAATTTATCGATTGGGTGAAACGTTATCGAAAATTGGTAAGGGAACTACAGGCACTTCAAGATGAAGCCGGTGAAGAAGGAAAGTGGTACTACCTTAGCTCTGTTGGTTTTCAAATAGAAGAGATTTCAGCCATTTCGGGAGAAGAGGATGATGTGGATGACGATGACAGATAAGCGGGTGGACATTTCTTGAAATCTATCTAAATCAGTTTTAATATCTGGAAATCAGCTCACGTTCCATTTAGAGTGTAGAAGAGAAAAAGGAGGAAAATCAATGGGATTAGGCGTCGCACCCGCAGAAATACAACAAATAGATACTGCCTTGGAGAGGTCCCTCATAAAAAATAGGGAGTTCTTATTATTATGGATAGCGACAGTATTTTCTGGTTTATCGTTTTCCATGTATCTCGTCACAGAGGAATGGTATGTGATTAAGGCACTGGGACTTCCTACTGCATTAGGGATGGTGATGGTGGCAACGACCGTTCCACGCCTACTGTTAATTATAGTAGGTGGAGTGAGTGCCGATCGTTTTCGTCGCTCGCGAATCATGGCGCTTTCGGATGGTTCACGTGCCATTTTACTTGTGGTGATGGTTGGGATGCTTGTCAGCCAGCAATTAAATATCTGGGCGGTCATTCTTTTTGCGCTCTGTTTCGGTGTGCTGGATGCTTTCTTCTGGCCGGCTCAACAATCCTTTTTACCACAGATTGTAGCGAAAGAGCAGTTGATGCGAGCCAATTCCGTGATGCAGATGACGAAACAGTGTACGTTGGTTTTGGGCTTATTGATGGGTGGCTTCCTCATTTCTTTTGTGGGGTATGAAGGGACCTTTTCATCCATTGCTATTTTACTCTTCTTGGCTAGTATCGCGGTCTTGCTCATAAGAGAACGCAAAGAGAAAGAAAAAGTAAAAAAGGATCGCCAATCGATGCTACAGGATTTGCAGGAAGGATTAAGCTATGTGCGTTCTTCCCCCATTCTTCCCTTTTTTATGGGAGTCAGCATGGTGGTCAACTTCTTCTATATGGGTGCCCTTGCCGTATCTGTCCCACTGATTACGGAGTTGTTCCTTCATGGGGATTCGCTTGACTTAAGTTATATGCATAGTGCCTATGTTGGAGGGATGGTATTGGGAGCCATAGGGGTTGGCTGGTTAAATATTAGGAAAAAGCGTGGTTTGCTTTCGATACTATTTGTCGTGTTAGCTGGAATTTGGATGATGTTGTTAAGCCAGATTGGTGAACTGTGGGAAGGACTTCCTCTTCTATTTATTATGGGGATAACCTTTTCTTTTCTTGACATTCCAGTTATGAGTTTAATTATGGAAAAGACAGAACAAGAGAAGATTGGACGTGTGATGGGGGTACTCATGGTCGCCGCTGGTGGTTTAAAGCCGTTGGTATTCGCTATTATTCCCAGTTTACTTCAAGTGGGGGTATCATTGGCGTGGATTCTTGCTCTATGTGGAGGAGCGACGCTCTTATTTGCACTTTTTATTATAACTTCTAAATGGCGATGGCTAGGTGAGTTGGATTAGTAAAGGGGATAGAGCAAATTCCTCTCATTCCAGCTCCTGCTGAAACATCGAGGAGTTAGCAGGAAATTTCTCTACCTGACGTAAAAATCCTATTTTTAGAAGTGGGGCTTCCTCAGAAAGATCAAGACCGCTTTGCATGATGGAAATAAAAAGATCAGTCCGTAGATGGAGAAAAACCCCACCTCTCGAGAGTGGAAGAGCGATCATTCCTTAGCTAAGATGGAACATAGTTGAATAAAATCCCATTGAGAGAGGAGTATGTCCAAATGGCAGTTGGTGTAGCACAAGCAAACAATCCAGATGTTCGTGTGGACAAACCATTAATAAAAAACAAATCTTTTTTGTTGTTGTGGGTGGCAACGATCTTTTCTAGTTTTTCGGTCTCTATGTATTTGGTGTCAGAAGAGTGGTATGTGGTGAAGGCATTGGGACTTCATGCTTCATTGGCTATGGTTATGATCGCTACTACGATTCCTCGTCTCATTTTAATGATGGTAGGAGGAGTGATTGCTGATCGTTTTCGTCGTTCCACTGTGATGGCCGTCTCGGATGGTACGCGAGCTGTATTAATTATAGCGATGGTGTCTCTTCTTTTGGTTGATCAATTAAATATCTGGGTGTTGACGATATTCGCTCTGGGATTCGGAGTGTTAGATGCGTTCTTCTGGCCAGCGCAAAGCTCCATTTTGCCACAAATTGTTGCTACGGAGCAATTAACTCGCGCCAACTCGATTATGCAGATGACAATGAAAAGCTGTATGATGATTGGCCCAATAGGTGCTGGTCTCATTATTCAGTACTTTGACTATGAAGGTTCATTTGCTACGATTGCCCTTTTATTGATGATTGCTGGACTAGCTGTCTTGTTTGTAAAAGAAGGAGCGAAAAAGGAAGAAGAGGGCCAAGGACAAAAGGAAGGAGAATCTGTTCTTAAGGATTTAAAAGCAGGATATTCTTATGTGAGGAATTCATCTTATCTTTTGACACTCATGGGTATTAGTATGGTGATCAACTTCTTTTTCTCTGGCGCGATGGTTATGGGAATTCCGTTGATGGTAGATATCTATTTTGCAGGGGATGCGCTCGATCTGAGTTATATGGAGAGTGCGTTTGCAGCAGGAATGCTACTGGGTGCGCTCGGCGTGGGATGGTTTAATATTCGCAGAAAACGTGGGAGACTCGCATTAGGACTAGCGGTTACGGTTGGGATTTGGATGATCTGCTTGAGTCAGGTGGATCAATTGTGGCAAGGGGTTGTTCTTCTCTTCATCATGGGGGGGACGCTTGCGTTTTTGGATATTCCTGTTATGAGTTTTATTATGGAGAAAACGGATTCGGATAAGATCGGCCGTGTGATGGGCATTCTCGTCACTGCGTCAATGGGTTTGCAACCATTGTCTTTTGTCCTGCTGTCTCTTCTTTTGTGGATGAAGGTTCCACTTGTTTGGATTCTGATGATCTGCGGGGCAGCTGTACTCTTATTTAGTCTGTCTGTGCTCGTGTTTAGGCGAGATTTAGTGCGTGAAATTGATTGAAAAAGGAAGTCACGCTATGCACACAAAGGGTGCACAAGTCTCGCTATGTCGCTTTGCACCTAGTCTCGCTATGAATTCATTCTCCCTTTTTGATGCAGGTTAAGGAGAAGGGGGGATGGGGATGCCGTTTTTATTGATGGCTGTGATCTTTTGGGGACTAGGTTGGGCGGTTATCGATAAGAGGAGATGGCGAGTCGGTTATTCTACTGCGCTATTTGGTGCGCTCGTCTCTTTTTGTCTAGATGCCACTTTTGTAACAGCTGGTTTTTGGCACTACGTAGATCCACTGCTCCCCGATTTGTGGCCCAATATTTTGTTGAATATTAGTCTGTATCCAGTGGGTGTGTGGATCTTTAATCAGCAATATCCATACCGCAGAAACTGGCAATGGCTATGGGTTATCGGTGGGGTGGCAGGGTTGGATTGGATGGAGTGGGTTCTTTATCTACAAGGCCGCATCTACTATGATTATGGCTGGAATATTGGATATTCCACCCTAGCCAATATTGCTTTGTTGGTCCTCATGCGCATTCATTTTTTATGGGCGGAAAAGCCACTCCATGGGAAAGGGGTTACCTGATGAAAAATGGACCGAGCATTTCCAACACGGGAAATACTCAGCCCATTGGGTCAGGTACTATTGAACTTTGACCGTTACGAAGAAAATGATGACGAGCAAGACGAGCATGGAAATGTTTAAGAACATGGCATAGCGGTTCATGCCTTGGTCTACTGACTTCGTATCGGCTGTGGCTTTCTTTAATAAGCTTTTTCCATAGAAAGTAAAGAAGAGGATGTATGCGAGAATGGCGATACTAGCAAAACGCTCTTTTACGAGTAGCCACAAAGGTTTTGGATCCAATCCTATGGAAAAATAAAGAATAAACCCGGTGATTAACGCAACAGCCGCACTAGGGATGAGCATCGTTAGATTCACGCGGTGAATGGCTTGCAATGATTCTAGTTTCTGTTCTTGTGAGTGACTACCCTTTAGGGCTTTCCGTAACCAAATGGTCATCATGGACAAGCCACCGAACCAGGTAGCAACGAAGACAACATGAAAGAAAAGTGTAATTTTATATCCCCAATCCATTATCATCGAAACTCCTTTTGCTGTAGACTACCCGATCATTATATCATAGGCAGCTAGAGTGGCGGGGTCACTCTGTTTCCTTTTTCCTCCATGGGCACCCTTGAAATGGTCGCTTTCGGTCCACTGTTGAAAAGCTTCTTTGTTCTCAAAAGTGGTCTCAGCAATAAAATGAGACCCATCGGTTGCTTTGAGTAGTCGGAAAGAGACAAAACCGGGTACCTCTTTCATCGAGGTATTTGCTTGTCCAAAGCGTTCAACAAGGTGATTTGCTTGTTCTTCTGAAGTGATGGCTATTTTGTTGTTAACTAGGTACATGAATCGTATCCTCCTTCGCTTGTATAGACCTTCGTGATAGGAGTAGTCGGTTCCCCCTGTTAGGATCCAATGATCGGGAAATTGTCACATCTATTATGGTTGATGGGGAAGTGAAGCTTCAGATATTATTTGCACATTTTTATGGACCCTCTTCTGCTATGGCATCGGCCTTCGTTTCATGTACGGTACCAAAGGAATGCTCTGGAGGTGCATAAATGGCATAAAGTTTTAGTGGCTGCTCCCCCGTGTTGGTGACATTGTGCCAGGTTCCTGCAGGAACCATAATGGCGTAATCATCAAAGGCTGCCTTGCTGTAATCCAACTGATCTTTTCTTTTTCCCATTTGGACCAACCCTTGCCCCGATTCAATACGTATGAACTGGTCCACGTTGGGGTGTACTTCCAATCCGATATCATCCCCAACATCAATGCTCATAAGTGTGACTTGCAAGTGCTCCCCTGTCCATAAAGCAGTACGATACGTGTTATTTCTTTTGGTTGCTTGGTTGATATCGATGACAAATGGTTGGTTTCCGTAATCTCTTAACTTCGTATACCCCTCTTGCTCTAATGCCAAATAACAACATTGGCTAGCATGATAGGCTTCGTGCTGACAAGCTCTGGAGAATACAGAGCCAGTGGGGGAATACGGGGTGAGGAAATAACCATGACGAAATTCTTTGAAATTATTTGTGGCTAACTGGTATGCTTTTTGCAATCCCTCTTGATACGTTTTAAATGGAATTTCATCGATTTCGTACGCGGGCTGTTTTCGGGTAAGTGTGACGTACATTCTAGCAAATTGATTGAGGTCTGTCTTTTTGGCTTCTAATGCTTGTAGCATATCCGTCCGATGCTTTTGATTAGGTGCAAGCTTGCTTAATCGGTGGTATACCTGAATCATGGTTGCATTTCTTTTTACTCCAGCGAGTAGGGTATCCGCCACTTGATATTGGCCTTGATGGTTCTGAATCATCCTATCAGAGTATGGTTGGGACTGGTTTACATACGGAGGAAATGGATAAGGGTTCATTCTTTCGTACAATCTACTCATTCCCTTCTCACATTACATTTTAAGGATCGCAACGAATACCGTATGCCTATGATAAACGACACAAAAATATGCCGATGAACCTATTGTTATTTGGAGAAGAAATGAAGTTATATAAGAGTAACCGCGGGTAATCTGGGGTTGCGAGGATTGGTTGTTTTATTTACAGGAGAAGGGATAGTCACCTATTTAAGTAACCAAATAACGGGGAGGAGCAAAGCAAAACCCGTTAACACTAGAGCGAGCAATAGCGAGTGCGTTGCTTGTTTCTTTTGTAAGGGGATTTCTCGAAAGTGGACCACGCCAGGAAGAGAGTGATTGGAGCAGTCAGGTACAACGAGATGGACGCGTACATTTTTATTAACCTGTGACTGGATACGAACCTCGTAACGGATTTGTGTAGAGGTGAAGGGAATGGTCCACGACTCTCTGCTATGAGGCGCCAGACTAGCTTGTTGGACATGAGAGGGTGGCGCTTGTGGCTGGTCATCTGACCAGTCGAAAGCTTCAATGGTGACTGGGATCTCACAATCGTGAGGATTCTCTACCTTGACGATGACTTTGGTATAAGGAGGGCAGTCTAAGACACCCGTGCTATATGACGTGAGGGGTTTACGCTTAAAGGGCGGGTAGGGAGTCGCCTCCTTCTTTATTTTGCGTATGAGAGGAGGTTGATCTAGTGTGTTAGAGAGGGCGGAAGCTTCTCTCTTCTTTTTTCTGGCTGTATCCAAGTGAATAACCTTTGTATTGGATTTCACTTCTTTTTCAACCATGTATGTCCCACCTTGTCATGATGATGATTGTGTTTGCTAATAAAATAATGCTCTTATGTGTACCATACCCGAACCATGTTCAACCCATACTGTATTTCTATTAAAGCCATCACTTGGTGAAATAATATTTCGTGTATAAGGAGCAACTCACCTTTTGAAAAAGGGTGAAAGCTCAGCCTAAGATTGATTGGAAGATGGGCGAGCGGTTTCTCCTTGAGAGACTCTGAGCCGAGTGATCAGGAGGCGATAGGAGATGCCGCCGTCCATCAAACAAGCACCGAGAGAACATGGTGCTCTCAGGTAGTCCGCTTTCATCTGGGGAGTGTGGCACCAATCATGGGAGTTTTCTATATAAAGGTCAAAATATTAAAGGTCACAATAAGTTCTTCCTATATCCTTTCGCGTTATTCATCGAAAAGACCTGCGCATTTCGGTTATACTTGAAGGAAGAATGATTTTGAGCGAACTTAAAGAAGAGTCACCGTTGGAAGGAGAGAAGAAAGCTGACAAATAAAATGATTGTCGTCAATGAGTTGATGAAACGATATGGCAAGGAAGAAGTCGTCAAGGGAATTCAATTTGACGTACGTGCCGAAGAAGTATTTGGTTTACTCGGTCCGAATGGAGCGGGAAAAACAACTACCATGGAGATGATGGAAGGCCTCAGGAAGCCAGATGGAGGACAGATTCAGATTGCTGGTGTGGACGCAGTGAAGTATCCCAAGCAGGTGAAAGAGCTCATCGGTGTTCAGCTACAATCAACAGCACTTTTTGATCATTTAACGGTAAAGGAAATCCTCTCGTTGTATGCCAGTTTTTATACTCATGCGCGTGCGATAGAAGATTTACTGAAAGCTTTTCAGCTAGAAGAAAAGGCGAAGTCATTGGTGAAGCACTTATCTGGTGGGCAACGGCAACGATTGGCTATTGCATTAGCCGTTGTTCATGATCCCAAGGTCATTTTCCTAGATGAGCCGACCACTGGTTTAGACCCTAAAGCAAGAAGGGATTTATGGGAGATTGTCCTTCAATTGAAGGCAGAGGGACGAACCATTTTCTTATCTACACATTATATGGAAGAAGCGGAGAAGTTATGCGACCGCGTGGCCATTATGGATCAAGGGAAAGTGATGGCGATTGATACACCGGTTGGTCTGATTCGTAGCCTTGCTTCTGATAGTGTAATTGAATTTGAGATGCCATCGGACCCCTCCTTCCTTTCTTTCCATGAGGTTGAGGGCGTGAAAGAAGTACAGTATTCGGAGGAGGGTGTGGTGAAGCTCTCCACTGACACCTTACCGCAGACATTGCGCGATTTGATTGTGTTGGCAGATAAACATGATCTATCTCTATCAGGATTACGTACAAGAAGTGCAACATTAGAAGATGTCTTTCTAGAGCGCACAGGAAAGAGGTTGACAGCAGAATGAAATCATACTGGCAGCTAACCAAAGTCCAATTGCTCTTGTTTATTCGCAATAAAAATACGATCATCTTTTCATTAATCCTCCCCATCTTTATGATCTTGGCGTTAGGGACCCTGTTGGGAGGAAATGAAGGCGGAACGCCTTTCTCCTTGAAGGCGGTCGTATATGATCAAGATGGAACGAAGGCTTCTGAAGACTTCCGCACGCATCTAAAAGAGCGAGAAGGCTTTGATTGGGTGAAGATGGATAGTGATGAAGTGGATGCAGGGATACGTTCCTTAGAAGAAGGTAATGTCGATATAGTGATCGTGATTCCATCGGGATTTGCTGACCAATTAGAGCAAAAAGTCTCTTCTTCAGAGTCATCAGTCCTTCTCTATCTGGATGAGAGCAATCAAACATTGGCAGAGGTAGCTTCTACATTGGTTGAACAGGCGGTAGATGAAGAGAATAAAGAAGCCTTGGATTATACGCCCTTAATTAAAATGGAACAACAAGGGGTTCATTCAAAAGAGCTTACATATATCGATTTTCTCGTCCCTGGTATTTTGTCTTTGTTGATTATGACCAATAACTTAAATGGCGTAGCGGCAACCATCGCCTCTTGGCGGGAGCGAGGAATCTTACGTAGGATGCAGGGGACACCGCTATCTAGTGCAACCTTTATTGCTGCACAGATTACTGCTCGTATCCTTTTAAACGGATTGCAAGCCATCATTGTGGTTCTGGTGGCGACGCTTGTCTTCGGAGTGCATGTTTATGGTTCCTGGGCACTTTTGCTACTCTTTATCGTCCTCGGAACGCTTACCTTCTTATCAATTGGGTTTATTATCGCCAGTCTAGCGAAAACGCCAGAGAGCGCAGCGCCAATTGCTGGTTTGGTATCCTTTCCGATGATTTTTGTCGGCGGTATTTTCTTCCCAGTACGCGATCTACCAGGCTTCTTACAACCTTTGGTTAAGGCTATCCCGATTGGCTACTTAACAGATGCGTTGCGGGGTGTGATGAATACAGGTGCGACGCTGATCGATCTGTGGTTACCCGCAGTTGTGCTAACGGCCTGGTTGGTGGTTTCTTTCGCGATTGCCGCATGGACCTTCCGCTGGGATGTGGAATAAGGGAAAGCAGGAAGTGAAGAAATGATACAACTTAGCTTCTTCACTCCCCTGTGTTCATCGTGAGATAAACGATCAAGTTTGCAGAGGATAAGATCGGGTGGCTTCACTTGCGTCGCTCCCAATGTAGCTGGTTTCAGGTTTTTTGGACGGAGGGAATGGCATGATTATTGGCATCGGGACAGATTTGGTAGAGATCGCTCGTATTCGGCAAATAGGGGTAGAACGTTTAATGAAACGTATTCTTACCGACAAGGAGATTGAGAACCTCCCACCATATGAGCGCAGGCGACTGGAGATGGTAGCGGGGCGATTTGCTGCTAAAGAAGCAGTTGCTAAAGCGGCAGGAACGGGAATCGGGAGTGACCTTGGCTTTAAAGATATTGAGATTTTCAAGGATGGACGGGGCTGTCCGTTTATTCGTTTGTCAGAGCGCTCTCAAGAGAGATTAGGCTGGAGAGCTGATGTTTGTCTTCACCTCTCTATTTCTCACTCTGAATCCTATGCGACGGCTACCGTAGTGGCGGAACGTGCTGAAAAGTAGGGCCGTCTTCGAGGAAAGGATGCCTTACTCATAGAGCCTGTCAGTCTTGTCTGCATAACCTTGGATCGTCACACATATAGTTATAACGCGGTTAGGAGGGACAAAGGTGTATCTAGTTACCGCACAGGAAATGCGCGCGATAGATCAGTGCAGTATAGAGAGGTATTCTATACCCAGTGTTGTCCTTATGGAGCATGCTGGACTGGCAGTTGCTAATGAAGTAGAACGACGCTATGGAAAGGGTCAGCGAGTACTGGTTCTGGCTGGTGTTGGCAACAACGGTGGTGATGGATTGGTTACTGCGAGGCATTTGGCACATAGAGGGTGGAAGGTAGATATCTGGATTGTGGGTTTATTGGAAAAAATGAGCACCGACACAGCTACCTTTTTTGCTTCTTGTCAAGCGCTTGCGTTACCGATCAATGTGTACGATGAAAGCAAGCATTCAGCTTTTAAGAGTGCACTTCAAGCTGCTGACGGGATTGTTGACGCTCTTCTTGGCACGGGTTTGAAAGGAAAAGTCCGCTCTCCACTTGCTAAAGTGATAGAAGAGGTGAATACCCAGCGCATGAGTTGGGTGGTCGCTGTTGACCTCCCAACGGGTGTGGATGCAGATCAAGGCACATTGTTGCCTATATGCATCGAGGCGGATGTAACGGTAACCTTTGCATTCCCAAAATGGGCGCACTACCTATTGCCAGCTGTTGCTGCTTGTGGTGAGGTGATCGTAGCCGACATCGGTATTCCTGTAGAAGCAACCCATGATTGTTCTCCCCAAACGGTTGTGAATCAGCCATCTTTATGGCAGGATATGCTTTCTCCTCGGGGACGCTGGTCTCACAAGGGGACGCATGGTCACCTCTTGATAGTAGGAGGAGCCCGTGGAATGTTGGGCGCGTCAGAATTGGCGACAATCGGGGCATTGCGAGCAGGAGTGGGCAAAGTAACCGCCGCTGTGCCGATGTCTCAAGCCCCATTGATGGCGACGAAAGCGACAGATGCCATGGTATGGGGATGGGAAGAAGAAACAGGCCATTTTGCCCAGTGCCCTAGCCCGGAGGAGTGGAAACAGCGAGGAGTGACAGCTATCGCAGTAGGGCCGGGATTGGGCCGGTTTCCGAATGAGGGGGAGTGGCTCAAGCGACTCATTCAAACTTCTTCTGTCCCGCTCTTGTTGGATGCAGATGCGCTCAATATATTGGCCACTGCACCTGAGATGTTACGGATGCGTCAACAGGAGATTGTCCTTACACCGCACCCAGGAGAGATGGCTCGCCTGCTTGATTGCTCTGTAGAGGAAGTAGAATCCTCTCGTTCGCAAGTGGCTCGCCACTTTGCGAGGCAATTTGGGGTGACGGTTGTGCTCAAAGGAGCCCATACAGTGGTTGCCTATCCTGATGGGAAGCAAGTAGTCAATGCGACGGGAAGTGCCGCTTTGGCTAAAGGAGGATCTGGGGATATTCTAACCGGTTTGATGGGGGCTCTGTTAGCTCGCTCGCTTCCTTTTAAGAAGGCTGTGGCGATGAGTGTTTATCTTCATGGTCGAACGGCCGAGCTTGCCACTGAACATCAATCTGCCCATAGTGTTATTGCTTCTGAGGTAATGAATCAGTTTGGTCTACTGCTCAAGCAACTGGAAACTGCCTACGCGCCTGCACCTGTTCCCTCGACACATTTCCTGGGAAATTGATAAAGGGGCTGATGAAGTGCGTCGGATTACATGGTGGCTAGCCATTTCAGTTTGTTTGATGGTGGGGCTAACCGGCTGTGGCCCGAAGAGCTCAGATGAAGTTGTCCATGATCTCTCTAAGCGATTAGAGCAAATGGAGAGCTATAAAAGCCGGGCCAAGATGGTTGTCTCTTCAGGAAACGAGCCTCAGGAATATGAGATAGAAGTGTGGTACCAGCAACCACATTTCTACCGGGTCTCGTTGCAAAATAAGAAAAAAGAGATTACACAGGTGTTGTTACGAAATGATGAGGGTGTTTATGTGATTACCCCTCATTTAGATAAAAGCTTTCGTTTCCAGAGCGATTGGCCAGATTCCAATGGTCAGATCTATCTATATCAAACGTTGATGCAAAGCATTGTAGACGATAGTGCACGTCAATTCGAGGCGGGTGCAGAGGATTATCAATTTGAAGTGGCAGCCAGCTTTAAACAACATCAATCATTTGAATCACAGAAGATTTGGATTAATAGAGATTTAAGTCCGCAAAAAGTTGAAGTATACGATGAAAACCACGAAGCACTTGTAACCGTTACTTTTGATTCCTTTGAAGAAAATGCTAAATTTGATGCGGATGCTTTTGATCTAGAGAGAAATCGCTCTGCTTTTGCTTTAAACCAAAATCCTGTGCTCGAAAAAGATTCAGAAGCGGTCTTTAATGTGACGACACCGGGTTATATTCCAGATGGCAGTGAATTGACAGGAGAAGACACGGTGGAGTCATTAAATGGGAAAACAGTCGTTATGCGATATCAAGGGGATCGCCCTTTTACTTTATCGCAAAGCCATCCGAATGCCGTACATACAAGTATGACGGCTAATGGCGCTCCTGTTGATCTCGGTTTTACCTATGGTGTGCTCTTGGAAATGGAAGATAAGAAACGGATGACGTGGACGTATGAAGGAACACAATTTGAATTAGTGGGTGATCTGCCTACGGTGGAAATGGAGAAGATTGCGAGGTCAGTGGCGTCGCAACCGGCGAAATAATGTTGATCACGAGTCCGCCTTCCTTTTGGGGGCGGATTTGCTCTTGGTATAGACGAGGAGGGATGATAATCAATTGCATGCGTTGATACAGTAGAGGAGTAAGAGAAGAAGGGTGTAGAAGATGACTCTTAGAGGAAAAATTAACAGGCGCAAATCTCTGTTCTTCCTTTGCAATCTCAGACGAAAGAGAGTATGATACCAGTGAGGACAAGTAGAAATGACTGGCGTTTTTAATAGAATGATTGATGAGGGGAAGGTAAGGAAGAAGCGATGAGTGATTCGGTTATTCGGGAAGAAACGACTTCTTTTACACTGCTTTTATATCGGAAAAGCCCGACCACCCGTTATGTAGAAATGGGACTTTTTTTGGTCGGTTTTTTGCTGTTGCTTCCTTTTTTCTCACTTCGCTCTACCCCATTTATCATGGCACTGCTTTCGTTGGCAGCAGTGTTGATGTTAGGGGTTCCTGCGATTTTCCGTTTTTTGTGGCGCCCGCAGTATACGCTTTTTGCGGATCGTTTAGATGTAAAGATGGGAAGAAAGATACAATCTTACTCCTTGGCTGACCTAGAGCGAACCTATGATTTGTCCCATATTTTTCGTAGCAAGACAAAGAAGAAAAAACTTTATCTTTTGGTCTCAGATGAATTTCTAGCAGATTTGAAAAGCCAATTGAAAAAGAAAAATAGGTGAGCGTATGCAGGAACAACCCTATTGGCGTGAAACAGTTGCTACTGTAAATCTGGATGCGATTGGGCATAATGTAAAGCAGTTTCGACAACATGTACCATCTTCAGCACAGTTGATGGCTGTAGTGAAAGCGGATGGGTACGGTCATGGTTCTATTCCAGTTGCTCAAGCTGCGCTGGATGCTGGTGCGGACTGGATCGGTGTCGCTTTTTTGGATGAGGCATTGGAATTGCGTCGAGCAGGGGTGAGCGCTCCCATTTTGGTGATGGGTTATACCCCTCCGGCAGGAGTAGGTCTAGCCACGATAGAGGGGATTACTCTAACTGTCTATTCTCAGTCAGATGCTGCATTGATGGCAGAGGAAGCGATGCGAACAGGGAGAAGTCTCGATGTCCATGTGAAAGTGGATACTGGCATGGGACGGCTCGGTTTGCTTGAAGATGAAGTTTTGCCAATGCTTCATGCAATCGGAGCCTATCAGGGCATTCATGTTGCGGGTCTTTTTACCCACTTCGCTTGTGCAGATGAACGGGACAAGTCGTATACACATGAGCAAGCAGATCGTTTTGAAAAGGTGTGTGCTCAACTGCAAAAGGAAGGATTGCTTCCGCCCATGGTTCATGCGTCTAATAGCGGAGCTGCGATCGATCTGCCTCAATATGCTTATTCGCTCGTACGACTAGGGATTAGCCTATATGGGTATTACCCTTCAGCCGACGTCGATCACGAGTCCGTACGCTTGTTGCCAGCGCTCACGTTGAAAGCAAAGGTTGCTCGAGTGAAGAAATTACCAGCGGGAAGCGGTGTGAGCTATGGCAAAACCGCCACCGTCAATGGAGAGCGGTGGATAGCGACGGTCCCCATTGGCTATGCAGATGGATATAGTCGGCAGCTTTCCAATCAAGGTGTGGTCCTGGTGAATGGGAAGCGCGTTTCCGTCGTAGGGCGTGTCTGCATGGACCAAATTATGGTGGATGTTACCGAAACAATGCCGATCCAAGTGGGCGAAGAAGTGGTTCTCTACGGCGAACAAGCGGATCAAAGAGTGACGGTTGACGAAGTAGCTACGATGCTAAATACGATCTCTTATGAGGTAACAAGTAAGATTAGTCGGCGTGTTCCGCGAATATATTTGAGACAAGGGCATGTAGTGGAAGTAGTCAACCGCCTGCATTCGAAGCTGTGAAAGAGAAAGAATTGAAACATCCTGTGGGCAAAGCAGGAATGATGTAGGGAAAGTCGAATAATGTTATGAATGTAGGGTTATCGTCAGTTGATCTCATTCTCTCTAAAGTATAATTTTGCAACGTAACTGACATAATGGTAGTATTGAATAGAGAAAATCGCCAACGGAGTAGATGGTTGGGGGTGCTTGTAGTTGTCTCATACGAAAAGAATCATGATTAGCTTACCAGATCATCTCCTGCAGGAAGTGGATGGAATGGTGGCCAAAGAAAATTCGAATCGGAGCGAGTTTGTCCGCCGGGCGATGAAGCTTTATTTAAATGAGCGCAAAAAGCGTATTATACGCGAGATGATGCAGCGCGGCTATATGGAAATGGGTCGAATTAATCTTAATTATGCTTTGGAAGCTTTTGAAGCGGAAGAAGAGGCGGATGATACGTTGGTTCGTATGGTTAGTGGGGTGTAACCAACTTGATTGTTAAGCGTGGCGATGTTTATTTTGCCGATCTCTCTCCAGTGGTTGGTTCCGAACAAGGAGGCGTGCGTCCTGTTCTCGTCATTCAAAATAATATCGGTAATCGCTTCAGCCCCACCGTTATCATCGCCGCGATCACCGCTCAAATCCAAAAAGCGAAGTTACCAACGCACGTGGAAATTGACGCAAAAGCGAATGGCTTTGATCGAGATTCAGTCATTCTCTTGGAACAGATTCGGACCATTGATAAGCAGAGATTGACAGATAAGATTACCAGTCTTGATGATGAAATGATGGAACTTGTTAACGAAGCTTTGCAAATAAGCTTAGGACTAATTGATTTCTAACCGAGTAATGCCTTGATTATAAGTGTGGACTCCTTATATCCTGAGCTAATCTTGTGTATGGGAAACTTTTACCAAAGCTATATAGAAAACCAATCATGGAGACGGTGGGCATAAGGATGTGGGAGCACTTATTCTTCCGCATCCTTTTTTATATGCAAAGAGGCTCTTTTTGCGTTGGCCTATACGTTTTTTTAGTATAATAAGGAGAAATAAGAGTCAGTTTGTCTTCTAATAGAGGTGAAAGAGTGGACAAAAACTTTAAGCAGCAATATATTGATATCCTTCAATCCTACATGAAGGAACAAAAAGAAGATCACTTGTACGCTGCCGGTGAATTGGGGAAATGGATGATGGAAGACTATCTTCCCCCTGAAGAAGTCGTCAGTTACCATGCTGCTGGTCTCAAAGAAATCATGGGAGATCTTCCAGAAGAACTAACCTTTTCTTTGGACGTTTTGATCGAAATCATGGTCCGCTATGGGGTAGCTTATCGTGAGCATGAGATGTTGATCACCCGTCAACAGGAGTTGGAGTCGGAGATTGATGTGGCGGTCGGGATGCAGCAAACCCTTCTTCCAGATAGTCCGCCCGCTTATTCAGGATTGGACATTGGAACCATAAGTGTTCCGGCAAATCGAATGAGCGGTGATTATTATAACTTCGTCCTGCATGAAGATGGATCACTAGGGGTGGCGCTTTCTGATATTATTGGAAAAGGAATTCCAGCTGCTCTGTGTATGTCCATGATTAAGTATGCGATGGATGGTCTGGATGAGGAATCCCCCTCACCTTCGGAAATTTTGCGTCGTATTAACGCAGTGGTGGAACGGAATGTGGATTCCAGTATGTTTATTACGATGGTGTATGGAATGTACAATCGGCAGACCGACCGTTTCCAATATGCGACGGCGGGACATGAGCCTGGGTTTTACTATCGAGCCAAAGAGCGAACATTTTATGATATGACCACGCGTGGCTTGGTATTGGGTGTCAGCCGAAATGTGCAATACCACGAGTACAGTTTGGATTTAGAGCCAGGTGATGCGATTATTCTTTTCTCGGACGGGGTAACGGAGTGCCGGGTCGATGGGCAGTTTCTGGGTCGGGAAGGATTGCGTGAGATACTGGAGGGGAAAATGGACTTGCCCGCACAAGAAGCAGTTGATGCTACCTTTCAGCAGATCTATGAGCAAGCCAACTATGAGCTACGTGATGATCAAACGATTCTTCTGATCCGGCGAAAGTGAAGGGTTTGATGGAGGCGGGAAGAGGGTAAAGTAAGATTAGTATCGGAGGGTGAGATCGATGAATGTATCAATCGAAGAGCGGACGGGAACGGGTGTAGGAGCGACATTGGTCGTTCGGGGCGAAATCGATGTCTATACAGCTCCCGCCCTACGAGAGAAAATCATGCCACTAGCAGAGCAAGTTAGCTGTATCACTGTGGATCTAGCTGGTGTCGATTATATAGATAGCACCGGCTTGGGTGTATTGATTGGAGCATATAAAACCTTGCGTAGCCATAACGGCGAATTGGAGCTAACAGGAGTAAGTGCACGTCTTTATCGACTATTAAGCATTACCGGTCTGGATGAGATCTTTACGATTCACGAAAATGGAAAGGAGGAAACAAAGAATGGAACTGGATCCAATGGATGAAATTAAATTAAGTATCCCAGCGAAGCCTGATTATGTTGGTGTTGCTCGCTTAACTTTGTCCGGGATTGCTAATCGCATGGGCTTTTCTTATGATGACATCGAAGATATGAAATTAGCCATGGCAGAAGCTTGTACCAATGCTGTTGAGCATGCCTATAACGGCAGTGTGGGTGTAGTGGCTATTTCTTATCTCCTTTATCCCGATCGTTTAGAGGTTCGGATAGAAGATCAAGGTTGCAGTTTCGATCTGGCTCATGTGGAAACCGTAACGGGGCCCATCAAAAATGATTTGCCCCTTCCTATGATGAGAGAGCGTGGACTAGGAATCTACTTGATGAAATCCTTGATGGATCAAGTAGAGATTCAAGAAAGGGAGGGCGTAGTTGTAGTGATGACGAAGTATCTTCGTAGAGACGAGGTGGAACCCCATGCCGCAATCTCCGAGTCAAAATCACTCTAAGGAAGAAATGAAGGAGCGAATTATTCGCTACCAGGAGGAAGAAGATCCGGAATTGCAGAGGGAATTGGTTGAGCACTATACGGAGTTGGTTTCCAACTTGGCAGCCAAGTTTTCACGGGGTGCTGAACCATATGAAGACCTCGTGCAAGTAGGTATGATTGGCCTCTTAGCGGCCTTAAAGCGGTATGACTCTTCTTATGGACACACCTTTGAAAGTTTTGCTGTTCCAACCATTGTGGGAGAGATCAAACGCCATATGCGCGATAAAACATGGAGTGTCCATGTACCAAGGCGAATAAAAGAATTGGGACCTCGCATTAAACGGGCTGTTGAAGAGTTAACTACGCAATTGCAACGATCGCCGCAGGTAGATGAGATTGCTGACTATCTTGAAGTGAGACAAGAAGAGGTCTTAGAGGCGATGGAGATGGGGCGTAGTTACAATGCGGTGTCCGTAGATAGTCCCATCGAAGCTGGGAGCGACGGCAGTCAAATCACTTTGCTGGATCTGGTCGGTGAACAAGACTTATCCTTTGAGCACGTAGATCAACGTATGTTGCTGGAGAAGGCTTTTCAAACTTTGTCGGAGCGGGAGAGAAACATCCTACAACTTACATTTTTTGAAAACTACAGTCAAAAACAAGCGGGAGAGAAGCTGGGAATCTCACAAATGCATGTCTCTCGTCTTCAACGAAAGGCACTTCAAAAACTAAGAGAAACCATTGCAACGGAGCCATCCGAAGTCATTTGATTGTAGGGTGGCTTTATTTGTGTTTTGTCTAATTGCACTCTTTTTCAGAAGGCGGTATGATGAGGAAGCAGAGGAAGAGAAATAGTAGAAAGTAGTGAAAGCAGGATGGAAAATAGGCAGATCTATCAATTAATTGCGACCGAGTTAAAACTAAATGAAAAGAATATTATAGCGAGTATTGAATTATTGGAAGAAGGGAACACCATTCCCTTTATTGCTCGTTACCGCAAAGAGCAAACGGGGGAACTGGATGAAGAGCAGTTACGTGCGATCGAAGATCGCTACCAATATATGAAACAATTGAACCAACGAAAATCGGAAGTCCTGCGTCTTATCGATGAACAGGGAAAGTTAACAGATGAATTGCGTGATCAGATTGATCGGGCAGAAAAGTTGCAGGAAGTAGAAGATCTGTATCGTCCTTATCGTCAAAAAAGGAAAACGCGAGCTTCCAAAGCGAAAGAAAAAGGATTGGAGCCACTCGCCACGTTTCTTTTTCACACGGATGAGGAGGAACAGATCCTAACGGAAGCAGAGAAATACATAGATGAAGAAAAAGAAATTAACTCTACGGATGATGCGCTGGCAGGGGCAATGGATATCCTTGCAGAAAATATTTCAGATGATGCGCGTATTCGGAAGTGGGTCCGTGCTTTTACGTGGGATAGTGGTTCGTTGCTATCGGAAGCCCGTGACGCCCAGCAACAAAGCGTCTATGAAATGTATTATGAGTGGCAGGAAGCCATTAAAAAAGTCCCTCCACATCGAATCTTGGCTGTTAATCGGGGAGAACGTGAGGAAGTATTGCGGTTAAAAGTGGAGGTGGAGGAAGAGGAGATTCTTCGACAGATCGAAAAACTGTTTTTTACTGAATCATTCCATCCCTATTTGAAAAAGTCTGCAGAAGACAGCTACAAACGCTTGATTGCTCCTGCGATTGAACGAGAGATTCGAGCGGCATTAACGGAGAAAGCAGAAGAGCAAGCCATTCATATCTTTTCCGAAAATCTACGTAAGTTGCTCTTGCAACCTCCAATCCGTGGAAAGTGGGTTTTGGGGATGGATCCTGCTTATCGGACAGGCTGTAAGTGGTCCGTTGTCGATCCGATGGGCAAGCTGATGGAGTATGGGGTTATTTATCCCACCAAACCGCATAACCGTGTGGAAGAAGCGAAGAAGCAGATCAAACGTTGTATTGATCATTACAAGATTGATTTGCTTGCCATTGGGAATGGCACGGCTTCCCGTGAAACAGAACAATTTGCGGCAGAAGTGATTACTGAGCTAGAGAATGAGCTATTGCATTATGTAATCGTCAATGAAGCAGGGGCCAGTGTGTACTCCGCATCGAAGCGAGCACGTGAAGAGTTTCCGGAGCTGGATGTAGCACAGCGGAGTGCGATCTCGATTGCGCGTCGTTTACAAGACCCGTTGGCTGAATTGGTGAAAATTGACCCCAAGGCAATCGGAGTAGGACAGTATCAACATGATGTAACACAAAAGAAATTGGAACAAAGTTTGACTGCTGTAGTCGAGTCCGCTGTTAACCATGTAGGCGTAGATGTGAATACAGCCTCTGCCGCACTTCTTCAGTATGTCTCCGGAGTCTCTGCTGCTGTTGCTACCAATGTAGTCAAGAGACGAGAGGAAGAGGGACCATTCAACGATCGCAAGCAATTGAAGAAGGTTCCGAGACTGGGGAATAAGACATATGAACAATGTATTGGGTTCCTCCGCATTGTAGACGGGGATGAGCCACTCGATAAAACCCCGATTCATCCTGAGTCTTATCCAACTGTACTTAAACTATTGCAGAAGTGGGGCATCTCTGCGACTGAAATTGGAACCCCTGCTTTTATTGAACAAGTAAAAGAGGCAGACGTAAGAGCGTTAGCAGAAGAGTTGGAATGTGGCATACCCACTTTAAGGGATATTCTTAGTGCGTTATTGCGACCGGGTCGAGATCCTCGTGATGAGATGCCTGCTCCGATTTTGCGCTCGGATGTTCTGCAACTGGAAGATCTAACGGAAGGGATGCAATTGAAAGGGACGGTACGCAATGTCGTTGATTTTGGCGCTTTTGTCGACATTGGTTTGAAGAATGATGGACTTGTTCATCTATCCAAGTTAAGTGATCGCTTTGTTCACCATCCACTAGATGTGGTTGCTGTGGGGGATATCGTGAATGTATGGGTGTTGGATGTGGATCACGATCGAGGACGCGTGGGCTTATCCATGGTTCCATTTGAAGCTTAATAAAAGAAGGGGTTTTTGGGTGAGAAAGCGGTGGGGTTGGCTTCTTTTCCTGTTGGTTTGTTTGATCAGCGTTGGGTATGTACTATGGGGAAATCAATGGATTGGGGCAGACACTTCCTTGCTGGAAGCAGAAAAGATTGTTGAATTGGAAGTGCCAGGGGAATTAGCTCCTCTCTATCTTGAAGTAGCAGAAGAAAAGGGTGTACCTTGGACGTATCTTGCTGTTTGGGATGAGATGACGAATGAGTATCGTGGAGTCGATCGGGAGAGGATAAGAGCGCATGCTTCCGCCTTACAGGAAGCAGATAAGGAAGAAGGGTCAATAGAAAAATCTTTTTCTACCTTGCTCGCGTCGGAAGAGTTATCCACATTTGAAATTGAGGAAGCGTTGGCGATTGTGGATGCCTATCATTGGGAAGCAGCCTCGCTTGCAGAAGAAGATGTTTTCCCTTTTCGTAGTGAAGATTTGGATGGGGTTTCTTACTCTGATACTTGGGGAGCTTCTCGTTCTTATGGTGGGAATCGACAGCATGAAGGGACGGATTTATTTGCCGATCACGGTACGTCCCTTGTTGCTGTGGCGGAGGGGACCATCGTGAAGAAAGGTTGGAATGAACTAGGTGGTTGGAGCATGACGATCCGCGATGCGAAGCACCCTCAACTCAACTATTACTATGCACACATGAGTAAGTATGCGGAAGGAATAGAAGAGGGAGAGTCGGTGGAAAAAGGAACAGTGATTGGTTATGTGGGGGACTCTGGCTATGGTCCAGAGGGGACAACGGGAAAGTTCCCATCCCACCTTCATTTTGGCGTTTATGTGCAAAATGGTCTGTGGCCATGGAAGCGGGAAGCAGTGAATCCATATCCTTTCTTGGTGACTTGGGAAGAGGCTGTTATAGAGCGAGAAGAATAATCTATGACTCTATCTCTCGTTGGGATCGCTTTTTTGTTTGATGATTAAACATGAACCAACAATCATTGAGAAAGCGGATCTGTCTGCGATCCTTTCCGTAATACGCTTTCATTAATTGTGTCTTTAACCATTTAGGCATGATAATCCCACCTTAATCAAAAGTGTTCATGCAGATTTAGTAGGTAATATGAAAGTTTTTATTTTATGAAGCTACATTTAGCTAGATGAAATTGACGATTGGAACAGAGAGAAGCTCTTCTTCATGGATGATCTCGTGGGTTTAGCTTTCATCCGAGGACATGTGGTATTTACCATGACTGTTTTATGAAAATCTCCTGCTGGAAGTGTGAGCCGTTGGTTGCCGAGGCCCCATCTGTGTGTTGTATCATATGAGAGACTGGATGGTTATGTGTCTATTTCAAATTAGAAAGGATGAGTGTTCATGAGTTTACTTCAGTGGTATGAGAAAGGACTGACGACAAGTCAGTATATCGATTCGATGCAGGTGAATCGGGAAGATATGTTATCTATTTATGATCGGTTTTTACTTTCGGATCACGAATGTAGTAAGTTAGAGGGATTACGTTCTCAGGCGTTGAAGATGGTGGTACTAACGGCTGATTGGTGTGGAGATGCGATGTTATGTGTTCCGGTCATGCTACGAATAGCAGAAGCGACTGGCATCTCCGTGCGTTTTCTCATTCGAGATGAGAATCTTGAACTGATGGACCAATATCTGACCAATGGTACCTCTCGTTCCATTCCGATCTTTATCCTCTTAGATGAAGAAGGAAGGGAAAAGGCGGTTTGGGGTCCACGAGCACCTGAGGTTCAACAGATTGTCATGGATAGCATCGCCAAACTGCCTGCGAAAGATGCCCCTTCCTATCCTGAGGAACAAAAGAAGATGTATCGCTCCTTTAAGAGTAAGCTGGTAAATGATCCTAGTATTTGGGATGTGGTTTATCACAGTATGAAGGAGCGCTTCTTAAGCGAAGCATAAATAGTAATTTGTTTGCTGTTGGAGCTTCTATCATTATGTTAAGTTCCGATATACCTCGCAATAAGTGAGCGTGCCAATATGGGGTCATCCGTTCCTTGAACCAGTGTACGGCCATCGGGAAATAAGACTAGCTGTTGCGCGCCTAAGTTGACTCGAAGCAAAAAAGGGTTTTTCTCAACTTGAGCCACAGCAGCTAGCTTCTGAGTCAGTGTATCCAGATTGAGTGTTTGTTTCTCTTTCGGAGTAAATTGAATCGTATTTCGCCCACAGAGAGAAACCATTTCTTCCGACTTATCGTTGGGATGAAGAAAGTCAAACTGCTTGAGTGCACAACAACGACAGCTAGCGCTTTGTTTGTTGTGTACATCAAGAGCGGTTGATTGATTTTCCCATAGATGAAAGTGCCGGTATCGAGAGTCGATGGAAGAGGTATCTCCGACAATCCATTTTATTGCATCCGTCACCTGATGAGCGGCTACGAGGTGAATGATGGGGCTGATTACGCCTGCGGTATCGCAGGTATCTGCACTACCAGCTACGGGTGCTGAGGGAAACAAACAACGCAAGCAGGGGGTTTGCCCCGGCTGGATAAAGAAGCAAGAGCCTTGTGCTCCAACTGCACCTCCATAGCTCCACGGTATTTGATATTTCACGCTGATATCATTGAGTAAATAACGAACGGAGAAGTTGTCTGATCCATCAATGATGAGGTCGGCGTTCCTCAACAGGCCGTCAGCATTCTTCCAAGTGAGATCCGTAACGGTTGCCTCGATGTGAACACGGGAATTAATCTCTTGTAGCTTTTGTTTGGCTGCGATTGCTTTCGGAAGACCTTGACTTGCATCGTGCTCATTATAAAGCATTTGCCTTTGAAGATTGCTGCTCTCGACGAAATCGCGATCTATGAGGTCGATACGTCCCACTCCAGCTCTTACGAGGTGGTTAGCCGAGGCTGTTCCTAGTGCGCCCAATCCAACAATGGCAACACGAGCATCAAGCAGTTGCTGTTGCCCTGTTTCCCCAATCGGCGCAAATAATATTTGACGAGAATATCGCTCATGAAAGGACATGGTCATCACCTACCTTGGATGGTCCATCTATTATAACGAAATTAGCGCAATTATGCAGGCAGTTTTTGGTTGGGAGAAAGGAGGGATACGGAAGATGGAACAGAATGAAGTCATTCAGTGGTTAGTGGGTTTGCTAGTGGAAGACATTGAACGTATGGAAGAAGACGAACGTCCGATAAAACGTATTGAAACAGAAAACCAAGGGTTTCATCTATCCATGAAAAACGGGAAGGGCTGTTTTGTACGTGTAGATTCAACGGGTGAAGCGAAGGAGGAAGAGTCTATGCATGAGTCTATGCATGAGTATATAGATGAAGATGATGTTATTCATATCTCCTATGAGGAACTGCAAGATTTAGTAGGTGTATTGGAACGATTACTAAAATTTCTTCAGTTTGATGAGAAGAAAATGGGAGAGGTTATGGTGCGGACCACCGATTTTCCTTGGGAAAGCCGGGCCAAACGAATGGAAAAGATGAAGGAGGAATTAGAACGGGTACTAAAAGCGCTGGAGAACAAGATGGACGAAGAAAGGTAGATCGAATTGAGGGAGATAAGGAAATCGCTCTGCTAGGGCACTGGCTCTAGCAGAGCGATTTCCATATGAAAAGATAGTATGAAAATATGAGGGACATGAGAGCGATGTGATACTACTGGATCATGATCAGGCTATTGAAGGAAGTCGTTGATCACTTGAATGAGTTGATCTTCAAAGACCGCTGTACTCTCAGTAAATGTATTTTCATCTACAGACAGTTGAAACTCAGCGGGTGCCTGGTGGGAACCAACTAGCTCAAGATAGATATCCACTCTCTCTTCCTCGTCGATGGGGTCAAAACTGATTTTAGCTTCCTCGAGATCCTGCTGGATGGACTGTGGAGGATGGAAAGAGAATTCCTGAGTAAATGGATGGATTTGCATCTCTTTTTCATAGTTATATTCCACATTGTAAAGTTGGAAGGCTTTTTGTTCCATTACACTCAGCACAGTTTCGATCAAGGGATGAGGAAAAACCTCGATTTCTCCCATCTCGGCGAGTTCCTTCTCTTCACTTACGATGTCAGTCCGTAAGTAAACAGGGGTATCATCCAATGTGACAGGGGTGTCCCATGGAAGTTCAAATTGAAAGGGGATTTGCGTCTTTTTACTGGGCTCAATCTGGATCGTTTCCGTTAGAGGATACTCTGCTAAGACATACTCTTCTGATGAATTCCCTACTGGAATGACAAAGGAGAGTGTAATATCCTGCAGGTTCTTCACAGTATCCCCATTGATGGCGACTTCTCCGAGAACCCATTCTCCTTGGCGGTAGTGTGTCTTCTCTAACTTCGTATCCACAATGGCTCCGTCCAGTTGGAGACTAGACACGGTTTGTACAGTCATGGATGCCAATCATCCTCCTGATCATAAACAAGTGATTACGATGAATAGATTAATTGTTTTTTAGGACCAGGTCAATAGCTGGCAGGACAAAATAAAAAATACTTCCATAATTGAGTGAGATCTACGTCTTAAGATGAAAGCAAACCGATAGAAAAAAGGCCTGGGAAATAAAAATTTGTTATTGACTTCGGTTTAAATCCATGTTAAATTGTAATAGTCGCTGAAAACGAAGCGCCTGAACGGCGGGCTTTGACAGTGTGTTTGATTGAAAGATTAGCAGAAATAAACTTACAAAAAAGCACTTGCAAATGTGAGTGAGATAAGCTATAATAAAAAAGTCGCTCGGAAGAAAGAAACTCATCATTCCTCCGTAGCTCAATGGTAGAGCGCCCGGCTGTTAACCGGTAGGTTGCAGGTTCGAGTCCTGCCGGGGGAGCCAGTACACGCGGAGAGATACTCAAGAGGCCGAAGAGGACGGTTTGCTAAACCGTTAGGGGGTCTTACGGCCCCGCGCGGGTTCGAATCCCGCTCTCTCCGCCACGTTAGTCTTGTAGAGCGCAGTATTTGCTTGGCCCGTTGGTGAAGCGGTGAACACACCAGCCTTTCACGCTGGCATGCAGGGGTTCGAATCCCCTACGGGTCACCAAAAATAGATGTTAGAGATCGGGAATCAGAGGTGAGAGCTTTCCGAATTCTGATCCCTGGCATCTCACTTATCACAAGGACGATTAGCTCAGCTGGGAGAGCACCTGCCTTACAAGCAGGGGGTCGGCGGTTCGATCCCGTCATCGTCCACCAGTGCAACACTTCTTTTTACGCGGAGCTGTGGTGTAGGGGTCAACATGCCTGCCTGTCACGCAGGAGATCGCGGGTTCGAATCCCGTCAGCTCCGCCAATTTTCATTATGGCGGCTATGGCGAAGTGGTTAACGCACCGGATTGTGGCTCCGGCATTCGTGGGTTCGATTCCCATTAGTCGCCCCATTTATATATTGTTGGGGTGTAGCCAAGCGGTAAGGCAACGGACTTTGACTCCGTCATGCGCAGGTTCGAACCCTGCCACCCCAGCCATTCACGCACTTTATAGATAGAAAATTCGCACAATTTCATGCGAGCCATTAGCTCAGTTGGCAGAGCACCTGACTTTTAATCAGGGTGTCGCAGGTTCGAATCCTGCATGGCTCACCAGAGAAAAACCTCCTTAGGTAATAGGGAGGTTTTTTGTGTGAGTCCGTACCTATAGTAGCTATTCGCCACGGGGTCTCTGTGATCCACGCGATCCGCGTGGCCCTCGTAACCCTCGCGGACCAGCTGGACCCAAGGAACCAGTCGCCCCAGGGAGCGGGATGGAGGGATTTCCTGCTTTGAATACAAATCCCTCTTCTCTGGGACCCAGGCTGTTATTTGTCGTCTGGGTTGCCCCTGGAGAAACAGGAAACCTTCTCGATGTTGTTAGTCCGCATACATAAACATTTTGAAAAGTATCAAGGGTGATGGCGCATGGGTTTTGTTCTCCATCGATCCCGCCAATATAAGTGGAGAACAAGAGTCCAGTACCTGCAAAGCTGAGGGATGTTAAAAAAACGTCTGATAGGCCCAACGCTTGCCTCTGGAAGGCATCGGATGTGGTAGGCAGGTCTGTCGATTCGGTCCCACCTGCAATCCATACATTTGCGAAGTGATCGACAGCGATTCCTTGACTGATATCATTCCCACTCCCACCGAAATAAGTAGAATAGACGAGTCCAGATCCTCTGCGATTCATTTTTGATATGAAAGCATCACACTCAGCGAAACCAGCTATTTGTGTTTGGAAAGCCCCAGGGGTTACAGGGAAATTATTGGAGAACGTCATACCTGTAATATAAGCGAATCCAGAGGAATCGACAGCGATGCCGCTAGCGATATCATCCGCTGATCCGCCTAGATAGGTAGAATAGACGAGTGAGCTCCCGCTCGGATTCACTTTGGTTATAAAGGGGCTTTCTATATCTACAAAGTCTCCTCCTGGGCTCATGGTTTGAAAAGCTCCATTGGTGACGGGGAAAGAAGTGGAAGTGGTAAATCCCGTGACATAAGCAAAACCGGCGGAATCAATCGCAATGCCTGTGCCGCAATTATCGGCATCTACCCCATTCCCTCCTAAAAAAGTGGAATAGATCAGCGAAGAACCTTGTGGATTCATGCACGTGACAAAGGCATTGCGAAACCCGGCTAACTGGGTTTGAAAAGCTTGCGATGTGATGGGGAAGGTGGTTGCGGTGGTGAGTCCGGTGACATAAGCGGACCCTTCTTCATCCACGGCGATACTATTGCCACCGCTAATCATATCTTCTTCTGATCCCCCTCCTAAGAAGGTGGAATAGAGTAAGGTAGAGCCAGTAGGAGATAGCTTCGTTACGTAGGCATACTCGGCTTCACCGAAAAGCTGTGTTTGAAAGGCGTTCGATGTAACGGGAAAATTACTGGAGCCTGTATCGCCGGTCACATAGGCAGAACCAAGTGAGTCGACTGCAATACCAAGACCTTCATCAAAGGAATCTCCTCCAAGAAAGGTAGAATAGAGAATGGAAGTACCGCTTGGATTATATTTGGTGACATAAGCGCTAAAGACGCCCCCGGGATAGACAGTCTGGAAGGAACCTGACGTGACTGGGAAATTATCCGATGACGTGGAACCTGCTACATAGGAAGAGCCTGTAGAATCAGCGGCAATGCTATTGGCTGGATCGTTAGAAGATCCGCCTAAATAGGTAGAGAAAATAACGACAGGGTCAATAACAAGTGGTTTGGTATTGTCGTATTTCTCTTCTACAGTAAAGCCGAACTGGTTATCGGGATGTAACTGAAAACGAGTAGATACAATATCCTCTTTCCTTCCGAGTGGGTAACTAATGGGTCTCTCCTCTTTTAATATGCCGTATCTGGTATATATCAAGAGATCTCCTTTTTCACTGAGAAAGAGTTGATCGGAATCCTCATACTTCAGGAGGATGTTCTCTGTATTCGCTCCTGGCTGAAGGTGGCACTCGTATTTCAGTTGAGAGGGGGTTAGGTGAAAGAGCAGGTTAATTCCAGGCCAGACTTCTTTGTAAAGGACTTTGTTCGTGTTCTTCTGCGATGGCTCATCTACATCGGATGGAAAAAGGGGAATATGTTGCGGGGTTGTATTCCCTACTGTGTTTATAAAGCAAAGGGTTAATTGGTGAGATGGAAAGATATTTAATAACACCTTATTATTAAGAAATATCGGTTTTATGGCCTGTCTGATCAGAGGGATGGAAGTGTGCTCGTTTCCAAAAGCACCAGGTGCCGATAACAGCCGCTTTTCTGAGTTTTTATCCCCGGTTCTTGATCGCAAAAGATCTCATCCTTTCATACTTCGATGAAATATTATTATTCTCGTTAGTGAAGGTTTGTGAACCAGAGATAAATTTCCCCGAAAAAAATAGTGAAAAGTGCTTGACTCAAATTATGTAGCATGATACTATAGTACTTGTCGGCAGGCGATGAAGCCCAACGACACAAAATGAAATTCGCTGATGACAGCGTACACAAGCGGGTGTGGCGGAATTGGCAGACGCACTAGATTTAGGATCTAGCGCCTCTGGCGTGGGGGTTCGAGTCCCTTCACCCGCACCATTATAAATTGATGAGTATGTATGCGGTCGTGGTGGAATTGGCAGACACGCTATCTTGAGGGGGTAGTGGCCTCATGGCTGTGCGAGTTCGAGTCTCGCCGACCGCACCACCTAACAGGATTGCGAAGTGCAGCTGGTGCACTCTCGGGGTGTGGCTCAGCTTGGTAGAGCGCCTCGTTCGGGACGAGGAAGTCGCAGGTTCAAATCCTGTCACCCCGACCATCTAGCAAAAGGAAAATTTGATTATGCGGGTGTAGTTCAATGGTAGAACATCGGCCTTCCAAGCCGAATGCGTGGGTTCGATTCCCATCACCCGCTCCAAAGCGACCGTAGCGATTAACGCTGCGGTCTTTTACTTATGGAGGGGTTTCTGATGCAGGATGAATTTTCCTTAATCCATCATTTGCTCACGCGCCGACCTCCCCCCTCGAGGAAGATCGAGGTTGATGCGGGGGATGATGCGGCTGTTCTGGGTGTCTCAGCAGGCTGTCATGTTGTTGTCACCAGTGATACGATGGTGGAGAGCGTACACTTCTTACGAGAGACGATGCGGCCGTCCGATATTGGATGGAAACTCATGGCCGCGAACTTAAGTGATATTGCTGCTATGGGAGCGAAACCTACCTTCGCCACTCTTTCGCTTGCGATTCCGAAGGATTGGACAACAAAAGAGTTGGAAAGTATCTACGAAGGGCTATATGAATTGGCTCACAGATGGAAAGTGACTCTTGTCG
Organism: Mechercharimyces mesophilus; assembly: GCF_059818345.1. Taxonomy (NCBI): domain Bacteria; kingdom Bacillati; phylum Bacillota; class Bacilli; order Caryophanales; family Thermoactinomycetaceae; genus Mechercharimyces; species Mechercharimyces mesophilus. The sequence goes on along the minus strand of NZ_JCBAPH010000002.1, from coordinate 40,924 downwards.
GAGGCGATACGGTCTCTTCACCGAATGGGCTGGTGTTAACGCTTACCTTGTTAGGGGAAATAGAAAAGGGAAGAGCAAGGAGACGCTCGGATGCACGAGCGGGAGATGTGGTATTTGTCACGGGACCGCTAGGAAGCTCAGCGGCTGGATTAGATCTCCTTCTTCACGGAGCGGAAGAAGAGAAGAAACGATACGGTGGCCTCATCAAAGAGCATCGTCGCCCTGTACCGTGTGTGGAGCAAGGAGAATGGCTGGCAGCAACAGGCGTGCGTATTTCCCTAAATGACGTGAGTGATGGGATCTCTCAAGAAGCGTGGGAAATTGCCTCTGCTAGTAGTGTCCGTCTTGTATTAGAGCGAGCGAACATTCCCATCGCGAGTGAAATGCGTCGTTATGCCCACAGTAGAAACCGTGATCCCTATGATTGGGCTCTGCATGGAGGGGAAGACTTTCAATTAATAGGTACAGCTCCAGCTGATTGGTTTGATCAGATAGCGGGATCTCTTGTTGAACGGCTATATCCGATCGGACGAGTGGAAGCAGGAGATCCCGCTGTGGAAATGGTGGTGAACGGAGTCTCCCATCTGTTGGAACGACGTGGGTACAACCATGGTTCAAGGTGATGATAGCTATGTATCCCTTTCTTGAGTAAGTTTAATAATTGTTCTTATCTTGTAATAAGGGATGGGTAGATCATAAAGAAGGTGAATATGAAGATGACAAAGCTCTATCAATGGCGAACGGCTCGGGCGGAGGAAACGATGGAACTAGCACGAAAGTTTGCTAGGCTACTCTGTCCTGGAGATGTGGTAGCGCTCGAAGGAGATTTAGGAGTAGGAAAAACTACTTTTACACAAGGTCTGGCAACAGGACTGGGTATTAAAGGTCCAGTGGATAGTCCCACTTTTACGTTGATTAAAGAATATGATTCCACCCCCCCTCTCTATCATATGGATGTGTACCGCATCCAGGATCCTTATGAAGAACTGGGGTTAGAAGAATATTTTGAAGGAGAGGGAATTTCCTTGGTTGAATGGGCTCATCATATCGAGCCACAACTTCCCCATGATTGCTTTTGGCTAACGATTACCGTACAGGTAGACGGGAGTCGCTTAATCACATTGGAATCAACGAACAAACGCATGCAACAAATGGGTGAGGAGCTGGAACAGAAGTGAAAATGCTAGCTATAGATACCTCTACACTGGTACTGGGTGTGGCGGTTTTAGAGGAAGAGCGTGTATTGGGCGAAGTCACGACCAATCTTAAAAAGAATCATTCTGTACGGTTGTTGCCTACGGTACATCAATTGCTTCAAGACCTGGGGATAACGTTTGCGGAGATCGATCTAGTGGCTGTTGCACAAGGTCCAGGCTCCTATACAGGTGTTCGAATTGGTGTAACCACAGCGAAGACGATGGCGTGGGGGCGCAATTTACCTTTGATTGGTGTTTCTAGTTTGGCCACTTTGGCGTATAACGGAAAGCGGTTTCCAGGTGGGGTGGTACCGATGTTTGATGCGCGCCGTCAAAGAGTGTATACAGGCTTATATCAGCAGTCAAGTGAAGGTGAGTGGTCCTTACATAAAAAGGAACACGTCACCCCGATAGAGATTTGGCTTTCCGAACTTAAGGGAGAAGGGCCACTTCTTTTTCTAGGGGACGATGTGGCTACCTTTCGTTCAACGATTGAAAAGACATTAGGAGACCAAGCTCACTTTGGTAGCGCTGACGAGAATATTCCCAAAGCGATTGGATTGGGGAGAATGGCGTGGAAGAAGTGGCATAATCAAGAGAAAGAAGATCCTTATACCTTTGCGCCGGAGTATTTGCAGTTGACAGAAGCGGAGGCCAAATGGAAAGAACAACAGCAAGGGGAATCAAGATGAAGGAAGGATACCCTCACTTTCGTCCGCTGGAACCCGCTGATATACCAGCGGTATTAAAAGTAGAGCAAGCATCTTTTCCTACTCCATGGACAGAACAAGCTTTTCGGCAAGAACTAACTCATAATCGTTTTGCCCATTATACTGCGGTTGTATGGGACAAAGAGGTGATTGGCTATTGTGGAATGTGGGTGATAATGGATGAAGCCCACATTACCAACTTTGCTCTCTTGCCCAACTTTCGTGGCCGCTCGTTAGGAAAGATGACGATGCAGTATGTGTTTGAGTTAGCGAAAATGCTGGGAGCCAGTAAAATGACTTTGGAAGTGCGTCCTTCCAATCAAGCTGCCCTTGCCCTTTATTACAAACTCGGATTTGAAGTGACGGGTGTTCGTCCGCGCTACTATACGGATAATCAAGAAGATGCCATGATTATGTGGGTGAAACTAAATGATGATTGAAGGAAAAAAAGAACGGACTTTGGTCCTCGGAATAGAAACTAGTTGCGATGAAACTGCAGTGGCAGTGGTAGAAGGAGGGAATACCATTCTCTCCAATGTAGTTGCTTCACAAATGAATATTCATCGACGCTTCGGCGGGGTTGTACCAGAAGTGGCCTCGAGACGGCATGTGGAAAATATCACGCTGGTGATCCAAGAAGCACTTGATCAGGCGAAAATCACTTTATCTGATCTATCTGCGATAGCGGTGACTCAAGGTCCAGGTTTGGTGGGAGCACTTTTGATTGGGGTATCCGCAGCGAAAGCCCTCTCCTATGCGACCCATATTCCTTTGGTGCCTGTTCATCATATTGCGGGTCATATCTATGCCAATCATTTGATTTCAGAGCTTACTTTTCCGCTTGTCTCGCTGGTGGTTTCCGGAGGTCATACAGAACTCATTTATATGGAAGATCACATGCAATTTGAGCGCTTGGGACGTACAAGAGATGATGCTGCTGGGGAAGCATATGATAAAGTGGCACGTTTACTCCAATTGCCGTATCCAGGTGGCCCTCAAGTAGAGAAGTTGGCAAAAGAGGGAGAACCTCGTTATGACTTGCCACGTGCATGGCTAGAAGAGGGCTCGTTGGATTTTAGTTTTAGTGGATTGAAATCAGCAGTCATGAATAAAATACACAATGCTACTCAAAGGGGAGAAGAGTGGAGCCATGCCGACTTAGCGGCCAGCTTTCAGGAGTCTGTGCTAGATGTTTTGGTTGAAAAGTCGATGGAAGCAGTACAAAGAACAGGAGTCAAAGAATTGCTTCTGGCCGGTGGTGTGTCGGCAAATCAGGCCTTACGTACTGCTTTGACGGAGCGTTGTGAACAAGTAGGCATTCGTCTAAAACTTCCTCCCCTTTCTTTGTGTACAGATAATGCAGCGATGATTGCAGCAGCGGGGACCTTTGCATTTGCCAAGGGAGTTCGCGGAGATTTATCTTTAAATGCGCACGCGAATCTTCCCTTGATAGAGGATTTTACAGAAAAGGAATAATCTTGATTAATAGAATGATCCTGATCACAGCACATGCCACTAACTTATCCACACACTTGTGGATAAGTTAGTGGATAAAATGTGTGAACCTTATGCCAAAACTGACAGGTTGAAAGGGGATAAAGCTGTCGAAATAGATCGAAGGGTTTCGCTTTTGTTCGAACGATGTGGACAGTGTGGATGAATATATCCACAGACTTGTGGATAATGTGGATAACTTTATAGATGAGCGATTGTAAGGAGTTCAGGCAAGAAGCGCTTGTGGATAACTTGTGGATAAAGTAGTGGATTTGGGTATAAAGAGGAGGGGTGTAATTGGAGACGATCCGGCCGATGGGTGACCGTGCAGTACGTGTGGTCTTTGGTAAGAAAATTAGCCCTGATATCAATCGTTTGGTACAGGATTATTGTTCCTATTTGCAAACGGCAAAAATAGAAGGAATCGTAGAATGGGTACCCACCTACGGGAGTGTGGCCATTTATTACGATCCGATAGTGATCTCCTACGAAACACTTTGTGGAAAACTCAGACGATTAGAAAAGAAGCAGAGTGATAGGGATTCATTGCCTGATTCTATGCTGTTTCACTTACCGGTTTGCTATGGAGAAGAGTATGGTCCTGACTTAACGGAAGTAGCTCGCTATCACGACATGACGGAAGGGGAGTTGGTTCGCCTTCATACTCGTCCAAACTACCTAATCTATATGCTTGGTTTCGCTCCAGGCTTTCCTTACCTTGGTGGGATGAATCGCAGGATTGCCACTCCTCGTCGTTCTCAACCGAGAGCGAAAGTACCGAGAGGAGCAGTTGGCATTGCTGGAGAGCAAACCGGTATCTACCCTTTGGAGACACCAGGTGGTTGGCAAATTATTGGGCGGACGCCTGTCTCCCTCTTCTCGTGGGGAGAAGAAGAGCCACTGTCTTTTAAGAGTGGAGATTGGCTTCGCTTTGTCCCTATTTCCGCTGAGGAATTCCAAAGGTTGGAACAAGAGGGGAGAGAGAAACCGATTACTCTAAAAAAAGAACTGATGAGGAGGGATCTCCATGAGAACAGAAATTGATTTGAACAGTGACTTAGGAGAAGGGTACGGGGTTTACCGACAAGTGGAGGAAGAAGCACTTTTTCAGTGTATCAGTTCAGCCAATATTGCTTGTGGCTACCATGCAGGGGATCACAATGTCATGTTTGATACGGTTAAGAAAGCTGTTGAGCAGAAGGTGAGCTTAGGGGCTCATCCCGGACTGCCAGACCGGATGGGATTTGGTCGCCGTTATATGGCGATCAATCCTGTGGAAATTCACCATCTGGTTGTTTATCAAGTGGGGGCGATGATGGCCTTTGCGAAGCTTCACGGACAGTGTTTGTACCATGTAAAACCGCATGGGGCTCTGTACCATATGGGAGCAGAAGATGAGGCAGTGGCAGAAGCAATCGCGAAGGCGATACACGAGCTCGATCCTCAATTGGTCTTATATGGGCCTTCAGGGAGCTACTTAATTGAAGCAGGGAAAAATGCTGGTCTGACAGTAGCTGAGGAAGCATTTGCTGATCGAACATACCAAGCAGATGGGCGTTTAACTCCGAGAACGGAGAAAAATGCGTTGATTGATGATCCACATAAGGCGGTGGAGCGTGTTCTCCGTATGCTAAGTGAAGGGAGAGTAGAAACAACAGCAGGCACTGACCATATCCTACACGCAGATACCATTTGTGTTCATGGAGATACGCCACATGCGCTACAATTTGCGCAACAATTGCGAAGTGGCTTATTGGAACAGGGAATTCAAATTAGGAAGGTGAGGCGCTGAGTATGAGTGTGAAGGTGATGAAGCCAGGGATTATGACGACGATTCAAGATAGTGGTCGCTTTGGCTATCAAAAGATAGGGGTTACGCCTGCTGGTGCAATGGACCCTTATGCTTTTGCGATAGCCAACTTGATTGTCGGTAACACACGTTATAGAGCCACTTTGGAAGTGACCTGGTCAGGATGTTGTCTTAAATCAGAGGACGATCACCTAGTGGCAATCACCGGAGGGGATTTAGGTGCCGAAGTGGAGGGAAAGCCTGCTCCGCTGTGGAAGAGCTTCTGGCTAAGAGCGGGAGAGACTCTTTTCTTTTCACAAAGGCGAAGAGGTGCGCGAGCGTATTTAGCAGTGGCAGGAGGATGGCAAGCAGAAGAAGTGTGGAGGAGTCAATCCACGGATGTGAAAGCCAAAGTAGGCGGGGTGAAAGGACGGTCGCTGCAAAGAGGGGACCGTTTATGGACTTGTTGCGCCAAGTCTTCTCAAGGACAAGCAAGTAGAGGTTTGGTCTCATCTATGATCCCGTATTATGTTCATCATCCCATATTGCGTGTTGTCATGGGACCGGATGACGACGCATTTACCAAAGAAGGCATCCAAACGCTCCTTTCTAGTGCTTATCGAATTGGAGCACAGTCCAATCGAATGGGATATCGTTTAGAAGGGTCCTTGATCTCTCATGTGGATGTAGCCGATATATTGACGGAAGCTGTCACCAGAGGAACCATTCAGGTACCGGCTGCGGGAGAGCCTATCATTATGATGGCAGACCACCAGACAACGGGGGGATATGCACAAATCGCTACAGTGATTTCTGCTGATCTCCCTTATTTAGCGCAACTGGGACCAGGAGACCAGGTTTCTTTTCGTCCTGTAATGGTGGAAGAAGCACACCGTGCGGTGCGGGAGATGGAAAAAGGATTACAGCAAATAGAAGCGGGGGCAAAAGGAGCATAAGGGTTTCTATGAAAGTCTCCACCTAGCGAAATGGATGTCACTAGGTGAAAAAACTGCCGCCGCCCATGAAAAAGGTAGCGAGAGAACCTGAAGCTTTCATGACGACTGCTTTCATCCAGGTCCTGTGGAGAGTGGACTATGGGTGATTTCTTTGAGGTTTGTCTTCTGGCTGGTCATCGGTCGTAGAAAATAACTTCATTTCTACGAAAAAAACGAGCGGAAAATTCGGAATTATATATGATTATCGAGGAGAGCAGTTTATACCAAATGATGGTTTTTTTCATAAATTACTAATGTATCCTTTGATGTCACTTCATTTAGAAAGGAGAAGCGTTATGAGTTACACCAACAATAGGAAATCCTCTTGTGGATGTGTGAAAGATCCCAATTCTACTATCCAGCGATTAATTTGTAGTGGGAAATATATGTTTGTTGTTATTCCTGTGTACAAACATGGAAGAATCGTGGATCAAATCAGTATCCCATTTTTGGTTTCTGATAAAGAAAAGGTTCTGCGATCGCTAGGAATCCCGATATAGAAATTCATGAAAAAGGAGGTTAAAGTATGTCCACCGAAAACAAAGTATTGCTATCTTTATCGAAAGATCAGTCAATAACAGCATCGTGGAGTGTTTCCTCTGCGAAAGAAAAGATGCTGGACTCTTTTCTCGATTTAGAAGCAAATCAAATATTGCGTGGTGTTCGCTTGTACCAACTCCAATCGGACGCAAAAGCAAATCAGGATGTAGAAAACTATCGTGATATCTTTGTGAAAGCAGATGTAGACTCTTGTACAATTCGCAATGTGGCTCCAGGAAAATATAAAGCGCAATATGGTGTCTTTCAAAGGGGCCATTTCTTTCCGGTCGCTCAATCGGATGAGATTACCCTCAAAGGGGAGAAGAAAGAGCGACAAGTTGACCGGCAAGTGCGAGCAGCGGGTCATCATGTCCCTTCCCCCTATTCATTGGCATCTTATTTTTCAACCGTAAATGCTGCAGTACCGTTCGCTCCGGCATATGGGATTGTGTCGTACAGTCAATCTAGCTATTTCCCATCAGATTTTGTTTGCGAAAACTATTCCGCATTCACCGTTAGTGGCTATTCCAGTAACTATTCACTTCTATTTAGCATTGTGAACTATGGACGGTACGATTTTTAACTTCATAGTAACCAAGCTTCGTATTGATAAAGTCAATACGAAGCTTTCTATCATAAGTCCAAGCGAGAGGATGGGATAGATGCAAATCCATGAAGGTGAACGATGAACCGAGAAAAAGGCAGGTAGGAAGATTTCATACTTCGAGTTTAGAAGGGTGTGAGAGAAATTGAAGATAGGAGATGGGAAGAGCCAAGGAGACGTCCCTCCCTTATTGATGTCAGAGTGTTGTCAATCAAAGAGCGGTTTATCGGTGCTTCTACTTACCTGGGAATACCCGCCGTATATTGTCGGTGGGCTAGCAAAAGCGGTATACGGATTGGCAAAGCATCTTGCGCAGGAGAAGGTAGAGGTGCATGTCATCACGAGTGCTGCCATCAATGCACCTTTAACCGAGAGAAGTGAGGGTGTATATGTGCATCGTGTCAACCTCTTGGTCGCCAATAATGAAACAGGAAGTTACTATGATTGGATTTTCCACTTAAATCTTGGAATGGTCGATAGAGTGGAGCGCCTTGTTGAAGAAGGGCTTCGATTTGACCTCATCCATAGTCATGATTGGCTGGTGGCGTTTGCTGCGATGAGTATAAAAGAACGTTATTCGCTGCCACTGGTTTCCACCTTTCATGGTTTGCAAGCACCGCGTAATCGTGCTGCTCGAGTAGAGGAGAAAGATAAAGTTCATGAGACAGAACACAAGCTATCAAAGGTAGCAGATAAAATGGTTACCGTAAGCAATTCCATGGTGGGGGAAATGGAGAGATTATTGGATGCCCCTCAAGGCCGTATTAAAGTGATCCCCAACGGCGTGGAATTTTCCACAAAGAAGGGAGGAGATGAAGAAGATCTCACCTCCTTTCGGCGATCTTTGGTAGACGATGAGGAGAAAATCGTGTTGTTTGTAGGGAGATTGGTCGCAGAAAAGGGCATTCATTATCTGTTACAAGCCATTCCTTATGTGCTCCAGCAACAACCCCAAGTTCGATTTCTCATCGTAGGTACGGGGTATATGGAAGAGCAATTAAAAAAAATGATCCAATATTTAGATTTAGAAAAAAATGTATCGCTACTTGGTTTTGTCGAAGAAGCATTTCGAGATAACTTGTATCGTGTAGCGGATCTTTGTCTATTTCCTAGTACCTTTGAACCTTTTGGGCTGGTGGCTTTGGAAGCGATGGCGTTTCATGTTCCAGTCATTGTCTCTCGAACAGGGGGACTCAAGGAAGTAGTGAAACATAAAGAAAATGGTCTATGGATAGAGAGCGAGAGTATTTCCTCCATTCAAGAGACTGTGACGTGGGCATTGGAGCATCCGCTAGAGATGAAAGCACTAGCAGAGAAAGCTTATAACGATTTGGACCGTTACAATTGGCTACACATTGCACAAGAGACGATTAAAGTATATCAAGAGGTATGTATTACACAAAAATAAAGCAAATAAATAGGGTGATCTCAATGGAATATTGGTTTCCGGAATGGAGATGGATATCTTCTTTACCTGCTAGCTATCGTGGTTAAAAAGCACATACTATTTATTCGCTCTTTTCATAATATACGTTGAAGATAAGTAGAGAAGAGGAGTGAGTCAGATGAATGAAAGGGGAGAAGAGAAGAAGAGGCCTCGCTTTCGTGTCTTGATCCTAAGTTGGGAATATCCTCCCCGTGTGGTAGGTGGGTTAGCTACTGCCGTGTGGGGTTTAGCAAGGAATTTATCTAAACATGATGTCGAAGTACATGTTGTAACCAATGCGGCGAAGAATGCTCCTTTTTTTGAGATAAATGAAGGTGTTCACATTCACCGTCTTCGAAACTTGATTGGTAATCATGTAGGGGACGGTTTTGATTGGATATTTCATATGAATTTAGATTTGGTCATGGAAGTGGAACGCCTCGTATCTGAAGGCCTTCAGTTTGATGTTATGCATAGTCATGATTGGCTGGTATATTATGCGGGGGCCTGTCTACAAGAAAAGTACGCTTTTCCTTACGTAGCAACCTTCCATCAGATTCAAGCTTTGCGCAATCGTGCCTCACGTGTGATGGAAACGGAGTATGATATCGGTCATGAGAATGAGATCAAGCTGATTAAAACAGCGGATAGATTTATAACAGTAAGCAATTGGATGGCTGAAGAGATGCGCGAAGTATTGGGGATGCCTGAGGATAAATACGTGGCTGTTATTCCCAATGGAGTTGAGCTTCCTACAGACGAGATAGAAGAACCGACTTTAAGGAAACTCCGTGGTCAATATGCTACCCCTGAGGAAAAATTGCTTTTGTTTGTGGGAAGGTTGGCGGGTGAAAAGGGGATTGACCTTCTCTTGGATGCCCTTCCTGAGGTGTTAATAAAGCATCCCCAACTGAAAGTACTTATTGCTGGGGAGGGTTATTTAGAGCAGAAATTAAAGGAACATCGGGATCGCTTGCAATTGCAAGAAACCGTAAACTTTTTAGGGTTTATCGATGATGAGGCGCGTGATCAACTTTATCGTGTGGCAGACTTATGTGTCTTTCCTAGCTTTTTCGAGGCGTTTGGGATCGTAGCCTTAGAAGCGATGTCCTTTCAAACGCCGGTTATTGCATCAGATACAGGAGGGTTAAAGGAAGTAGTGCTGGATCAAAAAAATGGCTTATCGATAAAAAGTGAAAGTGTGGATTCGCTTGTGGAGAAAATGATTTGGGCATTGGATCATCCACAAGAAATGAAGACAATGGCTACGTATGCATATAGCCAATTGGAGAAGCACTATGATTGGTTTCAGATTGCGAGGGAGACGATTTTCGTCTATGAAGAAGCGATAAAAATGAATCAAGGGAGGTTGTGACCCAGTGTATGGAACATATATAGGTAATAACAGGATGATAATCCGTTTAAAAGAAGGGGGCAGGCTACGGATTCCTGCAGATAACTTAGTGATGACTCCTACACTCATTACCGAAGGGGAATACAACACAGCCATTACTCGATTTTTAAAACATCACATTGTCAGGAACCAAGTTGTGGTGGATGTTGGGGCAGGCTTCGGGTACTACTCTGTTTTAATGGGAAGGCGTATTGGTTCACAAGGAAGGTGTATTTCTTATGAGCCTTGTCCGAACACTTATCGTTATTTGAGGGATAACTTAACCATTAATTCTTTAGAAGGGCATGCCAAGGCTTGGAATTTGGCGGCTGCTTCTTCGGGATGTCATAGAGTGAAGATAAGTGCAAGGAATGAAAATAACATACAGAAAGATTCGGACGAGAGAGACGTCGAAGTAGAGGCGGTATCACTGAACGAGCATCTTCATTATCTTCCAAGGATTGACTTTATGAGAGTAGGGGTTCGAAAAGACCAATTAGACGTCATGATGGGGTTATCAGAATTGGTGAAAGAGAAAATCCATCTCCTGTTATTCATGCTTGATTCGACGTTAGCAGAAGAAAAAGTGCTCCCATTAAAAGAATTGATCACCATTTTTCAGAGCAATTATGGCAAGAAACTATGCGTGGTTCATCCAGATGGAGAATTGGCTCCTATCGAGTTAAAGGTGGCTTTTGAATTTAAGGAGCATCCTCTTCCATTAGCATTGGCATCCTGGTAAGACGATAGAATAACAGTAGGGATTTTGATGAAGAGGATCAACAATACACAGACAGCACCCCCCGTATGTGAGGGTGCTGAAATTTTTGAAATTTATATTAGAAGAGAATGTTTTACAGTCATAATGCGAATGTACCATTACGCTACTTGGAGGATTTTTTATGACGAGTGATTCGGAGAGGATTTTTGGGGATGGCTTTTTTTTGTTCCAATTTTTTAGTATGAAAAGAGCGATGGGTGGTAGTGAGAGAAGGGTTTAGAACAACAAAAGGGGTTTCGGGTAAGACCGCTGTAAATGGGGTCTGAAGCACAGTGCCGAATACGGTGATAACTTGACCACCGAAGACCGTGATCGTGCCTTCTACGGACAGTAGAACCTCAAAATTATTTACGGCTGTAACGAATTCAGGTACTGTTGTGAAGACGCTTAGATCATCACTTGTAAATGTACCAAAAAGGTTTCTTCCATCTACGAATCCCGGTAGGGATAATTCAGTATCCGCGCTATTCATGACTTCTTTTAAATTGACGACGGTTTGCTGTTCCCCTTCCACAAGAGTAGTTAATTCTGCTCTTCTTAGCGGAGAACCGAGGTTGGCAGCGGAAAGTGTAAATTGGACGCTGGTTTGCGAAGAGTCTACTAGCAAGCAATTTTGTGCGGAATAAATCTGTGAGAAGAAGTTAATGGAGAATGAGGCACAGGAGAGCTGAGCGTTTGTCGAGTTCATATCATTTTCGCTACGAGTAGTAGCATCGGCGATGCAAGAGGGCGATATCGAGTGATCGATTCTGCTACTCTTCGTAACAGTATTCACCTCCTTGAATGAGTGGAGAAGGGATGAATCCAGTCTCCTACTATATATATTTTGATTTCTTAGCATCGGTGAGGATGGGGAGCAAAAATGAGAGAGTGTCTGCCAAAGGGATCTCTTGCCCCCTTCACCATGAAGGGGGCTTGCAAGTTACCCCTGTTTCTTTGATCCTATCGATCTTCACTCAGAACTTCTGCTTGATTTGCCCATTCTAGAGTGAGTGCTTCAATCTTTTCTTCTAGTTCACTTAACTGGGTTTGTAGTGGTTGGCTTTTTTCGGGGTCTTGAAAGTTCTCTGGTTGGCAGAGCTCCTCTTCAATCCGTCCTTTTTCTTTTTCCATTTGAGCAATGTTTGCTTCTAATGTGGCAAGGTGTTCTTCCGCGGCTTGTTTTTGCTTTTGCTGTTGTCTCTCTTTCCGTTGTTGTTCTTTGTTGGAGGTGGGCTTCTTTATGGCTTTGGGAGTGACGACTTCTTGTTGCTCTTCATAAGCAAGAAATTGATCGAAATTGCCCTCGAAACGAATGAAGCCGGTGGGTGTAAGTTTGAGAATATGCGTGGCTAACTTATTAATAAAGTAGCGATCGTGTGAGATGAATAAAAGCGTTCCCGTATATTGATGGAGTGCTTCCTCCAGTCGCTCTTTACTGGGCATATCCAAATGGTTGGTGGGCTCATCCATCAAGAGGAGATTGGCGCGGTTGATCATGCGTTTTAACAAAGAGAGACGCGCTTTTTCGCCTCCGGACAAGGAGGATACTTGCTTAAACACATCCTCGCCTTGAAAGAGAAATTGCCCCAAATAGGAGCGGACGGTTGTCTGATCCAAGCGGGGGTGAGCGTTCCACAATTCGTCCAGTACGGTATTTTCAAGAGTAAGCCCCGTTTGTTCTTGATCGTATAGATCCATCTGTACGCCTGTACCAAAACGGACCTCACCTGCGAGTGCTGGAAGTGTACCGGCTATCGTTTTGAGCAAAGTGGTTTTGCCGGTGCCATTGGGTCCAAGGAGTGCGACTCGCTCGCCTCGCTGAATATGAAAAGAGAGATCTTGTGCCAATACTTGATTGGGATAACCGATGCTGAGATTGTCTATCGTTAGGACCTCTTGTCCACTTGTCTGAGCGGTAGGGAAGCGGATGGCCGCATTTTTTCGCTCTTTTGGTGGTGCATCGATCCGGTCCATCTTCTCCAGTGCCTTGCGTCGGCTTTGTGCGCGCTTGGTTGTGGATGCGCGTGCGATATTGCGTTGGACAAAATCCTCCATTTGTCCAATCTCCGCTTGTTGCTTCTCATAGGCTTGTTGCCATTCGGCAAGGCGCTCTTCTTTTTCAATGAGGTAACGGGTATAATTGCCAGTGTAACGGGTGACTTGATGCCGGTCCACCTCATAAATGATTTGTACCAATTGATCGAGAAAGTAGCGATCGTGAGAAACCAAGAGGAGGGCAGCGGGGTACTGGGACAAAGTTTGTTCCAGCCAGCGTAAGGCCTCCATGTCCAGGTAGTTGGTGGGTTCATCTAGAATGAGAAGGTCGGGCTCTTCTAACAGCATCTTTGCCAATGCCACCCTTGTTTTTTGCCCGCCACTCAAGGTGTGAATGGGAGTCTCCTCCCACGATAATGCCGCTAATCCCAATCCATGAAGCGCACCGCGGATACGGGCTTCATATTGATATCCCCCTCTTCGCTCGAAGGTTTCTTGCAGTTTCGCATACTGGGCCAATACTTTCTCATATCGCTCTTCGTTTGCTAATACCTCAGGTTGCCCCATCGACGTTTCCAGCTTACGGAGGCTTTCCTCCATTGTGCGTAATTCAGCAAATACGGACAGCATCTCATCCCAAATGGTTCGTGTGGACTCGAGGCCACTGGTCTGGGCGAGATAGCCGATATGCGCGTTCTTAGCACGTTGTATCTCTCCCTGATCTGCTTCTAACTGTCCGAGAATCACCTTGAGTAAGGTGGTTTTGCCGGCACCATTGGGACCGACAATGCCGACGCGTTCCTTCTGGTTAATACGTAGATCGGCGTTCCGAAATACAGGCGTGGCTCCGAAGGATTTGGATACTTTTTTTATTTGTAACAGATTCATCGGGTTCACCTCATTTTTCCTATTCCAGTGTAGCGCAAATAGCGGTTTATCGGCAAATGGAGAAGAGAGGAACGAAAGGGCAGGAAACGGAGCTAGAATTTCGGTCGAGGGAATGAGGGATAAAGGCTGGATAGGGAGGAAAGGAAATGAACCTTCGTAGTGAGAAGGAAGCTTTGCGTCAGCAGATGAAAAGACAAAGAAGCGAGATGGAAACGCACGAGAGGGAGAAGCAATCGAAGGCGGTTTGTCGACAGATACAGAAGCTATCGGTGTTTCAACAGGCAAATACGGTATTGTTTTATATGCCCTTCCGTCAGGAAGTAGATATTCGTCCAGTGATGGAGATAGGGTGGGAACAAGAAAAGCAGATTGCTTTACCGAAAACCGATTCGGTTGGAAAAAGGTTGACCCTTTATCGTGTGGATCGTGGTGATGACTGGGAAGAAGGAGCTTATGGAATTCAAGAGCCACGTGCTACTCCAGAGAAGGAAATCACTCCGACTACTGTGGATGTCGTAATCGTACCGGGTCTAGCGTTTGATGAAGCTGGTTACCGCTTGGGATATGGCGGAGGATATTATGATCGTTTCTTTGCTAACCAATTATCTTCTCACTGCATACGGATAGGCGTGGCCTATCCTTGGCAGATCGTCCCTACCGTCTATCCGGAAAAACATGATGAGCGGTTGCACTATGTCGTAACTGCGAATCGGGTGGTTGCCATTTCACTTGAGAAAGATCGTCCTGTGATGGAGTAAATTGTTATTGTGAACGTATCGATCCCACCACCTGCTCACTCGTCCTCTTTCATTATGCTATACTAATGGTTGAGAATGCACGAAGAATCATTCGTTTTTTCCGCGAAGGATATATCAAGTTTCACTTGGAGGATGCCCTATGTCTCAAGAAACTCAGATTCCAAAGGTAACCGCCAAACGTCTTCCGTTGTACTATCGTTATCTGGAGAAGCTTCATGGAATCGGAAAGCAGCGCGTATCGTCTACACAGCTGAGCGAAGCACTCCAGATTGATTCCGCTACTATACGCCGGGATTTCTCTTACCTAGGAGAACTAGGGAAAAAGGGATACGGCTACAATGTAAAATATCTATTACAATTCTTGCGTGACTTTTTACACCAGGATGAGGTAACCAATGTCGTGTTGGTCGGTGTGGGCTATCTAGGGACGGCGCTTCTCCGCTACAACTTTTATCGTAGCCACAGTACGAAGATTGTGGCAGGGTTTGATACAGATAAAGCGAAAATTGGACGTGAGATTGATGATATCCCCGTCTTTCCAATGGCAAGGATGCCAGATATCTGCCAGCTTCACCAAGTGGAAGTGGCGATTTTGACGGTTCCTGCCAACGTAGCACAGACCACAACAGATCAAATTGTGGATTCAGGGATCAAAGGAATTCTTAATTTCAGTCCGTCCCGCATTACGGCACCACCACCTACCCGTATTCATCATATTGACTTAACGACTGAATTACAGACATTGATCTACTTCTTGAAAAATTTCCCGGAAGGTGTTGGTGAGGAAGATTCTTTTCCGCTCCGATAGCCTCTTACTTTGTGAACTAAAGGAAGGATTCCGATGACAGAGCAAGAGCAAAACCAAACCGCACTAGACCATTTTGTTGAGTTACGTAAACGTATTTTGTGGGTGCTGGGGACGTTTGTTATCACGATGGGAGGAGGAATCTACTTTGCCGGTCCGCTTATTCAGTGGTTTAAAGGCTGGCGAGCATTAGATGGATTCTCTCTCCACATTTTTAATCCGATGGACCCATTAACCGTCATTATGCAGTTCGCCTTCGTCATTTCTTTTTGCTTAACTCTCCCGGTTCTCTTATATCAAATATGGAAATTTGTAAAACCTGGTTTGATGCCACACGAACAGCGGGCAACGCTCATCTATATTCCGGTTGCTGTCTTCTTGTTTGCACTGGGATTAAGCTTTGGATTGTTTATTGTTTTTCCTTTCCTACTCTCGTTTATGGGTAATTTGAATGGAATTATTGGCGCAGAGATGACCTATGGTATATATGAAGTGTTTGCCTTTATGTTTCGTATCTGTTTTCCGATGGCCGTTTTATTTGAACTGCCCATCGTGGTTCTGTTCCTCACACGTCTTAGAATTTTGAGACCAGGTATGTTACGTAAGGGACGACGTTATGCCTATGTGGCATTGATTGTGGTGGCGGCTCTCATTACCCCACCTGACTTTGTCTCTAATGTACTGGTGGCCATTCCACTTTTCTTACTTTATGAGATCAGTATCGGTCTCTGTGCTTGGTTGGATCGTCGTCTAATCAAGTTGGATGAAGAGCGTGAACGCATGTGGCAAGAAAGGCATAACAGTGAGTCTTCAACAATAGAATAGACCAAGCTTCGAAATGAAAAGCCACTGGCAGTTAACCAGTGGCTTTCCTGCGATACAAACAGAGTGAAGTTTCATTTGATTATGGATACAACGTGGAAAACAGACTCTCTCTGGTTAGAACTTTCGCTGTTTTGGAATAGACAATCACAGGAGACCTACCTTCTATGTATTGAATCATGCGCACAAATTTTTTTGGTAAAGGTCTTGCAAAATGACCGCAAGAAGAATATCATAATAATGGGTGTTAGCACTCGAGCTTAATGAGTGCTAACAAAAAAATAATGAATTCCGCTTGATATGAAGGAGGGTTTTCTAGTGATCAAACCATTGGGTGATCGGATCGTATTGGAAGCGATCGAACAAGAGGAAACGACTGCAAGTGGGATAGTCCTACCAGAAGCAGCGAAAGAAAAACCGCAAGAAGGTAAAGTGATTGCGGTAGGTAGTGGCCGTTATGAAAACGGTAATAAAATCGAGTTAGAAGTTAAAGAAGGCGACCGTGTCATCTTTTCCAAATATGCCGGCACTGAAGTTAAAGTCGGTGAAAGCGAATACTTAGTTTTGCGTGAGAGTGATGTATTGGCGATTGTGGAATAGTTACTTGACTGTTTCGATTATCGATTAAGAAGAGAGGTTCCTACTTCTTCTGTACTGTAGGTACCTCACCCTTGAGATAAAGGGGAGGTACTCTGACAGAGGCTGTCAGGGCTTCGCTTGTGATGCACTTTCAAGTAGGAAGAGGAATACTATCCAATCCTACTACTAGGAGGGGGACATAAACGATGGCAAAAGAAATCAAGTTTGGTGAAACAGCTCGTCGTTCCATGCTAAGCGGGGTAGATTCGCTCGCAAATGCAGTAAAAGTAACACTTGGACCGAAAGGGCGCAATGTTGTTCTCGAAAAGAAATTTGGCTCTCCACTCATTACCAATGACGGTGTGACCATCGCCAAAGAGATCGAGCTGGATGATCACTTTGAAAACATGGGTGCACAATTGGTTAAAGAAGTTGCGACCAAAACCAACGATGTAGCAGGTGACGGAACCACCACCGCGACAGTTCTGGCTCAAGCGATGATCCGTGAAGGGCTGAAAAACGTGGCTGCAGGTGCCAATCCGATGATCGTGCGCAAAGGGATTGAAAAAGCAGTAATCGCTGCAGTAGAAGAAATCAAGAAGATTTCGGTACCAATCGAAGGCAAAGAGTCGATTACGCAAGTGGCTTCGATCTCTGCTAACGATGAAGAAGTAGGTCAACTCATCGCAGAAGCTATGGAAAAAGTGGGTAACGACGGTGTGATCACTGTTGAAGAATCCAAAGGATTTACCACTGAGTTGGAAGTAGTGGAAGGAATGCAATTTGACCGTGGTTACATCTCTCCTTACATGGTAACGGACTCGGATAAGATGGAAGCCGTGTTGGATGAACCTTACATCCTTATCACCGACAAGAAGATCAGCAATGTACAAGAAATTCTACCACTCCTCGAAAAAGTGGTTCAACAAGGAAAGCCACTCTTGATTGTTGCAGAAGACCTTGAAGGGGAAGCTTTGGCTACCTTAGTCGTAAACAAATTGCGTGGAACCTTTAACGCCGTAGCTGTCAAAGCTCCTGGCTTTGGTGACCGTCGTAAATCGATGCTACAAGATATTGCTACCCTCACCGGTGGTCAAGTAGTGACCGAAGAAGTGGGCATGGACCTGAAAACGGCTGATATGAATGTTCTCGGTCGCGCTCGTCAAATTCGTGTAACCAAAGAAGATACCATTATGGTAGATGGCTTTGGAGATCGCGGAGAGATCAACGCTCGTGTAGGTCAAATCCGTAAGCAATTGGAAGACACCACTTCCGAGTTTGATAAAGAGAAGCTACAAGAGCGTTTGGCTAAATTGGCTGGCGGTGTAGCAGTCATCAAAGTAGGTGCTGCTTCCGAAACCGAATTGAAAGAGAAAAAACTACGCATTGAAGATGCTCTCAACTCCACCCGTGCGGCTGTAGAAGAAGGTATCGTATCCGGTGGCGGTACGGCACTGGTTAACGTGATTCGTGCGGTAGAAAGTGTGGAAACCTCAGGTGATGCTTCCACAGGCGTGAGCATTGTGAAGCGTGCACTGGAAGAACCAATCCGACAAATCGCGTTTAACGCAGGCCAAGAAGGCTCTGTTATCGTTGAGCGTCTGAAGAAAGAAGAAGTAGGCTTTGGCTACAACGCATTGACCGACGAGTGGGTAGACATGGTGAAATCCGGTATCGTTGATCCGGCGAAGGTAACCCGTTCTGCATTGCAAAATGCAGCCTCTGTTGCCGCGATGTTCCTCACCACGGAAGCGGTTGTTGCAGATGAGCCGGAAGATGAAGATGCAGCCGGTGCTCCAGGTATGGATGCCATGGGCGGCATGGGCGGTATGGGTGGAATGGGCGGCATGATGTAATTTGTGCCACCAAAGAAGCTTGATGGAAATAGATTTGATTGTGGGTTAACGTCCTTGACCCACAGTAGGTCAAAATCAGAGGTTTCTCATAAGTTCAGCGAACTTTTGGGAAGCCTCTTTCTTTTTAGGTTTTGGCATAAAGAGAGGAACTTGTCTATGACAACCTCCTAATAGGGAAATAGTAAATGGTTAGCTTCAACCTAGACCCACATTACATATTTATTTCGTATATGTTATAGCGAATATATCCGCCAAATTCGTGTACTTGAACTACGTAGTTACCATACATAGCGATGTCTGAGTTTGTACCATATTCTCTTAGGGAGTTGTCTCCAGTATTTAACCATTGCAAAGTGTCTAAGTTATCGGACTCTGACCGAACTTTTTGACCAATCCTGTAATCAAGCATACTGTTATTGTACTTATTCTGGAAAAATTCAACTATCAGTCCATCCGCATTGCCGGCTATGCTCGATTTAGGGGATGGTATTCCACGAGGAGGTTTAAACCCATCATGAAACCCACTACCGGGTAGTTCATGCATTGGCTCGTGTAGATAATTCATTCCTCCAAAATAAGCTTGGTCGGTTGTAACAATTGGGAAATTGTTTACAAATGCTACATCAGGATTGTCTTCATCATCTATCTGATAATCATGGCCGGTAAACGGTGACCTATGTTTATAGTCTGAGATGAATCCCCACTCGTAATCAGCGCTCACATAGCGTAAGGAATCACCTTTTTCATAAACGAAAAGCAGTTCATTTTTCTTTCTATTTGCGGTAAAAGCAACAGATGGATTTTCTCCTTGATTATCATAAATATACTTATTGTTCTTCCAAACGAGGCCCGTTCTATCCATCCATGCAGTATCCACATACAACGTCCCAGAACGGCTGTATGTCACAACCGCATATCCATCATCTGTTAGAGCAACACTTGGATTTTGTCCCTCGGAAAAGAATTGCTTTTTTGTCCTCCAAAAAATACTGTCTCCTTTTGTTGTGATTTCTCCCAGATAATAGAAAATATGACCATCTTCTTGACCCACAACAACGACTCGTCCATCCTCAGACACAGCGATATTTGGTAATTCCCCTTCGGTAATAGCAGAACCGGATGTGTTTGTAAGGCTGGTTAGTGTCGGTGTCTTAGCAGCAAATGCTAGATTTGAAAAAGAGAAAGAGACTAAGGTGAAGATTGCGACAAGTATAGCCAAACTTTTAGATATGGTGCTTTTCTTCATGATGCTTGATACTCTCCTCTACGATGTTTTGTTTAGTGCAAATCAACTATAACACAATCTATAGAGTTAGTAATACGCCTTTATTTAGATTGTTTACTATTTTTCATATAATTTCTACATCACGAGAGAGGGCTTATTCCTGTTTTGTATACGCTTTTTTCCATACTCTGTTTTTGGGCGATAGATATCGTAGTCCGAGAGGGAAAAGGCGGAAAGACCTGTACCCTGTATCTCTCCCGTAAGGTCGTTCGACTCCTTCGAGACTTATCTGTTTTTACATCCTCATACTTCTCAGCAATATAATCAAACAATTCTAACATATCCGGTTTTACATTTTTAAAGTCGGAGTCTGGGAACTTCGTTTTTATTCGTTCCCAGACTTCCTCAGATACCCTATCTATTAATTATTATCTTCTTCAATCAACACACCATCTGCGCCTTGAATCTCAACCCATCCGTGCTTCTGTCGTGCTTCCATCTCTAATTTCTTAAGGATCTCAGATGTAATTGATTTCGCAATCAATTCATTAGCCTTAGCTTCCCCTTTTGCTTTTTCAATTTCAGCATCAGCAATACCTTGAGCTTCAATCAATTGCTTTTCAGCAATCTCTTGCGCTTTTTCTTTCTCAATTTTCAAGGCTTCCAATTCTTGCTGACGATTAACCACTTCTTGAATCGCTTTTTGCGTTTCTTTATCAGGTGTTGGCGTTCCAAATACAACGTTTTCGATCAAGAAACCATGGTCTTTCACGTCTTTTGTAAACTCTTCAAGGATCTCTGCTTTGATCTTTTCTCGGTTTTGAAAAACTTCTAGGATCGTATACTTTGATGTCACTTCAAGCGCAGTGTCTTTGATTCGAGCTTTCAACCACGTTTCTTCAATTGCTTCGGGACTTTGACCTTTGAACTTATCATATATGTAAGGCAACTTCTCCACGTCGTTAAAGTATTCAACTGTGATATCCACTGTTAATGGCTTCCCATCACGAGTAGCTAGTGGTAGTTCCCCATAATCAATGGTTTCAGTAGAGACAGGATACTCGGTGATACGTTCAATCGGATTCACGAAGTGTAAACCTTGACTTAGTGTCTTATCCTTCACACCTTCAGAACGAGAATAAACAACTCCTGCATGACCTTGGTTGATTGTTTCTGTGAAAGACACCCATGCAATAATCCCAGCAATAAACACGGCTATAGCAATTCCAATTTTTTTAAGTGTTTTTAATCCCAATTATTTATCCCCTTTATTCTTCTTATCCTTATCGACAATCTCTTCTGCAATGATCCAAGAAACTAAGGCGACAGTCACGGTTATAAAAATAATCCAACTCATCTTCTTACTTATCACCTCCTTTACTAAAATTCAACTTATTATCCAGATTAAAGTTTAAAATATTAACTGACTTTTTCTCATCGTTTTACTAAACATTATACATCATCTCCTCATATTTGGTTATCATTAATTACTTATAATTTTTCTTTTTAAAGTAAATGTGAAAGACCTCTGGCTACATACAAAAAACGCCTGTATTCTTCGATGATGCAGGCGATTTCTTGTGTAAAAAAGCATTGGATGGTCGGCCTGACATTGCATGGATGCTAGTAGAAGAGCATATTCTTCATCCGAAGAGGCATATACTTCCTATTATTGATGAATGATTGTCATAGGGAGTGTAGGCATGGCGATGATTACTGAAAAAAAGCGACTGGTCTTTAACTGTGTAAAAGGAAAAAATGAAGAAGAAGGTGTATTGAAAGCTGAAGGTAGGGGAACCCAATTCCGATTTCATCAGGACTATGTTGAGTATATCTTTGACACCGATGGAAGCGAAGAAAAGCTATCCTTTCAGTTTATCGATGCGAATCCAGAGCTCCAAGTACATACATCCAAAAACAACGAAAAGATATATTATAAGAATGTTTGGTCAGGTATCGATTTGATATTCTACGGGGATGAGGAACAGCTGGAATACGACGTTGTGGTTCACCGAGGCGCTTCGATGGAACAAATCCACTTTTTTTATGAAGGGGGAGAGGGTTTATCTCTGACTTCTGAAGGGGAGCTATGCATCCATACAAGAAGGAGCACCCTTCGCGAGAGCAAGCCGATTGGATACCAGTGGTTACAAAATAAAAGAGTAACCATCAACACGCATTTTTTTCTACGCTCCGCTCACTCTTTTGGAATCAAGGTAAAGGGTGAGTACAATCGGTCACAAACATTACTCATTGATCCTGTCGTCTTTTATGCCACCTATTTAGGTGGCTCCGATATTGACCAAGGAAGAGGGATTGTGGCGGATTCTACAGGGAGTGCCTATGTGACCGGGGGAACCATCTCTGCTAATTTCCCTGTTACAACAGGCTCCTTTCAAAGTAGAATTGCCGGTGGGATGGATGCGTTTGTCACAAAGTTTAATCCGTCAGGGTCTGCTCTTGTCTACTCTACTTTCCTGGGTGGAAGTCGAGAAGATAGAGGAAATGCCATCGCACTGGACCTAGCTGATCGGGTTTATGTGACGGGATATACCGCGTCTACTAACTTTCCAGTAGTGATGGATTCATTCCAAACCATTTTGGCTGGAGCATCCGATGCCTTTATCAGTAAGCTAAGTCAAGACGGCTCGGCTCTTCTTTATTCCACCTATTTAGGAGGAAGAGGAGGACAAAGAACCGTCGGGAACGGTATTGCCGTCGATATTAATCAAAATGCTTACATTGTGGGCTCTACCGATTCGACGAATTTTCCTATAACATCAGGAGCCTTTCAGACTATATTTAAAGGAACCCCCTTTAGTGCCTTTGTAACCAAGCTGAATGCTGTGGGAAACGCTCTTGTTTATTCTACTTTCCTAGGAGGAAGAGAGCGAAATTTGGGTCGTGGCATTGCGATAGATAAGGAATTTCAAGCTTATGTGACAGGGCAAACCAATTCGACAAATTTTCCAACGACGTCTGGCGCATTTCAAACATTCAAAAATGGAATTGACAGCAATGATGCTTTTATCACGAAACTGAATGAAAATGGATCGGCTTTGATCTATTCTACGTATTTAGGAGGATTTCTAGAGGATAGAGGAACAGCGATTGCTGTAGATAGTCAAAGTCATGCTTATGTTATTGGTTTAACCACTTCACCCGATCTACCAACCACAACCAATGCCTTTCAAACATTATTTGGAGGAGCCAGTGATGCTTTTGTTGTCAAATTTACGAAAGATGGGAGCAATCTCGTCTATCTAACCTATCTAGGAGGGAAGAGAAGAGAACAAGGGTTAGGAATTGCCGTCGATTCCCTAGGATCTGCTTGGGTGACCGGCCCCACAAACTCTACCAACTTTCCCGTTTCACCGGATGCTTTTCAAGCGAGACTTACTAGTCCCTCTTCTCTTTTTAGTGATGCCTTTATTGCACAATTAAGCTATTCTGGTCGCGGACTTTCTTTCTCCTCTTATCTTGGTGGAAGTAGTCTGGATAGTGGGCAAGCGATTACGCTGGATCAGGAAGAGAATCCTTATATCACAGGTCAAACACTTTCTCCTGATTTTCCGACGACCAAGGATGCCTTTCAATCGCTCTTTGGAGATGGATTAGCGGATGCTTTTGTTGCAAAGGTAGGATTATCCCCTTCTAAAGGAGATAGTAAAAAGCAAAGGTGAACATTCTACGTAGATGAACGCACGAATGTGTCTTTTTTGGGATGAAAATGGTCAAGAGAGCTCCATTTGGCGAAACGTTTAAATGTTTGATTGTAGAAGTTAAGGCTCTGCCTATTCTTCCTAGAAGCCGTTTCTTCTTGTTATTTGCAAGAAGAAACGGCTTCTTATAAGAAGGATGAAGCGACGGGGCAAGCTGCCAGGAAGTCCTTGCAATGGCTTGGGTTTTTATCTTCCGTTTAGTATAAAGGACGCTCACGAAACCACAACGTACAAATCCACTTCTCGCCTTCCTCGACAGGACAACCTTGATGCAAGGAGAGAGGGTGTTTTTCATTTGTTCCCTGCTTACAGTTTTGGAAGAACAATAGCTTGCCAGTCTGTGGGTGGATCGATAAGTCGAGTTGAGGAAAGGTGGTTTCTCCACCAGCAGAGACTTCATTTAAGTAGAGGAGAGCGGTGTATAACCGTTGTCCTCTGTTTTGTACGCGTTTTTTCCCATACTCTGTTTTTGTGCGATAAACATCGTAATGTGCGTTAAACTTGCCTCCCACCGGATAGTAGGCAATCTGCAAAGGTTCACAATAGCGAAGAGGGTGTGACACAGTGGAAGCTATCTTCTGACAGATGGTTTTTACAATGGGAGCGGCATCATGTCTTTTCCATGCGATCTCCGATGTTCGCTCTTTTCCATGACCAAAAGCTTCCACGGGAGTGAGCGATTCTTTAGCTAGAGTGATTAATTCTTGACACTGGTCTGAAGGGATCACTTCTTCGTAACACGTGACTAACGGATCTGAATTGAGAAGGGTGTGGTTCACTTTTTGTATGCCGTGCTCTATGGACCTTCGTACGAAACATGAGCATCCATAGGGAGAAGAACGTGCGTTTTGCATAAGAAAAGAGGAAGGGTTTTCACCCTTCTATTACCAGAAGGATGATGTTCATCCAACAATACATCGCTTCCTCAAATGAAGACTTTCCTAGAAAACGCTTCTCCTGCACGCCTCCTTTCCGTTACAATAAGATGGTAGGTACTGATGTTATGCGAAAAGAGATGGATTCTTAATGAGTTTATGCATCAAGAGCGTGGCTTGTGCTACTTTTTATGGAAAGGTAAGGTTCGCTCTTTGTTGTGTGAAAACAGTATAATAGACAAAATGGAAGGAAAATAGTGTTTTTTGGAGGTTGTGATGACTCAAATGACTCAAGGACAACAGCATGTAGCCAGTTTGGTTGATAATATTGAAAACATCTTGGTAGGAAAACGGGAAACCATAGAGCTGGCAGTGGTAGGGCTTTTAGCAAATGGACATGTTCTCTTAGAAGATGTTCCAGGTGTGGGAAAGACCATGTTAGTACGTGCGTTAGCGAAGTCGATCGGTGGCAGTTTTAAACGTATACAGTTTACACCGGATCTTCTCCCGTCTGATGTGACAGGGGTATCCATCTATAATCAGAAGACAATGGAGTTTGAATTTAGAGCAGGCCCCATTATGGCCAATGTTGTGTTGGCAGACGAAATCAATCGAACTTCTCCCAAAACACAGGCATCGCTTTTGGAAGCATTGGAGGAAGGGAGTGTCACAGTGGATGGGAATACGTACTCTCTGGAACCTCCTTTCTTTGTGATGGCGACACAAAACCCGATTGAATACGAAGGAACGTTTCCCCTTCCTGAAGCGCAGTTGGATCGGTTTTTACTCAAGCTTCAATTGGGTTATCCACAGGTGAGCGATGAATTGGAGATGTTGGACCGAGTGAGAGAGCAGCACCCCATCGAAACCCTCCAGCCTGTGATTACGCCAACAGAATTGCGAGAAATGCAGAAGGAAGTAAGAGGAGTACATATGGACCCTTCACTCAAGGAGTATTTGGTTGAACTGGTTTTGGCAACACGAACCCACAAGCATGTCTATCTAGGTGCTAGCCCGCGTGGATCGATTGCTCTGTATCGGGTGGCACAAGCTTATGCATGGATTCAGGGAAGGTCCTATGTCCTGCCAGATGATATCAAGAGATTGGTACCCGTTACGTTGGTCCATCGCATCATATTAAAGTCGGAAGCGAGATTAAGCGGAATTGGGGTAGATCGTTTGCTTCATGAGGTGTTACAATCCGTGCCTGTTCCTGTCATGGGACGAAAGCAGGTTAAGCAGTTATGAGGAAAGCAAAGGTTTCTCTGCTTTTACTTGTGTTGCTATTGGGTGTTACCTATGCATATGGGCGTTTTCAAGGGGGATTTGTTCCGTGGTTTCTCTTCTATGCGGTGTTACTTCTAGTGGTCTATGAAGGGGCGATCGCTTTTTTCTCGGTCCGGGAGATCGAAGTGAACCGTTCCTTAGCGGCCCATTACTTGACGGCAGGCGATTCGCTACAGGTTCAGCTTCGCTATCGCTTTATTGCTTGGATACCGGTTACTTGGCTATATCTTGTGGATAAAGGAGATATGGCGGAGCATGCTTATGGTTCCAAAAATCGTTTGCTTCTCTTTCCCGGATGGAAAAGAGAAGGGAAAGCCACGTACACTCTCCGACTTACTCAACGGGGTGTTTATCATTTTGATGCTGTGGAAGTAGAGAGTGGAGATGTTTTTGGTCTGATCAAACAGAAATGGGTTCTTCCTGTAGAAGATGAAGTGATGGTTTTTCCAAAAATCTCCCCGATTCGCGAATGGGATACGATGGTGGAGAGTTATATGGGGAGGATGGCTCTTTCGAATCAGTATAGTGAAGATGTTTCCTCCGTGTCAGGTGTGCGTGAGTATGCGAATGGCGATCGCATGAATCGAATTCACTGGAAGGCGAGTGCACGAGGACAAGGATTAAAGGTAAAAGAGTTTGAACATCACGTGATGCGTGAATTCTTCTTTGTGCTTGATGGAGGGAAATCGCTCGATCCTGAATCGTTTGAATGTGGGGTTCGTTTGGTCGCTTCACTCATTTCTTATACCACGCGTCAGCACGAGCGTGCAGGGTTGTTAACCAATGGGAAGACTCCTTCGTACATTCCCATGGGAAACAGTGAGAAGCATTTCGTGCAAGTGTTGAGACATTTGGCGTTGGTGGAGGCAGGTAGCGAGCAACCCATCAGTGAATTATTGCTTCAGTATCGAGGGATGATTCCCCATGGAGCGACGATTGCCTTAATCACATCGGAATTGGATACGGAACTGATGAACCGTCTGGTGGAGCTGTCACTGCGTGCTATTCGGGTGGAGTTGTTTCTCATTGATCTCTCTCGCGACAAGGATGAAAAAAGGAAAGTACAGGTGGCTCGCTTGCAGTCCTTTGGCGTGACTGTCTGGGATATTGGTGATACGCAATGGGAACATTTCGTCAAAGGGGGGACGAAAGTTGGCTCGTCTCTATAAGTGGAATTGGCGCTTAGTGGTTGTACTGCTGCTCCTTCCTCTGCTGTGGTGGGAGTGGCTAAAACCCTTAAAGGAAGCTACCGGCCTTGGGAATATCGGCTGGCTTCTCTTAGGTGGAGGCCTCTTTTTGTTGATCGAACTGTTTGTCGAGAGGCGTTGGTTAACGGGTCTGCTCGCAAGTTTTGTTTCGCTGGTTCTTATACACCAAATCTACTATGCACCCCAAGAGATCATACTCAGCGATCCTGTGTGGTTAAAAGAAGTAGGAAGTGACTTACTCGTGTATGGAGAAGCACTTTTTACAGGCGAGTGGACTACGATGGCTTCCCACCCGCTCCAGACGTTTGCCCTACTCTTGTTTCTCTATTTCTTAACTGTACGTACGTTGCGTGCGCTAATAGAGAAGGCACGATTGTTCCCGCTTATTTTCCTTTCGCTCCTCTACTTTGGCGTACTGGATGCCTTTACTTCTTACGAGGCGACGGCTACGGTTATAGGCTTTGTTGTGGGGGGAATGGTATGCGCAGCTTGGCTTCGTTGGTCGCAACTCAAAGAGCGACTAGAGAAAGCCCCCCAGCCTAAAAGGTGGTACCGCTTTGCCGCTTTGTTCTTGATCGCTGTGCTGGCTGTGGGAATGTCGGCTCCCAAGCCGGTAGCCAGTTGGCCAGACCCAGTCACTTTGCTTGATCTGGGTACAGGAGATGAAGAAGGTACAGGAAATGGAATAGAGAAGAGAAATAGTAAGATTGGCTATGGCTCGGATAATGCCTTCCTGGGTGGATCGCTGAAGCAAGACAATGCGATCGTGTTTACCGCTACCGTGGATGAGAAGTACTATTGGCGCGGGGAGTCGCGGTATTTTTATGATGGGAAGAGGTGGATGAAAGCCTGGGATAATGTTGATACCCATCCATTAGGCAATTTAGAGAAAGGTGATGTAGTTACACCTGATGGAGCATCCCGTTATACCGGCTTGCTGGAATCGGATGAGGCGTTGCTGTTTCATAATGTGAAGACGTTACCCAACGAGGCGCAGGTGGATGTGCAAGTGTCGGATGGTCCGGTTATATTTACACCGGGACAACTTAGAGAATTTATTTATGAAAATCAACCGAGTGATTCCATTGAGATGAACACCGTGGGAGTATGGCTATCCAGTGAGAAAGAAGGACCTTATCATGTTAAAACAGAGATTCCTGTACTCGATCTGGAGCAGTTAAGAAGTGTAGAGACAGAGACGACATTTACGAAAGAAGAGATACAGATGTTTGGTAACCTTCCTCATGATCTCCCAGATCGCGTATTCGAAAAAGCAGAGGAAGTCATCGCTGAGGAAGATAATCAATATGACCGTGTAAAAGCAATCGAACGATACTTAAAGAATGGACCGTTCACTTATGAGACAGATGATGTACCGGAAAGAGGGAATGGACAAGATTTTGTCGACCAGTTCCTCTTCGAGACGAAACGGGGCTACTGCAATCACTTCTCTACCTCGATGGTGGTCATGTTGCGGGCGGTGGGGATTGAGGCCCGATGGGTGAAAGGATATGCCCCTGGCGAAGCGGTCGAGGCAGAAGAAGACCAATATGAGGTGACTGTTCGCCATAGTGATGCGCACTCCTGGGTGGAAGTATATTTTAAAGATATTGGCTGGCTTCCCTTTGAGCCCACCCCGGGCTTTACCAACCCTACTCCGATCATGGGGGAAGGGGAGGAAGAGGAATCAATCGCAGAGCGTGATGAGGATGCGGGTAGCGAGGCAGTGACTGAGAGCCGTGAGAATTCACCACTTGAGAAAGAATTGGATGAAGAAAAAGCTTCATCTTCAGATTCATCTAGCGAGGTAGCGAGACAGGGATGGTATCAGCTGTTAGGTGTTGGGGCAATCGCGCTCCTCTTTATTGGAGGGGGTGTATGGAAGTTTCGACGCACCTTATATTGGCTGTGGCTACTGGGTAGAGGACCGGCAAGAGAAAGGGGAAGAGAGGGCATTATCTCCCTTACTCATCATCTGCTTACCTTATGGAGATGGCACCATGGTCCTCGTCAGCAAGGTGAGACGGTGCGTGAGTATTTGCTACGAGAGAATGGTGTCAGCGCGGTTTCTTCTACCGAGTTGAAGGAAATGGCCATCGTCTATGAAGAGGCACATTATGGACGAAAAGAAGATAGAGAAGGGCATTTACATGAGAAGTTGCATCGGTTGTGGAGAAAACTATTGAAACAGCTGCGACCATGATCTTTTCTTCGTAGGAATCAGAGGATGAAATTTGAATGATAGGGGAGTGGGGAAGGTTGGATAAGCATTATCCACTTACGGGTCACTTACTAGTTGTACTCCTGCTCCTACCTTTCATGTGGTTGGAGTGGCTTCTACCATTACAAAACATAGGTAGTCTGGGGAGCTTAGGTTGGCTTCTCTTAGCTGTTTGTCTCTTTTTGCTTATTGAACTTTTTACACCTAAACGATGGTGGGTTCCCTTGTTGACCGGATGCGTCATGCTTTTCATCGTGCATCGTATTCACTTTGCTACAAAAGGAATCGCTTTATTAGACATCTCGTGGTTAAGCCAGATGTTTAGTGAGTTTTGGAGGTATGGAAAAGCTCTTCTGCAAGGAGGATGGAGCACAGCGCTACCTGGATCTATGCAAACTTTGGCTCTTCTCCTCTTGCTTTCGTTTCTGTCTGTTCGTATTTTGCGTACCCTTGTGGAGAGAAAGCATTTGTTTCTTGTTCTTATTCTTTCGTTTTGCTATTTTGGTGTGCTAGATGCTTTCACTTCTTTTGAGGGGAAAGGAGTGGTGATCCGCTTTGTGATAATCGGTGTTTTACTGGCTACATGGTTTCGTTGGTCTCACTTAAAAGAGCAATTGGAAGATGAACCGGAGGCAAAGGGTTGGACCCGTTTCGTCTTGCTCTTTCTCTCGGCCCTCCTGATTATTGGATTATGGGGGCCAAAGCCAACGGCAAGCTGGTCTGACCCGGTTGCTTTTCTCGCTTTTGGTGAAGGAGAAAGGGGAGGCAAAGGGGTTAGTCAAATTGGTTATAGCAAGAGTGATTTGGTACTAGGCGCACCCTTTGCTCCGAATGAGACGATTGCCCTTACGGCTTGGATTGATCGTCCTTATTATTGGCGTGGTGAGGCCAAAGAGATGTACACCGGTGCAGGTTGGGCGGACCGCTTAAATGAGGGAGTTGTAGATGCCGATAGATATTCTCTGCAGGGTGAAGGAAACGATAAGAACGAGGAAATCTCAGTCGAGCGTGTACTTTTTAAGGATGTAAAGACAGAGTTCAATCAAAGTGAGGTAAAGAACTTTGTCCCTGTTGAATCGATTGTCTTCGTCCCGGGTCAACTGTCCTCCTATATGCACAACGGAGGCGAGTCTTTGCTAGTTGTATCCTCTAATTCTGTCACCATGCAAGGAGAAGGTAGCCAAGTGGACGAATACCGCTTGCAAGCAGAGATTCCCTGGATCAATCGAAAGCAATTGAGACAGAGTGGGACAGATTACCCTGGCGAGATTGTTTATTATTATTTACAACTCCCTGGTGCTTTTCCTGATCGAATTCGCGAGAGGGCGTTAGAGGTGGTTGAGGGGGAAACAAACCCTTATGATCAGGCGAAAGCGGTTGAGTCCTATCTGAAGAATAACTTTGACTATGAAACGCAGGATGTTTCTATCCCTTCCAAAGGGAAAGATTTTGTCGATCAATTCTTGTTTGAAACCAAACAAGGATACTGCAACCACTTTTCCACCTCCATGGTGGTTATGCTACGGTCGATCGGAATTCCCGCACGTTGGGTAAAAGGCTTTGCTCCGGGGGACTCGGAGTACCATTCAGAGGTTGAGCGTTACAAAGTTACGGTGCGAAATAGAGATGCCCATTCTTGGGTAGAAGTTTATTTCGCAGATATTGGTTGGATTCCCTTTGAGCCAACGCCTAATTTTACTAATCCTACACCCATTCAAGCTATTTCTCTAGATGACGAGGCGACGGATGAGGGGAATGAGGGAGAAGATACTTCCATTCCAAGTGCCAGCCAAGAAAGAATGGATCAAATGGAACAATGGATGGAAGAGGAGTCCCAATCATCTTCTGCCACCCAAACCAATGCGGGTTTCTGGGGAAGATGGGGACTGATAGTGGGTGTAAGTGTCTTCAGCCTGGGTATGGCTACTCTCCTAGTATGGAAGTTTTGGCGTATCGCTTATTGGTGGTGGCTTCTGCGTTTCGGTTCATCGAGACAACAGGGGCGAAGAGGTGTCCTCTCCCTTACTCACCATCTTCTTTTCTTATGGCGCTGGCGCAAAGGGCCCCGTGAAAAAGACCAAACGGTTCGGGAGTACCTCCTCAAAGAAGATTGGTACGCTTCCCCTACGAAGGAGATGAAAGAAATGACGGTTCTCTATGAAGAGGCACACTATGGGAAGCAAGAAGGGAAAGAGAAGGAGTTGTGGCAACGGGCGCAACTCGTATGGCAAAAACTCTTACAACAATTGCGACCTTGACCCCTGTCCAACCGCTTTGGTATCATGCAGGTAGAAGATCATTTATCATCTGCTATATGCGAGATACAGGTGATCATAACGCATATGGGTTGATAAAAGCGGGAACTAGCAACTTACTAGTAAAACCACGCTTAAATAGCAAGCTCGTATATCTTCAGGAATATGGCCTGAAAGTCTCTACCCGACTACCGTAAATGGTCGGACTACGAGCGTATGGGTAGGATCGTGTTTTTTGCTATGGATGAACACGACCGGACTCCCGTATCGCTCGCTAGCGGTCTGGGGTGTCCGGTCTTTTCTATATTGTACAAAACAGGAGAATGGATGGGATAAAACCATGGACCAGCCCCAAGAACGTATTGTCGTACTCGATTTTGGTGGACAGTATAATCAACTGATTGCACGTCGAGTTCGTGAGTTAGGTGTTTATAGTGAATTGATTAGCAATCAGATTACTGCAGAAGAACTTCGTCAACTCGCACCACAAGGGATTATTTTCTCTGGTGGACCGAGCAGTGTATATGCTGAGGATGCTCCCTCCTGCGACCCAGCTATCTTCGATCTCGGCATTCCTATTTTGGGAATCTGTTATGGAATGCAACTGATGGCGGCTCATTACGGTGCGCAAGTAGACCGCGCGGCTTCCCGAGAGTATGGGAAAGCAGAGATTGAACTCGTCTCTGAGGCACCTTTGTATCAAGGGATGGATGATAAGCAAGTGGTGTGGATGAGTCACAGCGATGTAGTGACGGTTCCTCCGGCTGGATTTCAAGTAGATGCACGCACGGGTTCGGCACCGGTGGCAGCGATGAGTCATCCTGAAAAGCATCAATATGCGGTGCAATTTCATCCTGAAGTTCGTCATACCCAGAATGGGAATGAGATGTTACGCCACTTTTTATTTGCTGTGTGCCAGTGTGATGGAAAATGGAGTATGCAAAATTTCGTTCAAGAGACTATCGATGAATTAAAGCAGGAGATTGGTGACCGGAAGGTGCTGTGTGCCTTGAGCGGAGGTGTTGACTCCTCCGTGGTGGCCGCCTTAATCCATCGGGCGATCGGTGATCAATTAACCTGTGTTTTTGTCGATCATGGACTCCTGCGTAAGGGTGAAGCAGACAGTGTGATGAACACCTTCCGCGACAACTTCCAGATGAACGTGATCAAAGTGGAGGCTAAAGAGCGTTTCTTGCGTAAGCTAGCCGGCATATCTGATCCTGAGCAAAAAAGAAAGATCATCGGGAATGAATTTATTCGTATCTTTGAAGAAGAGGCAGAAACGTTAACGGATCATGAGCTATTAGCCCAAGGCACGCTTTATACGGATATCATCGAATCGGGTACAGAGACAGCACAAACCATTAAATCCCATCACAATGTAGGTGGACTGCCGGAAGATATGAAGATGGATTTGGTGGAGCCG
This sequence comes from Mechercharimyces mesophilus, assembly GCF_059818345.1. Classification (NCBI taxonomy): domain Bacteria; kingdom Bacillati; phylum Bacillota; class Bacilli; order Caryophanales; family Thermoactinomycetaceae; genus Mechercharimyces; species Mechercharimyces mesophilus. Next base: position 8,092 of record NZ_JCBAPH010000002.1, on the reverse strand, counting down.
TTAAACACCTTATTTAAAGATGAGGTACGAGCGGTTGGAGAAGAATTGGGGTTACCAGAAGAGATTGTGTGGCGGCAACCGTTCCCAGGACCTGGTCTAGGCATTCGCGTTATTGGTGAAGTAACGGAAGAAAAATTAAAGATCGTGCGTGATTCCGATGCGATTTTACGGGAAGAAATTCGCCTGGCAGGTCTGGATCGGGAGATTTGGCAGTACTTCACCGCGCTCCCCGACTTTAAGAGTGTTGGGGTCATGGGGGATGCGCGCACCTATGCTTATACGGTCGGAATTCGTGCAGTCACCTCCATCGATGGGATGACAGCTGATTGGGCCCGTATTCCCTATGAGGTATTGGAACGCATTAGTAACCGTATCATCAATGAAGTGGATGACGCCAATCGAGTCGTTTATGATGTGACGTCTAAGCCACCAGCCACTATTGAATGGGAATAATATCCGGATGGAGAAGGAGACAATAATCGATAAGCGGATGCGCTCTTTTTTGTCTCCAGCTTCACTTTCAGGGGAAATCGAACGTGAGACGGTGAAATAGGTTGACTGACCGGAGGGTTGCTTAAGTTATATGCAGGCTTCATATGAAAGGGATTGGGTAGAGACGAAAGAACCCTAGAATGAAGATATACGAGGGGCGTGTGAATTGCTAGAAATGCTGTTTGAAGCATCCCGTGGGATTTCACTTATTCTATGAAAGAGGGAAGGGAAGATCGTGGGGAAAATCGGACAGTATTTCGGATTTACGGAGCATAAGACAAATTTACGCACAGAAGCCTTAGCGGGGACAACCATCTTTTTTACGATGGCTTATATCCTGCTGGTTAACCCCTTTTTATTGGGAAAAGAAGCAGGGATGGATTTCGGGGCTGTATTCGTGGCAACAGCGTTATCAGCAGCTATTGGGACCTTATTAATGGGTTTGTTGGCCAACTACCCCATTGCACTCGCTCCTGGCATGGGGTTAAATGCCTACTTTACCTATACCGTTGTGTTAGGGATGGGTGTTAGTTGGCAGGTCGCTCTGGGTGCAGTATTTATTTCAGGAGTCATCTTTTTATTACTAACGGTTGTGCGATTGCGTGAGCTGATCATTAATGTGATTCCTGCCGGTCTCAAGAGTGCGATCTCAGCCGGGATTGGTCTTTTCATTGCTTTCGTGGGGTTGAAGAATGCAACCATTATTGTTTCCTCGGAAGCGACTTTTGTGCAGATGAATACCGACTTGACACAGCCCAGCGTTTTATTAACTGTTTTTGGTCTCATTTTGACCGTCTTATTGATGATTCGTGGGGTGAAAGGGGCTATCTTTGTGGGAATGCTGGCAACGGCATTGCTTGGTATGATGACGGGGATTGTGCCTCTACCTAGTGGAGTGTTTTCTCTCCCACCAAGTCTCGCTCCCACCCTGCTACAAATGGATATCTTAGGCGCACTTGACCTTGGCTTATTCTCCATTATTTTCGCTTTCTTATTTGTGGATCTGTTTGATACGGCGGGTACCATGGTGGGTGTGTCCAAGCAAGCAGGGCTGTTAAAAGAGAATAAACTTCCGCGTGCCGGACGTGCCTTGACAGCCGATTCGGTAGCTACCATGTCGGGGGCAGCCTTGGGAACCTCCACTGTTACTTCTTATATCGAATCGAGTGCAGGTGTAGCAAGTGGCGGACGCACGGGAATGACGGCTGTGGTTACTGCCGGCTGGTTCTTATTGGCTCTGTTTATCTTCCCTTTGGTGGAGACGTTTGCTTCGGTGGCGGCCATTACCTCGCCCGCTTTGATTATTGTGGGGGTTTTAATGGCTTCTAATCTAAAAGATATTGAATGGCAAGACCTTTCAGAAGCAATTCCTGCTTTTCTAACGGTTGTCATGATGCCGTTAACTTTCAGCATTGCTACGGGTATTGCTATTGGCTTTATCTTTTATCCACTAGCCAAAGTGTTTGTGGGTCAATACAAGCGGGTTCACCCAATCTTATATATCTTAGCCATCTTGTTTCTTATTCGTTTTGCATTTGGAGGAAGCTTATAGAGGGAACATCTTTTCTCATCGCTAATGTCGGAAGGCCTACACAGGGTGTAGGTCTTTTTTTATGGACGTCTCAACTTAGTGTAATCAAGTTTCACAAGTGAAAAAATGCCGTTAAAATAAGGATGAAAGCTCCCCCTAGAGTTGTAGGAAGATGGTCGAGCAGTTTCTCATTGAGAGACTCTGAGCTGTGGATCAGGCAGCGATAGGAGATGCCACCGTCCATCAACCAGGCGCGAGAGAACATGATGCTCTCCCTCTGATGAGAAAGCTAACTGATTGTACATCGCGCACAGGTATGAACAAAGCGGTTCTGTCACATGCTATAGGTAAAGATTGGGGGGATTATGATGAGTCGATCTTCTCGGCTGAAAGGGTACTTTCTGCTCATTTTCACGTTAATATGGGTTATTCAGACAGCACTCTGCTCACCGTCTGCCTTTGCGGCTGGCGAAGAATTGACGCATGTTCGTTCTCAGCTTGAAAAGCTGTTAAAAGTGAAGGCGCGTGCTGTGAATGAGTGTGATTATAAGCGATTTAATCAGGTTATCGATTCTGAGAATACGACCTATCTCCAGGAACAAAAACGGTGGTTTCAAGACGCCGTGCAAACGGTAGATCCAGGAAGCTATCAGTTGGAACTCCTTTCAATCATTCCTGGTGACGATCTTCAGCTACATACGCTGATTAAACAGGAATATCAGATAAAAGGGGAGACCTACTCTCTCAAAGTTCCCTTACTCTTTAAGAATACGGAAGAGGGTTGGCGCGAATCGGATATTCCTTTCCAACATATGGCCGAAGGCTCCGTAGTTGTTCATTACAGTCACCCAGATTTAAAGGAACAAGCTGCGGTGGCACTGGATGCTTCAAATAAAGCGTTGGAGGCTTTTACGCAAAAGTTTGGTTGGGAACAGAAAGAGAAAACGGAGATAAAGCTTTATCATGACAGTGCTCTCTTTCACCAATCAGTCAAGTTGTCTATACCAGAATGGGCCGCCGGTTGGAATGAATTTGGTCAATCAATAAAGTTTATCGGGGGAAAAGGGGACCCTCGCTCTTTCTCTGCAGGTATCGTCCATGAAGTGACACATAAAGTTTTAAGTGATCTTACCACAGATAACGCGGCATATTGGCTACAAGAAGGAGCTGCAGAGTATTATCAAGCTCATCTTCTTCCAGGAATGAAGAGTGAATATCCGGTGCTTGAAGAATCTCGGTACACCTGGGAAGAACTAAAAGGACAACAGTTAGAATTGCTTGGATCAACAGAAGCGCGAGCGTACTATGCTCATTGCTATGATTTTTACCGCTACCTAGTGGAGCGTTTCGGTGAAAATAAACTTCAAGAGGTGTTTGCCTATCTAAAGTTGTATCCCTTAGTAGACCAAGATGCTACGAACAAGCTGGCAGAAACCAATGAGCGGACGGAAGAAGCGTTGGAGGAAGGATTGGGCGTATCCCTTTCGCAATTAGGAGAAGAATGGTTACAACAAGTAGGAAATAAACAAGAGCCCAATGCCCCCATGTTTCAATATTTTTAGTGCCTAGCCCAGAACAGAAGGCGATTTTTTAGTGGTTGGCATTTTATGCTACGATCGCAATCGAGTTCATGATCTTGACGTATGGAAGAGGGAGGTGATATTATTGCGTTATTAAGTTTAAATATATCTACCTATTGAGAGGGAACTTATGGACAAATACCATTTGGATATCACTGATTTTGAGAGCGTAACGAAGTTTTTCACTGCATTAGGAGACCCTATTCGCATACAGATTACCTTTATTTTGGGTAACTATGGAAAATCAAATGTGACGGAAATTGCGAGTCATTTTGATATTAGTAGACCATCTATCTCTCATCATTTGAAAATCCTTAGAGAAGCACATGTAGTGGAGAGCAAGAAAGTAGGCCAAGAGGTTTATTATTGGCTATCCCGTGATCGTGTATCATCCAATTTGCAATTAATCGCGGAAGCATTAAACTCAACAGAGTGTGACGAATAATTTTTTTATCCTATCAGTAGATAGTTTTAAACATATATTCATATAAACGTCTTTATAGGGAAATGTTTTGTTCGCCCTATAGAAGTTTCTTTCTGATGATAAGAATGAAAGCCCGTCTCAAGAGTAGTTGAAAGATAGGCGAGTCGTTTCAACTAGGAGACTTTGAATCGTGATTCAGGCAATGATAGGAAATACTATTGCCCATCGCCCACGCGCCGAGAGAACCTGATGCTTCCCACGCTGTTTGTTTTCATCCTGAATTTTACGGAATGGAGTGTTTTCAAAATGAAAGCTGCCTTTATGGATAAAAAGTCCCTTATTGTGGGTGAAAAAAGTAAGCCAAAACCGAAATCCCATCAGTTGCTCATTAAAGTTTACGCGACCAGTGTTAATCCAGCAGATTGGAAAATGGCGAAAACCATGTCCAAATGGGGCCTTCCTCATCGTATAGGTTCGGATTTAAGTGGCGTAGTAGAAGAAGTAGGAGATAAGGTGACCCGTTTCCAACCCGGAGATGCTGTCTTTTCCCTGTTGGGACCGGGGGGTGGGTGTGCAAGTCAATATCTTACGGTTCACGAGAAAAACGTAATAAAAAAACCAGATCATGTTTCCTTTCAAGAAGCGGCAGGCGTTCCCACTGCAGGGATTACTGCGTGGCATGGTCTGACCACTTACGGCAAAGTACAGTCTGGACAAAAGGTTCTTGTTATTGGTGCATCGGGCGGTATTGGTACCTATGCCGTGCAGATGGCGAAAGCCTTAGGGGCAGAGGTTACGGGAGTATGTAGTACACGCAATGTTGAACTCGTTAAAAGCTTGGGGGCGGATCAGGTTATCGACTATCGAGAAGAGAGTGTGATTGATCGTTCTCGCTTTGCCGCATTTGATTTGATATTAGACACAGTAGCGAATATCGACTACAAAGAATATTTTCCTCTTCTTAAAAAAGAGGGATTGTATGTGACTCCTGTAACGACATTTCACCTTTTTATGGGGAAATTTAAAGGCCTCTTTTCTTTAAGAAGGAAGAGAGCGACCGTTATTTTTGTTCCTACACGGGGATTGAAGCAACTAGAAGAAATCAGTCAGTTGATGAGTCAAGGATTAGTGAAAACACCGATTGAACAAGTTTTCCCCCTTGAGGAGATCAAGCAAGCGTTTGATCTTAGTAAAACGGGGCGAACAAGAGGGAAGATCATTATCCAGGTTCATTCGTAAGTTCATTCCTTTAGATTGCATAAAAAGAGGCTGCCCCTTGTCGTTGAAGACACTTGGGGACAGCCTCTTTTATGTTGTTCAGTATTTAACAGATGGCATTAGAAAGCTTCCGTTACGGTTTTCGCATGGAGGAAGTTTCGTAGGTAATCTGGCCCGCCGGCTTTGGCGTCGGTACCGGACATTTTAAAGCCACCAAATGGTTGTTCACCCACGATTGAACCGGTACAACCGCGGTTGAGATAGAGATTCCCAACTTGGAAGTCACGACGTGCGCGTTCTAAGTGTTCTCGGTTGTTAGAGATGATAGCACCTGTAAGCGCGTAATCCGTGTTATTGGCAATTTCCAATAGCTCTTCAAAGTCTTTTGCTTTGGAGAAGCCGAGAACGGGACCGAAGATTTCTTCTTGCATGATACGGGAATTTGGATCCAGGTCTGCAATAATCGTGGGTTGGATGAAGTATCCTTTGGAATCATCTGTTTCTCCACCTAGACGCAACGTTCCTTCTTGTTTGCCGATCTCAATATATTCGCTGATGGAACGGAACTGACCGGAATCAATAACGGGACCGACAAATGTATGGACATCCGTAGGGTTGCCGACAGGCAATTCTTTTGCGAGCTCGATCGTACGCTCCAATACTTGGTCATACACATCTTGATGAACAATGGCACGAGAACAGGCTGAACACTTCTGTCCGGAGTAGCCATAGGCGGATTTCACAATGGATTGTGCCGCTAGTTCAAGATCTGCATCTTTATCCACGATGATGGTGTCTTTCCCACCCATTTCTGCTACAACTCGCTTGAGCCACTGCTGTCCTTCTTGTACTTTGGACGCACGTTCATAGATACGGCATCCTACTTCACGAGAGCCGGTAAAGCTGACGAAGCTGAGTTTAGGGTGATCGACGATGTAATCTCCAATTTCTGAGCCACTTCCGGGGATGAAGTTAAGTACACCTGCTGGTAGCCCTGCTTCTTCAAGTACTTCTACAAATTTAGCTGCAATGATGGGGGTATTACTGGATGGTTTTAACAGAACTGCGTTGCCTGTAACAAGGGCGGAGGTGGTAATACCGCACATGATGGCAAATGGGAAGTTCCATGGAGGAACGGCTAAACCAACACCAATAGGCTGATAGTTATATTCATTATGTTGGAACTCAGTGGAGTTACAGGGCTTTCCTTGAGAGAGTTCGATCATTTGGCGACCATAGAACTCCATGAAGTCAATCGCTTCAGAGGTATCTCCATCTGCTTCCACCCACGATTTTCCTGCTTCTAAGGTCATCAATGCAGAGAATTCATGGCGACGACGTTTTACGATCGCAGAAGCACGGAAGAGAATTTCGGCACGCGCTTTAGCTGGCCATTTGCGCCATTCTTCAAAAGCGGCCCAGGCTTCTTGCATGGCCTGTTCGGCATGATCTCTTTTGGCTTTGGAAACGGTTCCAATCACTTGCTCTTTATTAGAAGGGTTGATGGAAGTTATCTTGTCATCTGTTTTAATGCGCTTTCCACCAATAATGAGATCGTAGTCTCCACCTAACTCGGCTTCCACCTTCTTAAGAGCCGTTTGGTACGCTTCGCGATTTTCACTGACTGTAAAGTCTGTCCATGGATCATGTTTGTATGGGATCATGGGAACATTCCTCCTTTATCTCGTTTCGTCCCTATTTTAACTCATAGTCCGGGAGAATGGAAAGGATATCTGACTCTGCGTATTATGTCTCTTGAAAAAGAGATTATTACTCTTACCGTTGGTTTAGATACGAATGTGTTGAGGAAAATGAAGTTTTCAGGTGGACCAGAAACAGTAGGCGAAGTATAAGCGATCGATTTGTGATTGCATCCTCCATTACTGTAGTGAGAAGTCTATGGGTCAAGGACTTTATAATAAAAAATAGTGTCGTGGAGCTCGCCATTATTCGAGCGAGCGTAATCTGGAATTCGTCCAGCATCCTTGTAACCCATCGATTGGTACAAGTCATTTGAAGGGTCACCTGCACGGGTATCCAGAACAAGGAGGTGAAGTCCAATTGCTTTTGCTTTTTGATGAGCTTTCTCCATCAGTTGGCGTGCAATGCCTTTCCTCCGTGCGTTGGGGTGAACCATCAATTTTGCAATTTCGGCACGATGTAGACCGTTTGGTTTTGCGCACTTCTCTAGCTGAATACTGCCAATGATATTTTCTCCAGCCGTAGCGATCCATAGTTCTGTCTGATTCGTTGGTAGCATGCGCCAGTATTTCGTTGCTTGGTCGAGGTTGAGCGGGGTTAAAAAACCAATAGAGGCACCATCAGTGACAACATCGATCAACAGTTGAGATAGAAGGTGAATGTCTGTCTGTGAGAGGTGATCGACCTCTCGTATGGTATAAGCACTTTCCATGATACCCTCCTTGGAACTTGACTTGTTAATGGATTTTAAGAAGTAAGCTGATACCTCTGTAAAACGAGAGTGGAAGAGAAAGGGTGTCTGTTGTATGTGATCCCTTTATGATTTCTATTTTTAGAGAATGATTCTTCAATGTTGACGCTAAACTCTATTCATGGTAATATATTTCTTATCGTCGCGAGGAAATGACGATGTTCATAACAACACAGCAACAAATAAAAAAAAATCTGTTGACGAGAATAACTCAGCATGGTATTATAGATCTTGTCGCCACGAAAGAGTGGCACACATAACCGCCGGATGGCGGGATAAAGAGAAATTGTTCCTTGAAAACTGAAGAGCGAAAGATAGACCCAAGTCAATGAAATTTGAGCAATCAAATTCTTTTATGGAGAGTTTGATCCTGGCTCAGGACGAACGCTGGCGGC
>NZ_JCBAPH010000015.1:0-1212 GCF_059818345.1 Mechercharimyces mesophilus | reverse complement strand
AGAAAGGAAGAGGGTAGGCGAAGTGAGCTGGAACGCTCCGTCATAGTGGGTAAGAACCCCGTAGCCAAAATCTTCTTCTCTCCGAGACGGACCCTGAGTACTGCGAGGCACGTGAAACCTCGTGGGAATCTGGGAGGACCACCTCCTAAGGCTAAATACTTCCTGGCGACCGATAGTGAACCAGTACCGTGAGGGAAAGGTGAAAAGCACCCCGGAAGGGGAGTGAAAAAGAACCTGAAACCGTGTGCTTACAAGCAGTCGGAGCCTCCTTAGAGGGGTGACGGCGTGCCTTTTGTAGAATGAACCGGCGAGTGACGATGGCGTGCAAGGTTAAGGTGAGAAGCTGGAGCCGCAGCGAAAGCGAGTCTGAATAGGGCGTATGAGTACGTCGTCGTCGACCCGAAACCGAGTGATCTACCCATGTCCAGGGTGAAGTTTCGGTAATACGAAATGGAGGCCCGAACCCACTGAAGTTGAAAATTCAGGGGATGAGGTGTGGGTAGGGGTGAAATGCCAATCGAACTCGGAGATAGCTGGTTCTCCCCGAAATAGCTTTAGGGCTAGCCTTGAAGGAAGAGTCATGGAGGTAGAGCACTGATTGGGTAAGGGGCCCTTCCCGGGTTACCGAGCTCAGTCAAACTCCGAATGCCATCGACTTGTCTTCAGGAGTCAGACTGCGAGTGCTAAGATCCGTAGTCGAAAGGGAAACAGCCCAGACCGCCGGCTAAGGTCCCCAAGTGTCTGTTAAGTGGGAAAGGATGTGGAGTTGCTAAGACAACCAGGATGTTGGCTTAGAAGCAGCCATCATTGAAAGAGTGCGTAATAGCTCACTGGTCAAGTGACTCTGCGCCGAAAATGTAACGGGGCTAAACAGACCACCGAAGCCGCGGATGTTCTAACGAACATGGTAGGGGAGCGTTCCCAGGGCATCGAAGCTTTTCCGTGAGGAAAGGTGGAGCGCTGGGAAGTGAGAATGCCGGTATGAGTAGCGAAAAGAGGGGTGAGAATCCCCTCCACCGAAAGCCTAAGGTTTCCTGAGCAAGGCTCGTCCACTCAGGGTAAGTCGGGACCTAAGCTGAGGCCGAAAGGCGTAGGCGATGGACAACAGGTGGAAATTCCTGTACCACCTCGATTCTGTTTGAGCGATGGGGGGACGCAGGAGGGTAAGGGAGCACGCGATTGGAAGAGCGTGTTCAAGCGGTGAGGCTGAAG
>NZ_JCBAPH010000013.1:0-4166 GCF_059818345.1 Mechercharimyces mesophilus | reverse complement strand
TTCATTGACTTGGGTCTATCTTTCGCTCTTCAGTTTTCAAGGAACAATTTCTCTTTATCCCCGCCATCCGGCGGTTTGTCTTGTCCACTCTTTCGTGGCGACAAGATCTATAATACCATGCTGAGATACTCTCGTCAACATGATTTTTACTTTTTCTTAATGTAAAACTGCCTTTCCTACAACCAATCGCTTCTTTCGCGATATACTTCTCCCTTCTTGACAATGATCATTGACAAAATGACAATGATCTTTTACACTGATGGCAGGAGGAAGGAAAATTATGTTGGTCAATCGCCTAAAAGAGTTGCGTGCAAAAAATGGCTGGAGCCAAACCGTCTTAGCACAGAAGATTTCTGTTTCACGTCAAACCATCAGTCTAATAGAGCGAGGAGATTATCATCCCTCCATCGTGCTTGTCTTGAAAATTGCTCATGCTTTTGATGTGACTGTAGAGGAAGTATTCACACTAACAGAGGAGGAATGACGATGTTCAAATCATCCACGTTAAAGTGGATCACTGTGGTTGTCGCTTCGGTAATTCTGTTCTCAATTTTTCGCGCCGCGTTTATTGGATTTGTGGATTTTCAGAGCTCCTCTCCACTAGAGGCAGCATTCATACTGGATATCATCCTACTGATCCTCATGATCATACTGATTGTGATAACGATCCTCTCGTTGTTTCTGTTGATTCATCATATGAAGAAACTACGTAAGCCAGATCTAGATGCCGTTCATGAGACGACGGCTAGTAACAAGATGTTTTTATATGTTTACTTATCTATCATTTCTTCTACTGTTGGCTTTGTTATCATGATCTGTGCAGGTACTTCCGCCAGCTTTACCGAGAATTCAATAGAGGTCGCTTGGCAACTACCCTGGTATTTGGTGGTCCCTTTTCTCGTCATCTTTTTCCTTGGACTTCTCAGTTCTTCCGTTGCCTCTTTCGCTATTAAACAGCACAATCGCAATTTCCCCGATCGCTCTATTCGCTTCTGGTCGTGGAACCCTCCCGTTGATCATTTTGAACAAATGGATGAAGGTGAAAAGCATCTTGCCTACCAAGCCGCTTTCCGCTCCTTCGCACGTCTCAACTTGATGATTCCCATATTGCTATTGCTGTATTTCTTTTTCTTTCCGATTCCACAAGCGATTGTTCCTATTCTCGTCATCGGTATTTTATGGACTACTCTCACGATCACTTACTATACACAGCTAAGTAAGGGTAGATCTTGATCATTCTTTATCACACTGCCTACTGCGGTAAGTGAGGCGTCTATTGTAAAAGCCAAGCTCCTGTTCCATCTTCAAAAACGGGGGCTCGGCTTTTTTTATGTAGCCAGGTCTACTACACCTGGAACTGGGAATCTGTATCCCTAAGTACCATCCTCCCCGGAGCGTAAAAAGTACACCCATTATGGAAATAAAAAGATGATACTCTACTGATGACACTACTTGACCCCAAAAAATATATCGAATATAATTATCTTGAATTCAAGATAATGTTGAAATGAAAAAGGAGTTGATAAGAAATTATCACGTATCGCTGAAGACAGCATGTTGACGATAGTGCGAAAACCTCGAAGATATCGTCAATTGAGGATGTTGCAATGATGGACATTTATATATGCAATATAAGCATGGGATTAAAGAACTAAACGTAAAATATTCAATTTCTAATTAAATTCAGGAGGTTTTATTATGAAATGGGTTGTAAGAATTCTTCAAGGTTTGTTAGGTGGCGCCTTTACATTTATTGGTTTTAATATGCTATTGGCAACCGATTCTATGGTTACTCAATTTGAAGCTTTAAACTTACCTATTTGGTTTTTGTATGTAACCGGTGTCCTCGAACTACTTTGTGGACTAGGTTTATTAGTAGGTTTTTGGAAAAATCAACTGGTCGTTTGGTCGGCAGGTTTAATCTCAGTTATTATGGCCGGAGCCATTTTCTTTCATTTCGCAGCCGGTCAAGGGATGGCAGAATCAGCACCCGCCAGTGTGATTTTCTTGCTTGCAATGGTTCTAACTTATGGTCAGTATCGACTAAATTCAAATTCATAAATAAATTGTATAATTGATTAGAAGGGACTCTTACCACTCGAAATTTAAAGAGGAGAAGTCCATCTCCTCCTAACTTTTATACAAAAAAGGTTATACTGACAGAACAAAGCACTCCACTCTTTCATTGGAATGGGGTGCTTTGTATATTACATAGCATAGCAAACTACCTTTCGAAAGTGAAAGGGAATCTGCTACTATGAATCCCTGTCCCCAGTCGCATAAACTTTCTAGATTTCTTGTGTCCAATCTATTGACCTAATACCACATCGTCTAAGTTGAGTTTACTTTATTTCATGACTGCAATGTAATTTGCTTCATTATCGGGGGAAGTTAAATACCCTACCAAAAGACATATTTAAAATTTCGCCGACTTTGATATTCTTGTTGGATTCGATAAAAACATTAACGAAGGTGTACCAAGATCTATCCCAGGTGACATTTTGGTATTGTGCAAAATGATGCTTGTCTCTGCGCCCTTTGTTGGTGCCGTTTGAATCCATCGCTTTCCTTGACCGTTATCTTCATCAGAAATAAAGTTAAGAATATATCATTTATTAAAAAGATAATCAACCCCTTGAATAGAAAGTTTCAATGCCTTTATTCTTCTTTCTAAAAGCGTTCTTTGAGGACTTTCTGCCTTTGTCTTAGCGTAAGCTTTCTCAACTGATAGAAATAAACCAGTAAGATCATTGCGAGCTTCTTCTATCTCCTCCTTCGTATAACCAAGAGGTGTTTGATTCCAAGCACTTTCTAGAATTGCTAATCCGATGTTACAAGCGTTGAGTCGTTTCTTTACTAGGGTAGTATTGGCACCTTTCTGAGTCATCTTAGCTAAGGAGTTTTCAAGTTTACCTATTGTTGATCGGAAAGATTTTATGGACTCCAATTGTTCTACATTCGATACGTTTTGCATGTTCATGTTTTCCTCTCTTCCTCTCTAAATTTGCTTGATACTTGACCTTAGAGAAAAGTGATTGCATGTGAGTCTTCAGTGTACATGAAAAGTACCCAACGTCACTTTTTGCCGATGCGGTTGATACTAGAGTTTCACTCCCAGTATTTCTTCGGCTTCTAATACCCTCTTATCCGTCAATATTGGTCCATACGCTTCTTGCGGGTTATGGGAAAGTGGCATCGTCGAGTATATCAAGCGAAACCCTCCTTTTCTCCCACTCATATTCCATTTCCCACTTACTAAAATCCCCATTTTAATCCGAAAACTGTTTGATATACAATGATATTCATTTTATAATTAGTGAGTTACTAGCTCAACCCTGGGTATTTAGGTGGATGGCGATCGATTCTAAAACAGAGGAGTCACTTCATGAGTTATAAGCGTTCTTTATTGTGGTTTAATAGCTTTGTATTTATCGTCTATGGTATTGCTTTTTTACTCTTCCCTACTCAACTAGCTCAATTGGTTACCGATTCAGTGCCGGATAGTTCTTCGTCCATAATTGATATGCGAGCTACTTACGGAGGAATGTCTATAGCCATAGGAGTATTCATTGCTTGGATGGCTCAAAATACAGCTCTCGTTAACAATGGTTTGAAATTCATCATAATTGTCATGCTGTTAATGGCTAGTGGACGATTAGTTGGTATTATCATTGATGGTTCTCCTAATCCCATGATGTTTGGATACTTAGGAGCAGAAATTTTTATGGCTTTCCTTTCTCTAATGATTTATAAAAAGAAATAAGGGATTAATAAAGCCGTTTGATACCCAACTAAAGACGAAGGCTATCTTATTCCTTCTAGCTGTAGAGCAGAAGGCTTCCTAAACTTCATTCCATACAAAAACAGCCCCCACTTCTAATGAAGTGAGAGCTGTTTTTTAAAGTGCCTGGCGACGACCTATTCTCCCAGGGACCTGCGTCCCAAGTACCATCGGCGCTGGAGGGCTTAACGATCGTGTTCGGTATGGGAACGAGTGGGTCCCCTCCGCCATTGCCACCAGACATATGGAATTGAAGGAATCGCACCTTCAAAAGTAAATACTTCATGTATCAAGTCAAGGGAGCGAGGCTTACGATTAGGGTAAGCCCTCGACCGATTCGTATCTGTCAGCTGAGCGTATTGCTACACTTACACCTCAGACCGAT
>NZ_JCBAPH010000012.1:0-4259 GCF_059818345.1 Mechercharimyces mesophilus | reverse complement strand
TATGTCTGGTGGCAATGGCGGAGGGGACCCACTCGTTCCCATACCGAACACGATCGTTAAGCCCTCCAGCGCCGATGGTACTTGGGACGCAGGTCCCTGGGAGAGTAGGTCGTCGCCAGGCACTATAAAAACAACCCTTTCATTTCAATCGAAGTGAGAGGGTTGTTTTTGTTGTTGAGTAAGGCCTCTTAGAGAGCGAAGAGGTCAGCGTTTATGAGAGTCTCCACGTGGTGAAATAATGTTTCGACCATAATCCTTCTAATGGAAGAAAGGTGAAGAACGTTTTCTACTACTTTAAAGAAGGACTTGGTGGAAGAAGTCTAATTCAATTTAACGATGATGGGATATGAGCATCCATCTAAGTTCGTTTGACATGATATTCTTTAAACGATATACTATTTCTGTAAATTAACAACTTTCTAATCGAAAGGGGAGAGAGTTATGTTTGGTAAAGTTGCCTCAGATGTGTTGGGATTAAGTGATGTTGGGAGGATTATTGCGCCACAAAATTACGATAAAGTAGATGCAGATGATTATGTCATGCATGAAGATGGTGAGAAGATCTATTTTGTTATTAAATCGAAAGCGGACGAATATTGCTTTACTAACAAAGCTCTTATTCATCTTGACGGGAAGACAGCGACGAGTAAAAAGAGAGTCCTCTATCGCTATGATTATTATCGTTACCGCGTTTCCCAAGTGTTTTTAGAAACAGCAGGGACGATTGACTTGGATGTAGAAATAAAATTTAAATTGGGCAGTGCCTCATTCTCTATTGATGTGCATAAACAACAGTTAGAGCAATTGAAAGACCTCTACAAATCACTTCTTAAAATCCAAGAGATTGTTACTGATAACATGGTGTCATTGGAGTATGCAAAAGATAGTGTGCAGATTGCTTCTTCGGCACTTGGACGGCATCATAATCAGGAAGATTCTTCTATTGCACAGAATTTTCATGATATTACAAATCAAGCTTTTGCATGGCTAGATAATAACACTAAAAAGTATACAGTTAGAGACTTTGGCTTTGTTTTTGAGCGGTACATAAACAATTAATCCCGTTTTCTAGAAAAATTGATCAGACAAAGCTCTTGCAAGGAATGTTTAGCTAATTGCTTGCAAGAGCTTTTTGTATTGTGATTTCACTACTTGATTCATGTTATTATCAATCGATTGGTGACATTAGATAGGAGATGTCTTGTGTTTTAGGGAGTGCTATGATTACAGAAAGACTTTGCAAGCATATTTCTAGGGGGATAAAGTGATGAGTATTTTTGCTGGGCAAAAAATATTGCCTGCTACGAAGTCGATTAAGGACTTCGAGCGTTTAGTGGAAAGTCAATATACGTACCTCATCTTATTAGAAACCCATATTGCCCAACTTCCCTCGCTCATTAAATTGGCGAAGGCTCATCATAAAAAGGTTTTACTTCATGCTGACTTGGTTCAAGGGCTAAAGAGCGATGAATATGGAGCGGAATACCTCTGTCAAATGGTGAAACCAGATGGGCTCATCTCGACCAGAGCTCCCGTGTTGCGTGTCGCAAAAAAGAAGAAGTTAATGGCTGTTCAGCGTATCTTCCTCTTGGACACCCATGCCTTGGAAACGAGTGCACGTCTAATGAAATCGGTGCAGCCTGATTTTGTTGAAGTATTGCCTGGGGTACTTCCACCACGGATTATTAAAGAAGTGGGCGATATGATTCGTACACCAGTTTTAGCAGGGGGATTGGTTCGTACGCAAGACGAGGTTGAAGGTGCGCTATCAGCAGGAGCAGCTGCTGTAACAACGTCTGAACAGGCGCTATGGGACCTTTAATCTTATCTCCAACTATCTAAAGGGGTCGTTACCAATTACAGGATGAATTATGTCTTTACCTCTCAATTAGGTGACAATGATCGCAAAGCATTATATAATGGATAGAGAAACGCAATTGAAGCTACAGGTGCTATAGACCCATTGGGTAACACCAACAGGGTTTGACCATACAAGTTAATATATGGCGCGGAGAACCGGAGAAAACCATTGAACCCTATGTGATCGATAACATAGGGATTTGATGGTTTTTTCTTTTGTAAAAGGAGAGTCTAAAACTATGAAAGAACAATCATTCTCGATTCAGAGTCGAACAGAAGAAATGAAGAAAATGCGACAGACAAAGGTGGATGTGCTTGTCATCGGTGGTGGGATAACAGGTGCAGGTATTGCCTTGGATGCCCAGTCACGAGGAATGCAAACACTCCTTATCGACATGCAGGACTTTGCTGCAGGAACCTCCAGTCGGTCCACTAAGCTGGTGCATGGAGGATTACGTTATCTGAAGCAACTAGAGATTGGTCTGGTGGCTGAGGTAGGAAAAGAGAGAGCCATTGTTTACGAAAATGGCCCTCATGTAACGACTCCGGAGTGGATGCTTCTTCCTTTTTATAAAGGAGGGACGTTTGGTTATTATTCCACTTCGCTTGGCTTACGTGTGTATGACTTATTGGCCGGAGTGAAACGTAAGGAAAGAAGGAAAATGCTGAATAAAGAACAGACGAAACAAAAAGAACCGTTGCTCAAAGATGAAGGATTACGTGGCGGTGGTTACTATGTGGAGTATCGCACGGATGATGCCCGCTTGACATTGGAGGTGCTAAAGAAAGCAAGTGATTATGGGGCAGCGATATTCAACTATATGAAAGCGACCAGCTTCGAGTATCAAGGGGGACGCATCGTTGGAGTGAAGATGCAAGACTTGCTTACAGGCGATACTTTTACGGTTCATGCTAATAAAATTGTAAATGCAGCAGGCCCTTGGGTGGATGGATTACGAGAAATGGATGGTTCAAAAGAAGGCAAGACACTTTATTGGACCAAAGGAATTCATATTGTAATGGATCAAGCACGTTTTCCCCTTAAACAAGCCGTTTATTTTGATGTACCCGATGGTCGGATGATTTTTGCTATTCCAAGAGACGGGAAAACGTATATTGGAACGACAGATACTCACTATCAAGGAGACTTGAAGCATCCCCGCATAACGGAAGGCGATCGGGAGTACCTATTGGATGCTATTAATAATCAATTCCCTTCCTTGGGATTATCAGCTGCGGATGTTGAATCTGGATGGGCGGGTATTCGACCTCTCATTCATGAAGAGGGCAAATCGCCTTCTGAGATTTCTCGCAAAGACGAGATGTTCCTCTCAAAATCTGGGCTGATTACGATTGCAGGTGGGAAATTAACGGGCTATCGAAAGATGGCCGAAAAAGTAGTCGATCTTGTTGCGAAACAGATGAATGTGGAAACAGGACGTAGCTTCCCCAAGTGTCACACGGATGAGATCGTGATATCGGGTGGTGAGGTTGGAGGATCGAAAAGATGGAAAGAATTCCTTCGTCAGCAGGTGGAAGTGGGGCTATCGCTGGGATTGGGAGAAAATCAATCGAAAAAATTGATTCAGCTATACGGTTCCAATGTGAAGGAAGTGTATGCATATATCCAGGATTATACGAACAATTATCACTCACTTGATATCGCCCCTGATGTATATGGCATGGTGATATATGGATTACGAAATGAGATGGTAGCAACCTTGAGTGACTTCTTCGTTCGTCGCACGGGAAATCTATTCTTTGATGTAGCATCAGTGAAAAAGTGGAGAGAGCCCGTCAGAAAGCTGATGGCTCAAGAATTGAATTGGGACGAACAGACTATTAAAAGACAAGAAGAAGGATTAGATCAGGATCTCATGGAGTATACAGAAGTAGTGGAGACGGAAGATTTTTCTTAAGTAGTTCGCATCCAAAAGTCTTTTAAGAGAGATCAGAGGGAAACCATCAAGTGTGCAATTAACCAATTCTGCACCAATAAGCCTCTCCGAATGAGAGGCTTATTGGTGACTTGGATGTTAGTAAAAGTCCTTTTGAATTTGGATGCGTTGTAAATGGGTTAACTGAGTCTGGAAGACAGGATATTATGATCGATAGAAGAGAGGAGTTTCTCTCATATACGTCGGTGAATAGGGAAGGAGAAATGGCAGTAAATAAAAAACGAAAAACCTGTTGACGAGAATATCACAGCGTGGTATTATAGATCTTGTCGCCACGAAAGAGTGGACGAGACAAACCGCCGGATGGCGGGACTAAAAAGAAATTGTTCCTTGAAAACTGAAGAGCGAAAGATAGACCCAAGTCAATGAAATTTGAGCAATCAAATTCTTTTATGGAGAGTTTGATCCTGGCTCAGGACGAACGCTGGCGGCGTGCCTAAT
>NZ_JCBAPH010000011.1:0-13802 GCF_059818345.1 Mechercharimyces mesophilus | reverse complement strand
CAGCGTACTGAGTGACCGGATCACATTACAGAAGGAAGAAACGATCCGAGATGATCGAGGGAATACCCAAGTAGTATGGGTAGATCTTGATACGGTTTGGGCATCAGTGCAATGGGTGAAAGGAAGGGAGTACTTCGAAGCCGCCGCTATCCAAGCGGAACGAACAGCGAGGGTGACCATCCGACATCGGGAAGAGACGACTACGGATCTGAGGATCAAATACAAGGATCACATTTTAGACATCCAGTCGGTGATCGATGACATTCGAGGCAGGAAGCGGTTCATGGAGATCATGTGCAAGGAGGTAGAAATCAGTGGCTGAGATGAGTGTCAGCGGCATCCAAGAGATGATGGGGAAGCTGGAGGAGCTAGGTAGGCGAGGAGCGATGGTCGCAAACAAGGCTCTTCGCGCGGGCGGAGATGTTCTTCAGGAAACGATGACTCGAAATGCACCTGGCCCATCTCAAAGGCACACCGAGCATCTCATAGATAACATCGTACGCTCCGATGTGAAGGTGAAAAGGGGAATGAAACTTGTGGAAGTGGGGCCTGCAAAGGAATTCTTCTATGGTTTCTTCCTCGAGTTTGGCACGTCCAAGATGTCGCCTCGGCCATTCGTTGGAGTGAGCGCAGATGAAGCGGCTCCGCAAATCATTGATGTCATCGCAATCGAAATCAAGGAAGGGATCGGCCTATGATCGATGTTCAGCCGATCATTTATCAAGCTCTTCGGAATAACGAGGAGCTTTTTTCATTGCTGGATGGGCGGATCGACTACCTCAAAAGCTCATCAAGCACCTATCCATATATTACGTTTTTCTTTCTCAATCAGAGTGATACGGATTATGCAGATGACGAGGCAACCTCCTATGAGATCCAGCTTCAAATTTCCATTTGGGTGAGAGAGTCGAATATGGGAGATGAAATGCCGATTGCGATGGAAGTGGACAAGGTGATGGCAGGATTAAATTTTGAGCGTACACTTGCTATGGATTTGTATGAGGAGGAGACGAAGGTTCTTCAGAAGGTGTTGCGATATCGCGGGAAAATATTAAAGGGGGAATAGGGAATGGC
The DNA here is from genome assembly GCF_059818345.1 of Mechercharimyces mesophilus. NCBI lineage: Bacteria > Bacillati > Bacillota > Bacilli > Caryophanales > Thermoactinomycetaceae > Mechercharimyces > Mechercharimyces mesophilus. The sequence continues at coordinate 12,728 of NZ_JCBAPH010000011.1, read as the reverse complement.
AGACCAAACACAGTCTGGTTTAGTTGGTTTAAGGGATTTATATGTGGCTCCACTTACACAAGACGATGCGCTGGGAGTGGCTTACGAAACTCCTTTTAAGATTGCTACTGCCGTGAATTCCAAAATCGCTCCGAAAGTGGAAACTGTTACGGACTACGGGGATGATGGCCCGGTAGAAACGGCTACCGCGTTTGGTGAGATTAGTGTGGAAATTGAGGTCAACTCCCTCAAGTTGGATATGTATCAGAAGCTGATGGGCCACACGTATACCAATGGGATGTTGGTGAAGAATGCAGGCGACCTTTCACCCTATGTTGCCTTTGGGTTCCGTTCAGCGAAGGCGGATGGTTCCGAGGTATTCGTTTGGCTATACAAAGGTCGTTTTGAGACGGCAGAGATGGAGCGGAAGACCAAGGAAGGCGGGATTCAGTTCCAGCATCCAAAAATCAAAGGAACTTTTGTGAAGCGAAACTACGATGACAACTGGATGATCGAGGGAGATTCATCCGATGAGGATTTCAAGCTGAAAGATCTATGGTTCTCTCAAGTCATTGAGCCGGATACGGTTGCTGCATAACAAAGAGGGGGGCGACGACCTCCCTTTACATATTCCAAAGGAGGCAAGTTCGATGTTGAAAATTGAGTTGAGATTGGATGGAGAGAGAAAAACGTATTCCACGGATTTTATTAGCGGACGGATGTTTCGTCGAGCGGTGGATTTGGTGGATAAACAACAGAAATTTTTAAAGAAGCTGAGTAACGTTGAAAAGTTGACGGAAAAACTCCCTGAAAGTTCAAGAGAAGCAGATATTCTATCTGGAGCTCACAAGAGAATAGATGAGGATCAGCAGGAGCTTTTGAATGAGCTGTTTCTAGTGATCTCCGAGGTATTTGACAAACAGTTCACTCCAGAGGAATACGAGGAGGGTTCAGACGCACGACAGGTGATTGATCAGTCATGGGCTATTGTCTACGGCATCATGAATCAGGTGTTCAGTCCCTTGGAAGACACAGAGACAGGCGGGGATAAAAAAAAGACGTAAGCCTGAAGGATGCAGTCAAGGATATGTACCTGCACCTGATGGATGCAGGATACAAAATGCATGAGATCGACAGTATGGATATCGCCTATTTCATGGAGATACGCGCACATAAACACAAGGAAGAGTCAGGCGAGAAACCCTTGTACATCGATGAAATAGGCATCTTAGGCTTAGGAGCGAAGGCGAGGTGAGAAAATGGATCAAACCATAGCAAATATTCACGCGGACATATCGCTGGACTACCGGAAGTTTCAGCAGGGTGTATCAGCTGTCAATCGGAACATGCGTGTACTCAAGTCGGAGTTTGACGCAGGATCGGCGAAAGCGAAAGCGTTTGGTGGAGAGCAAGAACAGCTTGAATTCAAGTCGAAATCCCTCGCCAAGCAGATTTCTGTGCAGAGGCAGAAGGTAGACCTATTAGCACGGGCGCATGAGAAGTACTCCCGCGAAGTAGGGAGGGACAAAAGACAAACGCAACAATTAGAAGTCCAGCTCAATAAGGCAAGAGCAGCTCTTTCGCGAATGGAAGGAAGTCTAAATAGCGTAAATCGTGACCTTGCTCAGCAGACCTCGCGGTTATCTCGACTAAAGAAAGGCTGGTCTTCTGTAAGAAGCCATTCCCTTGAAGCGGGGGCGGCCATGGCTGGGATGTCTGCGGGCATAGCAGTTGCTCTTGGATCGGCAGTGAAGAAAGCAGCGGACTTCGAAGCAAGATTGTCCGGGATTAAAGCTGTAACTGGGGCATCTGTCGAAGAGATGGAACAGTTTCGTCAGTTGGCACTGGACATGGGAGCGAAAACGAAATATAGCGCGAGTGAGGCCGCAAGAGCGATTGAAGAACTAGCGAAAGCAGGAATTTCGGCCAAAGATATTCTTGGAGGCGGATTGGCTGGGGCCCTTGATTTAGCGGCAGCAGGAGAAATTGAGTTAGCTGATGCGGCTCAGATTGCTTCGACTGCTCTCAACACCTTTAAAGAGGATAGTCTGTCTGTATCCAATGCAGCTGATTTATTGGCAGGAGCTGCGAATGCCTCTGCAACGGATGTGTCCGAAATGAGTCAGGGTTTGAGTCAGGTAGCAAACGTTGCAAATGGAGCGGGGCTATCCTTTGAGGACACAGCGACGGCTTTGGGCGCATTTGCACGAAACGGTCTCAAAGGCTCGGATGCAGGTACCTCGCTCAAAACAATGCTTCTCAACCTGACTCCAAGCTCTAAAGCAGCAAAAGAGCAGATGGAAGAGCTCGGAATCATCACAGAAGAGGGAAAAAACACCTTCTATGATGCGAAGGGTGAGATCAAAAGCTTTGCTGAGATTTCAGAGATACTGAGCGAAACGCTGGCCGACTTGACCAATGAACAAAGAGATGCGGCACTGGAAATCATGTTCGGTTCGGATGCGATTCGAGCTGCGAACGTTGCTTTTAAAGAGGGAGCGGAAGGTATCGAGAACATGAATGCCCAGATGTCCAAATTTACAGCGGCTGAGGTTGCTGCAGAACGGATGAACAACCTCAACGGGACTCTCGAGGAACTGAAGAGTACCTTCGAAACTGCTCAGATTGAGATAGGGAGCGCTTTTCTGCCCATTCTCAAAGAACTTGCGGAAGGGCTTAAAGGCGTGGTCCGGTGGTTCTCCGACTTGAACCCAAGTACGAAAGAGTCCATTGCTATCTTCGCGGCGGCAACGGCAGGGTTTCTCGCCCTAGGTGCAGCCATCGCAGGGATCATTGCTGTTGCAAATCCATTGACAGCTTCACTTGCGGGAGCGTCTGTTGTCTTTGGTGGTCTTGTGGCTGCGAATCAAGAGGTCTCGAAGGAAATGGAGAAAACAGAGACCAACGCGAGACGGTTTGGGAAAGGGGTTTCGGAGGGTACGGTAGAAGCGGCAAAGGGATATATGGATCTCCGTGATCAAGCAATGGTCAACCTTGGTAAATTACGTACGGCATCAGGAGCGGAAGCACAAAAGATAGTGGATGAGACTGTTATTATCTTTTCTCAGATGGGAGAAGAAATTTCGGCTGCACTCAATGAGGATAGAATAGAGATCCAAAAAGCATCTGCTAGCCTACTAGGGAAGCTTCCAGAAGAGGTGCGTCCTGTCGTTGAACAACTTACTTCGCAAGCTCTAAAAGTTGTTGATCAGCAAATGCGGAAGGTAAAAGAGGCTCAGGAAGTGATCCGGACGGGGCTTGTTGAATACGGCGGGGATATTCAAAAAATGCCTTCTGAGTTTGCGAAAAGCTATCAGCAAGCTTTCAGGGATTTAGATAAGGAAACAAAGGTGTTCGCTCAGAATCTAAATGACCTTACAGGATATATGGAAAAAATCCAGAGTCAACAAGGGAAGATTAGTGCGGATGGAGCACAGAAGTGGGCTCAAGACATTGAGGCTGCTTACAAAAAAGCGACAGAGTCAGTGAAAGCTTGGGGGGATAGCCAGAGAGAAACGTGGGATAAGGCGTTTGCAAATGGAAAATTAACCGAAGAAGGATATCAAACTAAGCTTGAAATGGTTAAGCAGGGCGAGAAAGCGATGCTTGCAACGGCAAAGGAAGCACGGGCGAAAGGATATGAAGAATTAGAGAAGAGTTTATCAGATGAGGCTCACTTATACGATATGCATGGGCAAGAGATGGCTGAAAAGAACACAAGCAATTATTTGGGTCACGGGGAGAGCGAAGAACAATTAAAAGAGAGAACCAAAAAAGCAAACGAAGAGTATATCCAATCAATTAAAGAACAATCCGAGAAGGCGGCTGATGAGGTAGAGAAATCGAAACAAAAACTTATTGAGAAATATGGAGATATGGGAACTGAATCCATAGAAGCTTTGACAGAGGGGCTCTTATCCGGAGGCGAAAAAGCACAGCTTGTTGCAAGCACATTGGCAGTAGAAACGAAAAAAGGTATGAAAATCGACCTTGGACCAGAAGGTGAGGTCTCCATCAATTCTTTTATTGAAGGGCTCGAATCCGGTCAGTATGACTCACGAGACATTGCGGTTGCTCATATGAGTCAGTTACGCACGATTTATGGAGAAGGAGATTTCACTGCCGAAGGGATACAAGCGATTGAGTCCTTTACACAAGGTCTGCAAGGGCAGGATATCTCCAGTATCGCGAAGCAAATCGGGCTGGATCTCGAATCAGGAATGGAGATCGACTTGGGACCATACGGAAAAGTTACTGCAGAAAACTTTGCGCTCGGATTGAAAAACGGAACCTATAGCTTTGATGCGGTTTACGCCTATTTCCGAAGTCAGCTCCAGCTAGGAATGACCTTTGATCTTTCTGATAAAGGGAAACAAAATATTGAGACACTGCGTCTAGGTATGCAGTCGAAAGCGATTGACCTGAGAGAAGCTTCTCGTCTCCTTGGTCTCGACATCGAAAGTGGGGTTCAAGTTAATCTCGAATCGAAAGGGAAGCACTCGGTTGCTACTTTGTTGCAAGGGCTACAGAGCGGAACAATTGATCTACAGACATTCATGAATGGAGTTGAAAAGCTACTCCAAGATGGTGCTGCAGTCGATCTCACGAAACAAGGTCAACAGACAGGAAGCTCTATGGCTGGAGGACTTTCAGCAAGCGAACAACAGATTATGAGAGAAGCCGAAGAGATGAGACGAGCCGTTGAAATCAGCCTCGGCAGAACGACTGACGGTGGAGGAGGTAAACGAGCGGGTGGTCAACTTTCATCCGGGATAAACAGCCGAAATCCGCTTGTTCGAAAAGCGGCATACGGCATTTCTAGTACAGCTTCTAGTGCATTGGGAAGTACAACTGATGGTGGGGGAGGTAAACGAGCGAGTGGGCAATTCTCAGCAGGGATTGCAAGCGGACAAGGGAGAGCTGGGGGCGCTGCTCGCTCAGTTTCAGGAGCTGCAAGGTCGAATCTTCGTGTGAATGGAGTTCATGGTCTTGGATTTAGTGTAGCAAGTGGGTTTGCGTCAGGAATACTTAGTGGAAAATATGGAGTTTGGAGCGCGGCGAAAAGCATAGCCAATTCTGCATGGAGTGCGATCAAGAGTACGATGAGAATTCAATCGCCATCGAGAAAAACAATGGAGTTGGGGATGTACACGGCCATGGGTTACGAAAAGGGGATGGAACGAAAGCTCGCCGATGTATCACGGATGGGGGCGAAGCTGGCGAAAGCGTCTATGTCTGAGGCAAACGAATCTTCTGTAGCTGGGTTGCAAATAGTTCAGCCTGGGGGTAGTTCCGTGGGACGAACAACAAACATTACGCGGAACTACCAGATCCACATTCACGGTGGAGGGGATCATGATATTGGAGGCCAAGTCGTTGAATCAATTCGTCGAATGGAATCACTTCATGGGTGAGGAGGGTAGTCCATGCCTAACATAGTGAAGCGAACAGGGTTTCAAAACATTCTTCAGCATCCGTCATTGAATGCAGACACAGATCAAGACGGCATCGTAGATGGATGGACGAGGAACGGGAGTTCGAATTCTATTGAGGATTATTTTTTTGATGAGACCGAGAATGCTCAGATGATCACGATTTCATCAGCGTCTGACCGTGCATTGTGTTCGATTGATCAATCACTTGAAATACCAGAACAAATCACTATTAGCCTGTCTGTCGAGGCGAAGGTTCAGGTAAACTCAGGTGACTTAAGAGGTAGAATATACATTTCTTGGCATGATGAAGATGATACCAAGACATACACAACAATCACCGAGTTTCAAAATGAGGAGTTTGAGCGGATTACTTCTGAAAACCTATTCGTTCCAGCAGGAACTAAATTAGTACGGGTACTTCTTGAAGCGGAGGCCCCTGATGTAGAAAGCTCAGGAACGGTATGGTTCCGAAACGCCCAACTAGAACTGGGTGAAGGGACCACGGAGTACGATGAAGAGGATTTTTTCGGGGTGGAAGTAGTTGAAGATGAGTGGTTCCGAGGGGTTACCGACTTGGTAACTGGAGATATGGGCTATCTATCTACCCCTGTAGGCTCAGGGGTGTCAGAGGGTGCAGAGATGTTCCTGACATTCAATGTGCCAGAGAATGCGAAAAGCATCACCTTGAGCTTCCAAGCTGATACATCCCGTGTGGACCCTAGTGATATTTTAAATGTCACTCTCAATGGTGACTTACTACTTCCGCTTGGAGGGGGTCAATCCGAAGTTGCCTATACGTTCATTGAGTCTGAATACCGAGCGATTACAAGAGGAAGTCATATCCTGCAATTTATTCACGAGCGCTCTTCATCAACGAATGGAGAAAGCGTATGGATAGATGAAATCAAGGTTTCTTGGGAAGAGGAAGATGACCCTTCGGTGATTGGATTACCTAAGGCCGATATCGTGAAGTACCTTGACTTTGAAAATGAGTCTTACGATCCGTTTTTCAACGTCTCCGATGTAGCAGCCGGGGAGGTATATGGATTCACGAGGACAGAGAGGCAGAGGAGGTCGGGATACTACAGTTACGGATATCAGTCCGAAGCTGAGTTTGGCGGAGCAGCATCCATATCATTTTCTATACCGATTACGGCGATCAATCCGACATTACTTTTATCGGTTTTTTTTGATTCTGAAGATGACTGTGCGATCACCTTGAACGCCGCGAAAATATGGGAGAGTAAAGTGTCAGGGATAGCACGAGAGTGGGAAGATGTTGAGGTTCAACTATCAGCAGGAGAAGAGTACCTTCTGGTGGTGTACTATCTTAACCATGATCGTACAGCAGATTCATTTGATGCTCTATACATCGATGATCTCATTGTTTCCTACAACATCCCAAGAAAGCCACGGATGGTTATATCGACAGCTTCAAGAAGTGATATTAATCTAACGAATCGTACCGTTACCCATTCGTTGGACTTCGAAAGTTCGAATCATGATTCCTTCTTTACTGTCAGAGAACAAAAGAATCTATAGGGAGGTGAAACAGTGGCTACGAGTGGTACATTATCAACATCCATTGAGACGCGTAGTTGGGGTGGCGGGTATCGGTTGAGGCTCGTTTGGTCAGCAACTCAAAGTGAGTCAAACAACACGAGTACCATAACAGCCAAGTTGTATTGGGAGAGCCTTCATGCAAGTTTTGATATGAAATCAAACGCGACAAAGACCTGTAAAATCGGAATTGACGGTCATACGGACTATCACCGAGCGGCGGGGATGGCAAATCTAAACGGGGGGCAAAGCAAAAAGATTCATGAGTGGAGGAAGACTGTCTCTCATAACTCCAATGGAACCAAAACGGTGTCTTTTGACTGTTATATTGACTTAGCAGGCATCCTCATCATCAGCTCCGGTCAGAGATATTATAAAATTCGAATCCAGAGATCCATTACACTCGATAGAATAGACAGGTCTGACCCTGACCCACCCCCTCCAGAACCAAGAGATAGTGCAAAGTGGTATCGGACTTTGTTGGTATCGAACCGAGATGGAGGATTCGGAGATAAACCAACAACGGAAGGACATATGTTTCGTTCTGATAATAGAAGTACTAGAAATAATGAGAATGCGGTTTCTTCCGTCGCGTTTTCTGTCCCGCATAACGTCAATAATGCGAAAGTGACATGGTGGAACCTAGCAGAATCTGAACGTGGTCAATATGGGAATATCGCCAAGTCGAAACAGTGGTATGGGGAGAATGTACCGGATACCTTGATTTACTATGACTTGTTTGAGGAATATCGGATCTACATCAACGGCGACATTTGGAAGCGATTTGAATGGTGCAACCCGAATCGGGCGACATCTCAATATGCTTACAATCAGTGGGGCTGTCCATGGGGGAAGTGGTGGGAAGAATCGTTGACGCTTACTCCTGGGAGGACGTACGAATTGGTATTTGAATTCAAGCGGGACGCAGGGGATTCAAGCCCCGTTCACGGTCGAAATCTGATGGCGGTGGATGATTTCGAAGTTACATGGACGGAGCAGTCAGGAGAGATTATCACTCGTCCACCTGAGCCACTTATCTATTTAGACGGACGCGATGGTTACCGTGATGTCCTGCCTCATTCCGGTTCAGATGCTCCTCCCATTGAGTTTGCCGAGTATGAGACCCACTCTCAACATGGCTCTGTCTATCAGTTTACGAATGTTAAGCCTAGGGATGTCGTTCGTACAGTTTCCGTTCAAGGGTTCGATGAGGAAGACTTGAAGGAGAAATTGAGGAAATTAACATCGACTATCGTGAATCAGCCGCTCTCGCTAGTTTGCCAGTACCCTGAAGGGGAACAGCGAGAACTGGAGTGTCGATACTTAAATGGTTTGGAAGGAGAACAAACGCGAAGCAGATACGGATTCCAGAAAAAAGTCTCTTTGAAATTCAAGGCATTTGACCCCATGTGGTATGGAGAGCGAGTGAAAGTAGATCGATTTGATAGTTGGATCGGAAATCGTGATTGGAACTGGGTGAAGGTAGAGAATACAGGGGATGATGAAATCTGGCCTATTCTGAGGGTGTACGGACCTGGTTCGTATCCTACCGTGATGTTGACCCCATCATGGAGCAATGAAGTGTATCATCGGTTGAGGCTGAACCTTACGATCCCTACGAACAGGTATGTTCTGATCGATATGAGGCCAGGAAAAAAAACGATCCTCTATGATGATGGTACGAGCCTGTATAAGTACATCCACAGTACCTACAATGAGTTCTTCTCTCTCCCACAAGGAAGTTGGGGTGTGTATTTAAGCTTCTTGAGTGGATCGGATGCAAACTCGAAGTTAGAAGTAGAGTACCAACTTCCTTATTGGGGGGTGTAGGAAGTATTGAAATCGAATTGGCGTATACAAATCCGGAACAAGGATTTTCAGTTCATAGGTGAGATAGATGAATTCATCTCATTACAAATTGAACTAAAGTACAACGAAGTTTCAAAGTGGACACTAAAACTGGATGCTAAATCCGATGGTGCTGAACTTTTTTCTGACCTATTGGAAGATCCGAACAATGGTGGAATCGGCGGGGGATACATTGAACGAAATGGATCGTTTGTAATTTCTGGCCCAGTTGTTGACGCAGATGAAGAGGTATCCGAAAAGGGTGAATACCTCGTCATTTATGGCGCGAGCGATATGATCTGGATTCAAAATAACCTTGCGCTTCCACATCCGAAATATATGGCGAGTCCCAAAATGAGTTCGTCTTTGTACCCCGATAGTAATACCAATTACCATACCGATCAATACCCGAATGAAGGAAATAGCTCAGATCGTTTAGCATCAAACCATATCCATTCTTTTGTGGTGGATAACATTGGGCAGAGCCAAGAGAAGGATGCTAGAAGGTTACATTTTCTTAATTGTATCGACAATAATAATGGTTATCTGATTCCAAATGAAGAGAAATCTCGAGCTCGTGGAGAACCGATGCTCTCACTTGTTCAGGGAATAGCAGACTATAGTGAGTACAGAGGATACCCGCTTCATATCCTTTGTCGGCAATATCTGAACACTGATGGTTGGGAGGTTCGATTTGAAACAGTGGAACCCGAACTTGCTGGTAACGCTGTGATGTCAATGAGCCTTGGAACGATAGTGTCATATACCTACAAGCGAATACGCCCCAAAGCGAATCAGGTTCAAGTAGCAGGTTCAGGAGAAGGGGTGAATCGGGTTTTTGTTCATACAGGAGACGAACCTTCTAAAAGGATGTATGGGCGAATTGAGTCATTTGAAGAATACACAGGAGAAGACCCTGACAGCGGAGAAGAAATTTCGAACTTAGTCAAATACGCCCATCAACGTCTCTCTGAATATGCTGAACAAACCTCATTCCAGTTTGAATTCCAAGAGACTGAAGCTGTTCGATACGGTAGGGACTTTCAACTTGGAGACAAGGTGAGAGTGATATTGAAACGGCAAGAAACAACGGACATCGTGAGAGCGGTGTCTTTTTCTGTATCGGGAAATCAAGAGAAAATCCAGATAGCTGTAGGAAAAACGAATGCGATTCATACTGGTCTACGGTTGTTTGATCGCGTTCGCAACCTCGAATACCGATACAATGCACTCACAAAACGAACCTTAGGTGAGTAACGAAAGGGGGTGGATAGATGGATACACCAGAATTTCATGTGTACGACTTGGAAGGAACCGAGGAGGTCTACATTGAGATGGACCCCAAGGATGGAGGGAACTTCGAATCACATGAAGTTGCGATGATTAGAACCGAGGAGGTGACAGAAACCGATGGAGAAACAGGCGAATTGACTACACGTACTGTATACAAGCTCTTTTTGAAGAAGTTCGAAGATCTTGGCATCGTAGCAGACACCAAAGAGGAAGCGACAAAAAAGGCTTGTAGTAAGCTGATGAGTGTCTGGTCCGAGGAAGAGTAGGGAGGGGACGACTTGAATGAAGCAGGTGTGACTATCTCTCTAAAGGAGATGTTCGATCTGATACAAGAGATGGCGAAGGGACAACAACGGATCGAGCACAGGTTGGAGAGCCTTGAAGGAAGTTGGGATCGAGCGAGGGAGACAGAAGAAGAGAGCAAGGAGGCCTTGAGAATTGCCAAAGAAGCCCTCAAGGTAGCGGAAGACACAAAAAAGATTGTGAAGACCATGTTTATAGCGCCTATTGTCGTTGGAGTAATCGGCGGCATCATAAGCGCTATTTTTCATTTCGCTAATATTGGAATAGGAGGCTGATTAGTATGGCACATGCGTACATTGCATTGGACGACGGGCACGGAATGAGTACACCAGGGAAACGAACACCGTATATTTCCAGTTTGAAGCGATCGATTAAGGAAAATGAATTCAATCGGGCGGTGGTCTATTACCTTGACAAGGAGCTTCGACATAATGGGTTTAAGACGTTGCTAGTTGCTCCAGGGAATCAGGATCACAGCCTGAAAGCTAGAACAAGCTTAGCGAATAGAAAGAAGGTAGATGCTTATATCAGCGTCCATTACAACGCCTTCGATGCTTCCTTTTCCGGCTCCAATCCATCTGGAGTGGAAACGTATGTCTACCCGCGTGCTCCAAAAAGCACTTTAGAGTTAGCAAAAGCTGTGCACATAGAACTTCTAAAAGGGACGAGTCAAAAAGATCGTGGAATAAAGAAAGCGAACTTCCATGTGTTACGCGAAACCAGCATGAAAGCAATTTTAGTCGAGTGTGGATTTATGGATTACGAAAGAGAAGCGTTGCTCATGATCGACAAAGACTTCCAGAAGGAGACCGCATCAGACATCTGTCGAGGTATCTGTAAGTTTTATGGAGTCAAGTACAAGTCAGGAGCAAACGATCAGAAGCCGGAGCCGAAAGAAGGTGAGAAAGACGACACGTTGTTCGCGATTCAAGCGGGGGCCTTTTCAAGCAGGGAGAATGCTCAAGAACAGTTAGAAAAGTTGAAGAAACTTGGAATCAATGCCTTTGTGTTCACGAAAAAAGGCTAATTAAAATCAAAAGGGAGATGAGAGAAATGGGGATTAATTGGGGAGTACGGTTTAAGAACAAGAAGTGGGTATTGGGTTTTGTAGCACAGGTTCTGTTGATCGGACAATTGATTGTGAGTGGATTAGCAGATGCAGGAGCGATTGAATTCCAATGGAGCTCACACATTAACGAGGTTGTCTTGGGGATTGTCGATGCGATTCTAGTGGCACTTGCGATGTTGGGCGTAGTGCAAGATCCAACGACCAAGGGGTATAAGGATAGCGACAGAGCGAAGACCTATACTTCACCAAAATAGATGACTCAGAAGGAAATGAAACCATTGATCCAGAATAGATCATTATAGAGATACGGAGACCAAACATCAAAAAAGACCGGACATGGCCGCGCTTTTCCCAGCGTACCCTCTGTCCGGTCTTTTTTATTTAACTACTTTCCTAAGGATCTCCTCTACCCTTCGCTCTCTCATGATTATTTCCCCTTGAATGAATAGGAGGTTATGCTTCCTCTATTCCAACTAAAATCAATTGTTAAATCATCGAAGTCTATTTGTCTTTCAAACGAAGCTTCGTTGTTCTGAATAGCCTCATTTAAATCAATGATAAGGTTGGATATTTCCAAACGTGATCTTATGTCTAGAGCATCGCAAACGGTTACAAAAGTTACGATCTCAAGCTCCCCGCCTACATAAGAAATTTGCCTTAGTGAATTATCTTTCATATTGAGGTTCATATTAAATTCTTTGGCATCATTCATAGGATGGCCGGTCATGATTTCTTCATCAGTAGCCTGTTCTATTTCATTAGACGTAGGGGTATCACTAAGGATTTCAATGAAATTAACTCCTTGTCCAGGACTCTCTGTGATTTCAAATTGATTTGGAGCAGGCATTGGGATGGGTTCGCTTTCGAATTCTATCGTAGTGAGTGTTGTAGCATACTCATACTCCTGAACAAATTCATCAACGTTGAGTGGTAGCCTTATATATGGGGCCATGGAAACTTCATCAACTCCAGCTTCGATGATCCTTTCCTCGCCAGATCCTCCTGATTCAAAACTTAAGAACAGGTTAAAAAGAAAGAATAGCCCTCCGAAGAAAAGAAGGAGAAGCAAACAACCCCCTCCAGCTATTAGCCCGATTAAAGTCCCTTTTTTCATATTCCTTTCCTCCTTTTTCAATTTAGGTTATGAACTCATTCTATAACCAATATTGGACAAATTCAAATATCATTTGATGTCTGCTTGTGTCAACACTACATGATCGAATGTCTCCAATAACTTACCT
>NZ_JCBAPH010000010.1:0-15044 GCF_059818345.1 Mechercharimyces mesophilus | reverse complement strand
CAGCGTACTGAGTGACCGGATCACATTACAGAAGGAAGAAACGATCCGAGATGATCGAGGGAATACCCAAGTAGTATGGGTAGATCTTGATACGGTTTGGGCATCAGTGCAATGGGTGAAAGGGAGGGAGTACTTCGAAGCGGCGGCAATTCAAGCGGAGCGAACCGCACGGGTGACGATCCGGCATCGCGAAGAGACGACTACGGATTTGAGGATCAAATACAAGGATCACGTTTTAGATATCCAGTCGGTGATTGATGACATTCGAGGCCGGAAGCGGTTCATGGAGGTCATGTGCAAGGAGGTTGAGATCAGTGGCTGAGATGAGCGTCAGCGGCATCCAAGAGATGATGGGGAAGCTGGAGGATCTAGGTAGGCGAGGAGCGATGGTCGCAAACAAGGCTCTTCGCGCGGGCGGAGATGTTCTTCAGGAAACGATGACTCGAAATGCGCCTGGCCCATCTCAAAGGCACACCGAGCATCTCATAGATAACATCGTATGCTCCGATGTGAAGGTGAAAAGGGGAATGAAACTCGTGGAAGTGGGGCCTGCAAAGGAATTCTTCTATGGTTTCTTCCTCGAGTTTGGCACGTCCAAGATGTCGCCTAGGCCATTCGTTGGAGTGAGCGCAGATGAAGCGGCTCCGCAAATCATTGATGTCATCGCAATCGAAATCAAGGAAGGGATCGGTCTATGATCGATGTTCAGCCGATCATTTATCAAGCTCTTCGAAATAACGAGGAGCTTTTTTCATTGTTGGACGGACGAATCGATTACCTCAAAAGCTCATCGAGTACCTATCCATATATCACGTTTTTCTTTCTCAATCAGAGCGATACGGATTATGCAGATGACAAAGCGACCACTTATGAGATCCAGCTTCAAATTTCCGTTTGGGTGAGAGAGTCGAATATGGGAGATGAAATGCCGATTGCGATGGAAGTGGACAAGGTGATGGCGGGGTTAAGCTTTGAACGCACACTCGCCATGGATTTGTATGAGGAGGAGACGAAAGTGCTCCAGAAGGTCTTGCGATACCGAGGGAAAATCTTGAAGGAGGAATGATGGATGGCGACACAAACGCAGTCTGGTCAAGTAGGATTGAAGGATTTATATGTTGCACATCTCACGAAAGATGATGCAACAGGAGTCGAATATGAGCCGCCGTACAAAATCGCAACAGCGGTGAATGCGAAGATTGCCCCGAATGTGGAGACGGCAACAGATTTTGGCGATGATGGTCCCGTAGAAACAGCGTCGGCATTTGGTGAAATCGGTGTGGAAATCGAGGTCAACTCACTCACATTGGATATGTACCAGAAGCTTATGGGTCACACGTATACCAACGGGATGTTGGTGAAGAACGCCGATGACATCTCTCCCTATGTCGCCTTTGGGTACCGGTCGGCCAAGGCGGACGGCAAAGAGGTATTTGTCTGGATGTATAAAGGGCGGTTTGAAGTGGCTGAGATGGAGCACAAAACGAAAGAGGGCGGAGTGGAGTTCCAGCATCCGAAGCTGAAAGCAACATTTGTGAAGCGAAACTACGACAACAACTGGATGATTTCCGGGGATTCGTCCGATGATGACTTCAAACTGAAAGACATGTGGTTCACTCAAGTCATCGAACCGGATACGGCAGTAGCCTAATTTATAGGGAGGGAGCGACCTCCCTTTACATACCCCAAAGGAGGCAAGGTAGATGTTGAAAATTGAGCTGAGATTGGATGGAGAGCGAAAAACGTATTCCACGGATTTTATTAGCGGACGGATGTTTCGTCGAGCGGTGGATTTGGTGGATAAGCAACAAAGATTTTTAAAGAACCTTAGTAACGTTGAAAAGTTGACGGAGAAAATCGCTGAAAGTTCGAAAGAAGCCGATATTTTTGATAAATATCATAGACGGATAGATGAGGATCAGCAGGAGCTCCTGAATGAACTATTTTTAGTGATCTCCGAGGTGTTTGACAAGAAGTTTACCCCAGAGGAATACGAGAGCGGTTCAGACGCACGTCAGGTGATTGATCAGTCGTGGGCTATTGTCTATGGAATCATGAATCAGGTGTTCAGTCCCTTGGAAGACACAGAGTCAGACGGTGATAAAAAAAAGACATCAGTCTAAGGGATGCCGTCAAGGATATGTACCTTCACCTGATGGATGCAGGGTACAAAATGCATGAGATCGACAGTATGGATATCGCCTATTTTATGGAGATACGCGCACATAAACGTAAGGAAGAGTCGGGCGAGAAACCCTTGTACATCGATGAAATAGGAATCTTAGGCTTAGGGGCGAAGGCGAGGTGAAGAAGTAGTGGACCAAACAATAGCAAACATTCACGCCGACATATCGCTGGACTACCGGAAGTTTCAGCAGGGGGTCTCCGCGGTCAACCGGAACATGCGCGTACTCAAGTCAGAGTTTGACGCAGGATCGGCGAAAGCGAAAGCGTTTGGTGGGGAGCAAGAACAGCTTGAATTCAAGTCGAAATCCCTCGCCAAGCAGATTTCTGTGCAGAGGCAGAAGGTAGAGCTATTAGCACGGGCGCATGAGAAGTACTCCCGCGAAGTAGGGAGGGACAAAAGACAAACGCAACAACTAGAAGTCCAGCTCAATAAGGCAAGAGCAGCTCTTTCGCGAATGGAAGGAAGTCTAAAGAGCATAAATCGTGACCTTGCTCAGCAGACCTCGCGGTTATCTCGACTAAAGAAAGGCTGGTCTTCTGTAAGAAGCCATTCCCTTGAAGCGGGGGCGGCCATGGCTGGGATGTCTGCGGGTATAGCAGTTGCTCTTGGCTCGGCAGTGAAGAAAGCGGCGGACTTCGAAGCCCAGCTATCAGGGATTAAAGCCGTTACGGGCGCATCAGTCGAAGAGATGGAGCAGTTTCGTCAGTTAGCACTCGATATGGGAGCAAAGACGAAGTACAGCGCTAGTGAAGCGGCATTTGCTATTGAAGAGATGGCGAAAGCGGGGATATCGACGGCGGACATCCTTGGTGGCGGTCTAGCGGGAGCATTGAATCTAGCGGCGGCTGGTGAATTGGAGTTAGCAGAAGCGGCAGAGATCGCCTCGACGGCACTCAATTCCTTTAAAGATGATCAGTTGTCTGTATCGCAGGCGGCAGATGTACTAGCAGGTGCGGCGAACGCATCGGCAACGAGTGTGAGCGAAATGAATCAAGGGTTGAGCCAAGTGGCCGCAGTTGCATCTGGTGCAGGATTGTCATTCAAAGATACCTCCACTGCCTTGGCGGTGTTTGCTCAGAACGGTCTCAAAGGCTCGGATGCAGGTACCTCGCTCAAAACGATGCTTCTCAACTTGACTCCAAGCTCGAAAGCAGCAAAAGAGCAAATGAAAGAGCTCGGGATTATCACAGAAGAGGGGAAAAACATATTCTTTGATGCGAATGGCGAAGTGAAGGACTTTGCCGATATTTCCGAGATTTTGAGAGAAAAACTTGCGGACCTCTCCAGCGAGCAACGAAATGCCGCACTGAAAACGATGTTTGGCACAGATGCGATTCGTGCTGCAAACATCGCCTACGAAGAAGGCGCAGAGGGCATTGAGAAGATGAATAAAGAGATGTCCAAGACAACGGCTGCAGAAGTAGCAGAAGAACGAATGGACAATCTCAGAGGAACATTAGAAGAACTCAACAGTGTGTTTGAAACAGCGCAGATCGAGATGGGGAGCGCTTTTCTGCCCGTGCTCAAAGAACTTGCTGAAGGGCTTAAAGGCCTGGTCCAGTGGTTCTCCGACCTGAATCCTAGTACTAAGGAGTCCATTGCTATCTTTGCGGCGGCCACTGCTGGATTCTTAGCACTCAGTGCAGCCATCGCAGGTATTATCGCCGTAGCCAACCCACTGACAGCTTCGCTTGCTGGTGCCTCTGTTGTCTTTGGTGGTCTAGTAGCTGCGAACCAAGAGGTCTCGAAGGAGATGGAGAAAACAGAGGCCCATGCAAGGCGGTTCGGGAAAGGGGTTTCCGAGGAGACAGCGAAAGCAGCGAAAGGATACATGGATCTTCGAGATACAGCTTTGGTGAATTTGAATAAACTTCGTGTTGCATCGGGAGAAGAAGCACAGAAGATAGTAGATGAGACCGCGATGATTTTTGCACAAATGGGGGATAAGGTGACGGCTGCTCTTAATGAGGACAAAATCAATATCCAAATGGCGACTGCAGAATTACTCGGCACCGTCCCTGATGAGATCAAACCAGTAGTAGAAAAAATAGGGGAAACAGTGGAAAAGTCTATTGATCAAATGGCTAGGGAAGTGCAAGAAGCCAATGAAGTGATTCGTGTAGGCCTAGTGGAATTTGGAGGGGATATTAGCAAGATGTCCTCAGAGTTTGCTAAGTCGTATCAAGAGGCACTGATAACCATGGATGAAAGCGGGCAAGTCTTTGTACAAAAAGTCGAAGACTTGTATGGATTCATGGAAAAAATTCAATCGGAACATGGGAAGGTCAATGCCGAAGGAGCTCAGCAATGGGCTGAGGATATAGAATCATCTTATAAGCACGCTGTCAAAGCTGCGGAGAGTTGGGCAGAAGAGAAAAGAAAAATTGTTGAGAATGCCTATGCCAGTGGACAAATAGAAGACCCAGAGATGTATAGAACAGCTTTAGAAATCATTGATCAAGTTGAACAGGATAAAAAGGATTCTGCTTTGCAAGCGAGAGCAGAAACCCTTGAAGCATTAGAAGATAGTCTTTCAGAAGAAGCCCATATGTATGATTTGCACGGGCAGGAGATGGCGGAGAAGAATGAGAACAACTTCCTCGGACACAGCGAGAGCGAAGAACAGTTGCGGGAACGCACGAAGAAAGCGAACGAAGAGTACATCCAGTCAATTCAGGATCAGGCTGAAGAGACGGCAGAAGAAGTAGAAAAAGGCTGGAATACAGTCAAAAAGAAATATGGCGAAATGGGAACTAAGTCTATGGAAGCTTTGACGGTGAGTCTTTCAAAAGGCGGAGACAAAGCTAGACTTATAGCAGATTCATTGGCAGTTGACACGGAAGAAGGGATGCGAATTGATCTAGGGCCCGCTGGAGAGGTCTCGATTCATTCCTTTCTCGAGGGTTTAGAAACCGGACAGTATGACTCCCGGGACATTGCAGTAGCTCATATGAGTCAGCTCAGGACGATCTATGGAGAAGGCGACTTTACAGCCGAAGGGATACAAGCGATCGAGTCATTTACACAAGGATTACAGGGGCAGGATATCTCCAGCATCGCGAAGCAAATCGGGCTGGATCTCGAATCAGAGATGGAGATCAACTTGGGACCATATGGAAAAGTTACTGCAGAAAACTTCGCGCTCGGATTGAAAAACGGAACCTATAGTTTTGATGCGGTTTACGCCTACTTCCGTAGTCAGCTCCAGCTCGGAA
Source organism: Mechercharimyces mesophilus (assembly GCF_059818345.1). Taxonomy (NCBI): domain Bacteria; kingdom Bacillati; phylum Bacillota; class Bacilli; order Caryophanales; family Thermoactinomycetaceae; genus Mechercharimyces; species Mechercharimyces mesophilus. The sequence continues at coordinate 9,641 of NZ_JCBAPH010000010.1, read as the reverse complement.
TGACCTTCGATCTTTCGAATGAAGGGAAACAAAATATCAAGACACTGCGTCTAGGGATGCAGTCGAAAGCGATTGACCTGAGAGAAGCTTCTCGTCTCCTTGGACTCGACATCGAAAGCGGGGTTCAAGTTGATCTCGGATCGAAAGGGAAGCATTCGGTTACTACTTTGTTGCAAGGGCTACAGAGCGGAACAATTGATCTACAGACATTCATGAATGGGGTTGAAAAGCTACTCCAAGATGGTGCTGCAGTCGATCTCACGAAACAAGGTCAACAGACAGGAAGCTCTATGGCTGGAGGGCTTTCAGCAAGCGAACAACAGATTCTGAGAGAAGCCGACGAGATGAGGCGAGCGGTAGAAATCAACCTCGGAAGAACGACTGACGGCGGAGGAGGTAAACGAGCGGGTGGTCAACTTTCATCCGGGATAAACAGTCGAAATCCGCTTGTTCGAAAAGCAGCATATGGCATTTCTAGTACAGCTTCTAGCGCATTGGGCAGTACAACCGATGGTGGGGGCGGTAAACGAGCGAGTGGGCAATTTGCATCAGGGATTGCAAGTGGACAGGGGAGAGCAGGGGGTGCTGCCCGCTCAGTTTCAGGATCGGCAAGGTCTAACCTACATGTAAATGGAGTTCGAAGCTTGGGAGCCAACGTCGCAAGTGGTTTTGCATCAGGAATTCTTGGTGGTAGATATGGAGTAATTCAAGCAGCTGCAAGTATAGCTCGGTCAGCTTGGAGTGCCATCAAGAATACGATGGGCATTCGATCGCCTTCGAGAAAAACGATGGAGTTGGGGATGTACACGGCCATAGGGTATGAAAAGGGTATGGAACGCAAGCTCACTGATGTGTCGAGGATGGGTGCGAAGTTGGCAAAAGCGTCTATACCTCAGGCGAAGGAATCATCAGTAGCTGGGTTGCAATTAGTTCAACCTGGTGGTAGCGCGGGACGTACAACAAACATCACGCGGAACTACCATATCCACATTCACGGTGGAGGGGATCATGATATTGGAGACCAAGTCGTTGAATCAATTCGTCGAATGGAATCACTTCATGGATGAGGAGGGTAGTTCATGGCTATAGTGAAGCGAATAGGATTTCAAAACGTTCTACAGTACCCATCTTTAAATACAGATACCAATGAAGATGGTGTGGTGGACGGATGGATACGAAACGATAGTTCATATGGTACGGAAGACTATTTCCTCGACGAGACTGAGGGTGCTCAGATGATCGCAATTTCATCTGCATCCGCAAGGTCACTATGTTCAATAGATCAATCCCTTGATGTGCCCGAACAACTCACATTCAGCTTATTTATTGAGGGAAAGGTCCAAGTTAACTCAGGGGATTTTAGAGGTCGAATCTATGTCGCTTGGCACGATGAAGAGGGCACTATGATCTCCTATACAACACCTGTTGAGTTCAAGCAAGAGTCCTTCGATCGTGTTTTCGCAGAAAACCTAGTATCTCCAACAGGGACAAAGACGGCCAGAGTGATCCTGGAAGCAGAAGCGCCTGATACAAACAGCTCTGGAGCGGTATGGTTTCGAAAAGTCCAACTGGAATTGGGCGAAGAATCATCTGAATTCGATGAAGCAGATTTCTTTGTCATCGATGCTGAGGCGACGGAGTGGTATCAAGGTCTTACCGATTTGGTGACAGGGGATATGGGCTATATGTCCACTCCAGTGGCAGGTGGGATATCAAGTGAGATAGAGATGTCTTTGTCCTTTACGGTTCCGGCGAATGCGAAGAATGTCACCTTGAGCTTTCAAGCCGATACGTCCAATGCGGATGAGAGTGATTTTCTGCATGTCAGTCTCAATGGTGACTTATTACTCTCCCTGGAAGGGGGACAACCCGAAGAGACCTATACTTTTGTTGAATCCGATTACCGAGCGATAACGAGGGGTGCACAAATCGTTCGGTTTACTCATGAACGGACGGAGTCTACCAATGGAGAGAGCGTATGGTTTGACGAATTCAAGGTCACATGGGAAGAGGAAGAAGATCCTCTGCCGACTGAATTGCCGAATGCGGATGTCGTGAAATACCTTGACTTTGAAGAGGATAGTTCTGACTCATTTTTTAACGTATCCGATGTTGCTGAAGGTGAGGTGTACGGTTTTGAGCGAACAGCGCGGCAAAGCAAGTCTGGTTACTACTCCTATGGGGTACAGTTTGATGCGGATCATGGCGGGGCATCTACTATCCAATTTTCGATTCCGATTACTGCAATTAACCCCATGCTGCGATTTTGGGTGTTCTTTGATGAGGAGAAGGAAGTCACATTCACCTTGAACGGGGCGAGGGTATGGGAGAGCAAAGAAGCGAAGTCGAGAGAATGGGAAGAAGTTGAAATACGCTTAACAGCTGGGGAAGAGTACAAGCTGGTTTTATACTATGACAATGACGATCGCGAGGCCGGGGTGGTAGATTCACTTTATATCGATGATTTTATCGTGTATTACAACATTCCACGAAAGCCAACGATGGTTATTGCCACGGCTCCAAGGAGCGAAATCAATATGATTGAGCGGACGGTTACTTACTCACTCGATTTCGAGAGTGCGGATATCAACTCTTTTTTTAGTGTTCAGTAAACATGTAGTACTGGAGGTGGTGATAAATGGCGACTAGCGGAACATTCTATCAGTACGTCGAGCGACAGGATTGGGGCGGTGGATTTCGGTTGCGGTTGGTGTGGAGTGCGTCTCAAAATGCATCCAATAATACGAGTACCATCAATGCAAAGCTATACTGGGAGAGCATGCATTCGAGCTACTACATTAATTCAGGTGCGACGAAAACGTGTAAGATTGGGATCGATGGCTATGCGGATTACCACAGTAAAGCGGGTATGGCAGATATAGATGGGAATGAAACGAAGAAGATCAATGAATGGACAAAAACGATCTCCCATAACGCCAATGGAACCAAGACCTTCGTTTTTGACTGTTACTTTGATTTGAACGGCGTCAAAATCACCAGAACTCGATATTACAAAATCCGCATTCAAAAGTCTGTTACCTTGGATGCGATTGATGTCCCAGAGCCAGAACCTGATACACCACCAGAACCATCAGAGCCAGTATACCCGAATAATCCAAGTGCTGGATGGTACCGATCTGCATTGGTGGCAAACCGTGATGGAGCGTATGGAGATAAACCATCATCCAGCGGGTACATGTATCGGTCGAATAATGGGAGAACAAGGAATTATGAAAGTGCAGCGGGCTCGATTACCTTCACCGTCCCTCAAAATGTTAAAGGCGCAAGCGTGACTTGGTGGAATCTCGCGGAGTCTGAACGGGGAACACAACTGGATTCAAGATCAGGATACTATCCGCTTTATGAGGAGTATCGTATCTGGGTTAATGGTGAGCTATGGAAAAGGTTCCAATGGTGCTTTACCAACAATGACAGGTCGGTATATACGAGCGGAGAATGGGGATGTCCCTGGGGAATTTGGTGGAAGGAGTCTCTGAATCTCACTCCTGGACAACGTTATGAGATGAAATTTGAATTCAAGCGAGACTATGGGGACTCTAGTCCCGTTCATGGTCGAAACCTCATGGCAGTGGATGATTTCAATGTCATTTGGACAGAACAGTCCGGTGAAATCATCACCCATCCACCTAAACCTCTTATATATCTTGATGGACGTGATGGTTACCGTGATGTGGTTCCCCATTCAGGTTCAGATGCCCCGCCGATTGAATTCGCCGAATACGAAACCAATTCCCAACAGGGATCGGTATATCAGTTTACGAATGTGAAGCCCAGGGATGTCATTCGGACGGTTTCTGTACAAGGGTTCAGCGAGGAAGATTTGAGAGAGAAAGTGAGAAAGCTGACTTCCACCCTTGTCAACAAACCACTTACTCTTCTATGTCTGTATCCTGAAGGTGAACAGCGACAGCTCGTATGCAGATACATGAATGGCTTGGAAGGGGAACAGACCCGAAGCCGATATGGTTTTCAAAAGAAGGTATCCTTAAAATTCCGAGCCTTCGACCCAATGTGGTATGGGGATCGGATGAAATTTGATGAGAGCTCTACACAATTTCAGTTAGGGAATCACACCTGGATGAGGGTGGACAATACGGGAGATGCAGAAGTATGGCCGATCCTCAAAGCCCATGGTCCAGCGGTTAATCCATCCGTCATGACGACGGATACGGGACCCAGCAATGCTCCGATTAAAAAACTAAAACTGAACTATGCCCTTGAACCCGGTCGCTACATCCTTTTTGATATGCGACCAGGGAAAAAGCTCATTATGTTAGATGACGGCACAAACCTATACGAATACTTGGATGATACCTACAATGAATTTTTTTCCATCCCTCAAGGGAGTTGGGGTGTTGATTTGGATGTTGATAGCGGATCAGATACGGATTCTAAATTGGAGATTGAATATCGGCTACCTTACTGGGGGGTGTGAGTATTGGAATCGCTGAAATCAGACTGGCGTATACGGGTGAGGAACAAGGATTTTCGTTTTGTCGGGGAGATAGGCGAATGGATATCACTTCAAGTTGAAATGAAGTACAATGATGTCTCGAAATGGACATTGAAGCTGGACGCGAATTCTGACGGTGCCCAGCTTTTTTATATTCTTTTGGATGATCCAGACAATGGCGGGATCGGCGGAGTCTACATCGAGCGTAATGGGTATTTACTTTTATCAGGACCCTACTTGGACGCGGAAGAAGAGACATCAGTGGCAGGTGAATTCCTCACCCTTACCGGGGCATGTGATATGATCTGGATTCAAAATTCCCTTGCCTTGCCTCATCCTAAGTACATGGCGAGCCCTAAGATGAGCTCTTCTCTCTATCCTGGTAGCACAACCAATTACCATACGGATCAATATCCAAATGAAGGGGATAGCTCAGATCGTTACGCCTCCAATCATGTTCACTCCTTTGTCGTGGACAACATTGGTCAGACACAAGAATTGTCGTCTCGGCGACTAGACTTCCTCAACTGCGTCGACAACAACAATGGATATCTGATACCGAATGAAGAGAAGTCACGAGCTCGTGGAGAGCCGATGTTGCAACTCGTACAGGGGATAGCTGAATATAGCGAATACAGAGGGCATCCGCTCCAAATCCTCTGTCGGCAGTACTACGGCACTAGTGGGTGGGAAGTCCGTTTCGAAACGATGGAACCTCAGCTGGTAGGAAACGCTGTGATGAGTAGAAGCTTAGGGACCATCATTAGCTCAACCTATCGACGAGATCGTCCTCAAGCGAATCAACTTCTGCTCGCGGGATCGGGTGAAGGGGTGGAGCGCGTCTTCTCTCGGATCAATGACAACACCTCGATCAGTTTATATGGGCGAATCGAATCCTTCGAGGAGTACACTGGAGAAAAAAATGAAGAAAACACGTCATCCGAGGTTGCAAACCTTCTCAAGTATGGACGCGAGAAGATGGCTGAGCTCGCAGAGAAAAACTCTGTACAGTTTGAATTTCAAGAGACTCAAGCAGTTCAATACGGACGAGACTTCCAACTAGGGGATAAGGTGAGAATCATCCTGAAGCGCCAAGAAACAACAGACATCGTGAGATCGGTGTCTTTTTCTGTATCAGGGAAGCAAGAAAAGATTCAAATCACAGTCGGAAAGCCGGGAGCAATTCAGGGGCTGAGGTTGTTTGATGAGATTCGCAATCTGCGTCATCGCTACAACGGATTAACCAAACGGACATTAGGCGAATAGGAGGGGATGGAATGGAAACGCCCAAATACCTCATCTACATGAAAGATGAGCCCGAAACGTATGTAGAACTAGACCCTCAAGACGGAGGGAACTTCGAGTCTCATGAGGTGGTGATGATCAAAGAAAAGGAGGTGACAGAAACCGATGAGGATACCGGAGAAAATAGCATTCGTACGTTGTACAGGTTGTACTTGAAGAAGTTTGAAGACCTTGGGATCGAGGCAGAAACCAAAGAGGAAGCGACAAAAAAGGCTTGTAATAAGCTAATGAGTGTCTGGTCCGAGGAAGAGTAGGGAGGAGACGACTTGAATGAAGCAGGTGTGACAATCTCTCTAAAGGAGATGTTCGATCTGATACAAGAGATGGCGAAGGGACAACAACGGATCGAGCACAGGTTGGAGAGCCTTGAAGGAAGTTGGGATCGAGCGAGGGAGACAGAAGAAGAGAGCAAGGAGGCCTTGAGAATTGCCAAAGAAGCCCTCAAGGTAGCGGAAGACACAAAAAAGATTGTGAAGACCATGTTTATAGCGCCTATTGTCGTTGGAGTAATCGGCGGCATCATAAGCGCTATTTTTCATTTCGCTAATATTGGAATAGGAGGCTGATTTAGTATGGCGCATGCGTACATTGCATTGGACGACGGGCACGGAATGAGTACACCGGGGAAACGAACACCGTATATTGCCAGTTTGAAGCGCTCGATCAAGGAAAATGAATTCAATCGGGCGGTGGTCTATTACCTGGACAAGGAACTTAGAAATAATGGATTTAAAACCCTATTGGTTGCTCCAGGAGATAAGGACTGGAGCTTGAAGTCCCGTACGGATAACGCAAATAAGGCAAAAGTAGATCTATACATTGCGCAACACTACAACGCCTTCGATGCTAGTTTTAAGGGGAAGAATCCCTCGGGCGTTGAATTGCACGTTCATCCAGTGATTCCGAAGGAAACAATGGAAGTCGCCAAATGCATCTATTCAGAAATCGTAAAGGGTACAAAACAAAATGGCCGTGGAATTAAAAAGTCCAACTTCCATGTCCTACGAGAAACGGATATGAGCGCGGTGTTGATCGAAGCTGGGTTCATGGATAACGAACGAGAAGCGTTGCTTATGATTGATAAGGATTTCCAAAAAGAAACAGCAGCAGATATTTGCCGTGGAGTATGCAAGTTTTACGGGGTCAAGTACAAAGCTGGAGCGAATATCCCGAAACCGGAGCCGAAGGAAGATACGTTGTACGCCATTCAAGCGGGAGCGTTCTCCAGCCGAAAGAATGCACAAGAATATCTTGAGAAGTTGAAGAAACTTGGAGTCAATGCCTTTGTGTTCACGAAAAAAGGCTGATCAAAACAAAAGGAGATGAGAGATATGGGAATTAATTGGGGAGTACGGTTTAAAAACAAGAAGTGGGTAATGGGGTTTGTAGCTCAGTTCCTTTTGATCGGACAATTGATTGTGAGTGGATTAGCAGATGCAGGAGCGATTGAATTCCAATGGAGCTCACACATCAATGAGGTGGTATTGGGGGTTGTCGATGCGATTCTAGTGGCACTTGCGATGTTGGGCGTAGTGCAAGATCCAACGACCAAGGGGTATAAGGATAGCGACAGAGCGAAGACCTATACTTCACCAAAATAGATGACTCACTTAGAAGGAACTGAAACCATTAATCACGAATAGAGCATTATAGAGATACGGAGACCAAACATCAAAAAGACCGGACATGGCCGCGCTTTTCCCAGCGTACCCTCTGTCCGGTCTTTTTTTATTTCTTAAGGATCTCCTCTACCCTTCGCTCAGATTCTTTTAGAGTGTGATTTGCTTTACTGGACTTCGATAGCTCCTTGACGTACTCCTCGAGAGTGATTTCACCATCATAATACTTCTGAATCAAAGATTTTTCCATGTTCAGCCCCCGTTCTCTCATGATTATTTCCCCTTGAATGAATAGGAGGTTATGCTTCCTCTATTCCAACTAAAATCAATTGTTAGATCGTCGAAGTCTATTTGTCTTTCAAACGAAGCTTCGTTGTTCTGAATAGCCTCATTTAAATCAATGATAAGGTTGGATATTTCCAAACGTGATCTTATGTCTAGAGCATCGCAAACTGTTACAAAAGTTACGATCTCAAGCTCCCCACCTACATAAGAAATTTGCCTTAGTGAATTATCTTTTATGTTAAGTCCCATATTAAACGTTCTAATATCACGTATAGGCTGATCAGTCATTATTTCTTCATCTGTTGCTTGTTCTACTTCGTCAGGACTAGGGGCTTCACTTAGGATACTAATGAAGTTGACTCCTCGCTCGGGGTTCTCTCTGACCTCGAGCTGTTTAGAATCGGGTATAGAAATAGGGTCACTTTCAAACTCTTCCTTTGTAAATATTGCAGCATACTCATACCCCTGAACGAATTCATCAACGTTGAGTGGCAGTCTTATATATGGAGCCTCGGAAACTTTATCAACTCCAGTTTCAATAACTTTTTCCTCACCAGACCCTCCTGATTCAAATCCTAAGAAAAGGTTGAACAGAAAGAATAGCCCTCCGATGAAGAGGAGGAGAAGCAAACAACCCCCTCCAGCTATTAGCCCGATTAATGTCCCTTTTTTCATATTTCTTTCCTCCTTTTTCAATTTAGGTTATGAACTCATTCTATAACCAATATTGGACAAATTCAAATATCATTTGATGTCTGCTTGTGTCAACACTACATGATCGAATGTCTCCAATAACTTACCTAGCTCCTTCTGCCTGAAAGGAGTCACCGTCACAAACATCAAAGAAGGAAACTTCTCCTTCATGGCCGTCTTGAGTCGTTTGTATTCCTCGATCTTGTGACGGTTCTCAGCCATACTCTGTGTGATGTCTACCTCGAGGAAGTATTTCTTCCCGTCTCTGAGTGCAAAATATGCGTCTGGCCGGATGATATCACTACCTATTTTTAATTCAGGTTCAGCCTTCCACTGAACGGGGCGAAACTTTATATACACATCATTTCTCGATAGGAAGTGATGGACGGCCAGCGTCTTTTTACGGACCACCTTGGAGTCCACTTCCTGACGACCCTTCTTCCCCAGATAGAACACCTTCATCCTGTCTGCTCTGAATGACCTCAAATACCCCTCATCTTCCATCTTCTTGAGCGTGATTTCAGCGTTTCGTTTCCCTTTCAAGTCACACAGTTGCCTAATCTGTCGGATCGTCAAATAGTCCAAAGTCCTCAACATCTTCAATATCTCCGTCCACCTCAACAGTGTCTGTGTATTCATTTATCTCTCCCCTTTCCACGTGGCTGAGAAGTCGTTCGGATTCTTCATCCGAGAGGAAGAATGTCTGGATCCGCTCTTTCTTGGATTGCCGGAAAAGAGCTCTACCTGGAATGTCCTCAAGATAGGCGAGATCGGTACTGTCGATGATGATTCTGCTTTGAACTTCATCGCTGGTACGGAAGCCAATCTTTGTTGCGACGTTCGTCTTGATAATCCCATCGAGGACTTTGGCATCAGGACGTTGCGTGCAAAGCACAAGAGTGACCGCAGCTGCCCGACCTTTTGCGCTGATCTGAGCGAGAGCTGATTTGACCTGAACTTTGACATTCTTCACCTCCTTGGATTCTCCCGGCTGAAAGAGGAGATCAACCATCTCATCCATAATGAAAACGACCCGTTGACCTTTCCACTCCTTGGATCCATTCGATCGCATCACTTCGAGTCGTCGATTCATCTCTTTTTCGATGTCTCGGAGCATGGCATTGAGCCCAGGAAGCGACATTGCAAATCCCTCGCAATGCTTGAGTGTAGAGAAAGGGGAGAGCTCTACACCCCCTTTCAGGTCGCAGAGATAGAGGGCCGGATCCTTATTGAGTGAAAGAGATGTGATCAGTGAGCGAACCATG